>NZ_JBSRZD010000007.1:0-197984 GCF_054057295.1 Pedobacter sp. UYP24
CGGAACGTATAGTTATTTCAGGATTCTACACACCAGGTGTATAGTTAATCCAGGACAATCAATCAATGGGTGTATAGTTAATTCAGGACGTGACATATACACCAAAAACAACAAGCACCTACATCGCTTGGTGCACGCTTGGTGCAGGCTACTAGGTATCTTGTAGCACTAAAGGTACCCTTTTCCCCTCCAAAGCACCTGTAAAGGTGCTTTCAGTCCTACAATACCCCTATGGGAGATTTGACGGGATAGTTAGGCTACAGCAAGATGTATTGGATTCTGGAAAGATAGGTCTCTTAATTCTAGAATCAGCCGCTAACGACCGGGTGAATTATACGGGCATAAAAGGAGTGGAGCTCTTCTTTACACCAATGCCTGTCGAATCGTTTATTTCTTGGTAACAAATAATTTTTAAAAAAGAGACAGATAAAATGTTGGCTTTTTAAATTAAAACCAACCTGTTTTGGCGCATGGTGCCATACAGATATTTACCAATTATTTTATTGTTAATATTATTCAATTTTTCTACAGTTGCCCAGGAAGATACTTTTATTAGAGATCTAATTGAAAATTTGACAGAAAACCTGCCGGAAGAGGTTGATCTAATTGAGCTTACGGAACGGTTAAATTTATATACTACAGATCCGCTGGATTTGAATAAGGCAACAGAAAAGCAGCTAAAGGAACTTTACTTCTTATCCCCTCTTCAGATCAATAGTTTGTTAAACCACATTAGAATCAATGGAAAATTAATTGATCTGTTAGAGTTGCAAGGGATTAATGGCCTGGACCTTATTGCGATAGAGAGACTTAGAAAGTTTACCAAAGTTGGTTTGGCAAATCCATTAAAAAAAGTAGACCGTCATTCTTTGCTAAATACTGGGGAAAATGATTTTCTGCTTAGGTATGGCCAAATCTTGCATACTCAAAAAGGCTTTAGAGATTTGCCCGGAAGTAGATATCTGGGCAGTAAAGACAAACTTTTACTTAGGTATCGATATAATTTCAAAAAAACAGTTACGGCTGGATTGCTTATGGAAAAAGATGCCGGGGAGTACATGGTTAGCAAACCAAACCTAGCCGACCACCTAACGGCAAATATTGCGCTAAATGATGTAGGCAGGGTTAAGAGACTAGTACTTGGAGATTATAGCCTACAGTTTGGGCAGGGATTAACTTTATGGTCAGGTTTTTCGTTTGGAAAAGGTCCGGATGTAACAGGAGTAGCTGCACGTGACTTGGGATTGAGACCCTATTCATCAGCAAATGAAAGCTCATTTTTTAGGGGAATTGCAGGAACATTTGATCTGGGACATCATCTATTGCTTACTACTTTTATTTCTTCCAGAAAACGTGATGCTAGTTTAAAGATGCAATCTGACAGTAGTTACACGCTACAAACACTCAACATTACAGGTTTGCACCGCAGCAAAACTGAAATAAATAATAAAAATAGCGTAGAACAAACAGCCTATGGAGCAGTGATGCAATATTCAACTGCAGCTCTAAATATGGGAATTATTGCTTATAACTCAGATTATCAGCATGATTTCGTTACAGGAAACGCACTATATAACCGCTATAGCTTTACAGGTAAAACTTTAGTAAATACTGGCTTTCACTATAGTTTAACCTATAAAAATATTTACAGTTACGGAGAAATTGCACAAAGTATTGGATCTGGAGGAGCGATGGTAAATGGATTACTAATTAGTATTTCACCAAAATTATCGGCTGCGTTTCTTTATAGGGATTACCAAAAGGACTACCATAATTTTTTTAGTAGTGGCATTGGGGAAAATACAGAGATCGCAAATGAGAAAGGCTTTTATGCGGGTTTAAATTTCTCCCCTAAAAAGCAGTTCACCTACTCATTTTATATTGATGTATTTAAATTTCCATGGCTAAAATATCGGGTTGACTCCGCATCTGTTGGGCATGAAGCACTTTTTCAAGCTGTCTATAGTCCAACCAAGACATGGAAAATGATTTTCAGAGTAAAACAGGAAGTGAAAAGTCAGAATCCCGATGCTGGGGATACAACTCCTGGTTTGAGAAAGGTAATTAAACAAGGTTTGAGGCTTGGTTGCGATTGGAAATTGTCTTCCACCATAAGCTGGCAACAAAGAATGGAGCTTGCGGGTTATAAAAAAGGTAATGCCCCGTATGAAACTGGTAAGTTGATCTATAGTGACATGAACTTTAAGCGCATGGGTTCCCCGATCTCTGGAAACCTACGGCTCGCATGGTACTCTTCTCCTTCTTATAATAGCAGGATATATGCTTATGAAGATGACGTGCTATATGCTTCTACTTCTGGGCTTTATTTTAATACTGGTGTAAGAACCTATGTTAATGTTAGATACCAATTAAATAGATCGATGAATATATGGGCAAGGTATGCTGCCTACATCTATAAAGATCAGCAGGTAATAGGGTCTGGTTTAGATGAAATAAACGGTAATATAAAATCAGATGTCAGGTTTCAGCTCCGCTACCAGTTCTGAACAGTTTTTCGTAAAAATACTGGCTCCATACTTAATTGGTATAATTACTTTTTACGCGGCTCCTGTTAAAATTTTCCCAATAGTAGTCATCTGCTGTAGCTTGCTTTTCTGCGCATTAATCTTTTCGAATATTTCTTACAAGAAATTGAAATTGTACCGAAATAAAATGCTTCTGGGTATTTTGATACAATTGCAGGTCTGTTTACTGGGCAGTTGGAATGTAATGGCATCTAATGAAAGGTATAAAGTAGGATTTTTTGCGCAGTCCACCCATAAATACCTAAAGGTGCAGGTAACCGACGAACCAGAAATTAGCGGAAAAATTCTACGCCTAAAAACAAGGGTATTACAAACATTTGATGTTAAACAGTCTAATTCAGCTTCGGGAAAGCTAAATATTGCCATCCTTATAAATGTAAAAGAACATCCAAATATTAGTTATGGGGATCAGCTGATCGTGCCGGCTAGGTACAAAGAAATACAGCAAAGCTTGAACCCAGGTGCTTTCGACTATAAGTCCTGGCTTGCTGATCAAGGCATCTATCATCAGGCATTTTTTAAACAGGGAGAAGTTACAAGGCTTAATGGAAATAATGGCAATCCGCTGATCAAATTTGCTCAACAACTGCGAATTAAACAGCTTGAATTTTTAAAAAAACACTTAAAATCTACAGATGCAACTGCATTCGCAGGTGCTTTAATATTAGGGTATCGTGCCGATTTGGATCCAGAATTATTGACAGTTTATGCAAAAACTGGTACAATCCACGCGCTTTCTGTTTCAGGAATGCATGTTGGCCTAATTTATTTACTACTAAATTCACTATTAGATCTGATCAGTAAAAGGAGGCATTTCCGCGCAATAAAGTATGTTCTAATTTTTGCATTAGTTTGGTTTTACACTGTTTTAACCGGCTTATCTCCCTCTGTGCTAAGATCGGCGATTATGTTATCGGTATTTATTATCGGAAAAGCATTCAATAAAACTTCTGGCAATTATAATATTCTGGCTTTTACTGCTTTGCTTATGCTAATTGTAACTCCAAATATGGTTATGGATATAGGTTTTCAACTTTCTTTCCTTGCCGTTCTTGGACTGGTGTCCCTAAACCGAGTGATATCTGGTTGGTGGTACACTAAGAATCGTTTATTTAGTATGTTATGGAATGCGGCGAGCATATCCATAGCTGCACAACTGGCAACCTATCCATTGAGTATCTATTATTTTCACCAATTTCCCATTTACTTTTTATTTGCAAATCTGATTGTTATGATTCCACTCTCTGCTCTGATGTACCTGGGAATACTCATCTTGCTTTTTAGATTAGATTTTTTAATGCCTTTGTTTGAGTGGCTTATTACTTTAACAAATAGCACGCTATCTTTTATTGCAGGGCTTCCATTTAGCACGATGCAGGGTATTTGGATCGACAAGACAGAACTATTACTTCTTTCCTTAGGTCTGGCAGCGCTTATTGTTGCGTTTTTGCACTATAATAAAAGACTTTTAATGATAGGCTTGGGCTTAATAGCTTTGTTAGCTACTATTAGCAGTTATCAAGACTTGAATGCGATGGGGCAAAGAAAATTGGTTGTCTATACGATTAAGAATCGTCATGCAATTGCATTTATAGAAGGTAGAAAGGCAATTATCCTGACGGATATATTTAGATCAGACCAAATTTACAAAAAGCAGGTTCTGCCCTACCTGGAGAAAAATCGTGTTATTTCCATTCAATTTATCACTGATCAGCAGCATTTAAAAAAAGGTCATTTTGAATGTAGTGAAAAAAACATTAAATTCTTTAACTACCTCATTAACAAATCTGAACTGATTAAACCGCGGCCTCAGAACAAAAAGGCAATAATCACCAATATCGAATGATCCTACAATTAAAATGTTAAATAGCTTTCGCTATATTTGAGCAGTAAAATCAAGACGATAAATCCAGTAAGCATGACAGCAGATCTTGTTCTATACTCCGTTTCTGAACGCGTAGCTACAGTTACTATCAACAGGCCAGAAAAAAGAAATGCATTAAATCCTGAACTCGTCTCTCAGTTAACCGAAACAATCTTAAGTGCTTCAGAAGATGAGTCTGTTAAAATAATCGTACTAAAAGCAAACGGCACTACATTTAGTGCTGGAGCAGACTTGGCCTACCTGCAGAAATTAGAAAGCAACTCCTACGAAGAAAACCTGGCAGATTCCGAAAATTTAAAACGATTATTTACCACAATCTATTATTTACCAAAAGTAGTGATTGCGCAGGTAGAAGGACATGCAATTGCCGGCGGATGTGGATTAGCTACTGTATGTGACATTATTTTTTCCGTCCCAGAAGCTAAATACGGCTATACTGAAGTTAAACTTGGGTTTGTTCCAGCCATTGTTACCTGCTTCCTGATTAGGAAAATTGGTGAGACAATGGCAAAAAGACTTTTGCTAACTGCAGAACTCATAGAGGCACAGCAAGCGCTGGATTTAGGCTTAATAACTTTTGTTGTAAACAGACATGATATTGACGATAAGGTTAAAAATTTTGCTTTAAGTTTGTGCAATGAAGCGTCTGCAAACTCGTTAATGGTAACAAAGCAACTCATTGGACAAACCACTAATCCACTAATAGAAAAAAGCTTGTCATTGGCAGTACAAATCAATGCAAGAGTTAGGGATAGCGAGGATTTTAAGTTGGGTGTAGCAGCATTTTTAAATAAGGAAAATATAAATTGGTAATAAAAGAAATAAGAATATGTTTAAATCAATCAAAACCAGCGTTATAGCAATAATTTTAATCGGAACAGCTGTAATCGCAAAAGCGCAAAAAGTAATTGACCAGGGTACGCTAACTTATCAAATTGAATATATGCTAACCGATGAGCAAAAGAAGGTAATTGACCCAAGCGTTTTACCAAGTGAAAGTAAAGTGCGCTTTAACAGCAATGTATCTAAAGTGGAGATAGATATGGGAGCTGCCATGATTAAAATTTTAACAGACGCATCTACAAATAATGCTATTGTACTAGTGGATGTACCTATAATGCAAAAGCAATATGCTGCTAAAATGACAAAGGAAGACATTGATAAACAAGCAGGAAATCTAACCTTTGGCGATTTCAAAGCAACTGGAGAAAAACAAACCTTTGCAGGTTATGAGGCTGAAAAATATAGCTATAGTGACAATAATGGAGCTGCTTATGAAGTTTGGGTTACTAAAGCTCTTAAACTTTCAACAGGTGCAGTTTTACCTAGGTTTAGTAAACTAAACGGCACACCTATTAAATATACAATTAATCAAAATGGGCTTAAAAGCACCCTTACATTAAAGACGGTAAAGGCAGAAAAAATTGGCCCTTTTTCTCTAGACGTTCCGAAAGGTTATGAAATAACTACGATGGAAGCCTTGAACGCCATGCGTGGAGGTGGTCAATAGAAAATTGAAATGATCAGGAGCCTGCTATTTTTTCTAAGATTCTTCATATTTTGGCTATTGTTCTTTTTTATTGATCGCTTGTGTTTTTTATTCATCAACTTTAAAACGGTTTCCGGGATTCCTTTTATTGAAACGCTAGCCACTTTTTATCATTCTTTGCTTCTGGATCTGTCAATGGTTGCCTATCTACTGGCGATACCGGCAATAAGCTTCATTTTCTGGTTATTAACCGGAAAAAAGGTAGTAGAAATGAAATGGCTAAGTATATATATAAAAGTAATAGTAGTTCTGATCAGTATCTTATCTGTCGCCAACTTTAATATTTACAGGGAATGGGGAAGTAAAATAAATGCCAAAGCCCTGGAAGTTGCCTTTACTACACCTAATGAGGCCTTCGCATCAAGCGCTTCATCACCAATTGGCCTTTCTCTTGCCCTATTAGTGCTACTTATTAGCACAGGCTTTATTTTACAGCGTTATGTAATTATACGTAAGCTGGAATTCGGTAAAGTTCCGATATTACTACGTGCATTGGCATCAATACTAATACTAGGCCTGACCTTCTTACTCATGAGAGGCGGAGTTTCGGGATCACCGATAAATCAAAGCATGGCTTATTTTTCGAATGAACAGGTTTTGAATATCGCTGCTGTAAATACAGAATGGAATCTATTGTCTAGTATTATTGACTCTAAGAAGACTAAATCAAATCCATATATCTACCTATCTACGAGTAATGCTAAACAATTGGTAGATTCTCTTTACCGAGTGGATAAGGACACAACAATCAGTGTCATCAGCATTAGAAAACCAAACATTGTGCTGTTTATTATGGAAAGCTTTACGGCAGACCTGACTGCATCATTAGGTGGTTTAAAGGATATTACACCAGGATTTGACACACTGGTAAATAGTGGTGTTCTTTTCAGTAATATCTATTCTACAGGTAATCGGACTGATAAAGGATTTATGGCCGCATTGGCTGGTTTTCCAACTTTAGCGGCTGTAAATATTGTGAAATGGCCGGAGAAAACGGAAAAACTTCCTTCACTTTCTCGTACCCTCTACAAAAAAGGTTATCAAAATTCATTTTTCTATGGTGGAGAGTCTGAGTTCGACAACTATAAAGCCTTTTTATTGAGCCACAATGTGAGAAAACTTATTGATAGAAATAATTTCCATGGCGGAAAAGTTACCAGCTGGGGTCAATTTGATGGGGCTGTATTTAGCAGACAGCTGGAAGAAATGAAAAATGAAAAGCAGCCTTTTTTCTCTACCATTTTAACACTGACCAATCATGAACCATTTGCCGTTCCTGGAAAGCCCAGGTTTGGTAATTCAGACAATGTTGCTAAGTTTAAAAGTACCGCCTATTACACAGATTCATGCATTATAGCCTATTTAAGTGCGGCAAAAAAACTACCGTGGTATAAGAATACCCTATTCGTTTTTGTAGCAGATCATGGTCATGTATACCCAATGAATAGATCAGATGTATTCGTGCCCCAACGTTATCATATCCCACTATTATTATTTGGCGATGTGATTAAAAAAGAATTTAGAGGAAAAATTTTTGATAAGGTAGGCAGTCAGGCAGACCTCCCCGCCACCATACTTGCGCAGCTTAATTTACCTGCAAAAGATTTTAAATGGAGCAAAAACCTACTCAATCCATATGTCAGCCCATTTGCATTTTTTAGCTGGGATAATGGAATGGGCTTTATCAATAACCAACAATGTGTTACATTTGACAACGTTGGAAAGATGGTTCTCTATAACGATAAAAAAGGAAATGATTTGCAAACTCAGCATACTTTAATAAATGCGAAATCCTACCTGCAAACCGCATACGAGCAATTTTTAAAACTTTAAAGATGAATTACAGGAACATTATATTTAAAATTTCTATAGCAATCCTAACATTACTACCAGTTTTTGTAAATGCCCAGGATACAAAATGGACAAAAGATGGCAACGCTTATTATTTGGCATCAGATGGCGAAATCGTTTCTATAACACTCCCAAAAAGCGAAAGAAAAACAATTGTTAGTCGCCAGTTACTTGAAAGCGGCAGCAAACCTGTATATGATATAAAAGATTTCCAGATATCAGAAGATGGCTCTAAGGTCCTGATATACACCAATAGTAAAAAAGTATGGAGACAAGAAACCAGAGGTGATTATTATGTAGCAGACTTAAAACTAAATCAACTTATACAGATTGGAAAGGACAAACCTGAATCTTCCTTGATGTTTGCTAAATTTTCGCCAGATGGAAGTAAAGTTGCTTATGTGAGTAAGCATAATTTATTTATAGATGACCTTTCAAATAAAACGTCAAAAGCGCTGACTGTTGATGGAACGGACAGAATGATAAATGGAACGTTTGATTGGGCATATGAAGAAGAATTCTCTTGTCAGGATGGATTTAGATGGAGCCCTGATGGACAATCTATTGCTTATTGGCAAATAGATGCCAGTAACACTAGGAATTTTCTAATGATTAACAATACAGATTCGATTTATTCATTCACTATTCCGGTAGAATATCCAAAAGTTGGACAAAATCCTTCATTGTGCAGGATTGGGGTAGTGAATATCAATAGCTCAATAACAAATTGGATAAAGGTTCCAGGTGATGCAGTACAAAACTACATTCCAAGAATGAGCTGGATTCCAAACACCAATGAGCTCATTCTTCAGCAAATCAACAGGGAACAAAATGAAACTAAAGTATTTGTAGCTAATGCAACAACAGGATTAGCATCAAATATATTGACCGAAACTGACAAAGCCTGGGTAGAGCCCATTAAGCAATGGGACTGGATTAACGCAGGAAAGGAGTTTCTATGGGTTAGCGAAAAGGACGGTTGGAATCATTATTACAAGGTTTCAAAAGATGGTAAGAAACAAACACTGATCACTAAAGGAGATTACGATGTAATCGATGCTTCTTTGATAGATGAGAAGTCTGGTTATTTTTATTTTATGGCCTCGCCAACAAATGCAACGCAGAAATATCTCTACAAAACAAAACTGAGTGGTGGGGGTAAACTGGAAATGGTTACGTCTTCTGTGTTTTCCGGAACTCATAGTTATGACATATCCCCAAATGGTCTTTTTGCACAACATACCTTCGAGAATGCTTCAGTTCCTTTAATATCTGAATGGATGAATTTTGCTACATTAAACCCACTAACAATGGAGGGTAGTTTAACAAACCAATTGGGTAGAGTTAAACAACCAAAAAATAAGGTGGAATTTTTCAAAGTAACTACAGAAGATGGTGTAACGATGGATGGATGGATGAAGAAACCAGATAATTTTGACCAGACTAAAAAATATCCTATTGTATTTTATGTATATGGAGAGCCTGCTTCGCAGACAGTTAAAGATACTTATGGCATTGGGAAAAATAGGTTGTACGATGGTGATATGTCAAAAGATGGTTATATTTATATATCATTAGATAATCGTGGTACCCCTGCTCCAAAAGGAAGAGAGTGGCGTAAAAGCATATATCAAAAAATTGGTGCTTTGAATATTCGTGATCAAGCTATGGCCGCAAAAAAGATACTGGAATGGCCTTATGTAGACAAATCTAGGGTAGCTGTTTGGGGATGGAGTGGTGGCGGTTCCAGTACGTTAAACTTGTTGTTCCAGTATCCTGAGATCTATAAAACTGGTATTGCAATCGCTGCGGTTGCAAATCAACTTACGTATGACAACATTTATCAGGAGCGTTATATGGGCTCACCATTAAAAACAACGGAAGCCTATATCAAAGGCTCACCTGTTACATACGCTAAAAATCTACAAGGAAATCTTTTGTATATTCACGGTACAGGCGACGATAATGTTCATTATCAAAATGCAGAGATTCTAATTAACGAATTGATTAGAAATAGAAAGGTTTTCCAAATGATGGCCTATCCAAATCGTACGCATAATATTAATGAGGGTTCAGGAACTTCAGACCATTTGATGCTGACATATACTAAGTTTTTACAAAAAAATTGTCCGCCAGGCGGCAAATAGTATAAATGGCGCACAATTTGTTTAACAAAAAATATTTAAATATGACAGGCAAAATATTATCATTTTTTAGACACATACATGGCAACTAAGACAGAAGGTCCGAGTAGATTTGGGAGAATGTTCCTAACGTTGTATGATGTTTTCCAATTTATAAACAGGTTTTTTAAAGAAGCTTTTTTACCCCCATATGAAGGTAAAGAACTAATGAAACAATGTTATGATATTGGTTATAAATCACTTTCATTGATCTCGCTTACTGGATTTATTACTGGAGTTGTATTTACAAAGCAATCTAGACCCTCCCTGGCTGAGTTTGGTGCTACGTCATGGCTGCCATCGCTGGTTGGTATAGCTCTTCTAAGGACACTAGCACCATTATTAACATCTCTGATTGCTGCAGGTAAGGTTGGGTCCAGTATTGGTGCTGAATTGGGATCTATGCGTGTTACTGAACAAATAGATGCAATGGAAGTCTCTGCTACTAACCCATTTAAGTTCTTGGTTACTACAAGAGTTCTCGCTGCAACTATTACCATTCCAATTCTTACTTTTTACACTGCAATGGTAGGAATGCTAGGTGCATTGCTAAACGTATCTTTAAGTGAGGGCACAAGTGCAAAGGCCTTCTTCCAGTCGGGCTTAGAGTCAATTACTTTCCTGGATATCACCGCATCAACAGTCAAAGCTATATTATTCGGATTTACTATTGGAATGGTAGGTTGTTATCAAGGCTATAATTCATCAAAAGGTACAGAGGGCGTTGGAAAAGCTGCTAACTCTGCTGTTGTGATTGGAATGTTCCTCATATTTATTGAGGAAGTAGTTTCTGTTCAGTTTTTTGGCTTATTCAGAACATAATCATGCAGGGAAAGACAAAAACATCAACATTAGAGAAAGTAATAGAAATAAAAGGTCTTTATAAATCCTTCGGGACATACGATGTTTTAAAGGGAGTTGATCTGGAACTATTTAAAGGTGAAAACTTAGTTGTTCTGGGAAAATCTGGAACCGGAAAATCCGTACTTATTAAAATTATTGTTGGACTTTTAACACCTGACATAGGCGAAGTAAAAGTGTTAGATCAAATAGTGGATACGATTAGTTATAGAGACTTACTGGCACTACGCTTGAAAGTGGGATTTTCCTTTCAAAATAGTGCACTGTATGACAGTATGACAATTAGAGAAAATCTGGAGTTTCCACTGGTTAGAAATCAAAAACAGCTTACCAAGCAAGAAGTGAACAGTGCTGTTGAAGAAATGCTTGATGCTGTTGGCTTATTGAACACGATAAATCAAATGCCTTCTGAACTATCTGGAGGGCAGAGAAAGCGGATTGGAGTTGCCAGAACATTAATACTCAGACCGGAAATCATGTTATATGATGAACCAACCGCTGGTCTGGATCCTATTACATGTTTGGAAATTAATAGTCTAATTAATGAGATACAGGAGCGTTTCCATACAAGTTCAATTGTGATCACTCACGATCTTACTTGTGCAAAGGAAGTTGGAAACCGTGTAGCCATGTTGCTTGATGGAAAATTTGAGCGACAAGGTACTTTTGAGGAGGTATTCAATACAAACGATGAACGGGTAAAACCATTTTATGATTACAATTTTATTCAATAAATAAATTATGCAGGCAAAAGACAACCGCCGTGGAATTACAGTAGGCGCTTTTATACTTCTAGGATTAGTGATATTTGTTGTGGGTATTTTTACCCTCGGCAGTCAGAAAAAGGCATTTGTGAAAAGTTTTTCCGTGGATGTAGTTTTTAACGACATTCAGGGTTTAAAAACAGGAAATAATGTTTGGTTCTCGGGAGTAAAAATTGGAACGATTAAAAAGATCCAATTTTATGGAACATCTCAAGTACAGGTTTTCCTGAATATTGAAGAAGAAGCCCATAAATACATACACAAAAATGCTACAGCTAGTATCAGTTCTGATGGACTAATAGGCAACAAAATCATTGTAATTACAGGTGGTAGTCCGAAATTTCCTTTTGTTGAAGACGGCGACCACTTACAGGTAAATACTACCCTGTCTACAGATGATATCATGAAGACTTTTCAGGTAAATAACAAGAACCTTGTAGATGTAACTTCGGACTTTAAGATTCTAGCTAGGGGATTAGTTGAAGGCAAAGGTACTGTTGGCGCTTTACTTACTGATCAACAAGTCGCTGATGATTTTAAGTCTATTGTGCTCAATCTTAAGAATACTACTGCTTCTGCGAACAAAATGGCGAAGGAGCTTGATAAATTTACAAATACACTGAATACTAAAGGTGGACTGGCAGATAAACTATTAACTGATACTGCAGTATTTGCAAAACTTCAAAATTCAGTTGATCAATTACAAAAGACGGCAGGATCAGCAGCTATACTTACAGAAAACTTAAACAAAGCATCTGCCAAGTTAAATCAAAATGACAATGCACTTGGATTATTACTGAATGATCAGCAGACCGCAGGGCAGGTAAAGTCTATTATGAAAAATCTGGAAACCAGCAGCAAAAAACTCGATGAAGATTTGGAAGCGCTCCAGAGCAACTTCTTATTAAGAGGTTTCTTCAAGAAAAAAGCAAAGGAAGAAGCAGTTAAAAAGGAACAATAATTTATCGAAAAAGTATAGTAAAGGTCGTACCCTCATTTAGCGTACTCTTCACCATTACTTTCCCTCCCATTGCATTGATTTGATTCTTGGAAATAAATAAACCCAAACCTTTCGAATCTTGGTGATTAGTAAAGGTTTTGTACATACCAAAAAGCTGGTCTCCGTGCTTCTCCAGGTCTATTCCAATACCGTTATCACTAATATTAAGGGCAAGCTGGTCGTTTTGCATATTGACGCTTATCTCAATTTTTGGATTGCGGTGTACACTGGAATATCTGATAGCATTGAATATAAAATTGAGAAGAACACTTTCCAGGTAGGCTGGATTATAATTAATCCTTATCTCATTAGGTACCTTATTCAAAACCTCTGCCTGTTTAAGATGAATTTGTTCTCTTAATATATTTATAGTTTTGTCTACATAATCTTTCAAAATCAACTGTTCCTTTATCTCATCAATATTTGTATGAATATTTACTACTTTATTCAGATTTAAGAGTGTTTCATTCAAAGTTCCTGAAACGGTTTTCATCAGACCAAGGAGTTCCTGTCGTTCCGTTTCATCAGAAGTATGTTCAATCAAGTCACTTATGGCCTGAATGTTAGAAGTATGTGACCTAAGGTTATGTGAAACGATGTATGAAAAATTAAGAAGACGATTATTTTGTTCAGTAACCATTTCAAAAGATTGCTGTAGATCTTGTCGCGCTGCTTCAACCATTTTCTGCAACTGAGCAGGCTTTTTTAAAAGTTCAGTTACCAAAATACTGCAAAACAAAGCCAATATCATTCCGAATATTAAAGGGTAGAGTAACTGATAAAGAATATTTAAGTTATTTTTAGTAATCAGGTATAACCTCCAGTTTCCATCAGGGAATAATACAGTTTCATATTCATGATCAGAAAATTTGGAAGATCCGGATAGAAAAAATTCTTCTATTTTTGTATCTATGTTTATTTTGGAGAACTGAAAATAGAACCTGCTTTCATTTTCATTGCGAATACCTACGTCTTTTAAGAAATTGTCGAGCTTAATTACCACGGCAGAAAAGCCCCAGAATTTGTTATTCAAGTATACAGGAAGTCGGCCTACTACACCAATGCCACCTTGCTGCAATTTATCAGGACCAATAAAATACATTCTCCGAGATTCGATAGCGCTATATGCCCTAAGGACATTTGGGGTATTGCCCTTAAATATATTATACCCAAGTGCCCTCTCGTTACCTTTAATCGGATAAATATATTTTATGATGCCATCTGGAACAAGTTGCAATGCTTGATAATTGGAATTAGAATCGATTAACTTACTGGCTATTTTATTAAAATTTTGTGGAATACCATTTTTGTCGATAGTAAGCGACAATGACAATGCTGATGTATAGCTGTTTTTTAATGCTTGATCGATATTCTGATTAACTACATTCAGCATGTTCACCATTTCATGGTGCTCGTTTTCTCTGATAATTTTATAACGCTGATTGGTAATAAGAGAAATAATTAATAATAAAAAAAGGAATACAAATATTCAGGTTACCCTGGGTTTATCAAGCAACCAATTAGATATTTTAGTAAACCTACTACGTTCTGCCATTATATAGCACTTGAACAGTTTTCAATAAAAACAATACCCATGACCGAAACTCTTTAAATCGTTAAGATGTTTTTAATTACTTTAGCAATATTAGCAAATTACAATGATTATACTAGAAAACGACTTTATTAAAGCTAGTTTTTCGCTCAAGGGCGCCGAACTCCAATCACTAATATATAAACAGACAAATAAAAATTTCCTTTGGAGCGGGGATAAGACTTTCTGGGGAAAGTATAGTCCGGTACTATTTCCAATTGTTGGAGGATTGAAGGATGATACATTTATTTACGAAGGACTCCCCTATCACTTAAATCGCCATGGTTTTGCAAGAGATAATGAATTTACGCTGCAACAATTAAGCGAAACAGAGTTACTTTTTTCACTTGAGCAATCTTCCGAAACCTTAAAGAGCTATCCTTTCCAATTCCACCTTGGAATACACTATAAACTAGAAGATAATATGCTTTCCTGTAAGTATGAAGTTATTAATCCTTCGCAGCATAAAAATCTATTTTTCTCTTTGGGTGGGCACCCTGCATTTGCAGTAACCACTGATAATGATATTTCCTATGCAGATTATTACCTAGAATTTAATGCTGATGATGAATTGATTTACCACAAGATTGAACAGGATTTAATAGGGAACAATACTAAGGTTATTGAACTTGATCAGAAACAATTAGCCTTGAGATATGACCTTTTTTATCAGGATGCTATGGTTTTTAAATCACTTAAAAGCAGCTTAATCTCATTACGGAATAACAAAAATACCAGCAGATTGGACTTTAGGTTTGAAGGATTTCCCTATTTTGGAATTTGGGCTGCAAAAAATGCTGACTTCGTATGTTTGGAACCTTGGTGTGGAATAGCTGATGTAGTTGGTCACAATCAAGAATTAGCCAGTAAAGAAGGTATACTAATGCTGGAACCTAATAAGACCTTTTCACGCACCTGGTCGATATCCCTATCGTAATTACAGCACTTTTGCTATTCTTTTACTTGAAGTATGTACACTAAATACGCCTAGCGCTCCATTACTGATGTTTGAAGGTGGATTTGCTGGCGAAACAGGTGGCCCACCTCCACCCAGATTTTGACCAAAACTGAAAAAATAAGTGTAAACATTCCTATCTATACATTGTAGCTCAAGCTCAATTGGATCGCCTGTCTGCAGGTCATTTAATTCGTGATAAATTGTGTTTGCCACTTTATTTCCATTGTTAAAACGGTCATCACTCACTACTTCTTCCACCACTTTGCCTTTTATGGTGAGCAAGTAACGATATTGATTCTGTGTTTCTAAAGGATCTTCAAAATTTGCCACGATGTGAGTAGCTGTCTTTCCAAAAAATGAAATCTGCCTGAAGTTTAAAGAATCCAAATAAACTTTCTCTGGCATAGAAGATACCGACGTATATTTTTGACCATCAAGTGTTACATCAAGTGTATATTTTTGACCAGGTCTTCCACGGAATTTAGGACTTTGATATACACCAGGTGTAATCTCTGAAAAATTGATCACGCTTCCCAGTTGAGAAGTTACTATAACCCTTGCTCCTGTGGCAGCGTTGAATTTATTGGGCTCTGTAAAGTTATAACTTCTGGAAATTCTAACGAATTGGTTATCTGTCTGGTCACTAATATCTCCATAAATAACGATTTTTGCTTCCGCATTTTTAAGATCTAATGAAATTACTTTTTCACAGCTGGAAAATGAGATTACCACATAAAGAACGGCAATAACCAGCTTAATCAATTTTTTCTTCATCAGTTAAAATTTAAAATTCCACGTAACAGAAGGGATAATACCGAACAAGGTAGTTCTAACTACTTGTGTTCTGGTAGCATCATCCGGATCATCCTTGAAATCAATAGAAAACGCATTTTGGCGATTGTAAACGTTGTATATACCAAAAGACCAGCTCGACTGTAATTTCTTTCCTGGTTTAGCCTCTAACGTTGCAGAGAGATCCATCCGGTGATATGCAGGTGTTCTATATCCATTCTTTTCCGTATAATAAAAAACTGTCCGTCCATTGATCTGATATTTTCCACTAGGATAAGTAACGGCATTACCTGTATTGTAAACAAAAACAGAAGAAAAGCTCCATCGTTTTCCGGGTTTGTAAATTCCAACTACAGAAAGATCGTGGGTTTTGTCTTGCTTAGCATAAAACCAATCACCATTGTTTAATTGATCGAATTTACGTTCCGTACGTGATAATGTGTATCCTATCCAGCCATTAAATTTCCCATATCTTTTTTTTAAAAAGAACTCCACCCCGTAAGCTCTTCCTTTACCGTACAAAAGATCGGCCTCAACGTTATTGTTTCCACGTAAGTCCGTACCCGTCCTGTATTCTATTTGATTTTCAAGTGATTTGTAATACAATTCAACGGAAAATTCATAACTATCGTTTAAGAAGTTCCTAAAATAACCTGTAGATAACTGATCTGACAATTCAGGTTTTACATTATTACTGTTTAATATATAAACATCTGTTGGTGAAGTTGTGGTGGAATTTGACATCAAATGGATGTGCTGAACATTCCTAGTGTAAGCAGCCTTTATAGATTCGGCACTACTCAATTGATAACTGGCAGACAAGCGCGGTTCAAGATACAGATACGTTTTAATGATTTTTCCTTTGCCATAGGTTAGTGTACTTATTGTATTTCCATCTGCGTCATAATTTCTGAAATTACCAGGTCCGAGCAAAGAAAAAGAACTTAATCTTAAACCAGAAACAATATTAAAATGATCAGAGACCTTGCATTCATCAGACATGTATGCCGCTAGCTCCACCCCATTTCTTTTTTCTGCAGTGGTTTGGTTGATACTGGAAGACTTACTTGCAGTAAGCTTTCCTGGTGAAATATTATGGTGTATGGCATTAATTCCAAACTTCAAACTATTGTTGCTGTTAACATTATACTCGTAGTCTTGTTTCAAATTATAATCCTTAATAGAAGAGTTGACTTCAAAATTATTTACATCATTCTTATTTTGAATTACGTAATTGTAATTGCTGTAGATTAATGATGTGTTAGAGAACAATTTACTACCGTATAAATGGTTCCACCTGGCAGTAACAGTTGCATTACCCCAGTTAAAACCAAAAGACTTTGAAATTCCAAGCTTATCCCTACCAAAATATCCAGATATATAAAAAGTATTCCGTTCGTTAAGCTGATAATTTGCTTTGGCGTTTACATCATAAAAAAACAAGGTATTCCCTCTTAAAGAACTATCAGGAGAAAGTGCAAGAAAAGCATCGAGATAGGTACGCCTGGCACTAATCATGAATGAACCCTTATTTTTAACAATAGGACCATCTACCTTTAAACGCGATGAAATCAGCCCGATTCCGCCTTCAACCCCATAAGTTTTTCGGTTACCCTCATCCATGCGGATGTCAAGCACTGATGATAAGCGACCGCCATACTGTGCAGGCATGCCTCCTTTATAGACGCTCAAATCCTTTATGGCATCAGAATTAAATGTAGAAAAAAAGCCTAAAAGGTGAGATGCATTGTAAACAGGTGCCTCGTCAAGCAGAATCAGATTCTGATCAGTTGACCCTCCTCTTACATAAAATCCGCTATTTCCTTCACCGGCAGATTTAATTCCTGGCAAAAGCTGGAGTGTTTTAAGTACATCACGTTCTCCTAAAAGGACTGGCACGGTACTAATTTCTCTCACATTAACCTTTTGTAATCCCATCTGTGCGCTACTTACATTTTCATCCTTTTTTATTGACGAAATGACCACTTCTGTTAACTGATTGTTCTCAGCTAAAGCAACATTAAGCTTTTGGTTATTTTTTACAGTTATTCGCTGTACCTGTGTCTTGTAGCTAATAAAGCTTACTGATATTTCATACTCACCCTGGGGCAAACTAAGCGCATAAAAACCATAAGAGTTAGTAACAACTCCCGTTTTTACAGTCCCTGACACTTGTATACTCGCCCCTATTAAGGTTTCCCCACTACTTGCATCAGTTATTAAACCACTAATGGTATAATTGCTTTGCGCATAAGTGAATTTTGAAAAAAGAAGGCCTATAATAAGTAAAAGGGCAACGCGTTGTATATTTGGCATGTATAGGGGTATCTGATTACAATAATAGCAAAGAAATGTCATTATCAGTTATCCCTAATGTTAAAACTTTGTGAACCAAATTTTGTTAGGGAAAACAATGGATCTAATCAAATTTACCAATAAAGGAATTTATTGCGAACAAGGGGATTTCTATATTGATCCTTGGCACCCTGTGAAACTTGCGGTTACTACTCATGGACATGCAGATCATGTTAAATGGGGAAATAATGCCTATTTATGCCATGAATTAACAAAACCAATTTTGGATCAAAGGCTTGGGCCAGATCTTAACATAGAAACGCTACCTTACAACAAGGAAATTAACATAAATGGAGTAAAAGTTAGCCTTTTTCCAGCTGGGCATGTAATTGGATCATCTCAGGTGAGGCTTGAATATAAAGGACAAGTATGTGTAGTATCAGGCGATTACAAAGTGGAATATGATGGTATCAGTACCGCATTTGAACCTGTTAAATGCCACACTTTTGTATCTGAAAGTACATTCGGCTTACCTATATACAAGTGGCAACCGCAGGAAATCATTTTTGACCAGATAAAAAGTTGGGTAGCCGATAATCACGATAACAATAAAACAAGTGTATTGGTGGCCTACAGTTTAGGCAAGGCTCAGCGATTGATTAAAGGGCTGGACGGTTTCGGTAAAATTTATGTGCATAATTCCATCGCAAATTTGAATGAACGGTTTATAAAAGCAGGTGTTGATTTGCCTGAAACCATTGGAATAACTACTGAAACCAAAAAAGATGAACTGCAAAGAGGCATAGTTATCGTTCCTCCTGCTCTTGCAGAAGGAAGGTGGATAAAGAACCTGATTAATGGTGCAACTGGCGTTTGCTCTGGATGGATGCAGGTCAGAGCGAGCAGAAGATGGAGAAGTGCAGATGCAGGTTTCGCATTAAGCGATCACGCTGATTGGCCAGGTTTGATTTCTGCCATTAAAGAAACAGAGGCCGAAAAGGTTTACGTCACCCACGGTTTTACGGCCACATTTTCGAAATACTTAAATGAAATAGGAATAGCCAGCGAGGAAGTAAAAACTCAATATGGCAACGAAGACGATTCCGATGAGAAAGAACTAACAACTACTACGGTATGAGGCGCTTTACAGAATTGATACAGCGACTCGAGATGAGCAATAAGACGAACGATAAGATTACTGCACTTGTAGACTATTTTAACGAAGCAGATGACCTGGACAAACCTTTTGTAATTGCCATGTTTACTGGGAAGCGACCAAAGCGACCTGTGAGCACGTCCTTGATCAGGAAATGGGCAACAGAACTTAGTGGCATACCCGAATGGCTCTTTGCAGAAAGTTACCATAGTGTGGGCGACCTAAGTGAGACTATAGCTTTAGTATTGCCGCCTCCATCAAGAATTACTGATAGAAAATTACATGAATGGATAGCTGACCTCGCATCATTGTATGGAAAAGATGAAGACGCCAAAAAAGCATTTATCCTCGATGCATGGGATAGCCTGACTACTCAGGAGCGGTTTATTTTCAATAAACTGATTTCAGGGAACTTTAGAATTGGTGTTTCTAATAAAATGCTGGTAAATGCCCTGGCCAAACAAACTAATACAGAAGCTAACAAAATTATGCATAGCATAATGGGAAAATGGCATCCACAAGATATCACTTTTCAGGACTTGGTTGGCGGACTTCACGTAAATACCGACAATTCCTGGCCATATCCTTTTTGTCTGGCCTACGCGCTTGAAGTTGAACCAGAAGAATTGGGTAAACCTGAACAATGGCAGGCAGAATGGAAGTGGGATGGTATACGCGGACAAATAGTAAAGCGAAATGGAGAACTTTTTATCTGGTCGCGGGGCGAAGAATTGGTAACGGAGCAGTTTCCAGAATTGCATTTTCTTTTAGATGAATTGGAAGATGGGACTGTTCTAGATGGAGAGATACTTTCAATAAAAGAGGGCAATGTTCAAGCATTCAGCATACTACAGCAACGGTTAAATCGTAAAACAATTAACAAAACTCAACTTAAAGATGCTCCAATTGGCTTTTACGTCTATGACCTCCTTGAAATAAATGGCAAAGATTTGAGGGAAAACAATTTAATAGACAGACGTAATTTCCTGGAACAAACTGTAACGAATCTGAAAACAAAAAACTTAGTATTCCTATCACCAATAGTTACATTCAGTACTTGGGAAGACCTTGCTGAACAAAGATTGAGTGCAAGGGAACTAAACAGCGAGGGGATCATGCTTAAAAAATTGGACTCCTTATATCATGCGGGAAGAAAACGAGGAGATTGGTGGAAATGGAAAATTAACCCGTATACTGTGGATACCGTTATGATTTACGCACAAAAAGGAAGTGGCAGAAGAGCAAATTTCTACACGGATTATACTTTTGCTGTAAGGGATGGCGATAAGCTAATTACAGTTGCAAAAGCCTATTCAGGGTTGACAGATAAAGAGATAAAAGAGGTAAATTCTTTTGTATTAAAAAATGCCGTAGAGAAATTTGGTCCTGTTAGAACAGTTAAGCCAGAACTCGTTTTTGAAATTGCTTTTGAAGGCATAGCGGAAAGTAAACGTCACAAAGCCGGACTAGCACTTCGATTTCCAAGGATAGCAAGATGGAGAAAAGACAAGAAAGCAGATGAGATCAATACATTAGAAGATTTGCGCCAATTATTAGTTTCTACCCTATCTTAATTATTAAAAATGGGCATAGAAACCAGTAAAGGATATAAACAGGTAATGAGATGGCTGAAAGCCAGTCGCAAAAAACCTTTCAAATTCCAAACAGATGCTTGGCTATACTATGCAGAAGGTTATAGCGGATTGGTAAACGCTCCCACCGGTTTTGGTAAAACTTTCTCACTATTTCTTGCTGTTGCCATTGATGAGTTGAATAAATTAGATGATTTGGAGCGTGCGCAAAAAAAAGAAAAGGGAACAAAGAAAAAGCTGAAAGTAGTCCCTGGTCTAAAGCTCATTTGGATAACTCCACTAAGATCGCTAGCTAAAGATCTTTCAAGGGCAATGACCGAAGTTTGTAATGAACTTCAAATTGATTGGCATGTGGGTGTTAGAAATGGGGATACCTCTCAAAATGAGAAGCTAAAGCAGAAGAAGCAAATGCCCGAAGTCTTGATCATCACCCCTGAAAGTATTCATTTATTACTGGCTCAAAAGAGTACGTTCAATTATTTTGAGCACCTACAATGCATTGTGGCCGACGAATGGCATGAACTAATGGGGAGTAAACGTGGAGTAATGGCTGAGTTAGCCATATCAAGGATTAAGGGCCTAATCAATGAGCAAAATCCAGAGCGATTACTCAGAATATGGGGTATATCTGCTACTATAGGAAATATTAACCAGGCGCTTGATGTGCTGATTCCTTATAAGGATCTAGCTAAAACGATCATCAAAGCCGATATAGAAAAAAAGATTGTTATCAAATCTATTTTACCAGATCATATTGATATGCTTCCATGGGCTGGTCATCTTGGACATAAGTTAGCGGATAAGCTGCTGCCCATTATCTATAAAAGTAAAACAACACTGATATTTACCAACACACGCGGACAGGCAGAAATGTGGTATCAAACATTATTAGCAAAAGATGAAAATTTGGCTGGACAACTGGCAATACATCATGGCTCAATTGATTTTGAGTTGAGGAACTGGATAGAGGATTCCATCCATTCAGGCGTTTTAAAAGCCGTTGTAAGTACATCATCGTTAGATCTGGGAGTAGACTTTAAACCCGTCGACACGGTAGTGCAAATTGGATCACCTAAAGGTGTAGCCAGATTTTTACAGCGTGCAGGACGTAGTGGTCACTCACCTTATGAAACTTCTAAGATCTATTTTTTACCAACCCATGCGCTAGAACTCGTGGAAGCTGCAGCCATAAAAGAAGCAGCGAAAACACAAAACATTGAAAGTAGAGAACCAATTGTAATGGCTTTCGATACCTTGATTCAGTATCTGGTTACTCTGGCGGTGGGTGATGGCTTTGATGATAAAAAGATATTTGCTGAAATTAAACAAACCCACGCTTTTAGAGAATTATTACCAGAGGAATGGAGTTGGATTATGCAATTTATCACCACAGGTGGAGATAGCTTGACCGCCTATACAGAATTTAGCAAGGTAACCAAGGTTGATGGACTCTGGAAAGTTGAGAGCAGACAGATTGCAACGCGGCATAGGTTACATATTGGAACAATTGTTAGCGATGCTATGGTAAAGGTGAAATACATCACCGGAGGCTTTATAGGCATGGTAGAAGAATCTTTCGTTGCGAGAATGAAACCAGGAAGCAATTTTACGCTTGCGGGCAGAGTTTTAGAGTTTGTGATGATCAAAGACATGATGGTTTTGGTAAGGAAAAGCAAACAAAAAACCGCAATGAGCCCAAGCTGGATGGGTGGTAGGATGTCGCTTACCGCTAATCTGGGCGCGATACTCAGGAAAAAGTACAACGAAACCCTATCTAAACAACACTCCGATGAGGAACTGGATTTTGTCTTGCCCTTGTTTGAAAGACAGGCAAAGGTATCGCATGTTCCCAAGGATGACGAATTTCTAATTGAATTGATCAATACACGAGATGGATATCATTTTTTTGCTTACCCTTTTGAAGGCAGGCAAGTACATGAGATCATGGCTTCCTTGATTGCATACCGATTGGGTAAACTTAAGCCCATTAGCTTTTCTATAGCGATGAACGATTATGGATTTGAACTGCTAAGTGAACAACCAATCCCACTGGATGAAGTGAATATTAAACACTTATTTACCCCGGAAAACTTATCAGACGACATCATTGCGAGCATCAATTCCACCGAAATGGCAAGAAGAAAATTTAGGGATATTGCTTGTATATCTGGATTAATTTTCCAGGGATATCCAGGGAAATATGTAGCTAATAAACACTTGCAATCTTCTGCTGCACTATTTTTCAATGTTTTTAGTGATTATGATAAACATAACTTATTATTGCGCCAGGCTTATGACGAAGCCTTTTATCAACAGATTGAAGAACCAAGAATAGCAGCAGCTTTAAATCGCATCCAAGAAAGTAAAGTCATCATCGTAAAAACAGAAAGCTATACGCCTTTATGTTTTCCTATTAAAGTGGACAGTTTACGCGACAATATGAGTTCTGAAGAGTTAAGTCAAAGAATTGAAAGAATGACTGCCGAAGCAGAGAAGAATAGTTTGAAGAAAAGGAATGAACATTAGTTGCAGAGGAGAAACTTTATTTCTAAGTAAAGAAAAAGCGATTTATTGGGAAAGAGAACGAATGCTGATCATTAGCGACCTCCACATCGGTAAGTCAGCCCATTTTAGGAAATCAGGCATTCAAGTGCCTAATGCTGTTGGGTTAACGGATCTGCATAGACTTACCTCTTTAGTGAAAGAATTTAATCCATTAATAGTACTGGTTACTGGTGATATGTTTCACAATAAGATAAACAGCGATGTAAATGCATTTTTAGAGTGGAGGAATACATACAGCAATCTTAAAGTAATATTGATTAAAGGCAACCATGATGAATTGAAGACCAAAGATTATAAGGCTTTAAATATCGAACTGCATACAAAAGAATTAATCATATCACCCTTTAGATTTATCCATGATAAGCCGAAAGTTGCCGACGAGTATTTCAATATATCAGGTCACATTCACCCAGGGGTTATCTTATATGGAAAAGCTAAACAAAGGTTAAAGTTTCCATGTTTTTACTTTAATGAGACCTGTGCGGTACTACCGGCATTCAGCATCTTCACTGGTCTATTTCTGATTAAACAACAAGAGGGTGATAGGTTTTTTGCTATTACGCCTCAGCAAGTTATCGAGGTTTAGTTCAGCTGTTTGCATAAACTAGAAATCCAATCATTAAACATTTCCTGTTCTATACCTATTACCACTTCTGCATGTCTTTCCCAATCCGGAGAAAAAGACCTGAGTTGATTAAGCATCTCTTCCAGATGTCCTTCTTCCTCTAATATAATAGATTTGACAGTAACTTTGCTTTTAGCCGCAGTCAATACTTCCTGGTAAACAGGATATAATTCGTCTGCACGTACTTCAATAGCATAGGTCACAAATAAATACGCCGCAAATTTGAGTTCATAACCATTTAGATCAAATTGCTTCTTTAGGTATCTACATACAGATACATCCAGGGCATTTAGGTAAAATTTAGTATTATTAGCGGTAAGCAGCTCGTCGTTAGTATAGGTTTTACATAGCCCGCCATCTAGTTTATCCAGCTGTTTTTTTAAGTAGTAGGCATGGCGGTGTTCTTCTGCCGCATGTTTTAAGATGATCAGATTGACCGTTTCTTTATGCTCTGAGGCAGAGATCTTTTTGGCACCTGCATTCTCCATGTAAGACAGTGTATTTAACCACTTTGCGTGCAAGGTATTGTTGCTAACTATATTTTCTAATATTAATTTGATCTGCATCTTATAAATCGTTTAACGCCTGTAAAATAGTTTGGTAAATATAATCCAGATCCTCATCAGTGATGACATAAGGAGGTAAAATATAAATGATATTGCCTAATGGCCTTAGGATAATTCCTCTTTCCAGAAAATACAGATAAAGTCTATTTCTGAATTCACTCAGGTATGATGTATCTTTTCCTGTGTTCCACTCCATTACTAAAATTGTACCTGTTTGCCTAACGTCTTTCAGTTTGTCGTTAGAACTTATTTGTTTTGCAAACTCAGTATGCTTTTTGCTGATTCGTTGGATATTTTGAAGCGTTTGGGATTCCAGTAATATATCAAGACTCGCAAGAGAAGCTGCGATACTTACAGGATTGGCAGTGAAAGAATGTCCATGATATAGTGTCTTAAGCTTATCATCACTAAAGAACGCCTCATATATTTTAGCGTTACAGGTAGTTACACCTAAGGGCATAGTGCCGCCGGTTAGTCCTTTTGATAAGCAAAAAATATCTGGATTACATTCAAGTGCTTCACATGAAAAATAGGTTCCAGTACGCCCAAATCCAGTCATCACCTCATCAGCTATAGTTAGAATACCATGTTTATTACATGCAACAATAAGCTGATCCAGGTGTTTTGCATGGTACATTAGCATACCCCCTGCCCCAAGTACCATTGGCTCGAAAATAAAACAAGCAACCTCATTAGATAAATAATCTATGCGGGATTTTAGCTGTTCAATATTGTGATCGTTTGGCAGATCAATAAACTCCACATCAAATAGCAATGAATTAAATGGGTTGGTAAATATACTACGCCCGCTTACTGACATAGCGCCAAAAGTATCTCCATGATAGGCTTCTTTAAACGCCAGGATCTTAGTTCTTGGTAGCTTACCGATATTAACCCAATATTGCAGGCACATTTTAAGCGCAACTTCTACCGCGGTAGATCCATTGTCGCTATAGAAAACCTTTTCTTGTTTTCCGGGTAATAATGGCAATATCCGCTCTGCCAATAATACAGCAGGCTCATGTGTAAAGCCGGCAAAAATTACATGTTCAAGTATAGAAAGTTGTGCAGAAACGCTTTCCGCAATATGAGGATGAGCATGCCCATGGATATTTACCCACCAGCTGGAAACTGCATCAATGTATTTTTTACCAGATTCATCGTACAAGTAGACACCCTTTCCGCTAACAATGGGAATATTAGGCAGTGCATTCTTCATTTGCGTATAAGGATGCCAAATTACTTTTTCATCTCTTTCCTGTAAGCTCATCATATGCGTTGCTTATTAATAGTTCTATAACAGTTTTATCTGTCTTAAAGGTAACATCATCTGCATTTAGTTCATCCAAATTAACCCATCTAAATGCCTGCATAGTACCTTCATCAAAATCGAAGACCTTCGATTTAAAGTTCATGGTTAGCAAATGAAGAGGCTTCACCAAGTAATAAATGCTCAAGATTTGGCTGTCGTTAAAAGAAGACTGTTCGTAGAAATCAGTCGTGTAAAAATGGCCAATAACTTCAATTTGTGTATCACACTCCTCCATAAACTCACGTTTAAGTGCGTCTATCAATCCTTCACCCAATTCCAACCCTCCACCTGGAAACTTGCTAAATGTCCTTCCCCCTGATTGCTCATCACTAATCAGAATTTCATTGTGCTCGTTAATGAGCATTCCGTAAACCCTTACGTTAAAATAACTCATTGATCAAAGTGTTTTTGGTTTTTGGTGGCATTTCTAATATTCCATTTGATTTCAAAATTAAATGGCTCTGACCTTACAGGGCAGGCTTTCATTTTGCAATAATTACAACAGGCTGGTAGACAAGGGTCCGTATGAATGAATAATTCTGTTTTATGATCAGTGTTACCATTAACCATTTTATCGATATTTGAAACTTCCTGATGTACTTGATTAAGATCAAAATAATAGGGCATGGTCACATGGCAATCAATATGTAAATCTGAACCATATTGCTGTGCCCTAAGGTTATGTACATCAATCCAGGAATCATGTCTGTTTTCTTGTAATACAGCTATGATATCTTTAACTAATACCGTATTGCTTTCGTCCATTAATCCCCCTACAGAATGCCTTGTAAGCAAGTATCCGTTGTAAATAATATAGATACCCAATGCGATAGAGATTAAGCTGTCCAACCAATATATATGAGTAATCTGGATAAGTAAAATCCCTGCCACTAAGCCGGCACTTGTAATCGCGTCAGTGAGTAAATGTTTTCCGTCTGCCTCGAGGGTTATAGAGCGGTGCTTTTTACCAGCGTTAATCAAATAATATCCTACAATCAGATTAACAATTCCAGTAACACCTATAATAGCTGCACCTTCAAACAATTGAAATATTGGCTTTGGATAGATAAGGTCGTATCCCGATTTTAAAATGATGACCACTCCGGCAATGCTGATCAAAGAACCTTCTAAAAATGCAGAGAAAAATTCAACTTTACCATGGCCATATGGATGGTTGGTATCTTTAGGTAAGGTAGCCAAATAAATACTGTAGAATGCAAATGCGCTAGCCAGTACATTTACTATACTTTCCATCGCATCAGTAAGGATAGCATTGGAATGGGTAATAAAATAAGCCCCAAACTTAGCCAGCATGAGCAATATGCTAACACAAAGGGCGATGAGTATTGCTTTCTTTTTAGGTTGCAAATTTAAGCGGTTGAGCTTCCAAAAATACATTATAACACTTGAATTATATTAAAAAGTATTTTTTTTAGTTTATAATTCAGTGAGGTTCATATATTTGCGATCGCACAAAATTAAATTTGCTGAGCACTAATCATTATGACATTTTTATCCAACAGAATCAACAATCTATCTGAGTCGCAGACCATTAAAATGGCTAAACTGGGTAGAGAGCTATCCGCAAAAGGGATAGACGTTATTAACCTAAGTTTTGGTGAGCCCGACTTCTTTACGCCTCAGTTTGTAAAGAATGCCGCCAAAACAGCTGTAGACGAAAACTATTCTTACTACACCCCTGTTTCTGGTTATCCTGACCTGAGAAAGGCTGTTGCTGAAAAGCTATTAAGAGAGAATGGCTTGTCCTATAGTTTTGACCAAATCGTCGTTTCTACAGGTGCCAAGCAATCTCTTGCAAATGCAGTTCTTTGTCTGGTAAATCCTGGTGATGAGGTGATCGTACCTACTCCTTACTGGGTATCGTACTCTGAAATGATTAAACTTGCAGAAGGTGAGTCTGTGTTTATTAATGCCACTGTTGAAAATAACTTTAAAATAACAGCTGCTGAATTAGAGGCTGCAATAACGCCGAAATCTAAATTATTCATGTTCTCTTCGCCATGCAATCCAACCGGGTCTGTATATAGCAAAGAGGAACTTGCTTCACTAGCTGAAGTTTTTGAAAGATATCCAAACATTTATATCATTTCTGATGAAATTTATGAGCACATTAACTTCGTAGGAAAGCATGCTTCAATTGCTGAATTTGATTCAATTAAAGACAGGGTGATCTTAATTAATGGGTTTTCTAAATCTTATGCGATGACCGGATGGAGAGTTGGTTACATGGCAGCAAATAAAGAAATAGCCAATGCCTGCGATAAGCTTCAGGGTCAAATCACTTCAGGCACCTCTTCCATCGCACAACGCGCTGCGCTTGAAGCATATCATGGCGGATTGGCTACTGTGAATGAAATGGTTGCAGAATTTAAGAAACGTAGGGACATTGTTTATGCCTTACTTTCTGAAATACCGGGAGTGAATGTAAACCTACCTGATGGTGCCTTTTACTTCTTCCCTGAAATCAAATCTTACTTTGGAAAAAAAGATGGAGATAATGTGATTAACACTGCAGAGGATCTTTCTTTATACTTGTTAAATGAAGCTCATGTATCTACAGTTACTGGTGAGGCATTTGGAAATGAAGATTGCATCAGGATCTCTTATGCGGCTTCTGAAGAACAGTTGAGAAAAGCAGTTTCAAGAATAAAAGATGCATTAGCTAAACTGAGCTAGAAATTAACCATAAATAAGAGGGCGTTTTGCAATTATGCAAAAACGCCCTTTTCTTTTTAAGGATTTAAGACTTTAAGATCTAATCGCTTCAACAGGATCAAGTCGGGAAGCAGAAAATGCAGGCCAAAATCCAGATATGGTACCTATAATCAAAGATATCCCTAGCCCGAGGTTTATATTGTTCCAATAAAGGATCATTTTGAATCCAGTTAAACCTATCAAAATGGAGCCTAAGTAAACAAGAAACAGACCTAATACCCCCCCTATTAAGCATAGCATTACAGATTCAAATAAGAATTGCAATAATATAAAATAATTCTTCGCACCTAATGATTTCTGAATCCCAATAATATTGGTTCGCTCCTTTACGGACACGAACATGATATTGGCTATTCCAAAACCACCTACTAGGATAGAAAAAATACCGATTGCCCAGCCTCCCTTCTTCAGCATACTGAACATTTGATCCAACTGAGCGGAAGCGATTGTACTCTTGTTTAAAGAGAAATCTTCTTCTGCACCAGGTTTTGTACGTCTTATAGCTCGCATCGCTCCCCGCATTTCGCTCTCTATTTCGTCTAAATCTATATTTTCAAAGCCCCTAACAGTAATCATGGGGTCGTAGCGCTCGCTCTCAACATCCATAATACCTTTAGCAAAATTTAGTGGCATCACGATGTTCTTATCCTGAGACATACCCATCATGTCTTCCCCTTCCTTCTTAAATACCCCTACAACATTTAACTTCCTACCCATCACAACTATAGTCTTTCCAACGGGGTCAACACCATCAAAAAGGCCTTCGGCAACATCTGCACCTATAAGCAATACCGGAGATCCTGCCCTACCTTCGTTTTCTGTAAAATAACGGCCGTCTTGAAAATCAAGATTCCAGGTTTTGTTAAAATCTTGTGAGGCAGCCCTTATACCAACCCCTTCTACAGAACTGCTCCTGTATTTCACTGTCCTTGAGTTGGCAAAAATTTCATAAGAAACGCCCTCTGCATATTCTAATCGGTCTTTTAAACGATCATAATCCCGGAGGGAAGGCACTGGTCTATTCACGTACTTCCACCAAGGATAATCACCAAAACCACCCCATGGCCATTTTTGTACAAATACAGTTTTTGAGCCTAATTTATCAACGCTTTCCTGCAATTTGGCCCTTAATGAATCTACACCAGTAAATACAAAAATAATAACAAAAATACCGATAGTTATCCCTAAAAGGGAAAGGAGGGTACGCATTTTATTCTGGCGCAGTGCATCAGCTGCAAACCTAAAACTTTCGCCTACTAATCTGAAAATAATCATAATTAAGGTTTAGATCAAAAGTACCCAAAAAGGTTACAGGATGAGTATTATATATTCTAAAATATTGCGGTATAGAAAAAATTCATATTCGAGATATTTCAAGTATACAGTGTTCCCTTCCTACATCAGGGATAAATGGTATCTGGCCTCATATATTCTCTATCCGTTAAAGGGACATCAAAGGTTATATGTTAGCCTTTTAGATATACCAATGATGCAGAACCGATAGCCGACGGATACCGAATGGATAACCGAAGTACGAAGCCAGGCCGAAGGCAGGTACTACCCAGGCCGAAGCCAGACACTAATTAAAAGTGCAAAAGTTTCGTCCCATTAAAGAATGACAAAATACACAATTGTTAACTTACTAATTATTACCCCAATATTTTTGCACAAAATGGGATAATAATTAGTAATTTTGCGGCCTTAATTATCACATCAAAAAATATGAAGTTATCTCAATTTAAGTTTAATTTACCTGAGTCTTTAATTGCCAACAATCCTTCAGAACAACGAGATGAAGCTCGTTTAATGGTTCTGCATAAAGACAGTGGCAAGATAGAACATAAAATATTCAAGGATGTTTTAAGTTATTTTGATGATAAAGACGTCATGATTTTGAACAACACCAAGGTTTTTCCTGCACGTTTATATGGCAATAAAGAAAAAACTGGAGCTACAATAGAGGTGTTCCTTTTACGTGAGTTAAATAAAGAGCTCCGTTTGTGGGATGTTCTTGTTGATCCTGCACGTAAAATCCGTGTGGGTAATAAACTTTATTTTGGAGATAACGACTTATTGGTAGCTGAGGTAGTTGACAACACTACTTCCCGTGGCCGTACCATTAGATTTTTATTTGACGGTACTGATGAAGAATTCAGAAAAAACATCGAAATTTTAGGAGAAACTCCACTTCCTAAATACATAAAAAGAAAGGCAACCGCACAGGATAAAGAACGTTATCAAACCATTTTTGCGAAGCATGAAGGTGCCGTGGCTGCTCCTACTGCAGGTTTACACTTTAGCAGGGAGTTGATGAAACGCCTGGAACTAAAAGGAATTAACTTTGCCGAGGTAACTTTGCACGTGGGTTTAGGTACTTTCAGATCTGTAGAAGTGGAAGACCTTACCAAACATAAAATGGATTCTGAGCAATATATCATTGAGCAAAAATCTGCTGATATGGTAAATAAAGCTATTGAAGAAAAAAGAAAGATTTGTGCGGTTGGAACAACATCAATGCGTGCCATTGAATCAGCAGTTTCTTCTAACAGAACTTTAAAGGCTGCTAACGACTGGACAAGTAAATTCATTTTCCCTCCATACGAATTCAGTATTGCCAATTCCATGATAACTAATTTCCATACCCCAGAATCAACTTTATTGATGATGGTAAGTGCTTTTGGTGGCTATGACTATGTAAGAAATGCTTATGAAGTTGCATTGAAAGAGAAATATCGTTTTTATAGCTATGGTGACGCGATGCTGATCATCTAAAATCAGCAATGAATTACTATGCCATTATAGTTGCCGGAGGGTTTGGGAATAGGATGAATAATACTATTCCCAAACAGTTCTTGCTTCTTGATGGTAAACCTGTTTTGATGCATACCATCAATGCATTTCATGGATGTGTCCTAAATCCTGAAATTCTTGTGGTGTTAAACCACCAAATGAACGATCTTTGGCTTTCATTGTGTGAAGAATACAGCTTTACTGTTCCTCATAAGTTGGTAGAAGGTGGCGAACAACGATTCTTTTCTGTTAAAAATGGCTTATCGGAAATTGAGGGTGATGGAATGGTTGCAATTCATGATGCAGTAAGACCTCTTATTTCTTCAGAACTAATAACAAAGGCATTTAGGGTAGCAGAAGAAACAGGAAATTGCGTTACAGGCATACACCCCACTGATTCTATAAGAAAAATAACGAAAGAAGGATTTACACAAGCATTCGATAGAAGTGAATTTATTTTGATACAAACCCCACAAACTTTTGATTTAAGCATCATAAAAAAAGCATACCAATCTTCCTACAAAAGTAGTTTTACGGATGATGCGAGTGTGGCAGAAAGTAGCGGAGTTGTTATTAACATGATCGAAGGGGAAAGAGAAAATATCAAAATAACTTATCCAGAGGATATAGACATTGCTTCAATTTTGGTCAAAAAAAAACGCTCCAGTTAAACTGATGCGTTTTTTTGTATTTTAATCGGTAATTAGGCTGCTCTATTAATCACTTTTAAGAGGATAGCAATTACTGCGATAACCAATAAAATATGAATCAGGCCACCACCAACATTTGGTCCGAAGCCCTGAAAGAAAAAGCCGATGATCCAAAGGATAACAAGTACTACGGCAACCAAATAAAGTAAATTTCCCATAACGTTTAATTTTTAGAATGTTAATCTATTTTAAATTTTAAGGAAGCACAAACACTTCCATGACAATTCATAAACAATCATCGTTCCAAAAATTAAAAAGGCCACATTAGTATGCGGCCTTCGTTAATCGTTTAGTATTCGTCTTCGTTAAAGAAGAAATCATCTTTTGTTGGGTAATCCGGCCAAATCTCCTCAATAGTCTCATAAGGTTCGCCATCATCCTCCAGAGCCTGTAGGTTCTCAATAACTTCAACCGGGGCACCTGATCTGATACCATAATCAATCAATTCATCTTTTGTTGCAGGCCATGGGGCGTCTTCTAAATGGGATGCAAGTTCTAAAGTCCAATACATATTTTTTATATTATTAAGTTCTAAATTAATTCCGCAAAAGTATATTAAAAATTGCGAGCAAAACAAACTTTTTTTCCACTATTTTAAACCCTTGGTAACCAGATATTTTCGGGTGTGCCAGCATCTAAATTAAGCTTTCTGGAAAGCACAAATAAATAGTCACTAAGTCGGTTTAGATAGATAGTTATTTTGTCATCAACCTCAGTTTCAGAAGCCAGATGAAAAACGAGTCGCTCAGCCCGTCTACATACACATCTTGCTATATGACAATAAGATACGACAGTATTTCCACCCGGAAGGATAAAATGTTTTAGTTCTGGCAGGGTATTATTCATATGATCCATCTCCTGCTCCAGCAATGTAATATCTACATTGTGAAGATCAGGAATTTTCATTCTTGACTTCTGTGGATCTGAAGCGAGATAGGCACCTACTGTGAATAACCTATCCTGAATCTCTTTTAGAAGCTCCTGAAAATGTAGATCTATCTGCTGGCACATAATTAGACCTATATAAGAGTTAAGTTCATCTACAGTACCGTAACACTCTATGCGAAGATCATATTTAGGAACACGGGTGCCGCCGATTAATGAAGTAAGTCCTTTATCTCCTGTTTTAGTATATATCTTCATGAATTATGACTAGCCTATTTTCTCGAAATCGCTGCCCAGCTTTTCCAGATTAGAAAGCCTTGGAGAAACCGTTTTTATATCAGTATTGGCATAATCCTTCTCTATAAGACCATCGCGCATACGAACAATACGGTGTGCATGCTGTGCGATATCCTCTTCATGCGTAACCAGGATAATCGTATTTCCTTTGCTGTGAATCTCTTCCAGCAACCCCATAATCTCAATAGAAGTCTTTGTATCCAGGTTACCGGTGGGCTCATCTGCCAGGATAATCGATGGATTATTAATGAGGGCACGAGCTACAGCAACACGTTGGCGCTGACCCCCGGAAAGCTCATTAGGCTTATGCGTAACACGATTACCAAGTCCAACATTTTCCAATGCTTTCTGGGCTCGCTCATCACGTTCCTTTTTATTTGCGCCTGCATAAATCAGTGGCAATGCAACGTTATCCAAGGATGTTGACCTTGGTAGTAAATTAAATGTTTGGAATACAAATCCTATTTCTTTGTTTCTAACTTCAGCAAGCTCATTGTCGGTCATTTGGCTCACATTGATTCCATTTAACACATAATCTCCTTTGCTTGGCGTATCAAGACAGCCCAATATATTCATCAGTGTGGATTTCCCAGAACCTGAAGGACCCATCAATGCAACAAATTCACCTTTAAAAATATCTAATGATACTGACTTTAGCGCATGTATTACTTCTGAACCAATTACGTATTTCCGGCCTATATCTTTAACATTTATTAATGCTTTTTCCATTGCTTTTTATTTTTAGACGGCCTGATTACCCCCAATGTTACAGATTAGATCAACTATTACAACTAGCCTATTTTTCAATAATTTTTGGAACAAAGAAAAAGCTTTCATTATGTTTGCCAGCGTTCTTTAATCCATCCTCAACTGAGATTTCCTGCTTAACTACATCTTCTCTCCAAACATTCTCTTCTGCGTTCATGTACACAAGGGGTGCTACACCTGTTGTATCAAGCCCATTAAGCTGTTCCATAAAGGTGAGTATTTTATTCATATCCGCAATCAATGTATCTACATCGCTATCAAGGATCTCAATTCTGGCCAGGTTTGCCACTTTATCAATAGTTTGCTTATCTATGATCATTATGGTACTTGTTATTAATAAGTGCAAAGATACGGTCTTTAAGGACATCTGAATCTTCTATAGTTAAATTGGCTGTTGATATAGGTGCATGAACATAAATTTTGCAAATGCCTGGCCTGGTTCCATATTTAGCGCCATCGTCCCACATTTTCTTCCACACATCTATTAAAGTCACAGCTACTATGGGAACGTTTTTTTCAATTGCCAATCGAAAAGGGCCATTTTTAAATGGAAGTAATTGCGGTGGATAATGCTCCTCATCAATTTTACCTTCTGGAAAGATCATCAAACTCATGCCTTTACCAAGGTTTTCACTCACCTTTTTGAAAGCACGGAATGAAGACATCTTGCTGTCACGGTTAACAGGTACATCAATTGTATTAAAGAAAAGTTTTAAAACCGGATTATTCAGCAATTCATCTTTGCCTAAAAAATGAAACCTACCATTTCCAAGAACACACATAATCATGATGTCAAGGTTGGAAGAATGATTTGCACAATAGATATAAGTTTGGTCTCTTTCTAACGGAACTTCAAATTCAAACTTAAAAATTACACCAATCAGCAATGCGCACACAAAGCTATGTACCTTTCTGGAGTAGTTAAGCAGCAGGTATAACCGCTCACTTCTTGTAAATGCATAATAAAAAGGGTAAAAAAGACAAGAAAGAGTAAGTATGATAATAATGGAGTAGAGCCAATGAGCACGTCTTAGAAATTTTATCATGAATTCAATATTACAAAAATTGAAATTATAACTGATCAAATTATTGCTTTTTTATTAATTTCGGCCCTATGAAAGAAACAGTAGTTAGCGGGATTCGTCCAACAGGGAAGTTGCATCTTGGAAATTATTTTGGTGCAGTTACCAATTTTGTGAAGATGCAATATGATTACAATTGTTTCTTTTTTATAGCCGATCTGCATTCGCTAACCACCCACCCTACCCCTCAAGATCTTCATGGTTATGTAAAACATGTTTTGGTAGAATATCTTGCCTGTGGCATTGACCCAGAGCAGAGTACCATATATATACAATCTGACGTACCAGAAGTTGCAGAACTTTACCTTTACCTTAATATGAATGCATATTTGGGTGAACTGGAAAGAAGTACTTCTTTTAAAGACAAGATCAGATCTCAGCCTGACAATGTAAATGCAGGATTGCTTACCTATCCTGCGTTAATGGCAGCCGACATCCTGATCCACCGCGCAACAAAAGTGCCTGTAGGTAAAGATCAGGAGCAGCATTTGGAAATGACACGTACCTTTGGGAACCGTTTTAACAGACTTTATATATCAGATTATTTTCCTGAACCCTTTGCTTTTAATTACGCAGAAAATCTGGTTAAGGTACCCGGACTGGACGGAAAAGGGAAAATGAGTAAATCTGAAGGTGATGGAAACTGTATATACCTGTCAGACAGTCCAGAAATTATTCGGAAAAAACTATCGAGAGCTGTTACAGATAGTGGTCCGAGTATAGAGAACCAGAAAAAACCAGAGGCTATCCAAAACCTATTCGACTTGATGAAGATCGTTTCATCACCAGATACGATAGCTCATTTCGATACTCTATACAACAATGTTGCCATCCGCTACGGCGATTTCAAAAAACAAATTGCAGAAGATATGATCATTTTCAATTCACCAATACGCGAACGTATTGAGGAACTTTCAAAAGACAGTTCTTACCTTCGAAAAGTTGCAGAACAAGGCGCATTAAAAGCAAGAGAAAGTGCTCAAAAGACAATCAATGAAGTACGGGCACTTATTGGCTTTAAATCTTTTTAAGATTTAAAGTAAATTAACTACCTTATCACACCAGTCGAAGATTTCATCTGCGGTTAAGCAGTAACATTTTAATAACAGTAACATATTTAGTATGCATATAGCAATAGTTGGAAACATAGGCGCTGGAAAAACAACCCTTACCGGTTTACTCGCAAAGCACTACAATTGGGAGGCTTTGTACGAAGCGGTAGACAACAATCCGTATCTGGAGGATTTTTACAGCGATATGAAAAGATGGAGTTTCAACTTGCAGATTTACTTTTTGAACAGTCGTTTCCAGCAAATTGTGGATATACAAAACTTTAATAGAAATGTAATTCAGGACAGAACGATTTACGAAGATGCACACATCTTTGCCGACAACTTACACGAGATGGGCTTAATGACTTCTCGCGATCATCAGAATTATAAGGCGATTTTCGCCAACATTACCTCATTTATTAAACCACCAGATCTTTTAGTATATCTGCGAGCATCTGTTCCTACCCTGGTGAACAACATACAGCGACGAGGAAGAGAATACGAAGCGAGTATCAGAATAGATTACCTATCTAAATTGAATGAAAAATATGAAGCCTGGATAAAAGATTACAGTCTTGGCAATCTATTAATTCTGGATAAAGACAAATTAGACTTCACCAATTCTCCAGAAGATCTCGGCACCATAATACAGGCAATAGACGCAGAAATAAACGGTTTATTCTAACTATGAAAATAATAGGGATCATACCAGCTAGATTTGCATCAACAAGGTTTCCTGGAAAACCTTTGGTAAATATCCTAGGCAAAAGCATGATAAGGCGTGTATATGAACAAGCGATATCAGCCCGGTCCCTTGCTGATGTGGTAGTTGCAACCGATGACGAACGCATAGCGGAAGAAGTTACAAGGTTTGGCGGAAAGTATTTGATGACGAGATCAGATCATGTAAGCGGGACAGACAGGTGTGCAGAGGTAATTAGTAAAATGAGTGATATTGATGCTGTAATTAATATACAGGGTGACGAACCTTATATTGATCCAAAACAAATTGATCTTCTTGCTTCCTGTTTTGATGAAAAGACAGTCCAACTTGCAACGCTTATAAAAAAAATCAATACCAATGCAGACCTATTCAATCCAAACATTCCTAAAGTAGTGGTGAATACCCGGCTTGAAGCTATTTATTTCAGTCGACAAACCATCCCCTACTTAAGAAATATCGCTCCGGAAGAATGGTTACTAAATTCAGATTTCTATAAACACATTGGCATATATGGCTACACTGTAGAAGCCTTGAAAGAAATTACCCGGCTAGTTCCATCCAAATTGGAAAGCTATGAAAATCTGGAACAACTCAGATGGATTGAAAATGGATACCATATCCAAACAAGGATTACTGAATTGGAAACTATTGCAATAGACACTCCTGAAGATTTAAAAAAAATTAACGAAATTTTGTGAAAACTGCTACTTTACTTCTTTGTTCGTTTCTATTTCTAACTGCTTCTTGCAACAGCGGGAAAGAAGTTAAAATACATGAGCCAGGTTTTAACAAAAAGATAGTTAAGAACTTTAGTGACTCAGTAAGCCTCGATACCTTTAAGGTTAGTCTGGAAGGGAAAGAAATTAAAGAACAACTCATTCATTTTACCATAACAAATTCAAAAGCAACTGTTATTTACAGTCTTGATGTAAACGCTAACGATCTGTTTAAGAATTACCATGCCACAGTGGATCTTAAAAGAGAGCAAAAAAAGCTAGAATTTATTAACAACGAACTGGAACGTTTCCTTGATGATGAAAATTTTATGGAGCCTGCGGTGACAGAAAATGAAACAGCTGATAAAAATGTTCCTGATCTCGCTTTTTACGATGAACTTAAGATAAGCAGCCTAAACGGATTTTCTTACAGACTTGGCCCCGAACAAAAAATCTATATTGCGTGGTCAACCAAAGAAAAAAAAGTTAAAGTGTACTACAACTGTTGTAAAAAATAGAAAGCTCATCAATTACAAAAAAGATTTCAATAAACTATATTGTTCAAGACACTGCTAAAACGTATTAACAATTGTCATAAACGAAATAATTAAAAAAATATTATGATAATAATAAATATTGTAGTATGTTTAAACATTGTAAGGCATCCAAGGGCCCTAATAAGCCTGCCTTAAAGAAACTTACATATTCTAACCAAATATATTATTAGAAGTGCCCGATTCATTCGGGCATTTTTTTTGACCTTATTATTCTAATTTTCTATTATAGAAGGATCAGTCCAGGATTTTGAAAAGATCATTTGGTAACTTTTTAAGCTTTAAGCCCTTACACGTATCCCGCAACAATCATTATTAATTCCGGTAAATTGGTTTTATTTACTAGCTTTGTACCCCGTACAAAAACATTAAAGCAGCCCAAAAACACTGCTTTAATATCACAAACTTACAAACATGACTAAGTATATTTTTGTTACGGGCGGTGTTACTTCCTCTTTAGGAAAGGGCATCATTTCCGCTTCATTAGCTAAACTATTACAAGCAAGAGGTTACAGTGTAACCATTCAAAAATTTGATCCATATATTAATATTGATCCGGGTACTCTAAATCCTTACGAACATGGAGAATGCTATGTAACGGAGGATGGAGCAGAAACAGATCTGGATCTTGGACACTACGAAAGGTTCCTAAATGTTCCCACATCACAGGCCAACAACATTACAACAGGTCGCATCTATCAAAACGTGATCAACAAAGAAAGAATGGGCGAATACTTGGGCAAAACTGTACAAGTTGTTCCCCACATCACTGATGAGATTAAAAGGAACATGCGTATCCTTGGTGAAAGCGGTAAATATGACATCGTGATCACAGAATTAGGCGGTACCGTAGGTGATATTGAATCCTTACCATTTATTGAAGCCGTAAGACAATTTAAGTGGGAAGAAGGCGCAAATAATGCCATTGTGATACACTTAACACTGGTTCCATATCTTGCTGCTGCTGGTGAGCTTAAAACAAAACCTACCCAACATTCAGTAAAAGCACTATTGGAATATGGTATTCAGCCAGACATACTTGTTTGTCGCACCGAACACCATATTAACCAAGATATCCGTAAGAAAATAGCATTGTTTTGTAACGTTAACGTTAACGCGGTTATTGAATCCATTGATGCTTCTACCATTTATGATGTTCCCTTATTAATGATGAAGGAGCAGCTTGACAAAACTGTGCTTAGTAAATTAAAGCTTGCACAAAAGAATGAACCCGACATGGAAAGCTGGAAGGATTTCCTTGGGCGACTAAAAAACCCTATTTCAGAAGTTGTTATAGGCGTAGTTGGTAAATATGTAGAATTGCCTGATGCTTATAAATCTATTACAGAATCGTTTGTTCATGCAGGTGCAAGAAATGAATGTAAAGTTAGGGTAGAATACATCCACTCTGAAGGCATTTATCCTGATAATGCAAAAGAAAAGTTAGGTCATTTAGATGGCCTGCTGGTTGCGCCTGGTTTTGGTAGCAGAGGCATTGAAGGGAAAATTGACTCCATTAAATATGTAAGAGAAAACAATGTTCCATTCTTCGGTATCTGTCTTGGGATGCAATGTGCTGTTATTGAATTTGGACGTAACGTTCTTGGATTGAAAGACGCCAATACCACTGAAATTAACGAGCTTACTGAAAATCCGGTAATTAATATGATGGAAGAGCAAAAAAGCATTACAAATAAAGGCGGAACAATGCGTTTAGGTGCTTATGATTGTGACTTGAAAAAAGGAACAAAAGCATATGCTGCTTATGGAAAATTACATATTACTGAAAGACACAGACATCGTTATGAATTCAATAATGCTTACCTGGAAAGGTATGAAGAAGTTGGCATGATTGCATCTGGATTAAATCCAGAAAGCAAACTGGTAGAAATTGTAGAGCTTAAAAACCATCCTTTCTTTATTGGCGGTCAGTTCCATCCGGAATTAAAATCAACAGTTGCTAATCCTCACCCACTTTTTGTTAAATTTGTCGCCGCTGCGGTTGAGTTTGCGAAAAAGAAAATAAAATAATACGCGTTTAAATTACAATAATGGATAGAAATACTTTTACAGGATTATTCCTGATCATGATCGTTCTCGCTGGTTCCTTCTACTTTTTTAAGCCTAGTGAGGCAGATATTAAGAAAGAAAAAGAAAGGATCGCGGCTGATTCGACACAAAAATCTGCAGCTACTGCAAAACAAGCCATTCTACCTACTGCAGCAGCTCCAGTAGCAGCAGTAGATTCCGCTACGCTTAATGGACCTTTTGGTAAAAGTATAGTTGGTACCGATGCGGTTTCAACACTTGAGAATGAAAGTCTTAAAATAAGTTTTACCAATAAAGGAGGTAGAATTCTATCAGTAGTAGTAAAGGGTGAGAAAAATTTTGAGGGTAAACCTGTTGTGTTATTTTCAGGAAATGAAAATAAATTTGGTCTAAACCTTAATATTGGTGGTAAGATCATCAATACCAATGATCTATACTTTACAGCTACCACTAATGCCTCTACTTTAAGTATGCGTGCCAATTATCTTGAAGGCAAATACATTGAGTTTGTTTATGATTTAAAACCCAACAGCAATAACGTTGGCATGACTATCAATCTAAATGGACTAAATCAGGTAATTCAGGGCAATACCATCAACCTTAACTGGGAAACAACTTTAGTACAGCAAGAAAAGGATGTGGCTAATGAACAACGTTACTCTGCTCCTTATTACAAGTATTTTGATAAAAGTCCTGATCATTTAAGTGTAGCAAAAGACCAAAAAGAAGAATTGAAAGAAGGAAAAATAGAGTGGTTTTCTTTCAAACAGCATTTCTTTTCTGCAGTGCTTTTACCAGCAGTACCCTTCGATAAAGGAGATCTGGAAGTAAAAGTGAGTACCCTGCCAGGTCAGATTAAATGGTATTCCGCTAATATGCAACTGCAATTTAATCAGCTTGCACAGCAGAGTTATGCGATGAAATTTTATTTCGGCACCAATAAGTTTTCTACACTTAAGGCTCAAGGTAATGATTTTGAAAAACAGATCGACATGGGTTATTGGCCATTGAAATACATCAACCGATGGGTAGTATTGCCTTTCTTCAACTTTTTAGAAGGTTTTGGATGGAACTATGGGCTGATTATTTTGATTCTTACTTTGGCACTTAAATTGGCCATGTCTCCTCTTACTTACAAATCATATGTATCTATGGCAAAGATGAGAATTCTTAAGCCTGAAATGGATGTGATAAAAGCTAAGGTAGGAGAAGATAACGCAACCTTATTACAACAAGAATACCTTAAGCTTTATAAGCAAGTGGGTGTTAACCCATTGGGAGGTTGTTTACCAATGTTACTTCAGTTGCCGTTTGTTATGGCATTTTTCTTCTTTTTTCCGAACTTATTTGAGCTAAGAGGACACAGCTTCCTTTGGATGCATGATCTATCTACTTATGATGAGTTTATTAAATTTGGGGTTAAGTTGCCGTTTATTGGAAACCACTTAAGTTTAATGTGTATCCTGATGACAATTTCTACATTAATTTACACCTATTTTAACAACCAGATCTCGGGAGCTACAGGTCAAATGAAATACATTGGTTATATTATGCCAATTGTATTTCTTGGCGTATTAAACAGCTATCCTTCAGGATTGAACTATTACTATTTTCTTGCCAATATGCTAACTTTTGCGCAACAGTTCTTAATTAAATCGATGGTGGATGATGAAAAGATCCATAGAACTTTGCAGGAAAACAAAGTTAAGCCTGCCGAGCAAAAAAAGAAATCTAAATTCGGGTCTAGATTGGATGATTATATGCGCCAGCAAAATCAGCTAAAACAGAAAAAAGACAAGTAACTTATAAAAGGCATCCCTCGGGATGCCTTTTATTCTATTACACATTTATGTCTCTTTGTAAAAAAAGCCATACAATGTTTATTAGGCGGTTTTTTTTTGCAATTTTTATAAAGCCGCTCTAAACTCCAATTTTTAGAACTTCATATGCAAAAACATTTCACAATAGCACTGTTATTAATTACCGGCATTGCTTATGGTCAGAAAAAACCGTTAGACCATAGCGTCTATGATTCATGGGAATCAGTATCATTAAAAAAACTTTCTAATAATGGAGTTTGGTCGGCATTTACAATTAGTCGGCAAGAAGGTGATGCAATACTTTATATAAATAACTTGGTTACCGGTGCAAAAATGAAAATCAACCGTGGAGAGGGTTTACAATTTAGTCCGGAATCAAAATACATTGCTTTTGCGATTAAACCCATTTATTCTGAAACCAGGCTAGCAAAGATAAAAAAGAAAAAGGCTGATGAGATGACCAAAGACAGTTTAGGTATAGTGGACCTCACTAATATGGGACTTACAAAAATACCAAGAGTTAAGTCTTTCAAATTCCCTCAAAATGGTACTCCTGTTATTGCCTATCAGCTGGAAAAACCTGCAGATACCACTAAAAAAAGTTCATCTGCAAAGCCTGATGGTATAAAAAAAGATGCGACAGACTTTCTTGCAGATGACGATGCTAATGCAGCTTCAAAAAATGAAGGAACTGATTTGATAATTAAAAACTTAATCAACGGTAGCGAAAAAACATTTAAATCTGTTTCGGAGTATGCATTTAGCAAAGACGGAAAACAGCTTGTTTTCGCATGCACAGGATCTAAGAAGGATAAAACAGCACCAAATGGGGTTTATCTTTATAATACAGAGAAGAGAACCATTAAAACACTAGTTAGCACTAAAGGTAATTATAAAACTTTTGCCTTTGATGATGGCAGTGAAGCACTTGCCTTTTTGGGTGAGCAAAGTCCGGAGAAGAATGAGATAAAAGATTATTCCATTTATTACAATTCAATTTCTTTAGATACTGCTCAAGTCTTGGTAGAAAACACAATGAAAGGAATGCCTTTAAAATGGTCGGTAAGCGGCGATGGGAAATTAAACTTCAGTAAAGATGGAAAAAAGCTATTCTTTGGCATCGCTCCTACTAAACAACCGAAGGACACCACGCTAGTAGACTTTGAAAATGCAAAACTAGACATTTGGGGATATAAAGATGATTATTTGCAGCCGATGCAATTGAAAAATGTTGATCGGGAATTGAAGAAAACCTACCTAAGCTCAATTGAAATATTTAACAGCGATGCCAAAATTGTTCCCTTAACCGATCAGAAACTGCCAGAAGCTACACTTATAGACGAGGGAAATTCTGATAATGTTTTGGCATATACAGATTATGGAAATAGGATTGCAGCACAATGGGCGGCTGGGACTTTGAAAGATTATTATCTTGTTGATACAAAAACAGGCGCTAGAAAAAAAATAATTGAGTCGCTTGCGGGAGATGCCAGCCCATCTCCTTCAGGAAAGTATGTACTATATTTTGAAAAGACAACAGGTAACTGGTTTACTTATGCTATTGCATCAGGAAAGAAGACGCAGTTAAATACCGGAATGACGGTAAAACTAGTTGATGAAGAAAATGATGTTCCGGATAACCCTAACCCCTATGGACTAGCTGCCTGGACTGAAGATGATAAAACTATTTTATTATATGACAAATATGATATTTGGGAGTTCTCTCCCGAAGGAAAATACACTCCAAAAAACATGACGAATGGTTACGGACGCACGAACAATATTACTTTCAGGTATGATCAGCTAGATCCGGAAAGCAGATTTCTAGCTAAAAAACAGTTAATATGGCTTGATGCATTTAATGATATTACAAAAGAAACTGGCTTTTACAGCAAAAATATTGGGGATAGTAAAAACCCAGAAGTTGCCGTTATGGGAAAATTCAAATTTACTGGACTAACGAAATCCAAGGAGGCCGAGCGTTATCTATTTGAAAAAGCAAATTATGTAAATTCTCCAAATGTATATACATCTGTAGATTTGAAAACGGAAACTAAGCTGAGTAATACCAACCCACAACAACAAAATTACAACTGGGGAACAGCAGAGTTGATAAAATGGACTACCCCAAAAGGTTTTAAATCCGAAGGTATTCTTTATAAACCCGAAAATTTTGATCCCAATAAAAAGTACCCGATGATCGTTTATTTCTACGAAAAGCTTTCAGATGGTTTGTATGCTTATCAACCTCCCGCCCCTACTCCTTCCAGACTTAACATTCCATATTTTGTAAGTAATGGCTACCTGGTTTTTGCACCAGACATCAGCTATGAAATCGGTTATCCAGGAAGATCTGCTGAAGAATTCATCAATTCTGGCGTAGCGTCTTTAAAGAAAAACACCTGGGTTGACGGCACAAAGATTGGCTTACAAGGGCAAAGCTGGGGAGGTTACCAGGTAGCCCACTTAATTACACGCACAAACATGTATGCTGCGGCATGGGCCGGTGCGCCGGTAGTAAACATGACCTCAGCTTATGGAGGCATTAGGTGGGAATCTGGCATGAACAGACAATTTCAATATGAAAAAACACAGAGCAGAATTGGTGCAACTTTGTGGGAAAAGCCTGAGTTGTATTTAGAAAATTCACCCTTATTCTCCCTGCCTAAAGTTAGCACACCTGTTGTAATTATGTCTAACGATGCAGATGGTGCTGTTCCATGGTATCAGGGCATAGAGATGTTTACTGGATTAAAACGCCTTGGCAAGACCGCATGGCTTTTAAATTATAACAATGAAGCACATAACCTGGTACTTCGCCAAAACAGAAAAGACATTCAAATTAGAGAACAGCAATTTTTTGATTATTACCTTAAGGGTGCTAAGGCGCCAATATGGATGGTAAATGGAATACCAGCGACAGAAAAAGGAAGAACCTGGGGATTTGAGTTGACAGACGAAAAGCCATAGCATAAATCTCTCTCGTTATTGGGAAGCTAAATTATTTTATCAATCTCCAATGGATTATTGTTCTAAAAGCTTATTTTGAACCAAAAAAACAAAGTATGGCATTAAGTAGAATTTGGTCTGCCTTTATAATAGTTGCAATTCTTGTAGGCTGTGTAAAATGCTTCTTTTTCGGTCAGGTTGATATATTTAATCTAATGATTATTGGTAAGGCTGACGACCCAGGCAACCTTTTAAAAGTTGATGGAGTTATAGAAACCTGCTGGACGGCAGTAAACATTTGCCTTAAACTAATAGGAATAATGGCACTGTTTATGGGTTTTATGAGCATAGCAGAAAAAGCGGGCGGAATTAGGTTACTTTCCAGAATAATCGCACCATTTTTTTCAAAGCTTTTTCCTGATATTCCAAAAGGTCATCCGGCAACTGGGCATATGGTCATGAATTTCTCCGCAAATCTCCTAGGTTTGGATAATGCAGCTACCCCTTTCGGTTTAAAAGCTATGGAGAGCCTGCAAGAGCTTAATCCAAATAAAGACACAGCTTCCAACGCCCAAATCATGTTCCTTTGCTTACATGCATCGGGATTAACATTAATACCAGTAAGTATTATCGCCATCAGGGCATCATTAAATGCCGTTAATCCAACTGATATTTTCATACCATGTATGATTGCCACATTTGTGGCCACCATGGCCGCCATGCTAATCGTATCATTTAAGCAGAAGATTAACATTTTGCAACCTGCTATTTTAGCCTTGGTACTAGGTTTGTCTACTATTATTGCCTCATTGGTGCTTTACCTGGTTAAAATGAATACAGCAGAGCTACAATCTTTTTCAGGAATTCTTAGTAACGGACTATTACTTTTTATTTTTCTAATTATAGTATTAGGTGGAGTTTACAAAAATATTGATGTATTTGATTCATTTATAGCAGGCGCAAAAGGTGGATTTGAAACTGCCATTCGAATTATTCCTTATTTGGTAGGTATGCTAATCGCCATTAGCATGCTCCGTACTAGCGGAACCTTTGACATTATAATAAACGGACTGAAATACGTATGCACTTTTTTTAACGCTGACTCCAGATTTATTGATGGTATACCAACGGCTTTAATCAGGCCATTAAGTGGTGGTGGTGCAAGAGGCATGATGGTAGATACGATTACTGCACATGGTGCAGATTCATTTGCAGGGAGGCTTTCCAGCATACTTCAAGGATCCTCTGATACTACTTTCTATGTAATTGCGGTTTACTTCGGTTCTGTAAACATCAAAAACACTAGATATGCTATTGGCGCAATGCTTCTGGCAGACTTTGTTGGAATATGCACTGCGATTGCGTTGTGTTACTTGTTTTTTGGATAGCTACATTACTGAACTTTGTTTGCTCAAAGTAAGTTCATTTATAATTCTTTGTAAAACGGTTGGTTCAACTGCTACGTTTCTGGAACTTCTCCATGTAGACGTTGCATCAATCCATACGCAAAACGAATGGTATCCGTCCACAATAACGGCATAAGTTTCATGAAAATCATCCTGAATTCTCATACAAAACCCTTTAACAGGCTTACCTTGAATTTCAAACTGGAAGTTTAGGCAATCACTTAACATTTTAGATTTGGTTAGTTATCTTTTAACAAACATCTACATAAAATGTTTTGTTAAAGTTAAGTGTAGAATAAGATATTATACAGAACTGATTTCCATACACAAATCGAGGGATATCGGGTAATTAGTACAAGTACATGTTATGCGGCAAATTGGGCATTTACCTTTTTAATTAGAATATCAATATCAAATGGCTTAGCTAGAAAATCATTTGGAGATCCTTGTTCTTTCAAAATATTGTGTAGGTTATGACTTGCAGATATCATTACTATTGGAATATCACTTAGCAACTTATCAGACTTTATTGCCCTACAAATGTCCCTACCATCAATTCCACCTAACATTACATCTAATAATATCAAGTCTGGCCTTGATAATGAAATCGTTTTAAGCACATCCCTACCGTTAGTTAATGTCGAAACTTCGTAACCTTCGTCCTCCAAAATGATCTTTATAATGTCAACTATATCGTTGTCATCATCTACCGCTAATATCCGTCTCGACATTTATTAATTGATTTGTACGTATGATAGTTGGCATAAGAGCCATAAATATGCCAAAAAGGTATTTTCTCAGAAAATTAGCGTAATACTAAATTTATTAGCATATTTACAAACCTAATTTAGCTATAAAAAATGTTATATGCAGTTGTAGATATTGAAACCACCGGAGGCTTTGCATCAGGAAATGGCATAACAGAAATTTCTATACTTGTTCATGATGGAGAAATTATAGTAAACAAATTTGAGACCCTTATAAATCCACAGCAATTTATTCCGCAGCACATTGAGGCCCTAACGGGCATCAGTAATGAGATGGTAGAAAACGCACCCTTATTTAGTGAAGTTGCTGAAAATATTTATGCATTGCTGCACGATAAAATTTTTGTAGCCCATAATGTCAACTTCGATTTTTCATTTATTAGAAATCAGTTACAGGTCTGTAATTACGATTTACAATGTAAAAAACTTTGTACAGTTCGTTTAAGTAGAAAGATACTTCCTGGTCACAGGTCATATAGCCTTGGTAAATTGTGCAGTGATTTAAAAATAAACATTAACAACAGGCACCGGGCTGGTGGCGATGCAGAAGCCACGGCACAATTATTAACACTTCTGATAAATGCAGATAAAGAGGACCACATTAAAAGTTCATTAGGTAAATTGACCAAAGAACATGTTCTTCCACCGAACCTCAACCGATCTGAGATTGATAAACTGCCATCAACTTCAGGCGTATACTATTTCAAAGATCAAAAAGGAAAAGTTATTTACGTTGGAAAGGCCAAAAATTTGTATAAGCGGGTATGTACCCATTTCAGCGGAAACAACACGAGTAAACAACGTCAAAATTTCTTAAAAGACATCTATAATATAGATGTGGAGATTTGCGGAACTGAATTAATGGCATTTATACTGGAAGCTTCTGAAATCAGGAGACTATGGCCAGAAAATAACCGTGCATTGAAAAATTTTCAGCAGAAATATGCATTGTACTCTTTCGAGGATCAAAATGGATATTTAAGAATGGGGGTTGACAAATTTAAAAAACAGGCAAAGGTACTTTACAGTTTCGATAGCCTTTTGGAAGGCCATAACTTATTAAAAATACTAATAAAGGAGCATTCACTATGTGAAAAACTTTGTTTTGTACAAAAGAACAGAACTGCTTGCACAGGTCATGAGGCTGGAACTTGCAGTGGCGCTTGCATTTTGAAAGAATCTGCAGCATCCTATAACGTAAGGGTCAAATATGCAATCAGCGAGTTAAAAGTGATGCTTCCGTCATTTGCTGTTATCGATAAAGGTAGAAATGAAGAGGAAAAAAGCTGTTTATTGGTGGAAAATGGGATATTTTATGGCATGGGATACATATCTAACCATAGTGATGTTAAAGAACCCAGCTTATTGAAATCAGCATTACAACCCTATCAGTCAAATGATTATATCGTGCACATGATCAGTTCTTATGTAGACCGGTTTCCTGATAAAAAAATTTCCATTTAAACATTTGTGCTTTTACATCGTAAATTCTATATTTGCGACTTCTATAACAGGAAACGCATCCATAGCTCAGCTGGATAGAGCAACGGTTTTCTAAACCGTAGGTCATAGGTTCGAATCCTATTGGGTGTACAAAGGCGTTTTACGTCTCAAATTAAAAAAGAAAACAGCCTTGGTTTGGTATCCCAAGGCGGTTTTTTCCCAAAATCACTTATATATTTTTAAGGATCGCTGTGCAACATTGTGTCAACAATTGATCACGGCCTAAAACATTGATTTTTATGGAAAAAGCCATGAATACTGGCTGTACTATTTACTGCCTGATAAACAAGCAGCGCTCTCGCCCTGATGGCACTGCAAGAATATATTTAAGGATAAACGTTAAACGTGGAGGAAATATGAAAGTCCCTCTTCCACTCTACTGGCCGGTTGACTGCTTCGATAACGAAAAGCATGAGCTCTTACCCAGATCAAAGGATGATCAGGTTCAGCTTACTTATACCACACTTATTGAATTAGAGCGTGCAAAATACTGGAGAGTAGTCAAAAAGCTACTTTTGAAAGATCAAGCCTTTAATATAAAGGACGTAGTTAGGGGCGTTAAACTTGGAGAAAAAGGCAAATACCTGGCTGAATACATGTTCTTTAAAATTAAAGAGAGAGAACGGCATGCTGAAATCAAAGAAACAACTGCAAAAAATCACAGGTGCAGCGCTAAGACTGTTCTCAACTTTGTAAACGATGACGTTGATATCGCGAACATTGACACCAGATGGCTTTCAAAGTATTTAGTTTGGTTACTTAAAACCATGTCTTACTCTGGCGCTTGGTCCAAAATAAAAGATTTAAAAGGATACGTCAAGCTTGCCAAAATTGATGGGGCAACTGTAAGCGATGATTTTTACAATCACCATCACTCACCACCTGAACACGACCCAATGTATCTGGAACGTGAGGAGATAGATTTGCTTTACAAAATGTATAAAGCTCCGGAAACACAATATGAAAATAGAAATGCGCTGCGCATTTTTCTATTTGGATGCTTTACTGGTATGCGGATTTCCGACCTTCAGCGGTTTAACATCTCATGGATACAGGATGATTTTATTGTTTTTAACCCTACAAAAAAGCGAATTACAGATAAAAAGGATAACACCCTTAAAATTCCTTTGATACCTGTTGCGAAGGAGTTTCTTAATACATTAAAGTCAGATAGTCTGGAAACGCGCAGTGCTGTTAAATACAACAAAAGGCTAAAGACCATCGCTGCAATTGCAGGGGTAAAGAAGAAATTAACTGCTCATGTGTCCCGGCATACATTTGGAACTTCATTGGCTATACTTGGTGTACCGGTGATTATCATATCAAAATTGATGGGGCACAAATCAATAATTTCCACAATGATATATATTCATATCGCCGAAAAAATTAAGGCGAAGGAAATGGATAAGCTTCAAAATGCTTTCAGTTCCTATACATTATCACCAGTTGCACCATCAGCCGAGCTAATTTCGATTTAGTGTTCCTAACGTTCCGAAAAACAGAAAAAGCCCGTAATTTAGCTATTACGGGCTTTTTAAGCTAAAAAAATTAGTATGGACTCATTAGGAACGTTTGGAACAACAGACCTTGCAAAAGTTTCTCATACCTAACCGGCGAATTGTAAAAATTTCTATTTTTGTAGCGAACAAATATTATGGCAGAAATTACATTAAAACAAGTACCAGATGAGATTTATAGAGCTATAAAGCGACTTCAGTTAGACTTAGAAGATGAAAATATTAAAATTTCGCTTGAAGATATTTATTCGGATCTTCTTGAAAGAGGTTTAGAACATTACGAAAAAGAAAAAGCCGCTAAAAAATAAGCGGCTTTTATGTTGACCTACAATATCATTATATCTGGCAAATCTCCGACGATCCTACCTGCCTTGAGCAATTTCAACCCGATCTACTTCCTCACCAAATCTTCTTAACTCCTGAAAAGATAATACTACTGGTCTAGAGTCAGCGATACGTTGAGACCTGATCAGCTCTTCCAGCATTTTTTCAACTTTATCAAAACTCACAGCATTTGTAGCGGGAGCGGATACTGAAGTTTTAGCTGTATCATTAAAACCTCCAGAGGCAAATGATCGCTTTTCTTTTCTGGCCACCTCCAGTGTATTTATAATGTTTGCATACCTAGGATTTCTAATCATCCAGTTAGGCGCTATCCATTCCCTACCCTTTTCACCGGCTTCAAATGGTCTGCCTGAGGCCGAATTTGCAAATACAGTACTGCTATTAACAAACCCGGCAGGATCTTCATTGCTAAAGCCTCCACCACCAAATTGCGGTGTGGGTTGGGCGAGTATGGTTCCAATCTGGAATGCGGTACCTGCTACAATTGCCGGGATAGCAAATGGAGATAGAATACCGGTTTGAGCCAAAACTTTTGTTACCGCTAGAGCACCATTAACAACGGCCTGAGCTACTGCCGCCGATTGCTCAGCTTTCCATCCTTTTAATTTTTCCTCTTTAACCTTCTGATTGTACCGATCATTAATTAAAGTCTTTTGTTTTTCTGTTAGATTTTTCTGTGAAAGTTCCGCGTCTCGTTCTTTTTCAATACCAGTAATCCGATGCTCCAGCTGAGCCTTCTGATTATTTGATATAATATTGAAAGTCGCATCTGCCGCCTGTTGTGCAAGTTGAATTTGAAAATCGCGTTTCTGTTGAAGATCTGATAACTCCTGGAACTTAGTTTCAGCGGCCCTATTATTACCAATTAATTTTACGGCATCTTGAAATTCTTGAGTAGCCTGTAATTCTTTGCTAAATTTTTCCTTAAGCGCGATAATTTCGTCATCGTACTTTTTATTTATCAAAGCAAGCTTATTCTCTTTTTTATTCCCTGAGAGCGTTTCGTACTTAGATTCTATATCAAGCTTTTCCTTTTCTAATCGTTGTTTTTCTCTTAGTTCAGAGTCGTTCAGCTCCCTAATTCGATCCCGACGCAGGATTGCAAGTGCTTTTTCATTTCCCTCATTCTGCTTTTCTTGCTGGTCGTAGAATTTATTGATCTGGTTTTGTTGTTTAACCAATTCTGATTCATGTATATCCGCAAGATTTGTCCTGAGTTCAGAAATTTTCTGAAGCATTTCAGTTTCCTGACGAACTCTCAAATTTGTAGTAGAAGTATCCCGATCAGTTTCAAGGGTCTTTATAGCAGCTTCAGTAATTTTTTTCTGTTCTGCAGTAATTCCTTTGAACTTTAAAAACTCCTGTTCCTGCTTAATTAGCGAATTGTATTTGTTCGCTTCCTGAGCTACTTCTTTCTCATTAGCGCTTAACTGATCATCTAGTCTTTGAAGATTTAGCTTCTTGTACTTGTCATCAAGTTTCTCGAATTCAATAAGCGCCTTTTGTTTTTCCTGTTTTGCTTTATCTTTTTTGTCAGAACTAAGGCCTCCAGTGCTTCCGGTACCTGTAGTTACGTCGCCTATTTTTAAAATGGTATCGACGTCGTTTAATTCATTTTTATATTTGTCTTGGATAGACTTTATTTGTAAAACATTGCCTGCTCTTTCTTCTCCAGCATTAGCTTTACCATAACCCTTTTGATTTTCCTTGTATTTGTCGATTGTACCAGCCCGAAGAAATGCTTTCGTATCCTGCCATATAGTAGTGTCGTTAACAGCGCCGCTGTCGATTTCGATATTCCGTTGGCGCAGTTTTTGAATTTCAGCCTGTGCAGCCTCAGCAATAGATTTTTTTTCTAATTGCTGAATATACTTTCCAATGGCAATTGAGCCTTTATTGGTTAGCATTTCCTCATCAGATAATTGTTTTAGTGCATCAGGCATTATTTCTTTGAGCCTCTTTATAGCCAATAACTTCTTGTCTCTTGCGATGCTTTCATTATCCAAAACCTTTTTCAATTGAAGGATTCTATCTATCTCAGAAAGTTGGTTTTTTTTGGCATCAGCATCAATAGAGTTGAAAGCCTGTTGTGCTTTTTGAGCAGCTGTGGTAGTTTTGCTATAAAGAGCGAAGGCTGTTACCAGTGCCAGAACTACTGCGAGTACTGCACCGAACGGATTAGCAGCAGCTGTTACATTTAGTGCTCTAAGTGCTGCTGTCGCCCTGAGTGTGTTCCCTGTAAGCAAAGCTTGAGCATACGCGAATGCAAGCGATACGGTCCTTGTTAAAGCAGTTCTCGCTGCATTGATTTCTAAAGCTGTATTTGTTAAAAGAATAGCTGATCGATAACCAATCCATGCTACTCCGGCCACAATCAAAAATTTAGTGAAATTCACAATCATCACTGCATTCCTTTGCCCCCAGTCAAGAAATTGGCTAAAGCCAAAAACCATATTTTTCAGAAAATCAGTAAGCACACTATTTGTGCTTAAAGCATTGAATTTCTTAGACATATTATCCAGCGTTGCACCGAACGTGGACATTTTAATATCAAACTCTTGTTGTAAGCTTGTTCCTAATTCAAACTGCTCATTAGATAATTTTTGACGGCTTACAAGTAAATCAAGATTATTTGAGAGCGCACCAAGCGCTGAAGTTGCCCTGGCACCTTCTTCGCCGATCATTCCCATTTTCTCGGCCAAACCTGCAACACCCATTCCGGTACTTTGCAAGTTCTTGAGCACCTCAAGTAAAGCCTGGTTTCCATCAGTTTTTAATACCGTTGAGAATTGCTTTACACTCATTCCGGCAATTTTTGCAAAGCCCGGAATATCCTTACCCATACCTATAACGAATTGGCCAATGGCTGTTGTTGATGCCTCAACTGGTTGGCCGAGTTCGTCCATTGTTGCTGCTAAACCAAGAATACTCTGAATAGAGAAATTTGCCTGAGGCGCGATACCGCCCATTCGTTTTGTAAATTCTACCAGGTAAGCTTCACTTGCGGTACCCGCTGCGCCTAAAGCATTAATTGCGGAACCCGTCTTGATCAGTGCGCCTTCAAGTCCAAACTCCTCCTTTATTTTGAAAAGTTCGGTTAATTTACCCAAGCTATTTACAGCTGCTTCGGCATCTCCTAGATCTCCACCAAGTGCAACCTTAATTTTATCTGCAGCGCGAACAAATCCGAGCACATCACGTTCACCACTTACTCCAAGCTTACCCGCTACCTGAGCAAGGTCTAAAAGTTCTTTTCTGGAAGTCCGGGTTTCTAGTTTACCCAGTTCAGTATGCAGGCGCCTTACTCCTTCTTCACTTAAACCAGTAGTTTTCCTTACATCAGCCAGGCTGTCTGAAAGCTTTGCATTGTTTACAATGATATTTTGGAACTGCTCGGTAATAAATTGCAAGCCTAAGAAGCCAACCGCAAGGGCACCCATTTTGCCAACTTCAGTTCTCAGCCAGCCGAATGCTCCGGCCACACCTCTTACACCATCACGGTGACGTTGCAAAGTTTGCTCATGAACCCGAAGCTGTGCTAAAGTGTTGTTGTATTGAGTGCTTCCAATCACCATCCCTTCCAAATCCCGGCGAAGGGCTCTGGCTACCTGGGAAACATTTTTTATAGAATTTTCTGCCGGTTGTCCGTCGATGTACAGACTCGCCCGAATTGATCTGGGAGTACTGGCCATTAGTTCACTAAAATTCGTTGAATGTTAAGTGCTACTTTCCCACCATGATAAACTGCAACCAATTCCTCCAGCCGAGGGAATCGTTCTTCGACTACCGGATTAAACCAAGGCTTTGGTCGTCTTGCGCCTGTGCCCATTTTACCCATACTACTGGCATTAGTTGTTCCTTTGGATCCATTTGCCCTGGTGAAAAGACCGGTCTTTGATCCACCGTAACCTTTCCCTGCTCCTTTATGGACAAAGGCCATGTAAAATGGAAATGCGAAATTGATCTTACTGGCTTCTCCTGCATATCTGCGCACTTTAGCGTCTAAGTCTGAGCGACTATGTCCGGAATATTGCGTGGTAAGTTTTATAACTTCAAGTTTCAGCTGGCGCTTGGTTTCCCTGGTCCATTTGCTGACATCCTGATTATATTTATCTACGAGCGTCATTTGAGAAAGGTTAATTTCTACAAATGACTAGCTAAAAAATGGGGTGATAAACGACGGTAAGATTCTAGAAAACTATCAGCAGCGGCCTGCCATCATCAGACCAAATACTTGTATCTGGGTAGTGATATGCTCCACCTCCAATTGTAGACCATGTGATCCTAGATCCACCGGCCAACATGTATTGAGGCTTTTGGCCATAAATCCTAATACCAGAATTACGGATATCGATCCTGCTTCCGCTGGAGGCGAAAGATTTCCCTAACTGGCCACCGATACCGTATAGATCAGCTGGAGCTTTACTAGGGTAACTTTCAAATATGGCAGCTGATCCAACATTGGCAACGCGGATCAGCGCTACCTCATCGGGTGCAAAAGAACCATTGGCAGCAGCGAACTTGAAAGACATGATACTTTTCCCACCTGTCGTATCTTCAGGCTTATCAACTGGCAAAATAGAGTACGGCGTATTGATGTTGGAAAGGATCACCTGAGCTTCAATATTTACCGCCATATAATCTGGACTACTATTGCTAAATGCAAAAGATTGCTTAGCTGGAATTGCGTATACAAATGTGCCTTGTTGAGATTTGAAACCTATTTTTCCGCATGTTCTCATTTTTGCGAGCACACCCGGCGGAATGTTCGCCTGCATGATCACTTTCTTACTATCACTTACAAATCTGTAAAACGCTGCATCATCGGCAGAAAGTTCAAAAGGCTTGGCTTCAGGAAAAATACCTCCAGTAACGGATTTCATACCGTTAAAAGTCATTAGTCTTATTGGCCACTCCATTAACTCAGGTTGATTAATCTGAATCACCTGGTCGGCTTCCGGAGTTACATAATCGGTATGGTCCTTTAATTTAAGTGTTGATACTTCCAATTCAACTATGTTTTCACCACCACCAACAACCAGGGAATAGGCAGGAAGGAATACCGATTCCGTTGCATCTGGACTGGCTAAATTTAAAGCATTGTCAGACTCATCAGTCTTTAAAGTAACTGTGTAACCCTTTTTTTCATTAGGCCCGAGCTCCGTGATTTTTTCCAGATAATCTGTTAAGTCTATGTACGCAGTTTTTGCTAGTTCCTGTACCAGGCTTTCAGCAATTACTTTTCTATTTAAAAGATCGAACCTGAAATTTACATTTAGCCTGGCACCGATGGCTTTAACAAAAGTTTCAATAGTGAGCTTATCAGGGAAATAACTGAAGCAAGGGTTAACATCGTAACGTTTCAAACCTCTACGGGTATATAGGTACAGGGAATTGAATGTAACATCCTGAAGTACTTCGCCCTCCAGTGTAAACTCTAAATATTTGAATAGTTCAGTAAGTAGGAAAGATAATTTAAAGAAAGGTACCTGTATTGTATCTCCAATGCGGCCACCGGTACCTGTAACTTTTACAAAGAACTTTTGTGCAGCATGGTCCCAATAGTTCATCCATGGATAAGCTTGAGTAAGGTCTTGATCATTCCATCCATTATTGTAAACTGGAAAGAAAGCATAAGGATAGTTTTCAGGATGTAAACAGGTATCCTTCATTAAGGCTTCCATCAGTGTATCTGAACTTGAAGTAAAGTCGTGATCTTCTGTGAGTATCTCCCTGATCAGCGTAGTCTTTAACTTAGTGGCCACTGCACCGAAGTTCACTTTTAAAAGAAATTCTATATTTCCTGATACGATCTTATAAGAAAATAACCCGGCGTAAAAAGGTTCACCGGATATTACCACCCGGACCGGCAATTCATATACGCTCAGCTTAGCTTCCACCAAATGCCCGGACTGAATGAAAAGGATGTTATTTTCAGTCAGTCCGGCTTTACCAGGATAAGTCACATCTTGCAGAAAACTATCACTATCGCTAAGTAATGGCAATTTGCGTTCTGCAGGAATGGAAGTAGCTGGATCAAGATCCAGTACCTGGTTAAATTGGTTTATAATTTGAATCATTATTTTTAGATAGAATGCCTAATTATAAGTTTTAAAAAAATAGAGCTCGGGTAAAGTTTTTCTCTCATTTTACAGCGTTGCAAATGAAGGGTAAAAGGTGTTAATTTGCGTTTTAATATAATTGAAGGTTGAAATATTACCAACTAATCCTATATGTACATGACTTCCATCAGCCTCCGTCGTCGAGTATTGAGCATTATCTGCTACACTAAATGCTAATCCGAGATTTATAAAAATACAGCGGCTTGACGTGGCTAGTTCTGTGTTGATTTCGCTAACAGCGGCTGCACCATTAGTTCTAATTGAATTAAGGAAAGTTTCCATCGTACCCCCACCGCTAAAATTTCCTTGTGCTGGCAATGGTCCTAAAACAACTATTTTAGCATTAGGCCATTTTGTCAATGCCCATTTAAGAAATATTTTAACATTAGATTTATAGGTGGCGGCATTTGTATCATTGGTGCCAAGAGCATAAAAAATAATTGATGGCGGATCAATTAGATCTAACCTCCCTTGTTGTCTGTAATTCTCGTAATCGATAGAGCTTTTACCTCCAATTGATTTATCAATAATACGACAATCATTACCATTTGCATTATACCAGTTCCTCATCATAAATGTATAAATATCGGATGCTGTATAAGTTGCTGCGTCAATATCTGGAATTGTTGCATATCTACCCTCCATTAAACTATCAGCAATCAGGTACATAGAATTTTCTGCTGAATAATTCATATCGCAGCTAGCTCTTATAAGTTGAACAGCAATATTTGTTAGCCTTTTTGTATTTGTTGTAATTAATCCCCGAAGACCAATATAAAAAGTATCTCCTCGTCTTATTATGGTAGCTGGTCTGGAGTGAAACAAATAATTTGCAGGAAGTATGCTTTCCATTAATCCAGGACTAGACAATCGAAATCTACTAGCCCCAGAACTCCAAGCATGAATCTCAGTTACTAATCCAATTCTGGTGGGGATTGGCTTATATGATAACACCGTGTCAAAAGTTGTCGGTGCTATAACTGTGAATCCATCTGTTTCTGGTGTTTGAATTCCGTTATATTTGTAGCCACCAGGATTATTGCTAGCATCATATTGAGCCGGGTTAGAGACATTATAGCCATCCAACTGCATCCCCTCCATTGTCAAACGAGTGACAAGATCAACGTACGTTTTTTGTTTTTTTACATTAATACTAAAATCTGCTTTATTTCCCATTATTATAAAATATATGTATTATCGTCTTCAACTGTTGCAATCCACCTTCTATTGGTATTTGACCAAAGAGTGTACTGTGAATTTTCTCTTTTTCTTTTCTCATCAACTACCACCAAAGCGATTATTGGGCTTACCACATTATAAGCCCTCATATTTGCATAAGTAGAAAACACTATTGTTGGCGCAGTAATACCGTTAATGATTGGCTTCAATCCTGAATTTGTATAATCTTGATCCCACCAGTGTAGAATCCTGACAGCTCCAATCAACACAATCGCGAATTTTCCTTCTCTAAAATTCTTCGGGGTACCGTCAACATCTATCACAACATTGGGAATTGCTGTATTCGCGGCATCAACTGATTCATATGGACCCATCCAAGCATCCAATGGTCCGGGGTTAACCATTTTAAAATTCTTTGAGTTTGCAGTACTAGCCATTGATTATGGAGATTGAAAAAGTATGTGAGTTTGGAAAAGCAATTGCGTTCTGCATGGTATAGATGTTATATGCTAATCCATCAACAACAATATGAGTTAAAGTGAAAAGTAGTGTGATGTCCTCTTCTGTAGTTTCATCTACTACAACTGATAAAATTTTACCTGGAGGAAGCGCAATACAGAAAATACGATTTAAGCCGGTTAGCATTGGCCAGCTGTATGTTTCTGGTGGCAGCGTATTTCCCAATGCTATAATATCGGTTTCTGTTACTGGAGCTCCTCCATCTGGTCCGAAATATATTAGTCCTGTCGGAGCCGGATCAGGCACCATTACCGGCACAATGTCTCCTTCAGTATATGCATGATCATCAAATAAATAACTGTATTCAAATTTTTGAGCGAACAAGTTTTCCCCGTCCGGAATCTCCGGAATGGTTTTACTGGTGACCTCAATAGGTAAAAGCATATTACTATAAAGCCGGTATTTCAGAACTGAAAGGAAAAAGTCACGGTTAAACAATAGGGCATTATGATCTTTAATAAAGCCGGTAGCCACAGTAAAATTAGTAGTAGCGCTGATGTTAAAAATTAGCGAAGATCCTTTGCTGATATCAGAAGGTTTATAATAGCCTTTATCCGCTTTGGATTGCACCAGGTTAAGCTCATGACTACCTTTGCCGTAAAACATCCGGGTGTCCATAGATCCCCAGCTGCTCCAGTTCAAGAAATATTTATAAAACTGCCTATAAGCAGTGTCTACTACATAAAATATACTTTCGGATATTGCGGTAAGTGCCTCGTCATTGAGCCAAAGCTCATATTTCTTTACTAATTTGGTAGGGTACTCGCTAGGAATAAATACCTGAGTCAACTGTACGTTAAACGCGTATTTTCGATGTTCAGAAAGTACAGCTGCATACAGCACCTTGGTGGCCACGGTACCATCAGTAAAATAATACTTTACCATTAAGGAAGCATTTTGATCAGTCTGGGTATTATAGAAATATAAGTATTGAGGCTGATCAGCGCGGGTATCGATACTCCGGCTTCCCTGCTTTAAAAACTTAGCTATACCACTAGTAGGATATAATTCTAACGAAATTGTCTTTGTGGCTTGTCCTAATGCAGAAAAAATGCCATGCAGCACAGTGTTAACATCAGATTTGTATACTTTGCGGACCTGATCACCATAACTTTCCGCATACTCGAAATAATAGCGCCTGCAGCTTTTTTTACAGAGCAAGGATCCTGTAGGGATATCGGGTAAGTTCTTCCGTATCTCATCGCCAATATAAGTATGAAGCTTGTCGCCAAATATACCTTCAGCGGTGTTTGAATCAGCAATCTGAACATTTACCTGGCTTCCAGAAATCATATCAAAACCCGTATTTTCGGCATTCTCGCAGAATAAGCGAACCATAACACGGTAATTAGGCTTTAGCGTTTCAATTACACCAGGAGTAATGTTGTATGTGGCGATGTTAAAAGCCGTACCGGTAAGCTTCGCCGTAAAGGTAATCTCATCACCGGCCATGGTAATTATGAAGTCCTGGCTAAGCTGATAATTGGCTTGGAAGTTCTTCACCTGTACGGCAGGCGGTAAGTAAAGAAAATCGGTTGCTGAGAACTGATTCCCGCTGTCATCAATGGGTGAGGCAGCAACCATGGTTACCGTTTTTCCGCCATATTTTAAAACAACACTGTAACCTGGATTAACAGGGTTTGGAAGTGTGATCTTATTTATTGCCTTAACCCCAACCGTAGCAAAAATATCTGTACAGGTAAATACTGCAGCAATTCTATCACCACTAAAAGAAAGTGGCGGTGGCGCTGAACTCAAAACTATGCTCATGGCTGATCAGGAGTCATGTGTAACCATTTAGCCGGATTCACTTCGCCGTCATAGCTTTCTGCCACCGATAAGCTCACGCCCCATCCATAGAGATCATCTACTACAGGACCGAACAAACCTTCATTTGTTCCAGGAACAAGACTGGGTAAAATTTCTGCCTGAACATCGAGGGCAACCATGTTTATGATGTCATCACAAATATCTTTACACTCATCAATCAGTTCAGACTTATCCCGTTTGCCAAGCTTTTGATAAATGATAAAAGTAAATCCCCAATCTTCAGAAACATCATCGTAGGATCCTGTTTTTTCTACCTCAGGAGTCTGTATTAAAAGTGCCGGTAGTTTTAACCCGCTTTGCGCAGCTTTAACCAAATCCTGAACTTCAATATGAAGAAATGATTTTTTTATACTATTAGGATCATGCCTTATGGCTTTATGCATCTCGGCATAAAACCTGAAACGGGCTATGAGTGCGGCTAACTTCATGCAACGAATGTCGCAAATGGTAGCAGGCTAATAAACGACAGTAATTTTTAAGACTTCTGTGCGGCCAGGGCTTCTTTGTAGGCAATCTGTTGTTCCTCCAACGCATCAAGGATAAACATTGCATTGGTATGTTTCAGTTGGTTTGTCGTGCCCCATTTTGGGCCTAGCAATTCTCTGAATACAGTTAGCCAGGTACGGGAATCCATTTCTGGCATTTCCTCAGCATCAGCTGCACTTTCTTCCGGATCTATTTCATTGACAGGGAAGACAAGCGGTCGCTGTTCCATAATATTTTGTACGGCCAAAGTAAACCAGGCAAGGATTCCCAATCTCATGTGCTCAGGTATAGATGCTATCCGTATGGCTCTGCTTTCAATAAGGTTTTCATTAAACTGCTCACGTACATCCCCTGAATATTCCGGACTATCAAGTTTTTGATTCGGATCAGCTGGTCTGTAAAGGCAGGCTAATAGTTTTACTATCCAGGAATCATCATTAGTAAGCTTGTAATAAGTAAAGAATTGAAATGCAAAACACCATTCGCCAAATGACAAATTACTTAAATCATCAGCAGGCGCTGCGCACCACCTTTTATGAATCTTTAGATTAGGAAATGGATTAGAAACACTAGGTTTTTCATCCCTGATAAAATTAGTAAGCGGAACAAGATTATAAAGGTCTTCATCAGGGAGATTCTCCAAAATATGAAAATTAAAACGCCCGAATAGAAGCCCCAGCAAAGAAACTGAAATCGTGTGCTCATCTGCTTTTGAGTAGTGCAGCACTTGGATTATCCTGGAGAATTGTTTTGGATCTAGTTCAGTCCAACTACCAGGTACCTCGCATTTAAATGGAACTTCTTTATAATCCTTTATATAATTACCACTTATGATTCTCATGGATTAAAATTAACGTTTAAATAGAAAAAAACACACAATTGCAACCGATCCCAGTATTACAAAAAGTAAAACCGTACCACCACCGGTGTTTTTTGCAACTGTAGAATCTTTACTTTTTTGCACTTCTTTTTCAGTCTTTTTAATATCTTTTTGCGTTGCTGTTTTCTTGACACCTGTAGAGTCTTTGCTAGAATCGGACAAGTTACTTTGCTTATGGATACGCTCCTTTGTAGTGCTATTTACTTCAGATTGTGACTGTTGATCAGTGACTTTAATAATAAGTGATGTTGCATTCTGTAAACCACGGTTTATCAGCTGGCGCAAATCAAAATTCCCAGTACTGTCCAAAGGAATTATTTTCTTAGAACTGTCCAATTTAAAATGTAATTCCAAGGTATGCTGCTGTTGGTTGGAAGCCCTGGACGAAAGCACCAATTTCGCGCTATCAATGTTATCAGTTCGCTTTAGATTGCTTGCAATAACATGCGTACTGTCAGAACTGGAACTAGCTGACTTGTCAATGGTGGTTCCAGTCTTAACTAATTTCTGTTTTGATTTACAGCCTGAGAAGAAAGAAAAAAGCATGGCGGCCATCAGAGCGGCCGTGAATATTTTTAGTGACTGTTTCATTTTAAAAAACTTACGGCAGCATAGATCTGCCTGGTTAACCTAATTTTACGATAAACTCCATCGCCTTCGCGACTGCCTGCTTCATTGGTATTGCCTTCAACGGTCGTGACATAAGCCGCCCCCCAGATATGTATAAAGCCGGTATGAGCGACTCTTTTCTTTTCGGGGAAGTAGATGAAGAAAACATCCGCTGCCTGTGGAGTTCCATATCCCTTGCCGCCAATTGCTGGGCTACTAGGTTTATATATGGTAACTCCTTGTTCCATAAGTTGGACGCACCCACCAGAGCGAGCGTTGCTAATGCCACACTGTCCAAAGGTCCATGATACGAAAGCGGCACACCAGGGCTGACCTTTTGGAAGCCAGACATATTTAAGGAAAGTCTCGACATCATGTCCGTCATTGCGGCCAGTGAGCTCACGAACGCCAATCTTGGATTCATAGATCTTGACAACATTTGCCCTTACTGAATTACTCTGCTGAGCGTTACCAGTACTGCTAAAATAGAGAAGTACACAAAAAGCGAGACACAGATTCTTTGCCATGATGAGAGGTTTAAAAATTCGTTATTGAAAAAATTCTTCATATAAAGGCCTATAGCAGGCCATATATTTTTGACTACGCTCCAGGTCACAGCTTGAAAAACGGCGAACTGAACAATAGCCATGATGATCACCTGCAGAACACCAGCATCGTAAGCGCCGGCTGTTGGATCTATCATCTTTAATAAATAGGGAGAAATGAAAAAGACTACGAAGGCCATGATCAGCGCGATGTATTCCTTAATGAATTTGAGAGCTTTATTTTTCATAATTACTTGTTTTTATCTTGTTTTAGATCTAGTTGACGCTTGAGGTCCTTCAGATCAATTTGAGTTGAGGTAGCATTTAATTTTATGTTCTCCAGCTGGAGGTTTTGTAGTGCATCAATCGGAACCTGGTTAAGCCGGTTAATCTCAACAGCTTTTGAGACTTCGTTAATACTACCTTGTAAACCGAACCATAGACCAGCAATAGAGAGACTCCCTACTACCATCGATGCAGCCATAGTCCACAGCATTTTTAAACTGATCCTTACAGATCCGTCTTCTATATTTTGAGCGTGTGTAGGTTCCATTACGTTGCGTATATTCCTTTGTCTTTACTGTTACCAATGTTTCTGCGCCTTTTGGGTGCTATTTGCTGATAGGATGGAAAATCTACCAGGTTATCCAGGACAAATTGCAATCCAGATTGAAGAAAAGCAGATCCATCTATATTTAGCTGTTCCATGGCCATATTCATTTGGTCCCTGGAGGCGGCAATATTATTCTTTTCACTATCATAGTTACCGTCCAGATTTACGGAAGCAATACCATTTTTAAAGCTAATTACCCTTTCAATGATGCCTTTTGCACCGGTTAAAAGTGCAATACCAGGCATGATGTAGTCTTTCACCAATGTCAATGATTTTCCGGAGAGCTCTTCTGTTTTTAAGCTTTCAAAAAAAGTGGCCCCATACAATCTTTTAACCACCTGCTCCTCTACCCTTTTCATCAGATAGGAAAGCATTTTAAAAATATACCTGGAGTTATTTATATTGAAATTATCGGAAAAATCAGCTGCATCAGTGATCAAATATTGATGCCGCTTTGTGTAATTTTCTGAATTGAGATATTCCGGAAATTTATCTGGAGAGTCTTCTTCCATAAAAATCAGCAGCTCTTCAATTGCGGTGAAGCCCAGTTCTAAAATCGCTGATTTAACATCTTCCACCTGCCACTTAAAGGCTTGCTTAATATCTGAAGTAGAAGTTACCGAAATGCCGGCATCTGTAAAATTTACATTCAAGACCGGTATCCCGGTTAAATAACCAAGGTTAGAAATTATTCGCTGGCAAATCAAAACAGCCTCTTGGATTTCGGTATCCGCGATATCCTTGGCAATACGATCAGCAGCAACATAAGCATCTACCAGAACCTCGTACTGGGCTTTTCCTATTACGGCCAGAAGGTAGTTGCGTTCAGCTGCAGCAATAAAAGGTCTTACCCTATCAATCGTGCTGGTAAAGCTTACCGGCAAGGTTTCCTGAACCTCATCTATAGTTGTAATTAATTTCATCAGCTTACTACTTTTTTAGTACCACGACCTTCATCAAGAGTTACCAGTACCTGGTCTTGAATACCCAATTGTATTTCAGGATCGGCATTGTACCAAGCCTTGACAAATCCAAAGAATTGAGTTAAGATATCACGGTCTGGCTTAAGGGTGCTGCGCATCTGTAAACCACCTTCACGAATATTTGAACCACCATTGTTATCACCACCATTTGGCGCGCCTCCTGAGTTTCCATATCCAATCTGCGCCGGGCTTAAATTCATGGAAGCCAAGATTTCATTATTTGCAGCGGATGAGTTTGGTAACAGATCACCACTTTTACTCTTATCATCAATAGTAGTAATGGTCCACTGGCCAATAGGCTTACCGTTTGTACCGGTACGAGAAAAAGTCATTAAGGCTTTCTGCGCATTTTCAGCACCGGTAAGCTGCTCTACAATTTCTTCATACAAATCAGTGAAAATGGTATCCTTAGCATCATCATCCAAAGAATGCCAGGTGTTTTCATACAGATCCTCAAAATATTCCATCGGGATATCGATGTGATACTTCAGGCTCATTTGATTTTTAAATAAGGCCTTTATGTAAGTAGGAATAGATATCGCTATATCCAGGTACCCACTTTCCCTAGCGCTGTCCCAGGACGCAACAGGATAATAATCGTTTAACACATCAGGCCACATTTGCGGCATGATGTATTTTAAATTCTTTAGATCGGCGCGGATCTCTTCCATATGATCATGATACTGCATGGAATCAATCATTGGAATTACCTGGCAATCCACTGGCTGAACGTCAGGGAAATTTGCAGAAACATAAATGCTTGGGATGATACCTGTTTTAGGATCAGCCGGAGCAAACCTGCAATGCGAGGTTTTCTGAAAGTCAATCGCCCAGATTTCCGTTTTATTTCCATTAAACCTAATCTGAGGCATAGACATTTCAAACCATGCATGATCCTGACTAAGTGCCAATTGCACCATCGGCATATTAGACCTGCTGAGGATTGCATCCCACTCGGGAAAATCAACCATTTCAATGACTTCCGTGCCGCCACTGGTCACCCCTTTAACTACCTTATAAGTGATTAGGCGTTGACCATATAAGGATTTAGTGATAAATTTTAGACCAGCACGGCCAACAGTACTTTTGCGTATAAGCTTGGTTACTATTTTCGGAAAATCATCGTTAACACCCCAGGGAATCCAGGCTTTCTTGCCTTCTTCTTCCTCTTTGGAAGCTGTGGCCTCTACATGAGGAACTGCCACACCATCCAGGGTTTTGCTTTTATTAGCAGGAGATCCGGATTTAGTTGACACTTGCATAAGTGCAACCGGAGCATTATTACCATAAATAAGGGAGGTTCTACCTTCGCTAGACTTTTTAATAACCGTACTCATACCCAGTATATATCCTGTTTGTTAAATTGAAAAATCAGTCGATTGTGTATGGCATACCTTTTACCGGTCTCATTGTCTTTGATGCCGCGCATCTCATGATCTTTACAACCTGGCGGTAAACCACATTTATTTGCACTTTCCAGAACTATCATTTCGCCACCGGTTTTACGGGTGCGATCCGCTGTCAGGAATACAATAGAGAACGATTCGGTACCATCCCGATAATCCATTTTATCAATTGCCCTGAGCGCCAATTTTAGTTCTATCACAATACGAATGTCGGCACCTATGATCAGCTGATAAACGACAAGGAATTACAAAAGAAACTCCTGTTTATTTAAAGCAGTTTATTACCTTTGAATATGACAAGGAATCAAGCTTTTGAACAATTAACCCAAGAAAGGGGTTGGTATAAGAAGTTAAATATTAGCGAGAAGGCTGCGAGTTCTGCTAAGTTGATGTTTAGAAAAGGGAAACTTTCCTCGGATAAGGTTACAGAGATTTTAAATCTCGCTGGATTTAAAGTGGTTCAGCAGGAGCTTTGGCAAGGTTGCGATCTTATTAAATAATGTTGCTCGTGGCAGAGCTGGCTTTAGATCATATTTAACCAAAGTCTTAAACCAAGCCATTAAATGTTCATTTTGTTGTTTGAACTTCTCAGAATCTTCTTTTAAAACCTTATTAAATATTATTCTCAGAATTTCATCCAAGTCTTTTGAAATCGACAGAAGGAATGCAATACTAGCATAAGAATTTTTAAGCGGTTGTCCATGTACGTATTGGGACCGCACTTTATAAGCCTTGTTCACCAGTTCGTATGTCTTCTGAATCTTTGACTCATCCCCCCCTAGGTAAAAGGCAGTTCTTTCAGTTATTTGTTTTGTTACTCCAGTCTGCTGTATGGTAAATAATGCCTCTAATATTGCTATATAGAATGAAATTTTTTGAGGAAGAAAAGAATTAGACCGAGCATGGAATAAAAATAGTAAAGCCCTTATAATTCTATTTATATTCGAATTATAAGCAAGATAATTTGCTCGAGATGTTAAAGAGAAATTTTCTTTATCAAAAACTGGCAAAGCGGCCTCCTCGATTAATGCTTCCGTGATCTGATATTTTAGCATTAATTCATTTATTAAGGCTAGTTCACTCAACTCAGCCGCACTAAACTTCACAGTTTGGTATAATCCTGAAGAATTGCTTATCATCTTATCCCGGGTATCGATTTTTATAGCTTTTGTGTCAACGTTAAACAAGTGATTTTTCAAACAATAGACACTGCAGTCTTTCAGGAACCATAAGTTAAAAAGTAAAAAACTATTTAGACAACCATTAATACTATGCGCAACCTCACTTGAATTATTTGATCTAGTGAATGCATCAAAATTTTCAGTATCACCTTCGATATAAGCCGTATAGGACTTATATATCGTATCCATCCCAATCTTACCAATTTCTAAATCAATTTTTTGGGTTTGTAGAAAACGAGCGACTTGCTGAGGGCTTTTCGTAATTGTAAATACTCCAAGTATGAAAACTTTAATATCTCCATCGAAATCGAAATAAAGTATTGACGCTAACGACCTAACTTTCATATGCAGCAATGTAAAAAAAATGTACTTACCACAAAGGGAAAAAGCCTTTTCTTTTGCTTATTTTCTTTCAGGCGACTGAAAAAAGAAAAGAAGTTAGACACAAAAAATCCCGCGATCAGCGGGATTTTTTGGCTTTTTGAATTTTTACATTAGCCCCTCATCACCAAAACTATAATAGCTATCTTCTGCTAATATGAGGTGATCTAACAAAAGCAAATCCATAAATTTCCCTGCATCGGTCATTTTCTTTGTTAGGCTGATATCTGCCTGACTGGGTTTTAGATTTCCGCTTGGGTGATTGTGGGCAAGTATTATAAATGAAGCATTGGCCATGAGTGCCGTTTGAAAAACATTTTTAGGATCAATGACCGTTCCAGAAGTTCCGCCACTGCTAACGGTGGCTATTCCTAAGACTTTGTTAGACCTTGACAAGAGCAAGAGTTTGCAATGCTCTTTGTAATGAAGATCTTCTCCCCATTGGGCAAGAAAAATGTGATAAGCATCTTGACTTTTATTAATTTGAGGTTGAGCGCTTAATTTTTGTATCGGCTTATAATTTATTGTGATTTCCGCTAGTTGAAACATTGGGTCTGGCATTATGAGTTTAAAAATTGGTCGAGTTCAAAATATAGTTTTTCGGGATTATCAAAGGCTAACTGTTCGGCGTAGCCATCCCAATAAATTTGGTCAAGGAGTTGAAAGAAATCTTCGTACATTGCATTTTAAGAATAGATTGAAAATTAAAACGCCTCTTAGCTCCAACTTTGAGGCGTTTTTTTTTTGTTAGTTAGGCAATTGGATTTCTGATTCGATCTCCGATAATTTAACAGCCATTCGGCCAGTTAAAAATTCAATAACATCTTTAATCAATGTCGGGTTACGAAGATTAAACTTTCCTGATTTGTCGTCAGTGATCACTAGCGAACAACCGTTATAGTAGCTATTCGGGTCGGTGTCCAAATCTTCTACTTTTTGCGCAACAGCAAAAGAGTTTAGCAGATCAATGTAAAGGTCAAGACGGTCACGGTGTCTTTTTTTCAGGTGAAGCTCTTCGATCAGCTTCATAGTTTCATCCAGACTAAGACCTTTCTTAATTTCTGAACTTAAAAGGTCGTAGTCAGTTACGGGAATGTGTGTCGCTCCTGGATTGGCAACGATTGTTAAAATTGTTTCGGCTTTTTCGGTTGGCAATCCTGCTACTTTAGCAGAATTAACTTGGTTTCTTCCTTGTTTCATAGTATAAATATAAGAAAAACTCCTTTAAATATCAAGGACTTAAGCAATTATTTAATGATTTTTTGCACTTTTTTTGCCTTAAATTTTTGTCTCAAAAATCCTGAGAAATTTTAGCATAAAATTTTGAATTAGAAACCGTTAACAGATTTGAGACTTTTTTACAGTCTCAAATTTGTCTAACAGCCCCCCCGCCTGCCCTGTGGAAAACCCGCAATTGCCCTTTTGGGCCCCTGCGGTATATGATTGGGACCCCTAGCAACACAAAACGCCCCCCACATAGTGTAAGAGGCGTTTTTCCATAAAGATTTGCTACTTCGGTCAGCTTCCGATCCGTGCTCGGGCCATTCCATTGCCCTTTTGGATAGTTCGGGCACCATACTTGCCAATACCAAGCGTATCATGGGCATCAGAGAAGTGGGTAGTACTCCTCTGGTCTATCTTTCTATTCTTCTCATCCACCTTACGCTTCTCGAATCCATTACGGCCCTGTATAACATCCGCACCATTAAGAGAAATGATCAACCAATGGCAATGGTAGCGATTGTACCTGAAGCGCGGCAGATTGGGATGATCACCAGCATGCGCCATATTCCAGAACTTATATCGGTCATCATGCGAAGGCTGCTGACCGATATCTTTTTGTATTACCGTCCAGCCACGGCCACGCATTACCCGGCACACAATCTTATAGTACTCTTCAACCCTTGGATCAGTTCCTTTGGCCGTATGATCATACCAATATATAAATGTTTTATTACGGTGGAACCTGTAATAAGTACACCACATTACGATCAGATCCTCGAACTTACTTTTCTCATCAATGGACATACCGGAGAGGAAGTCAAAGTAAGCACCATCTTTACTCTCCTGACCTGTGACAATACCATTGAACCAGGCGCCGTAATCCAGCGCACCTTCCAATGGACTATCCAAATCAATATCACCATCCTGCAAACAGTTCATTTGTTCGAACGCCTCGGCAGTATAGCCGCTATGTTTATCGATATTACCTAACAGATAATCATTATTAAATGCTACATAAGAATGGATTCGATCATCAAACCTCGGGTAAAACCCACCTATTATCTTTTTAGGCCGTATGTTTTCGATCTCGATATCATATTCAGATGGCGCAAGTATTCTACGCTGATCTTCGAACCAGTCTGGAGGTAGATTGTGCGCATTAATTCTGGAAGGACCAGCCAACCACAGATAGATCTTAGGAAACTCTTTGGCTAACTTCTCATAGTTGAATATCCATTCAGCACGGCGGATTCTTGGCATTGAGCAAAGCAGTGTCAACCGTCTGTAGGTCTTATTTTTTTTGAAGCGCTGGTATTCACCACGCATAGTTGGAATGACCTGAGACTCGAACTTACCCTGGTCAATATCTTGAGCCTCGTCAACAATGCCGGCACTGTAGTTACCACCTCTGGAATTGGTATCCTGAGATAAGAAATCGAAGACAGTCCCATTATAAAAGAACATGGAATGTTTTGGATCTAGTGGCGGCTCGAAGGCTTCAGGCCAACCCCAAGACTTTGGAGGATATCGCCCAATGAAATAATGGAGATCTTTGTGGAACCCCAGAATTGCTAGGGCTTTGATTGTTGAGGGCAATGTCCTAGTTAGGATCTGCTGATAGGTTTCTCCAAGAATAAAGTTCTTAGAGCGGGGCATATCATAAACAAGGTTGATGATCTCTATGGCCACGATAAAAGATTTACCACCACCACGACCAACCTGAACTACCCTAATGCGCTGCCAGGCAATTTTCAACAGCAGCTGCATTAAATTGAACACAACCTTTACCTTTTCGATAACCGCTTTAATCAGCTCCATTATCGTCCTCCTCGGTTTCAATGGTGGCTTCTTCAGCATGGGTGCCCATAGCATCCACCATTTGAGTAAGGTCTATGCTTCCACCTTTGATCATTGCTTCCAATAAAGAAACTGCAGCTGGAGGGAGATTGACCTCATAAGTATTTTGCTGCAGTAAGTCGAAGCGCGGAAGATCCGGATCCACTAGATTTACTCCATTAATCTTGGCAATGGCAACACCACCCTTAATCATGGCATCCTCATTATTTTTCATTCTGGCAATGCCAATACCATCGCGAACGATCTCGGTTGCAAGATGTTTTATCCCATCCTTTGTTGCTTTGGAGATATCCCCAAATAGACTTATGGCATGACTACAATCCCGATAGGCAGTTGCCCTGCTGATACCAGGGAACCGCTTCATTAAAATTGCTGCAGAGTCGGAAGTACTGGTATAATTCCGCTGAAGCGTGAAAGCTTCATTCCACCTGGATAGCATGATTTGCTCATGCTCAGTAAGCGTTGATACATCCCCTTCAGGATCTTTATAATAGGCTACAATCCGCTCGTAAGAGGACATTTTCCCAAGCAGCTTCATAATGTTTTATGATCATTTAAGAATGCTGTTTCGGCTATTTTGCTTTCAATGGCCATGGCCGGAGAGCTCAGCTGCTTGCTTAAAGCAATAACGCTGCTGTTGTATTCCGCTTTACGCATATACCGGCCCTTTAGAAACGCCTGGTGCACCGGATGTAGCTTATCCTTCAGATCATCAATTTCAACACCTGTAATGATGGCAATTTCAGCTATCAGTAAGTACTTATACGCGAAGTCTGTGACTTCCTGAAGTATTTCCGGGCTATACATTAGCAAACTCCTCCATAATCCAATTAATAGAGTGATCAGCCAAAAACATATCCCTGAGTATTATTCCAGTTTCCTTCCTCGGGTTGGAGGTCATATTTGCAGAACCCATCAGGGTAATTTTATAACGCTCACCTTCAACTACCAATAACTTTGCATGGCATTTAAGGAGTCTTAAATTTTTAAAGGCTGCCAATGCTTCCTGGAAAAGCTCCGGCTTGCGGTTTCTAATACCCTGGTCGAATATGGCATAGGTATTTTTTATAATGCCATTTTGCTGCCAGTACTGGAAGCGTCTTATTGCATCAGAAGATATCGCCCAGCTGGAGAAATAAACATTAGCGGGCCCAGTCTTTTCAAGTAAATACTCGAGCACATCAATATTACTCCAGGCACCATCAGTAACATAGAATAAAGATTGCCACTGGTCTATGTTACCAATAGCCTTTTGCAAAGCATCTTTCTTTTTATCTGTGATAAAAGAGGTTTTACCCACTTCAACGGCCAAGGAAAGGTAAGAAGCAACTTCCTCCATTTCTTTTAGATCGGCACTTTTAAACAAACTCATTACCCAGCCTTTCCCTGACTTTCGCCAGTCTGTCTTCCCTAAACTTTAACCTGGCTGAAGCTTTCAGCTTTAGTCCGGGTTTGGAAGTGGTAAGAATTTGAGTTTTGTCTTTGCAGATATTGCTCATCAAATTGCCTTGCTCCCTGAGGAGCTGCGCATGAGAAAGTCCGGCGATATCGATAATTTCTGCTTCTACCGCAATCTGTTTAATTTCACCTGTATTCTGCCATGCATCAATTGCTCCCCATGATTCCTGTACGTGATCCATGTGATCAAGCAATTCAAGCGCAGCCGCCAAGCGATGATCTTTACTATCCATTACCCGGATAACTTCAAAAAGCTTTCTTGCCTGAGCAAAGGATTTATTTTTATTATCCCTGATATCGATGATGATGTCCGGAGCGGACTTATAATCAAAGACGGGTTTACCTGGAGAAACAATGTCTTCAGGAATATATTCGCCAATAACAATTGGAATAGGCACCAGATCTTCCCTGAGGTTTAATTCCTCAAGGGATTTTTGAAGTTTGCTAAAATGATATGAGCTGCTGCCACTCCTAAGAAGTGCCAAGGTAACCTGATTGGTACCGTACTGTTCGTATATCAATAAACCCTGATCGTATTGCCTGTCAGGGTTCGTTAGCCATGTTGTGAGAGACGCAATTGCCATAATACAAAAGTGGCAATTGCTGGTTTATTAGTAAACGACAAAGAGTTAACTTTATTAACTAGGAGGCCGTAAACCACCCATCAAAGCACTATCATTATTTTTAATAATATCTTCAAGACGTTTAATACGATTAACTTGTTCTAGAATGGTTCTATCTTGAGTTTTAAGTTGACCAACAGAAACATCTAAGTCTTCCTGTGCTTTAATCAATAATAACTGAGTTTTTTGAGATTGATCTTCAGATGAATGAATCTTACTTTGTTGAGCAATTTTATCCTTTTCTAAAGTTTCCACAGTCTCTTTCAGCCCTTCAAGTCTTACATTAAGTGTTCTTATCACTTCTTTATGACCTGCTTCAACATCCAATAACTTCAATTCTGAAGCTTCAATCTGTTTTTCAAGATCATTGTTTTGTTGCATAACTTGATTCTCAGAGGTAAGCAATGCACGATAGTTATCTTTCTCATCTGCAAGTTGTTTTTTTAACTTCATATACCGCACTGGCGAGATTGGTGTGGTTTCATTAATTAATAAAATCCGAGTGTCTCTCTTTGCAAGATTTTTAGCAAGGTATACCTTTATTTCGGTGGTAAGTAATGGCACCAAAAAAGTATATATCAAAGCAAATAAAAACGGGAAAATGAGCATATTTTCAACGTTATATGTATCTGCAATCAAGGCAATGAAGGAACGATGTGTGTCTAAAAGAAGTTCAGACTGCTTGTAAAAGATTAAACCAACTGGAATTTGATAATTAAGTATTATCCATGATATGACAAATGAACCTGTGAACGGATTGGATATTCGATCCTTAAATTCATCATATATTTCCTTTATTTCCATAGTAGTTAATTTTCTCTAAACTATGAAAATAATTCATCAATTAAACCGGATTTACCAGCCAATAATACTTGTTATTGAACTCATTGCGCTCATACCTAAAATTAAGCTCTTCAAATATCTGGAAGATCTTCTCTGTGTTATCAAAGTAACCTGGTAAGGCTACATTTATGGCTTCTATCAATTGATCTGAAGTAAGCGGCATAGTGCAAAGCTGCCAATTCTGTGCAGGCATATAGATTTGTTCCACTCTTTGAAATAAAACACTGTCCGGGAATCTTTGCTGCTCTGACATAAAAAATAACGGTAAGGCCTGCAACTGAATGTTTATACCACTCATCGGCCGTTTTTTGCCTAAGCATTATGACAAGCCCGCGCCTTACCGTATAACAGAAAAGCGAGTGGTAACAATAAAATTCAGTTGCATGGCAAACTTAATAAAAAAAAGCCGACCACAATGGGCCGGCTTCAGGTTGAGAGCGAAAATTCAAAGGACATTTAGACAGAGGCCGGGGCGATCTGCTTTTTCTTGAGTACCAGGTGCGGAAACTTTGCTTTGTAAAGCTGATCAGCTTCAGGAAGGGAAATCTTTTCGAAATCCACTTCACCAAACTCAGCATAGTAATGTTTCCCGATCTTTATACCGGTAACTTCATATTTCTTGGCAACAGCCGGCAACAACTCTTTTGACATATCAGTTCAGTTAAGCACCAGGTGCAAGAATGGATGCAAGAGCCGTAGTATAAATCGGAGCAGGAGTTGCACTGGAGGCTTTAAAAGTCAAAACAGACTTACGGCCATCAGCTATCTTCTTTCCGGAAGTAGACTCGTCAGATTCCATATAAGCAGGATCTTCAAGAGAACCCAAAATCCTTACTTTTTTGTTTTTCTCTGCTACAGCGAAAACAATATTTCTATTTGCTGAAGCTGCTTTAAAACCTAAGAACAAAGACTCATTACCTGGGAAAGAAATCTCAAGCATATTTTCATATCCTTTACCATCCCTTGGACCAACTAGAGTAGATTTTAATTCACCTTCTTCAACAGTGCAATACAATTCATTGAACTGCTTGCCAGCTTTCATGACGATAGGATTGGCAAATTCTACTAAACTTGCGAAAGTAGTGGCGGTTTCAGGATCCGCTAAAGATGGGAACGAAAGGATATCATCTACAAAAGCGTAGAAAACCTTTGTTAAGCCGGCAGGATTATACCTGCCTTGTGGCCATTGTACTGCGACTGCATTCATTATTTGAGAGCGTTAATATGATTAGGATTTAGTTATTTCGACCAAAGCTCCAGAACCGAGCTTTACCATTTTCTCTAGCTGAGGTTTGTCCTTACTCAACTGTTCAGCGGTTTTTTTAGAACCATCATACGCGAAAACATCGCCAATAAGTGTGTAGTTTTTTCCACCAACAACTACCACTATACCATCTTTGCCGAATTTCTCCTGCAGGTCCATTTTAGTACCAAGTTCAGTTAATTCTTCAATAGCCTTTAAGGTATCAGATTTGGAGGCCTCCAATTCATTTCTAAGTCCGGCAATTGTACCAGTTAACAAGACAACCTGCGAATTTAAATCAGTCAAAGCAGCTGATTGTTTATCCAAGGTTTCCTTCAAAAGAACACCCTTATTTTTGATGTCTTCTTTTTCCTGAACTTCCTTCTGGTAAGCTTCATTAATGCCGGCGATGTACTTAATGGCCTCAGCCAGGTCGGTAAAATCTTTTATAAGTTTCATTTAAATAGAGTTAAGCCCTGGGCAGAAGCCCAAGGCGATTAATGATTTAGGTTAAGGCAACGTCAGTACGATAGATCAAACCGTTATTCCAGAAACCAATTCCTTTATGGAAATCAGTCAAAGCAAGAACTTGGCGTTTGGAAACTTGAACATCGAATACACCCTGGTTTTTAGGGTTTTTATTAGCTACGATTCTATTTTCTGGAATTGTACTCCAGATAGACGTATGTCCCACCATAGAAGGAAGTGCCTGGATTTTGATGTCAAAGTCAGCCATTTTCATTAAATCAGCTTCCTGAGCATAATGAAGGTTATACTTCGCTCTCATACCTTGTCTGAATCTCAGACCAAGAGTGGTACTCATTGCGTGAGCATCCATCTTATCACGGATTAGTTCGGGAATGTTACCAGTATAGTCTTCCAAGTATTCCACAAACTGAACTGGATCAGTAGGTGCAGCGCCCATCGTCACTATGTTTATTCCTGGACCTTTTAGCTTTTCTTTGATTCCATTCATTGCAGCACTGGCAACTGAGGGCGTTCCTGGGATAATAGCTAATTTTTTACCATTCCAGATTTCGTATTTCTCCAGATCTTCCCAGTATTGAGGAATAACTAATTCTTCCAACCAATATTTTACGATTGGACAATCAGCAGGCTTTAATCCATTTAAAGCCAAAAAGCCTAACCACGTTTCCATCAAATCATGCGGAATGATATCGGCATCGATCTTCAGGTGATCAAGAATTATGGGTTGTGGCGTAAAGGTCGTGTCTCCAAGCGGAGTAAATGCGGACTGGAATGCCTGTAACACTCGCGTAATGGTAGCATTCGCCAATTCTAATCGAGTTGAATCGGTCAATCTATTGGTAAAGAATGCTTCAGTAACAGAAGGCTGGAAAATCTTTTTCCGTAAATCTTTCAACGATTGGGATCCGGCCTTGTAAAACGCACCATATTCAGTCACCAGGTCAGTAACAGTAATAGTTGCCAATGTGCCGGTAAGATTAATACCTTTTGGCATTAAACTGAAAGCGGCGAATAAAGCGCCGATCAGGGCGACGTAAAAATCCGAGGCTCCTGCAGTATATGCAAGCGTTGCGCCCATACAGAATGAGGCAGCTAGTCCGCCGGAAAGCTTAAAAGCGAGAATTAATAAATTTTTCATTGATTTGTTTTGAGAGGTTAAAAAATGAGAGCGTTAATTTAGAGAGCGTTAATTATTATTTACCGTTAGCTGTTTAAGTATGCCTCAGCAGCTTTATTGTGTGCAAGATTGGAGATTACATCATCATCTTCTTTTCCAGGATCTACAGGATCTTCTTTACCCAGGGCTTTTACATGAGTAGCACCAGGAACTTTACCGAGGGCTGATAGTTTACCTTCAAGTTCACTTACTTTGCTTTGAGAAGCTGTCAAATTTGTATTGGCAGTTTCTAAATCCTTTTTAGTCGTAGCCAATTTTGTTGTGGCTTCTGTAGCTTCGGTTATCATCGCTTCAGTAACTATTGTTGCATTAGTTACACCAGCTGCTGTAAGTTCGGCATTAGCCAAATCCAGTTGCTCTGAAGAAAGACTTTCTTTTCCGGCCAGAGCTTCAATATTTTTAGTTTCCATTTTTGAATTGTTACTTATTTGTTGTTTAGTACGTGTAATTGATATTTTTCGGAGATGATCAAAAACCTCATTCATTGGTTTTATTCCTGTGATCATACCCATTTCGGTGGCCGTTTTGGCATTGAATACTTTACCAGTTTCCCAGTCGTCGGATTTAAGCTGTGCTAATCTATTATTGCGAAAACCGTCAACGAAGCTTTGGGCTAATCCACCAACCTCTTCCTCAACCATAGAGGTATCGCCATCAATAGCCATTCTATAAGAAAGGTTTTTGTCTTTTGATATTTTTGGGTATACTGTACGAATTTTGTACCCATCGTTTTCATATTTACCCCTTGGATCGACTATTGTCTGATAAGCTCCAATGCTACCAAAATCGCAAAATTCATCAGCTGCGAATATCTCATCGTGACCTGAAGCGATCCATGCACCAGCACTACAAGCCTCACCAATAATTATAGCTGCTGTTGGTTTATCTATCTCCTGAATAAATTTGGCTGTTTGCGGTGTTCCGTCCGCTTGACCTCCAGGAGTGTCTAAGATAGAAGCATATCCAACAACATTTGGAAGAGAAGCCATTAAGCCAATCCATTGCTGTCTTTGGATCATTCCAGGCTCTCCGCAAGACCCCATATATTTAATCATAGGCCCGATGAATGGAACCACAGCGATACTCCCCGGTAATGCATTATCTGGTTGAAAAACCATTTGACCTCTGAAAAAAGCAAATGCTTCTCTCCTTTGCCCATCTGGTCCTACAAAGAATGGATTCTCAAAATCACCATTGCCGTTTAGTAACGAAGATCCCAAACTGGATCCATTAAGGACACTAATAGCAAGAGGCATACTGCTGAGTGCGTAACTTTCATCAATAAGCCATGATCCTCTTAAAAGAGCAGATAAAAATGGATCTAACATAATACAAAAGTCTAGATAGAAATAGAGCTGATAAACGACAGCATATTAAATATTGTAGGCTGGAGCACTACAAATTGACTCTCCTAGGAACTCAAACTGATATCCTTTGCTATCAGACCTTGCGGATCCGCTTTTAAAAGTATAGCTAAATATTAGCGGCTGTCCCTGGGTACCGGCTATTCTTAGTTCATTTTTTGCGTTATAGAACTGTACACAGAATGGAAGACCGGCCATAGTGTTCAATAAACTATTCAGCTCAGGAAAATCACCAGGAACAAATCCGGAAAGGTGACAGGTAAAGATTACCCCATTATCAGAATCCTTTGCTTCTTCGTTATACTCAAGGGTTTCAGGCGTAGCATATCCATTTAACCAAGATTTACCGGGTTGCAGAACAATAGCCGAAGTGATCACTCCTTCAGATATTGGCGGTGCGACTGAGATATGAAAAGATGGAATGAACTTAAAGCCCTTCAAACCTCCAAGGTTTGATAGTTTTTTGGTAGGGAAATTGCTAATCATATCCAAAGGAACAATCTATTCCCTGGCTGATAAACGACACTAATATTCTTAAAAGCAGCCCAAATCGGTTACCGACAATATCGTGGTAACTTTTTGAAAAATAATTTGCTAATTCATTCTGTACTTAGGCATCCTGAACTTGTTCCGTTCCCACATTTTCTCCAGGGTTTTAAAAGGAAGATCATCTTCAGAAATATCATAGCGTTCACGGAATTTTATCAACTGTGCTTTAAGCTCACCCTTTCTACCGGTAAGGGATGGGGAAACAGCGGTTAGCATCTGGTGAATAAAATCTTCCTGGAGGAACTGGTTAAACCAGTACTGCTGGCGAATCCCTATGTTAATGCCATAATTCCGCTCGTAATGTTCCGGGATGGAAAGCATTAGTTTCAATGGCCGAACTCCCAGGGTATATTTCTTATCCTCAGCAACGATTTGCGTTTTATGTTTTAAGCAATTAATAAGGAAGCTGGTATATCTATTTTTATGAGATACCGTTAGGTGTGGTTCTATTTCGCAATAATGCGCGAGATAGCTTCGAAGAAATGGTTTGATAGAAACCGGTAAAACAAATATCATCCCTGGTGTTTGGTTTATGTTCAAATTTAACTAAACTTTTTGGTATCGCTGCCGACATCTTTTCATCTTCAAACATCGTTTTTCTCAAAATTATTCCATGGATGATATACTTTGTAAAAAAGCGCTCCACTGTTCCTAACTGTTCCAACTGTTCCTAAGTGTTCCTAATGCTTTTTTTAGCACTAATCTTACTTTATTATACTTTAAATACTATATTAGGAACAATATATACATTAGGAGCACTTTTACACGATTTCCTGACGGAAACGAAAAATATCAAATATTTAGTGCTTACCTTCCTTTAAATGTGTTTAAACGCGCATGATATAATTCAGGTGTGATAAAATCCAAATTTCAAGAATTTACAAGCTCCATTGAAAATAGGGTGTTTTCCTATAGGACTCATTAGGAACGTTAGGAACACCCTACCAGAAATGCATGATTTTATAAAATGCTGGAGAATAAAAAAAGCCTTGCAGATGTGCAAAGCTTTCAAAGGGGACTAAAATATTATAATTAACTATTTCCTGACTCTATCCGGAATTACAAGCGGTCTTTTGCTCGTATCGGGATATGGCCTACGCTTTTGAGTGGGTCTTACATTTTCCGGTAAATAATATCGCTTTTCGCAGCTGATCAGGATGGTGACAATAGCAGCTATCAAAATTATTTTTTTCATATTGATTTTTTTATACTTTTTTCAATTATCGAAATCATCTCTTTGGATTTATTAATTGCTTCTATGGATTCTTTGAATTTGAAATCATCGCCATTCACCAAGCCATGAATAATAAACTTACCTATGCAAGGCCTATAGTATTCTTCCTTAGTTTCAAAATTCATCATGAGCCGCGCCCGTTCTTTACCAGATTTTAGCATTATAGAATTTCTTTCCTGTTGTGTAACACCTCTTTTAAGCTTTTTGTCCCAACCAAAACTTACTGCTTGTACAATCATTATTATTCCTGGTTAAATATTAATTTATAAATTTGCCCTTGAGCGTTAATTTAAGATTGAGACGGGGATGCAAGGAGTTGCATTCCCGTTTTGAGTTTTAATGTTCCTTTTCAATATATTCTGACTCTGCAAAATAGTCCGCAAACTTTACAGGTACTGTCTTTAAATGGATAGATAAATCATAGTTTTTAGAAAGAAAAGCATCAATTAAAGCATTCGAAATTTCTTTCTTCGTCGTTATTATAGAACTTGATAAAACGACTTTTACAGGTTGCTTACCGATCATATAATCTCCTCCACTTTAAAATCATCAATACTAAAATCTACATCTTCAGTATCAACCAACTTGAAACCATAACCGCCATCTGGCTTATACCAGCCTTCCATTTCCTCGAATTTTTCAATGACACCGGCAACAGTGAGATTATCTTCAGCCTGGATATACATGATAGCCTGAGCAAGCATTTTTAGAAAAGTCTTTAAAACGTCGCCACCATTTTCTTTAAGTCTTGTAGCGCCATTGGACCAGAATAATATCATTTCCTTCATACCGTCTAGCGTGGTAAATGGCTTATCTGCCTCACAACGCTCCAGTATTAAAAATTCTTCATTTACTTGAACTTCACATGACCATTCGTATTGATATGTTATTGTATATCTCTTCAGCATCTTATTTAGCTTTTGAAAGAAGTTTTACGGCACATTTAAAGCCCTCTTTGAAATCATTTTGCACAGCAGCAGCTGCATCTGGGTTTGCTTTGAATTGATTGCCCAGTACTGATTGAGCGTGAACCTTTGCAGCATCATTTATCTGCTTGGAAGTAATTTTCATATAATTGATTTTTTATGCTCCAGCTGCTGCAACTAACAGCGCCAGAATGATTAAAAGTATAATTGCTCTCATGCTACTGCCCTTCTGGTTCCTTGTCAAAATGATAAACCTGATCACGGGATTTGACTTTGGTGATCGTACTGACTAAATCATCAATTCGCTCACCCAGATCCATACCGACCTGGCGTTTCAACTCCTTAAATAAGTCTGTACATTTTTTGAATAGCAGATCTGCTTCTTCGCCGATCTTGATTGCCTTTTCTTCGGCAATTTTGCCTCTATCTGAGGCCTGTTTAAGTGAATTTGTAATGTTTCCCATTTATCTACTGATTGGTTTAAAAATTCCGTTTGCTACTAAGTCAACTATTTCTCTATAAGGGCGGGTTATTGATTCTGATTTCCCAAGCTCCAGCATATCGATCTCTTTTGGTGGTTCCGTAGAAAATGGATTCACCCGGAGTATCACCCATACCCTATTGTGGCTATCCTGAAACCAGGTTTGCATCATAATTTTTTGAGGTTCTATCATAATAAAATGTATTGTAAATTATATCCAAGTCTTTTTAAGTGCCAGATGTAATACCGGTCACCATCGGGAATTTCTTTGAAAGAACTGTATGGGATATCAATCGTCCAGTGGTCCGGATTAATCTTGTATTTGTTTTTCAGCTTTCTATGAAAATAATAGCGCTGAAGATCGATGGCCAGCTTCTTCTGTTCGATTTCATCCACTGCTATGGCTATTTTAAAGGCCTCCACATTCGCTTCGCTCTTACGCTCAGGAAGATTAAATAACACAAGCTGTTCATTTCCTTTCATACCAGATTAAAATTTCATGGGTTCAGGTTTTGTAAATTCTATAGTATGCACTTCCATGTACCGGTAATCAACTGTTTTCCCTGGCTTAACATCAAGTGACCCAGTAACCTTGACGGCTGTATTGATCTTTAGGTTATTGATTATGCTGAGGTCTTTGAAAAAGCAGCGGGTATAGACTTTCTGATCAATCCTTATTTCCTCTTTATAGTAGTCCTCATTATGTACTATCGTAAATGAAAGCTTCTCTACGTCCAGAACATTGATAGCTGTGGCATCAGCTGATAATTTGCCGGTGACTGAAACCACATGAGATTCGTCTTTTTCATCAAACCGTTCCAGGTTAATTTTCAGCATATCGTAGTCAAAAACAAAAGAACTGGTGTTTGTGCTTCCTCTGCGCCTGCTTCTAAAACTGCCTGAAGGACTATTGCCGATGTAAAATTCCTGGTCCTTCATATAAACCAGAATGGTTTCTTTATCGATCGGCTTCTTATTGATCGCATTCATTTGCTTTTGATAAAGGGTGTGAATGGTATTCAGGCGAATGAAAAGGAGTTTTTTCGGTTCAGAAAACGTCTTTTTAATGGCATCCTTTCTATCAGCAGCTACGGTAACTTCGTTTTTCGTTTCAATTTTGAAGTGAAAACCTTGTTCTATCATATCTTCATCCAAAAGAAATTCCATCATGCTCCAGAAATTGGCTAGCGCATTACTTTCACTGATAATCAGGCTGAGCGATATAATTTGTTGTTTGCAGTACTCAAAAAATTCGTCTTCGGTAAAAGACATTTCAATCTTATCCTTTACCAGTAAGGTGACGGTCATTGCATTTACAAAGTTCTCCAGAATCCGCATTTTAGGAATCAGGTTATCACTGGCCAGGGCTTCCTTCATTTTTACGGTTAGCTCATGATATTTCAGCAAATAATTGTCAGAAAGATACTTCCTATGCACCATGGCCTCACAGCTGAGCGAAGTGATGCCTTCTTTCTCCAGGCGTTTCAATTCGTCGTACCGTTGCATTTGGGCATTGGTCCTTAAATTGTTTTCTGCGAATTTGATCGGGATAGTTCTCTGCAGAATGGCACCGTCATCACTAGTAGTCAAGTACTGGCCAATTATAATAGGGAGGCAACGCACTTCCTGCGTTTCAGAACGTCTGCGCGTTATTGTAGCCCTATTTCTTCCCTCATTATCGTAGGCGCCTTTAAAAGCCCTGGTGATTTCCTCTTTAATGCTGTTTTCGTCAAACTCATTAAACAGCATGGGAACATTTGAAAACCTGCTTAGCCTTTCCCACAAAGCAGGGATGGTGGTTTGATTTAGGTTGAGAGCGTACATATTCATCGTAAACACGCTGGAAATACTCTCTCCGAATTTACTTTTACCGGATTGCGCGGCGCCCACCATATATGGGATTGGACAGTTGTTATTCCTGCTTAAAATCAAGTCCTTGTAACACGCCATTAATACAAAGCAGATGCCCATCATGCCTTTCTCCAGATAAACGTCTGTCATTAACTCGGTCCACTGAGTGAAGGATATCGGCGACTTTGTATAAGTGAGGTATTTATCGTTTTCATAATTTGATTTGTTCTTACGCAAACCCTCCAGCGCCTTGCTTACTCCCATGCTCAGGAAGTTGGTGCCATCTACATCAGCTATGCCGTATTCATCATAGTTAATTACCTTATCCTTATAGATCAGATTGGAATAAGCGAAAAAGCCTTCAGCCTGCCATCCCAAATTGTCGAGTTCATAACAAGGTTTAAATTGCGGCAGGAAATATGCCTTTAGCCTGGTTAAATTTGCTTTTGAAAAATCTTCTGTATAAAAGACACCCTTTTCATTTAGGATGCGTTCGAAACCTTCGGGGCTACTCCACAAGGCACTTGGCACCTCAATAACTACGAGCTCGTAACCATTATTTATTTCTGCCAGTCTTCTGTTCCCGTCTCCGTCCGTTCTTACGTGTGCAATGGCTTTGAATGTGAAGTTGGTCAGCTTTTTAGGTAAGCTTTCTCCAGTTGAAAAATAGATCCCGGTCTTTGTTTTATTTTCTAGATCCAAACGTTGGACAAAACTGTGTTCGTAATAATGTGATTTGTCTACCCATTTCGGCAGCGCATCTTCATTTTCCTTAAGTATCTGTACAGATTCCTCTTTCTTTTTTTCGGTCTCCTTCTTTAACTGGCTGATGATGATGTTCGGCTTTACTGCCATCATCTTGCTGACCTTTTTTACATATTCATCCTGCAGCAGCTCATTGCTCATTTGGTTGAGCATTTCGCATATCGGATAAAGGACCATACTCTTTGCATAGGTATCTTCTCCTGCTTGCTCGAGATATTCAGACACCTTAAATAAAATGGCGTCCTGCTTAAATGTTAAAATATATTGAAGTAAAGTATTAGTCATTGGTGGGTTCGGTCTCTAGTTCTGTGGTGTCTTCAGTTGGGATGGCATGCTTGCGCGCAAATATGTCCGGATCAATATTGGGTTCTCCTTCCTCAGGTTTTGGTAGTAAGCAGATTTCAATTTTAATGTTGTGCTTTACAAAAAGGTTTACAGCTTTCAGATTTGAAGCTTTACCGGCTGAGTCTCCATCACCCATTAGCACGACGTGACCAGTAAATCTTTTGATCAGCAGCACATGACTTTCAGTTATTGCGGTACCACCGGTACAAACAGTATTTGGCGCGCCAAACTGGTGCATACTGATCACATCATAATAGCCTTCTACAATGATTGCAAATTTCAAATCCCGGATTGCCTTTTGCGCCTGGTACAGGCCATAAAGAATTTTTGATTTATTGTAAATCGCGCTTTCCCTACTATTCAGATATTTTGGGATCTCTTTCTTATTTTGTATTGCACGGCCACCAAAACCTACTACCTGGCCACGCTCGTTATGAATTGGAAAAATAATCCTGTTTTTAAATACATCGTTAGAATTACCATTGGTTGTAGAAATCAAACCAAGATCAAAGGCGGGCTGATATTTCCCTTTTTCAATTAGCGATGGGGTAATAAACTTCCATTCATCCGGAGCAAAACCTAATTGAAAATCAATTATGGTACCTGGTAGCAATGCCCTAGTAATTAGCAGTTCCTTTTTAACTGGGTGATCATCACTAAGAGCCAATAGATGCTTGAAATAAACCTTGGCCACACTTTCGTTAACCAGCAAATATTCCTTCTTTTTATCCTTAAGTTCTCTATCAACTGGAGTTTCCTCCTTTTCTTCGACAGTAATTTTATACAATTCAGCGATAAAAAGAATAGCTGTAATAAAATCAACGTTGTTCATTTTCATTACAAAGCTGATCGGATCACCACCAACACCGCACCCAAAACATTTATAGATTCCTTTAGAGGGCGTAACATGGAAAGAACCGCTTTTCTCGTCGTGAAATGGACAGCAGCCGATATAACCTGCGCCGCGTTTCTTTAATTTGATATCTGGATATTGTTCTACAATAAACAGTATCTCTGCCGTTTCCTTAACCTTATCGATAGAATCTTGCGTAATCATGTGCTATTTATTAGTGGTTTGTTTGATTTTCTGTTCGTGAATTTGGGCTGACTTGTAAAGTTCTACTCCAATTTTAAATAGCGATAGCAAGATCATTGCAATCACAATTAACCAGGAGAAATAGTCCCAAAATTTTAGCGGATGATTTGGATATTTTGTCATAGCGTCTTATGCGAACTGGGTGCTTTTGTTCATGGCCTCTTTCAAATCGACCTGCTCCTGCTTCAATGCTCTTGAAACTGCCTCGATAATTATCATCTGGTATTTATCACCAAGCTTTAAATTCAAGCTATCAGCACTGGAGAACTGGACTGCACTTGCAATTATCATATTTTTTGGGAGGGAGGGCCGAATAACCGACTTTATAAAGTGCTCCATAACGTCCTGCCGACTTTCTTCCTTCTGGTCAGAGATATCAAGCTTTATAGATAGGCTTTGGTTACGACTTAACAGTTCTACTGCTAGCTTTTCTATGCCATTTATCAATTCTTCGATCTCTATGATCCTATTGGTTTTATTGGCTAATTCTTTAATTTCCTCGAAATTCATACTATTTTAATTTAGTTGGTAAATTTTCAAAAGGCCCGCCACTTATACTTTACGGGCCTTTTGCTTTGATGATCACTGCGATTTGTAATCTTGTTCCGGAACACCCAAAAGCTTTGTTCCTAAACTACTATTGTCGCTATTGTTTTTGCTTCTTTTGATATTTTGCCAGACACCCTCCTTTCGTATTGGACTCAATTATTAATGCAGTTAATATCCTGGCCAGTACTCGAGGTGCTCCTGATCGTTTAGCATCCAGTGAGTAAAATCAGCACCATCAAGATTTGAAAATTCTGGAATGGACTTAGCGAATGCTAGTGCCTGTGGAAAGTACTTGGTCCTTATGCCATGGTTACCAAATGCTGTAATGTCTAGGGAGGCAAAAATTAGTGCATCACTTAAATGAGATAAACCACTGGGTATCTGCTCACAGATTGCATGCATTTTTTTACTGAGTGCGTTTGCTTCCTCTCTTGTTATCTCTTCCATGGCTAGTTGGCTTTTTTAACATCTTCCCAAAGTTTAACCAAGGAAAACTCAACTGAATATTCCTCCACCAGCATTTTTTCAAGTTCTGCCTTGTGCTCTATTGCTTGAATCAGAAAGCGGTAGTTCCGAAGGATCTGCTGATCATCTTTTAATTTGCCTGCCTCCAGTCTGGAGCGAAGGCTTTTGATGTCTTTGTTTGTTTTTGAAAGCTCTACGAGCATTTCTTGAATGAGTTGTTTTTTTTGCATTTCGTTAAGAATTAAGATTGAGTTTTTGAGCGATCCGCACTAGGTCCGCTTTCCTTGCAGCACCTGTTTTAATGCGAATATTTTGAGTGTGAGAATCAACCGTTGCTTTGCTGATCCCCATTTTATGAGCAATTTCCTTATTGAGAAGTCCATTGAAAGTATGAGTGAGCACTTCAACTTCTCTTTCGGTATATATTGTTAATTGTGATTGCTTGCGGCATAGTTTGCCTTCTGCTTCACATGCGCCACGTTTTTGACAGGATACATATTCACGCTGCAGAACTTTTTGACCAGGTACATAATCTGGAGTTGAATCCAGTTTAGCCTGGTTACAAAATATCCACTGTTTCCTGAATTGATCTTGAGTAACAAGCCCCATCCAAATAAGCCATTCCAGATCTTCTGTAGTAATTGAATTGTCCAACACCTCTAACATCACAGAAGGCGTATTTGGAAAGTCATTACAATGAGCATCAAAAACAGAATGTATTTCCGATTCGCTCGTAAAGAACTCTCCATTTTGACAGATAAGACCTGGTGTAATTTCCATTTTTACAGAATTTGTAAGCTGGTTGCCTTTTCTGAAATCAACTCTCTTTCCTTAGCATTTTCAGTTGCAATATCTAAAGCCATCGATATGACGTCATTATCCCAAGCGTCTTTTTTAGGATTAAGTACGTTACCAATCATTGAAGAACTCAACGTCCTAAATTTTAGGGTTTTGATGCGCCTTTTGATCTCAGCGTTAGATCCATAAGGCAAGGTGTTCCTTAGTTGATCTTTTATTTTTTGTTCTTTCTCAGTCATAATGGTACTTAAATAGGATTGCTTGATGTTATCGTTTTTGTAATATTTGATACAATTATGCAAACTTAATTTAAGGAATGCAAATCATTTTATAAATAATTTATTTAATACAGCACTATAGGTTTGCATAAGTGAAAATAAAAGTTGACGAATTTGTAAGAAATGAGGTAACCAAGTCGGGAAAAACTCAAACTAGTATTGCGAAAGACGTCGGTATTAGCCGTGTTCAGCTGGGGAAGATTTTGGCTCTTCCAGAAATGGAAATGAAGTACGTTTTAGGTATTGGAAATTCTATTAGATACGATTTCTCAAATATATTCCCTCAGCTAAATACAGAAGTAGTAAGTAGCATAGTAGATGGTAATCATTATTTTGAAACAGCTAATAATTTGGAGTTAAGAAATCAACTCCTTGAAATACAGCAAAAATACATCAAGCTTTTAGAAGCGCATGTCGATTTGCTACACAAATTAAAATAGCCACTTATTGGCTTTAAATGAAAAAATGAAAAAAATCTTTTTACCAGCTCTTCTATCTGTTTTAATCCTAGGCTGTACTGTACGTAGACCTCCTGCATTCATTTCTTCATCTGCATTAGACTATACTGAATACCAAAAGCAAGGCTTTTTCTTGTCTGAGTCTAATAGTGTGAGTTTTTCCTATGAACCAATAGCGTCAGTTTCTGCGATTCAATTGTCAGGCTACAAAGTAAAAGGCTCAGGTAATAAGGAAGTGAACGACGATGCTTTCCAAACGGGATATGTTACCCCATATACGGCTGTGACAAAAGAATTCATAAAAGCTTCTAAAGAAGGAGTTCTAAAACAATTAGTAGACGAAGCGAAGTCCAAGGGAGCTAATGCAATTATAAATTTAAATTTTACGGCAAAATTTGCTGTTGATAAGGAAGGATACTCTTATCTGCAAGGCTGGAGTTCCTCTGGCATGGCAATTAAAAAATAATTTTTAGTGCATTCAACCCATTTGTTTCCAGGAAGCGGCAACATTTTTTTATAACATGGTGATACACAGACAGGGTTATATGTCTATTGGGTGTACAGAGATTTATCTCTAAACTAAAGGCGACGTTGCTCCAAACGTCGCTTTTTTTATTAAAAGCATTTTAGGCGTATTTACACTCAGTATACTATAGTACACTTACGGATCAGGATTTTTAGATCAACTAAGTCAAGAGAAAACGCAATAAATAGCCAATTTGCTGCCCCATTAAGCGCTTATGGAGGATGTCCCTGAACTAATTTTCACAAAGCTGTATTGAATTCTCTGATTAGGTTGGTCTCCCACAAGTGGAGTCAATCCTTCATAAACAATGAATTATATAGTTATCGAATATAAGTTTAAAACATCGTTGATACATGTTTAATACATGATTGGGACATCTATGGATGTATCAACCATGTACCAACCATGTATCAACGATGTACCAACCATGTACCAACTACCTTACCATATTAGATTAATTGGTAATAGAATATCTAAAATGGGGCATTGGAAATTAAAATAATCGCTTGCTATACAAATTGCAATTTCACTAAAGAGCAACAAAAAAAGGCCCTTTAGTATCACTTAAAGGCCTTATCAATTGGTTCTTTCTCAAGCTGAGTGCTTATACTGTTGAGCGTACATTTTTAGGTTATTTTTCAAGACCTGTCTTGCCATATGAATCCGGGTTTTTACAGTGCCGATAGGTATGTCAAGCTCCTCTGCAATTTCATGATATTTATAGCCTTCAAAATAGCGCAAGAATGGTACTGAGTATACAGGCTCCAAAACAGAAAGGGCCTTATTGATATCTTCCATTACAAATTTATTCTCACCAAGATTAGCGGATGCACTGTTTTTAAGCTGCGCTGAACTCAGTTCCTCACTTGTATCCATAATACTGTTTTTCCTGGTCACTTTTCGGTAGCTATTTATAAAAGTATTCCTCATTATGGTATACAGCCAACCTTTAAGGTTTGTTCCTTCCTTGTATAAGTTACTGTAACGAATAGCTTTAATCATGGTATCTTGTACCAAATCATTGGCATCTTCAAGATCATTAGTAAATTTTCTAGCGAACAAGTCAAGGGCACTTTTATGTTCACAGATTTCAAGGTTTAAGGCAATGTTGTTCATGATATATTAGGTTAGGAGTTCCTTTTTCGTTAAATCAAATCCTGTACCATCCTATATTAAACAATAAAACCTACAAATAACACGTAATTAAACGTATTGGTATAACGTATTAACACCCAATTTACTTTGGAAATTAAAAACAATACCTGAACAAACCGTTCAGAAAATTGTCCACTCTAATTAAATGCTTCAAAGTTTTACCACCTCACCACTTTTCACAGACTCGTCACATGCAAAGGCAATTTGCAGGCTATTTATTGCATCAAGTGTTGGGTCAGATAAATCAATATTTTCATTTATAGCTTTCAGAAAGTAGCGCTGTTCCCTATTGCAAAGTTCCTGATGATCTGGCTCGTCTGTAAGATCTATCCAACTGTCGGGTGTGGCAAATTCGCCTCGGGAGTTGAGATCTGCATAATGAACTTTTAAAGATTCGGTTTTTGTATGCACATCAATCATATCAGACTTCCCTGCCTGACTAGCTTCTTTAGCTACAATCGATACGGATCCCTTCGGACCAAATACATCTTTTATAAAGAAAGCAGTTTCACTTACCATTGGTCCCCATCCAGCTTCATACCAGCCTACAGAACCATCTTCAAAACGGATTTGGAGTTGCCCATAATTGTAATTCCAATCGGGTATCTCCTCAGTCAGCTTTGCTCCAATTGCATATACCTGTGTAGGCTTTGATCTGGTCATCTGGCACATAACATCAATATAATGTACGGCACAATCAACGATAGGGCTCAAACTATTCATTAAATTTTTATGAACGTTCCATTTAGCACCACTGCTTTGTTGATTTAGATTCATACGCATCACGAGTGGCTTACCCATTTCCTGAGAAACAGCTATAAAACGCTCCCATGAGGGGTGATACCTAAGTATATAGCCAATTAATAACTTTTTCCCTGCATTTTCAGCAGCAGCTGCAACACGTTTTGCTCCTTCTACGGTATCTGCCAGTGGTTTTTCAATAAAAACATGGCATCCTGCTTCAAAAGATTTTACTGCAAATTCTTCATGGGTATCCGGGTAGGTAGAAATGCAAACCGCATCAGGTTTAGTTACTTCAAGCGCTTCATAAAAATCATCAAATAATTGGTATCCACCTCCAAGTTTTTCATTCAGTAGTTCTTTACTTTTGCCGGTTGATACCAGTCCGCATATTTCAAATCCTTCCAGCGTATGGTATGCGGTTGCATGAGAAGCCCCCATGTTTCCGCAACCAACTACCAATATCCTAAGGTCCTTGTTATTAAAAGACATATTTTTTATTGTTTAAACACCTAAGCTCCAACCTTTGCGGTATTCGCGCTTTACAAATTGGTTAACATCATCAAAATTGGTCACTTTCATGTTTACCTTATCCCAAAGCATTTTCATATCCCTGCCTGGAAAGCTGGTTCCACCATCTGCATTTCTTCTCTGCACGTCTGTACCTCTAATGGCCAAATTGGCAATTAATAATGTTTCCGTTAATGGTCCGGCAGTTTCAAATGGCGAACTTAGCTGCATTTTACCATATCCGGCAATAGCAGCCTCTGCAAATTGTGCATAGTGACCATCCTCTTCACCTGGCACACGCGCAATCGTCTCTTTTGTTCTATCAGATTCATTTCGTGAAAGCGGCAAAAGTTTAGGGTTTTTACCATAGGTTTCACAAATCATTTTTCCTTTGGTTCCAACAAATAAAACACCATTATCTCCAAAACGTTCATTCGGACCAAGCTCCTCTGGTCGTTCCGGCTTAATGCCACCGTCCATCCAATGTATTTGCGTATCATCTTTTGATTTACCTGTCTTGTTGAAAGTCATAATCACATGGCTTGATGGCGGACAACTTTCAGGGAAGTAACCCCTTTTAAATTCGTCTACATACACACTGCCTACGCTACACTCCACACTCATTGGTGTATCTAGTCCAAGCACACGAAACGGTGGCTCAACCAAATGGCAACCCATATCTCCAATAGCGCCGGTTCCATAGTCCCACCATCCGCGCCAGTTAAACGGTATCATTTTATCAATATATTCTTTGTATGGGGCACTACCCAACCACAAATCCCAATCCAGTTCCTTAGGAATTACTGCTTTAGCAGTTGGCCAGGCAATGCCTTGTGGCCAAACCGGACGGTCCGTCCAGCAATACACTGTATGCACTTTCCCAATTCTTCCCGCGTCATACCACTCCTGCAATCTTCTTACACCATTTCCAGATGCACCCTGGTTGCCCATCTGGGTAACTACCTTATAACGATGGGCTGCCTCAGTTAACATGCGCGCTTCGTAAATATCATGAGTAAGTGGCTTTTGTACGTACACATGTTTTCCAAGCTGCATTGCAGCCATTGCAATCTGTGCATGCGTGTGGTCTGGAGTTGATACCGTTACCGCATCAATATTTTTCCCCTCCTTATCCAGCAATTCGCGGTAGTCCTTATAATATTTTGCCTTTGGGAAGTTTCTTCTGGAAGTAGCTGCTCTTCTGTCGTCAACATCACATAAAAATGCAACATCCGTTTTACCACCTTTAACTATGTTAGCAATATCACTCTCTCCCTTACCTCCCGCGCCTATCCCTGCAAGTTGCAGGCGATCACTTGGGGCCAAAAATCCCTTTCCACCCAACACATGCCTGGGTATGATTATAAAGCCAGCAGCTGCAAGCGCGGTAGTCTTAATGAAATTTCTTCTTGATTTTTCTGATGCTGAATTTGATTTTTCCTCAGTCATATCGTTCAACTTTTTGATTGGTTATGATTAAAAATATTATTTCTTTTTGACTTCCGTTTTATCAGTCGCCATTTTTTTACTCAAATCTTTTATCCTGATGTTGCGAAACTGAACTGGCGAACCATGTCCGAGGAAACCAATATGTCCAGTTTCCCTTAACAAACCAGGGTGTTGCTGGTGATCAGGTGTACCATTCTTCTGAAATGGTGCAATATCACCATCCAAAATTACCGTACCATTCAGTATCACTTTTATTTTGGTTCCTTTTACTACAACTTCCTCATAGTTCCATTCGCCTACTGGTTTTAAAAATCCTCGCTTTGCCGGGATAGTACCATACACAGAACCATGATATTGGTACACATGCAAATCCTTATAGATTGGAGCGTCATTGTCCAGAATTTGTAATTCCATACCTACATATGCTGCATCACCTTCCAGAGGAGCACGTATACCTAAACCGTTATTAGCACCTGGAGTCAACTGAAATTCAAACCTGTAAATGAAATCGCTAAATTCCTCTTTGGTATACAAATTACCTCCTGATCCTTTACCCGGAACTGGTTCAATAGCAATATTACCATCTTTAATGATATAGTCAGTCAGATTTCCGGTCCAGTTGTACATATTGGTTCCATCAAACAGGATCTTGTATCCTTCTTTCTTTTCCTGTGCAGTTAGCTCAAATGGCTTCGGACGAGGAATCTCTTTGATGTAAATGTCGCGGTAAGCCACCGGAGATCCATGCGCCTGCAATTCAATCTGCTCCTCAGCAAAAATCGGCAGGTTTTTGTCCCAATAATTTTCAAGGATCACATTGTCAGTAACCAACACTCCGTTTAACCACACAGAAACCCTATCGCCTTTCATTACTATTCTAAACGTATTCCACTCATCTAATTTATTGTCGGCTACCACCAAAGGCTTGCTTGGATTTGTTTGGTTATTATACAATCCACCTGAACCTACCTGCGCACCAACATTTGTACGGGCCAAATCCCATATCTGTACCTGTGGTGTTCCCCTCAAATAAATCCCAGCATCTCCCTCGCCTTTTTTGTCATCAATTATTTTCCAGTCTACCAGCATCTCAAAGTCACCATACTTCTTAACCGTAGCCAGGTTATCTCCATGGCTCTGAAAATAAAGCTCTCCATTCCTAACTTTCCAACTGTCTTTCGCCGCTGCATCTGCTTTAACTTGCTCCTCTTCCAGCGTTTTAGCATCCATAATACTACGTTTAATTGGATCTGCTACCAACCCTTTCCAGCCCGACAGGTCTTTGCCGTTAAACACTTGTACAAAACCATCCCCTTCCTTCATACTCGAGATATACTTGCGCATACCCTCTTTCTGGTATGCTGCATCACCACCAGTAATTACCGATATGGTTTTATTCAATAGATTTTTTACGATAGTTCCATTGTATTCACCAGCGAGGGTAATATTCATCACCGCATTCGCGGCAGCTTGCTGCAAAGCAGAATTATCAAGATACTGCCCTGCGAACACGATCGAATTGAAACATTTGGCTTGTTCAGTATCCTTTAAAATCAATTGCTGTTGCGTAGGATTTTTCGCTACCGCCATTGCATTGCGCAACAATAATAACCGCTGTTCAGCTGGGTAGTCGGTATTGCGTACCAATTTTAAGTAGCCAGTTAATGCTTGGTTTACAAATGCTTCATTTTGAGAAGTTCGGGCAATTTTGATCAATTCTTCAGCTGACCCAGCATCGGCCCAGGAAGACAATGCATCCAATGCTGCCTTTTTCGTTCCTTCATTACCCGAAGCAAAGGCATCGGAAACAGATTTTAAGGCCTTTTTTCCACCAATACTTCCCAATACCTTATAGTATAAAAGCTTTTTATCTTCTGACGAACTTCCTATTTGAGCCAAAATAGTCTCGGTTTGCACATCACTGTCAGCTCCATTGCCTTTCACAGAAGCAATGATTGCGTCCTGTACAGCAGTTAGTTCGGTCTGGTCTGAAGTTCTGGTCATCAGGTCAAATAATTTTCCTTTACTTTCCGGTGTTGATATAAACTTCAAAGCTTCAAAAGCAGCCTTTCTGACTTTCTGATTTTTACTGGTCAACATAGTGTAAACTATCCCCATTTGTCCGCTTGCCGCACGGGCAGACAAAATATGGAGGAGCGCAACCTGAGCTTCCGGGTTCGCTTTCGGAATATAAGTTGCTATTTTTGCCGTCAGGTTTTCGCCTTTCATCCTTAATATAGCAGCAGAAAAAATATCCAGATCAGCAGTATCTGCTTTGCTAACTATTTTCATTAAATCATCCAATGCACTTTCGCCTCCAAGTTTTACAACAGCAAAAACGGCCGCGGTTTTGACCAGTGGATCTTTATCCTTGACTAACTTCAACGCAGTTGGAATTGCTAACTGTGCGCCACTTGAAGCCAGTTTATCCAAGATCAGTACTTTCGTTTGCCCGTCTACTTTGGCTAATTTCCCTATCCATTCAGCACCATTTAAACCGTCCATCTTAGCCATTCTGATGGCCGCTGCGCGGTACTCAAAATTACTATCATCTGCAGCAGAGCGTAAAACTTGCTGATTGTTTTTCGCACCGGCAATCAGCTCTAAGGCAGCTATACGCAAATCCACCTGATCGTCAGTTTTGAGTTTACCTGCTATATTCTTAGCCATATCTACGACTGAATTCGGATCAGTAATAGCCATTTTTTTAGCATAAACCAGCAATGCAGCAACTGCGTTAGTCTGGTCATATTTATAACCCGCTTCTTCCGCAGCCTTCATTAATAAGTCAGCTGATGATGGATCAGCTAAATTTGCAAGCGCAAAAAGCTTAACTTTTTGCAAATCCTTATCAGAACCGGTATCGAGGTTATTAATTGCTGTAGCGGTTAATGTACTTGTAACTGTATGGCCCAATGCCTCAACAAGCGCAAGTTTTGCCTTCCCAGCAGCTCTAGGTAGCGCAGCCACTAAAGCATCCACTGAACCTTGAGTATGAATTTTTACCAATGCTCTTGAAGCTTCATCAGCAAGTTGTTCATCGGTTAAATATTCAGATAAACAAGTTACTGCAGCTTCTGTACCAACTAACTCAAACTGACTAATGATGAATGCCTTATTCTGCTTGTCGCCTGCCTTTGCCAAGGCCAAGCAATAAGCCGATTCTGCCATCTTTCTCCATGCCTCATTTTTTGATGCAGCAGCAGTAAATCCGCCTACCGCATATTGTATCGCCGCATTATTACCTTTTCCAGACGCCATTAGTCCGTTAATCAGCGTAGCATAACCCCCTTCACCAAGTTCTGCCACCTCTTTCATATTTCTACTCAACTGTGCAGCGTCACTTGCAGGCAACTGCGCCAATAGATCTGCAATCTTAGTCGTTACTATTCTTTCATCTTTTTTGTCCTGAGCTACAGCGACCTGTATAAGCAGTAACACTGCCATCAGCACAAAAGATATTTTTTTGATTATAGTTATCATTGTATTTTTTTCTATTCTTCGGTTTTAGAATGAATTCTTAAAAGTAAAACTGGCTTATGCGCTTAACTATATACTAAAAGGAGCACGCATAATGGGATTAATCAGTTTGTTAGCTGCTTCATCGTCTACAAACTCCTGTTTTACCGGATCAAACTTTAATGACCTCCCCAATCTTAAGGCTGCCAAACCGATATTTACGATATTACAAGAGCGATGTCCGTTCTCTTCATTCAATGCAAATTTCTTACGTGTTCTTACTGATTCAGAAAATTCAACTATTTGCGGATCAGGATCCGGAAACTGCGCCAGTTTGCGATCCAAATCGGGAATATCAGATTTAAAACCCGGATACAGTTTGCCTTTCGGTCCTTCTATATAAGGTACGTTGGCATCTTTACCTTCTCCGTCCAGTATAATCTGACAACCATCTGCATAAGTATAGGTTATTCTACGCCAGGTTCCTACCGCATCAGTATGCTGCTCGGGTGCATCTACTTCAACAGAAATAGGATTGGTATCGTCTTTACCCAAAAAGTATTGAATGGGGTCAATATAATGTTGTCCCATATCACTCAAGCCACCGCCATCATAATCCCAATACCCCCTAAACGTCTGGTGCACCCTATGCGGATGGTAAGGTTTAAAAGGCGCTGGACCTAGCCAGGTATTATAATCCAATTCTGGTGGAACAGGCTGAGGCTCCAAATTGTCCTTACCCACCCAATAAAATTTCCAATCGTATCCAGTATGCTTACTTACGGTAACTTTCAATGGCCATCCTAACATGCCGGTATCCACCAGCTTTTTAATTGGCCTTACTGTGGTACCCATTCCGTAAAATGTATCCTTAAACCTAAACCATGTATTCAACCTAAACATGCGACCATGTTGCTGCACTGCCTCAACTACCCTTTTCCCCTCACCAATGGTATGAGTCATAGGTTTTTCACACCAAATATCCTTGCCTGCATTTGCAGCATCAACAGCCATAATACCATGCCAGTGCGGCGGAGTGGCAATGTGAACAATATCTACCTCGGGCAATTGAATCATTTCCCTGTAATCACCAAAGGTTTTAACCCCCTTGTCCAGCATACCAGCAGCTTGCGAAAGGTGGTTTTTGTCTACATCGCAAATGGCCACCACTTGCGTACCTTCATAGCCAAAATGACCTCTACCCATGCCACCAACGCCTATAACGGCCTTAGTCAGTTTATCACTGGGTGCCAGATAGCCCTGCCCTCCTAGTACACAGCGGGGAACAATAGTAAATGCAGCTACCCCTATCGCAGACTTCCTGATGAAATCCCGCCTGGAGTTGTTTTTTTCTTGTGGTTCTTCTTTAGTTTTCATTGTGGTTAGTGGTGTTATAAGAAATATATAGCTTTAGTAGGTAACAGCAGCATAGAATTTTAATATTTCCATATCTAATATTAGCGAGAAATTGTTATAAACGCAAAACATTGTCTAATTATTTAGGTAATAAAAATACTTTTATTACTTTTTAATATAAGTTAGCTATATTTATCGAAATAGAGTAATTAAAGCCATGAATCTTCATCTATTAAATAACATAACAAAATCTGCAGGTGATAAACAGCTGACTCAAAAATACAGGCTCATAAAACATCTATTTAATTCAGGGCCTTCTTCTGTTGCCACCCTGTGCGAAATCATGGACATGAGTTCGCCCAGCATATTGAAACTCATTGTTAGCTTGAGTGATGACGACTGGATAGAAAAGAAAGGATTTGGTTTGTCGATGGGGGGAAGAAAACCAGACCTCTATGGCCTAAAGGATAAAAAAATCATGATCATCTGCATTGACATTGAATTATTCCACACCAAAATTGCAATCATAGACAACAACTATAATTTTGTACTTGAAGTTAAAACCATCGCAATACCGATCTCTAAAAGCAGGTCGGATTTTTTTAAAATATTAAATACAAATGTTCAAGAGATTTTACAATCGCAGGATATTAGCAACGATCAATTAATTGGCTGTAGCGTAGGCCTGCCTGGTTTAACTGATGGAGAAAAAGGTGAAAACTACAGTTACTTTCTAAGCAATCAGGCCGATGTTTCTTTATCGGCAGCATTTGAAAATATGCTGCAACTTCCGGTAGTTATACAAAATGACGTTAATGGATCTTCCATGGCAGAATTTAAACATGGAATGGCCAAAGGCAAACAAAATGCTTTAATCTTATTAATGGATTGGGGTGTGGGACTAGGAATTATAATGGATGGCAAATTAAGACAGGGTGCCTGTGGTTTTTCGGGTGAGCTTGGGCACATTCCATTTGTAGAAAATGGCGCCTTATGCTATTGCGGCAAGCATGGTTGCCTGGAGACCATTGCTTCTGGCAATGCATTGTCTTCGATGGCTAAAGAGGGCATCCTATCTGGCAAAAACTCTATGCTTAACCAACTTAGTAATGAAGAGCTGGAAAGAATTGAACCTGCAGTTATTATTCAGGCAGCGAACAAAGGAGATCAATATGCCATCCAGTTGCTCTCTAACATTGGCACCTACATGGGAAAAGGTATAGCTATGCTAATCCAGCTATTCAATCCTGAGCTGATTATTTTGAGTGGAAAAATTGCCGAAGCAAAGCAATACATTACCTTACCCATGCAACAAGCCATCAACACCTATTGCATGACTCAAATTAGGGATAAGACTACAATAGTTTCTTCCGAACTTGGTGAAAACTCCAGACTGCTGGGCTATGCCACGACAGGTATTGATTATTTTTTAGACAGTTACATCAAAAAAGCAAAGAAATCAAAACCATTGCTTTAAAATTAACACTAACAGTATTTCGAAATTTTCATACTTCCTGAAAATATATCCGATTTACTCTCCTTTTTATATTTTCATTTGTTATAATTTAAAACAACATAAATGGCATTTATAGATTACTATAAAACTCTGGGAATTGATAAGACTGCTTCGCAGGATGATGTGAAAAAAGCTTACAGAAAGCTAGCCAGAAAATTACATCCCGACCTAAATCCAGATGATAAAGACGCACATACCAAATTTCAGCAGGTTAATGAAGCCAATGAGGCGCTGAGCGACCCGGATAAAAGAAAGAAGTACGACGAATACGGCGAAAACTGGCGCAATGCCGATCAGTTTGAACAAGCCAAAAGGTCGGGCGGACAAGGCCAATATGGCGGCCAAGGCCAGCGAAGTGGTGGAGGAAATCCTGGGGGCGCAGGTGGGAACCCTTTTGGCGGAGGCAACGGCGGAGACTATTCAGATTTCTTTGAATCGATGTTTGGCAGTGCAGGGGGTGGTCGAGGGCAAGGCAGCAGTCGGAAATCAAAAGGCCAGGACTATCAAACTGAATTTAAACTTTCCTTAAGGGATGCTTTTACCACACATAAACAAACACTAACAGTTAACGGGAAGCAAATAAGAATAACTATTCCAGCGGGGATAGGTAATGGGCAAGTACTAAAACTTAGCGGTCAGGGTGCTCCAGGTAATAATGGCGGACCAAATGGAGATCTTTATATTACCATAATCATTACCGATGATGGGAAATTTAAACGCCTTAATGATGATCTCTATGCTGATCATGAAATTGATTTGTATACTGCGGTTCTGGGAGGGGAAACAACTGTAGAAACTTTTGATGGCAAAGTAAAGCTCAAAGTTGCTGCAGGCACGCAAAACGGAATAAAAGTAAGGTTAAAGGGAAAAGGGTTCCCTGTTTATAAAAAAGAGGGAGAATCTGGTAGTCTTTACATTACCTATAATATAAAGATCCCAACTAGCCTTACAACCGAACAAACCGAACTTTTTAAACAATTACAAGACTTAAAATAATTGTTATGGAAACAGAATTGATCAGTATTCAAGAATACTGCGGCAATTACGAAATTGAGCCATCATTTATTGTTGCTTTGGAAGATTGTGGCATCATCACATTAACCATCATAGAAACAAGCAAGTATATTCATGTAGACCAGATTAAAGAACTGGATACCTACAAACACCTGCATTACGACCTTGAAATTAACATTGAAGGTATAGATGCAATAAGACATCTTCTGCAAAAGGTAATTGACATGCAGCAGCGTATTGAGCAATTAAACAATCGGCTATATATCCACGAATAAAAAAAAGGGTCGTTTTGGTAATATCCAAAACGACCCTTTTAAAATATTGATTTAGCTTATTTGCTAAATTTATAGATGGAAGAAGTTTTGTAAACCTGTCCGGGTTTTAATAACGTAGAAGGGAATGCAGGTTGATTTGGAGAATCAGGGAAATGCTGAGTTTCTAGTGCCAAAGCAGTTCTAAAATCATCTAAAGCACCACCTTTAAACTTGTTTTTGCTCTGCATAAAGTTACCACTGTAAAACTGAAGACCAGGCTCTTGAGTATAAATATCCATTACGATTCCAGATTTATCACCAGTAACAGTAGCAGCATGATTCATACCCATTCCTTTAGCTCCGCTCAGTACAAAGTTATGATCGTATCCACCACCAGCTTTCAATTGATCATTAACTGCATCAATACGTTTTCCAATGGTTATTGGCGTATTGAAATCAAAAGGAGTATCTTTTACTGGGATGTTTTTCCCTAATGGAATTAAGGTTGTATCAACCGGTGTAAACTGATCAGCATAGATTTGTAATACATGGTTTAATATCGTTCCACTTCCTTCCCCGTTCAGGTTAAAAAATGCATGATTTGTAAGGTTAACTACAGTTTTTTTATCAGTTGTAGCTTCATAATCCATCTTCAATTCATTATCATCAGTCAGTGAATACGTAACCTTAACATTCAGGTTACCCGGAAAACCTTCTTCCATATCTTTAGATAGGTAAGACAGCTCAACTGTATGGTCATTTGGTTGCTTAGCATCCCATACTACATATTGATAACCCTTTTTGCCACCATGAAGCGCATTTTGTCCGTTGTTAGTGAATACAGAATATTGTTTTCCATCAATAGTAAACTTACCTTTAGCAAGCCTATTGCCATAACGTCCAATGGTAGCACCAAAGTAAGGCTCGGTTGAGTTTACAAAACCATCTACACTATCAAATCCAACTACAACATCAACTAGTTTACCTGTATTATCTGGCACAAGTAAGCTAACTAACCTACCACCATAGTTGGTAAAAGCAGCCTGCATGTTATTTTTGTTCTTTAGGATATAAAGATTGGTCTTCTTACCATCAATTTCCTTCTGGAACTTTGTACTATCTAATTGAAAAGTAGTTGCAGTGCTGTCAGATTGTACAGCTGATGCATCAGTTTTAGTTGTTTGGTTACAAGCAGTTACCGCAAGTAACAGTGCTGCTGCCAAAAATGGTTTTAACGAGTGTTTCATTTACTAAAAGGTTTATAAGGTTAACCGAATTAAATTGGTGATGCCAAATTAGTATTTTAAGATTAGATTACATACACTTAAATTTTATCCAGCTTAAAATAGCCCAAATGAATCGAATCTTGTGGCATGTAAGTTCCTTCCGTAATCTGTATATAATACATTTTTTTTAATTGAGCACTCAGGATCTCTTCTATTTTATAAACATCATCCACATCTATACCGTATTTTTCATCAATATGAGAATTGGCACCTTTAATAGAATTTGTTTTAAAAAAAATGGTCTTCTTAGATTCCTGAACAGCCTTTGCTCTATCTTCTTGTACTGTAAGTACTGTATAGTGTTGTTCTTCCAGTTTACCAGATTGGTAGCCTCCAAGATTAATAAAGAACAACTTACCGATGTTATCCTGCATAACAGGATGTTGTTCCTTTAATAGAATGTTTACTGAATAGCCATCTACTACATTTACCTCCCGCCAGCCATCAATATGTAAGCTTGCTCCCGCCTCTGGCCAGAATGCTTTCATTTGCGGAACCAAATCCTTTAAAGAGCGTGCAATGCCAAAAAAATAATCATGCTGTTCCACATTTCTATGTCTGGCTTTAGAGCCCAGTAAAACCATAAATAGTTTTGGGTCTTCAGCAATATGTTGCAAGGACGTATTCATAAAAACAATTGTATTACGTTGTAGACAATACGCTTTCAATTATTGAACCAGAAGCTGCCTCGCAAAAATCCAATCCTGAATAATCTGGATTATAACCTCCTATATAAGGTACCGCCATAATATAAATTCGCGGATTAAGTGCGCCATAGCTATCAACAACCTGAAAGCTATCGTTTATGGTTATTCCAGGAACCCTTAAGTAATAATCGCCTTCCTGGTTTGCAGTCCTGTCTAGCACTACTTTCCGGTTGGCTTGTTCAATGGCCATTTTTCCATTGTTATTATCGCAGAATTTGATCTTTGCCGGACTAACCGTTCCCTTTTCAATTAGGCTTTTGTAAGGCAAATCTTCAAAAGATAAATGGGGTTGTCCCACACAATCTATAAAACCCTTAAATCGCACAGCCTGTTCTACACCATCTTTATCGGTATAGTTATAAACAATACCACCCTCTGCCTGAGGTTCAACTTCACCATCCTCTCCTACCGAAACAATATCCAGCAAGCCAGCCTCATGCAGCGCAAGCATTTCTTCCACAGATTTTTGTGGCACAAATGCAATTACAATAGAGATTAAGGGCATCAATACCTTTTGCAAACGCTGCATATCTTCTGCAGAAAAATATTTGGCTGGATAATTCATTGCAAAACTGAGAACCGCAAGCATTTCCTTCCAATAAACAGACTCTTCTTCGTCAATAGATCGCTCTGCTTCGTAATATTCTTCCTTAAACAGTTGAAAAGCATCTTTTTGCTCCCGCATTTTCATTACACGTAGTACAAAATCCTCGATGGTCATGTCTTTGATCAACTGGTAAAAACGAGGGCGCTTCTCTTTGAAAGCTTCTTTAAAATTCTGCTCAAATATAAAATCGAGCGATAGAAATCCTTCATTTTCTTTCCGGTTCCTATTCACTTCTTCCTTAGACAAAACAGAATCCTTTAATAAGTGTGAATCCTCCAGGTGAAAACGGATTCCGGGCAGCAGCCCATTTCTGGAATGCATAACCATTTTAAAATCAGGACAGTTTGCTGCCAATTGAAAGGTTACTTTACCTTCTTCATGATAACTAAAAGTTCCATTATTCCTGGCTAATGTCCGTACAGCATCAATAGCCGTTAGTGACGATCCTTTAATAGCAACGGTATGATTGAATTGTTTAGCAATTTTAGCCGGCGGATAGGGTGCATCATAACAACCCGCAATTTTACCCTCATATTTTAAGGGCCACCTGTGCCCGGTACAAACAATAACCTGATCAAAACTATACTGTTTCCCATCCGCAGTCTCAACAACCACGATATCCTTGTCGGGTTCATCTATAATATCTACAACCTCACTACCCATATAAAAAGAGGTATCCATACCCTGTTGCTTTGCTTTCTCCCTTAACAACGAAAATTGAGCAGACAAATACTGCCCGAATAACAATCTGGGCAGCACTTTAAAATCATGAAATTGTTCCAGGTTAATATTGAAGTACTCAAGTGTTCCTTGGGGAACGGTACCCATCCAATCCAGTAATGATGTAACCAGTTCAGGAATTTCATTACCCGAAACATTGGTAATATGCTCTTCATTAGCTCCTTCACTACTGTATGGCATACCAGATCCAAGTACCTGCTTTTTCTCAAAAACAGTAACACTGATACTATGTTTATTTTCGTCTACAAATCTTTTGAAAAGGAAAAGGCCGCTAGGCCCACCTCCAAGAATAGCGATACATTTAATTTGTTCCAATTTTCTACAGCCCTTAAAAACAAAACCGACTAGCTAACAATGGTTAACTTAATTTGGTTTTTGTCTGGCAAAGATATTTTTCAGTAATATTGATTACTAAATAAAATGATACAGAAAGATCACATTTCCGGTATAAGCAGGCTTTACCTGACCTTTGATAATCAAAGTGGCTTCAATAATCACTTTGGTAACTCCACGTAAATTCACAATAGAATTTAATTTGGCTTTTAACTGAACTTCATCGTTAACCAGCACAGGCTGACTGAATTTAAAGCTTTCAATACCATAGTTAATCTCCATTTTTATATTACGTACATCTGCAATCTGTTTCCACAGGTATGGAATTAAGGAAAGTGTTAAATAGCCATGCGCAATAGTTGATTTAAAAGGCCCTTCACTTTCCGCTCTTTCTTTATCAACATGAATCCATTGATGATCGATTGTTGCATCGGCAAACTTATTGATCTGTGGCTGGTCTATAGTGTGCCACTTAGAAAGGCCTAGTTCTTTGCCCAAATGCGATTGATATTCTTCAAAATTATTAATGACCAGCATATATAGTAGTTATAGATTTCAAAATGGTTTAGTAGCGCCTTAACGCAAAAGTACTATTTCATTACTAATCTTCAAATATCGAAATACAATGAATTATTTTGACGTCTTGGTATTAATTAGCCCCCAAAATTATAGGGTTTTTACCACTACCCATAATAATAATCTTTGTGTTCGGCGAGAGTGCTATTTCTTTTTGAGCCAGGATAGATTCATACTGAAGTTGCTTATCGCTCAATCCGGTTGATAGAATTTTTTGATAATCTGCTATACCCTGGGCTTCTATACGCTTCTTTTCGGCCATTTGTCTTTCCTTTTGCAATACAAACTGCATCTTTTGTGCATCCTGTTCTGCATTGATCTTAGATTCTATGGTCTTTCTTACCGACTCGGGCAAGGTTACATTTCTGATCAGCAACTGCTGTAATTCGAATCCACGTTTGTTAAAGCTTTGATTGATAGTTGCAAATATCTTACTCTGAAACTCTTGTCTCTTAGTAGAATACAATGCTACCGCCTCATAGGACACTGCATTATCTCGAATCGCTGTTCGGGCAATAGGACGTACGATCTTATCTAAATAATCTTCACCTATTTCCTTAAGAATTTGTGGAGCAGATTGCGGTTTAACACTAAAAAGCACCGAAAGATCAATGGTAACTTCCAATCCATCAGATGTGAGTATCCGGATTGCGTCGTCACCTTGTTTCACCCCCTCATCATGTACAGCAGACATAGTATAATTCTGGGTCTTGGTATCAAAGGTAGTCACCTCTACTAAAGGATTAACAATGTGCAAACCGCTGTACAATACATCGTCATCTACTTTACCATAAAGTGTTTTAACGCCAACCTGGCCTGCATCAACAACTTTAAACATGGAAATAGTTGCACCGAGGAGCATTAAGACGACTCCTGCTACACGGATTAGGACACTGAATTTAGTTAGTGGGCTATCTCCACGGGCAATAAAAAAGCTTACGACAACAATCAGTAAGCCAAGGACAATTAGAAACATAGTTTAAATATTTAATTTTTAAATAAAATTCCGCAAAACGTATACCCGGTGATGCCCAATTAAAACAAATCAGCATCTAAAACCATGTAAAGGCCAATTTCAGTAAATTTGAATATTAACATAACGAAGCAACCCTTCCAAAATGGAAGGGTTTTTTCCATTTTGGAAGGTACATGAAAAGATTGCATAAAAAAAGAGGCATTTAGCCTCTTTCCAAAATAGCTAAACCAGTGTATTTACAATGTAGCAATATCAATTACAAACCTATAACGTACATCGCCCTTCTGCATACGATCGTAGGCGGTATCAATATCTTTAATATCAATCATTTCAATATCAGAAACAATGTTGTGTTCTGCACAGTAATCAAGCATTTCCTGAGTCTCTGCTATACCACCAATTCCAGATCCGGCTAAACTCTTTCTACCACCCAAAAGACTAAACGCAGCAATCTCAGCAGGCTTAGGAGGAACGCCAACACAAATCATGGTTCCGTCAGTTCTCAATAAACCTAAGTACATGTTAAAATCATGTTCTGCAGAAACCGTATCCAGAATAAAATCAAAACTGCCTCTAGCCGCCTTTATCTGTTCCGGATCAGTGGTCACCACAAAATTATGTGCACCAAGCTTTTTAGCATCGGCTTCTTTTTTTGGCGAAGTACTTAAAACAGTAACCTCAGCACCAAAAGCTACTCCAAATTTAACGGCCATGTGCCCTAAACCACCTAATCCTAATACAGCAAGTTTATGTCCTTTACCAACTTTCCAATGTCTTAAGGGAGAATAGGTAGTTATACCGGCACACAATAATGGTGCAGTAGCTGCAAGGTCCAATTTATCAGAGATGTGCAAAACAAATTCCTCTTTAACCACGATAGAGTTGCTATAGCCCCCATAAGTTGGCGAAGAGCCATCGCGCTCCATGGCATTATAAGTTCCAGTGGCACCTTCCAGGCAATATTGCTCAAGATCTTTTTTACAATTCTCGCATACCTGACAAGAATCGACCAGACAGCCAGTACCAGCTAAATCACCAACCTTAAAATTCTTTACATCAGCGCCTACTTTAACAACGCGACCAACAATCTCATGTCCCGGTACCATTGGAAAAATGCCCGGGAACCAATCGTTTTTAATCTGATGCAGATCTGAGTGGCATACACCACAAAATAAAATATCAAACTGAACATCATTAGGTCCAACATCGCGACGTTGAAAATCCCATGGTGCAAGGTTTGTTTGTGCGTCCTGTGCCGCGTATCCTTTTACTGGTATCATATTTAAATTTATTTAATATTTTATGTTAGTATTACTAAGGTACAGCATAAAGAGCCGAATGTTTTTCAAGAATAACTCCAGCACGAAGAAGTGACAAAGATTTTACCTAGTCTTTATTCATTCTAACAATGCGTGGATAAAAACTATAACTTTCCAGAATGTATCTAAATAGCCATCTGATTCTTCTGATCATCAGTATTCCCTTAGCTTTATAGGAAAACAAACACTTTTATGTCTAAGACAAAACTTACAATAAATAATAATGGATCTGTTAAGATCGAAGGCGACTTTGAAATTGTGGATAGAAATGGCAATGAATATGGATTACAGGGAAGAACTGTACTTTCCATCTGCAGATGCGGTCTTTCAAAAAACAAACCTTTTTGTGATGGCTCCCATAATGGTCACTTTGAGCATGATGCTGTAGCTTTTGACTTGCCTCCTAAAAAAGTTTAGTTAACATCAAGATTAAAAGAATCAGGGAGCGATGTACTAACATCACCCCCTGATTCTAAGTTCACAATTTCGGCTGTAAACTTAATCACCAACCATTCTATGAAATTGATATTTCAATTTTCATAGGTGTACCGCACTCTCTCTCCTGCTTTTAGCTTGTTTGTAACTCTTTTTACGTTTTCTTCGTAAGTCATTTGATCTGTCTGGCAAGTGGCAGCAGGTAGCGCTTGGACGTTTCTTATATGGATGGCATTGAAATAGGATTTTGACCGGAGTTACATAGGAGTTGAGAAAGAGGCAAACCCTTATACAACCCCTTTAAAACTTAGCGCTCGTCATCGATCGAGAACTTGTCAATCAGCAGGCTCAGCAAACGGTCATGTATTTCCATATATTTAGGATCGTGAACAATATCTTTCTTGTTGCGCGGTCTTTTTAAAGGAACTTCTACAATTTCCCGGATCGTGGCTGCCGGGCCATTGTTCATGACCACTACTTTATCTGCCAGGAATATGGCCTCCTCGATATCATGGGTTACCATCACGATGGTTTTCTCACGATTGTCCAGGTTCCAGAGCTTAAGCAGCTCCACGTGCATTGAACTTTTGGTAAGGGCATCAAGGGCACCAAAAGGCTCATCCAGCAATAAAATTTTTGGGTTAATCGCAAATGCGCGTGCTATAGCTACCCTTTGCTTCATTCCGCCTGACAACTGACCTGGAAGTTTGTCCTTATGTTCCCAAAGATTAACCATCCTCAGGTTAGTTTCTACCAATTTGTTCCTTTCAACAAAGGATAAATCCTTCAGCGCAGACTCGACCGCAACCTCTATATTTTTATAGACAGTAAGCCATGGTAGCAGAGAATAATTCTGAAACACAATACCCCTATCGGGTCCTGGAGCTTCTACTTTTTTATCGTTGGCATAGACCTGGCCAGCTGAGGGCTTAACCATACCGCTAATCGTACCCATTAAGGTAGATTTTCCGCAGCCGGAATGGCCGATTAAGGCCACAATTTCTCCTTTATTGACAGTTAAATCGATATCCTTAACGGCAGTATATGTCCCTTTTGGAGTTTTAAAACTTACAGTTACATTATCAACCCGGATACTTATCTCTGGTTGGGCCGCTTGGCTAAGAACTCTATCTGTCATCTCTGTAATGCTTTCTTCAAATGTTGTTGATGTACTCATAATCACAATTTTAATAAATGGTCAGGCATTAAAGCGCGTAGGAAAACTTCTGTTGCAGCCAGGTAAAACAACGGTCCAGTAAAGAACCTACAAGGCCAATAATAATGATGGCAACCAGAATTTTAGCGGTATTTCCACCATTGAAACCTTCTTCCCATACAAAGTTGCCAAGTCCCGTTCCGCCAGAAAGCATTTCTCCAGCCACTATGACCATCCAGGCAATACCAATTGATAATCTTAGTCCGGTAATAATATGCGGAAGGCTAAAAGGAACCAATATTTTATTAAGATATTTCCAGGTCGAGAACCCAAAGGCTTTGCTCACATTCTTGTGGTCCTGCGGAACATTTGATGCGCCGAAGGCGGCGTTGATTAGTGTTGGCCACAAGCAGCAGATGAAAATCATGAACACGCTGGCTTTCGGTGAATCCTGGAAAATGGCCAGCCCGAGTGGAAACCATGCCAATGGAGAAACCGGCTTTAGGATCTGTACCATCGGGTTCAGAATTCGCATGGCGATCTTGCTGCTGCCCATCATTAATCCGATGGGAACAGCAAATAAAGATCCCAATCCGAAACCAATGCCCACCCGTCCCAAAGAACTTAACAGCTTGGTACCAATGCCTTTTTGATCAGGGTCATTCTGAAAAGGTTGCTTAATCACTTCTTTAAATACTACCCAGGTTGATGATGGGTCAGGTATTTCGCCCTTGGTGAGTTTGGCAATTAATGCCCAAATGCCGCCCATAATAAATATACCTGCCAGAAAATATAGGACGGAAGAGGTTGTTTTGGCTGAAAGTAATTGCTTCATAACGTTAGGAATTATTTTTTAGCTCCGGCGATGTAAGCCGCAGGATTTTTCGGATCAAAAATTATAGTTTCCAGGTTGGTTTTAAATGGCTTCATATCTTCCTGCACCGGTACATTCATACTTTTTGCTACCTCGTTAAACAGGTCGGTCATAATAAGTTTTTTTGCTACAGCCTGATAATCCGGCGCGGTATTGATCATACCAAAGCGCATGTATTGGGCCATGAACCAAACACCATAAGCAAGTTTAGGTGTGTTGACAATACCGTTGTTATAAAATAACATATAGTCGTCCTTATATTTCTGAACGCCCAACTCACAGCCGATATCTGTTGAACCAACCAGTCTGGCTTCGATCACCTGAATCGGTGCATTTACATAATTGGGCTTACTCAGCAAAATGGCGGCCTTTTTACGATTACCCATTACATCCAGCCATCTGCAGGCATCAATAATGGCCTTCATCACATTTTTTAAGTCTTCTTTGTCGGTTTCTGCAAAGGCCTTATTGGCTACAAGAGCTTTTTCCGGGTGGTTTTTCCAAATGTCCTGACTGGAGATCTGCGTAAAGCCAATGCCTTGCGCGGCAGCAACACCGTTCCATGGCTCACCTACACTAAAACCCTCCATATTATCAACTTTCATATTGGCCACCATTTGTGGTGGAGGGATAGTGATAATACCTACAGATTTGGAGTTTACTCCCGCAGCAGCCAGCCAGTTCCTCAGCCAGATATCGTGTGTACCTCCTGGAAAAGTCATCGCAAAAGTTACTTCTTTACGGGCCTTTACCGACTTAATCGCTGCTGCAACATGTTTCATGTCCCTGAAGCCCACCAGTCCGCAGAAATCCTTGGATAGGGTAATGGCCTGTCCGTTGTTGGACATGACCATCGCAATCTTCATTTCAGACCCTGCTTTGCCGCCAATACCAGTATAAACAGAAAAAGGCATCGAAAACAAACAGTGAGCAGCATCAAGTTCTCCATTTAGGATCTTATCTCGGATCACCGCCCAGGAAGCTTCTTTAGAAAGCTGTACGTCTACGCCATATTTAGCAAAAAAGCCCATTTCCTTGGCGATAACCAATGGGGCGCAATCTGTAAGGGGTATAAAACCCAGTTTAATAACTCTTTTTCCGGGATTTGCGGCCGCAGCCCACAAACTTAAAAGGATACAAAATAAGCTTAATAAAATAGGCTTCTCGAATTTTTTGGTATAGTTATTCATGTGAGTTCAATTAATGGGTTTAACAATTATTGTTTGATGGCTACAGGTTTGGCGTAGAAGAAGTCGGGACTAAATTTCAACATGAGGTAAGCCCATTTGGGTGTCTTGTCGAATGTGGCAGCTGTTACATCGTTTACAGCCTGACCTTTTGCAAATGGCATATTACCAGTGGCCTTCATCATGGAATAACCCATTTCTATATTGGTAAACTTATTCATGGTGTAGTTTAGCACCAGGTCTGCCTCCTTACCGAGATTTTTGCCTACAAAAGTTCCATCTGCTTTTTTCATCTCCTGATTCAAATTAAAAGAATGAAGATCAAGGCCAATTGCAAAGGTATTTGCGGTGTATTTGAGCTTAACATACGGATTATTAAGTCCGCCTTTTGGTGAACCGGTACCAGCATAAAAGTAATCCATATAGCCCCAGAATTTATGTGGTGTGCCGTAAAGTGGATCAAAAGAATTGTTTTTACCCGAAGCAACGTCTGCAGGCTTGGAACCTGAAAGCACGTCATAGCCCGGAGTGATACTAAATAGCCCTTTTTGATAGGTAGCGGCTATCGTATAATGAAATGCGTTCATCCTGTTGCCATCCCGGTCATTGCCCGATTGTTGATAGTAAGCGGCCTGTATAGCAATTTTACCAAAACCCGATGCATTTCCAAAAGTTGGGCTGAGCATCAACCCATAAGTGTAGCGGCTACGGCTGCCATAATCATAAGTGTCTGTTGGAGCGCTAGGTAAAAAACGACGACCATAAACATAACCTACAGCTGCGCTTCCTGCAGAATCCAATTTATATTTTCCAAAATTGTCATTGAACAACAATGCCGAAACCTTTGTCTGCTTAAATTTTTTACTGATGTACAAGCTGGTGAATGATTTGTAGTTTTGTGTAGCGCCATTGGTACCTACAGGGTTACTGTACACAGGATTGCCTGTTTTTGAGCTATTATTGGAGGCACTACCGCCTGCGGCAAGGGGTACAAGACCCGCCGGTAGCGGGACTAATATACCTGAGCTATTCTTTACATAGGCAGGCAAATTGCCAGGCACATAATTGGTGTTGGTGACACCTGCAGCATCTGAATTTTGATTGTAAGCATAGCCCAGATCAACTTGCCATCCATGGTGCATTACTTTTAATAATGCCATGTCATGCTGACGGGCCTGTTGCAGCCAGTCCAGGTTACCTATTAATCGGGAATCGTCATAGATAAGTTCCTGTCTTCCGATTTTCAGAGAAAGCTGGTCTATTAATTTAAATTTAATATTGGTATCTGCCTTGTTCGCGAGGGTAAGTTCTGCCCAGCCTTCGTGCAGCATAAAGCGATTGCCATCGGCTGTTGATATAGTTGAAGCGTCTGCTCCCCACACCCTTATATCCTGAACACTGGCACCAAAAGTTAAGAGATCCCATTTGTAGCCGAAATTCAGACGTGTTCGCTGTGAAGTAAAACCGGCTTTCTTGGCTCCTGATAGTGTGAGATTCCCATACCCATCACGAATTTCAGTACGGGTGCGCAGCTGGCCTGTAAGACTAAACTGAGCTTTTGCGATATTTGATTGGAAAATGCCTGAAATTAAAATTACGGCAAATACTGGAAGTTTATAACGTACATTTTTATACATTTGAAAGGTTTTTTATTGTTAAAAGATGGAAAACTGTTTTGCCTCACTGGGAATCCGACCTCCCAGCGAGGCTTTTTTTATAGGTTAAATTTTCGTCATAGGCAAATTTTGGTTTTTGAGTGGTTCATTTGTTTACTGCGATAAATATATCATTTTTAATATAAAAATACAATTAATTTCAAATAAATCTTAAATTATATGATTAAAATCATTAAAAATGAATTATTACTGTTAATGAATCGTTATTAATTTTACTTTTTTCATGTTATTTTAATTTTTAAAGATTTTTAATACAATTAAACTGTTATTATTATAATAATTTTACTGTTTACAATTAAATAGATTATTTTAAATATGATATTTATCAATTTAAATATATAAAAAACATAAAATATTATTAATTACTAATTTTTTATATAAAAAATGTATTTAATAATAAAATATACAATAGTTATTCATATATATTGTTCATATTTTATGAAAAATCAACTAAAAATCTCTAAAATATTTATTTTATTTAAATAATGAAGTATTTAAAAGTAAAATTTATCCATTATTTAATTTTATCAGGAATTAATAGCCTATAATTAGCCATCATATGTAGATATTAAGTAAAAGACAACATAGATATGTTTAAATACTGCTTAGCAGCAATCCATTACATTAACAATAAATTCCTTAAACGCAAGGCGGTAAAAAACTTTTCATGACCCTTTAAAAAAACTGCAACCTCAGTTCATTCTGCTATAAAATTCATGCAATCGTTTCCGTAGAATCTTAATAGACAACTTGCTTTCAGATAATTACAAATTGGTAATTTGAGGGTTGAAATCTAACCAAATTATTTTGACCCATTTATGAACCACTTCCAATCATGAGAATTTACCTTTTCTCTTTTCTTATAAAACTTAACTTATCTTCCAATTCCGCAACGCCTGGATTTGCTCGAAAGCTAGATGTACCGTTCCTGTTTTCTAACCATATTGTGTTACTGTAAAAAGCAAAAGTGAATTTTAAATCCCTATCCATTTTTTTAGATAGTATAATTATGAAAAAAATAAAAAGTTTTATTTTAGCAGGAATCATCTTTCCGACTTTTATCTATAGTCAGACCAAAATTCGTCTAACAGGTTATGTAAACCCGTTAATCGGAACAACGGTTCTGACAGACTCTGCTAAGCTCGGCTACGTCGCTCCCTGGCGAACATGGAATGGCCTTTTAGGGCCGGCAGCTACCGTTCCATTCGGTATGGTACAGGCAGTTCCCGTTACTACCTATGGCAGTGGTAGTGGTTATGAGTACGAAGTAAAAACAATTAAAGCTTTTGCTCAAACCAGTGGAACTGATTGGGGACAACTTAATATCCCCATTATGCCTCTGGAAGGCAGCAATTTCTCAGCCGATGATTTTGCATCAACCTACCTCCATTCCAACGAAACGGCACATCCAGGGTATTATAGCGTTGTATTAGATCGTTACAATATCAAGGTAGAGCTTACCGCTACCAAAAGATGTGCATACCATAAATACACCTATTTAGGCGGTCAAGATAAAAAGCTTGCATTCGACCTTGTACACTCAGGTGGGGGTAGCAGTAAATGGGAACTCAACAAGGGCGGCGATAACATCGTTACAGGAAGACAGGGCAACCTATATTTCTATGCCGTAATGAACAGTAAGATCAAAAGCATTGAAATCTACAAGCGCAATCCAAACCAGCCCGATATCCCGAGTAGTGGTCAGGGTGCAGGAGGTCAAAGAAAACTTACCGGAAACATTGACATTCCTATTATTAGCTTTGAAAAATCTGACAAACCATTGGAGGTTAAAATTGCGATATCAAGTGTTAGTCCCGAAGGTGCAAAATTTAACTATAATGCAGAAATAGCGAACAAAAGCTTTAATCAGGTTTATAAAGAGGCGGATGATACCTGGGAAAAACTCCTTGGAAAAATCCAGGTTACCGGTGGAACAAAAAAGCAAAAAGTAATGTTTTATTCATGCCTTTACAGACAGTTCTGGTATCCAAGCATCACGAGCGATGCGGATGGTAAAAATGCGGATACCATCCCTGGATTTGACACCTATACAGGCCCAGGACTCTGGGATGTTTTCCGTACACAACTTGTTGTTCTTAATATGTTTAGGCCTGATATTAGCAACAATGTTATTAAATCTATGATTCTTGCTGGAGAGCGCTCAGGATTCCTGTCTACTTCATTTCATGGCGATTTTGCATCATCCTACATTGCCGGAGCCTATGCGCGCGGTGTAAGGGATTACGATATTCAGAAGGCATACCGTCTTATGCTTAATAATGCCAATACCCCTGCCGGTAATGGCGTAAGGGTACCCAGACCCCATAACGATGACTATCTAAAACTTGGTTATGTTTCAGAAGCAAGTGTCCCAAATGCAACAACTGAAACTGTTGCAAGCGCAGGAACTACCAAAACACTGGAATTTGCTTATTCGGACTACTCGGTAGCACAAGTAGCTAAAGTCCTGGGAGATAAGGATACGTACAACAGTATGATGAAACGTAGCCAGAACTACAAGAACGTTTTCGATGCCCAGACGGGATTTATGAGAGGTCGCCAGGCGAACGGAGCATGGGTTACGCCATTTAAACCTAATTACCCTTACTATGAATACATGTACCGCGAGGCAAATGCCTGGCAGGCATCATTCTTCGCACCACAAGATACCAAGGGACTTATTGCACTGTACAAGAGCCCTAAAGACTTCGAGCTTAAAGTAGATTCACTTTTCTCGATTCCCTGGGGCGGATATGCAAAAGATAATCTTTCCTGCTTCCTTGGACAATTTTGTATGGGTAACCAGCCAGACTTTGGCTATCCTTATCTTTATTATTTCGTAAACAAACCAGCAAAGTCACAAGCTATCCTTACCAAACTCTTGTCAGATTACTATGGAATGGGCCCGGAAGGTTTTGCATTGGCAGGCATGGACGACTATGGTTCCCTTACAGGATGGTATGTATTTAATGCAATGGGCATTTACCCTTATTCACCGACAGACCCGGAATATATTGTTTCAGTGCCTGTCTTTGATAAAATTGAAATGCAGCTTGGTAATGGGAAAAAATTTACCATTACCAAAAAGGGTGGTGGCAAAAACATCAATCGTATTACTATTGGCGGAAAGCCTCTCAAAGGATGGTTTGTTAATTATGATGATATGCTCCTGGGCAAAGAATTGATGATCGATACGAAATAAAATAGTTCAATCGAACAACCCTGAAATTTACAATTTTAACTAATCAATAAGCTAAATATTATGAATCGTACTCAATGTATTCTTACAATTTCGCTGCTGGTGGTTTTGACTAATTTTGTGTCTGCACAAAAGAAAGATAGAACCAACAAAGCGGCTAAAGGTATATCTTCCACAACAACACCTTGTATGGATGTACTTCACCTTTTTACCTCTCCTGGCGTTCCTGAATTTGGTAAGGGCGAAACCCCTACTACTGCAGGTAACTGGACGAATGGAGAAACACCTCCAAATCTACCGGGAAATGGTTTGGCACAACATCCAATGCTCCTGGTAGGCGAAAACTATGACAAAATGTTCCTGGTTAATAAAGGCAAAGTAATCTGGACCTATTCCACAGGCACAAGCTATGAATACGATGATGTATGGATGCTTTCAAATGGCAATATCCTTTATTCCCGAATGGAATACGTGGAAGAAATTACGCCAGATAAGAAGGTAGTGTGGCGCTATGATTGTAATCCTAAACCCGGACTCACTCATACCGAAATTCATACATGTCAGCCAATTGGCCTGGATAAAGTAATGTTTGTTGTGAATGGTTTACCGGCCAAGCTGATGGTTGTCAATATTAAGACCGGAGTTGTTGAGGTTGAGCACGAGCTTCCATATTCACAACCGCCAAACCCCAACAATATCCATGGTCAATATCGCCGGGCTCGTGTTACGGCCGATGGAACTTATCTCGTTTCTGTTTTTGGGCTTGGATATGTTGTAGAATATGACAAGGACTTTAAAGAGATCTGGAGGTACGACTGCAAACAGCCTTGGTCGGCTCTTCGTTTAAAGAACGGTAACACTTTGATTACCAATGAAGCTGATTCAAAGGCACTTGAAGTGAATAAAAAAGGAGAGACAGTATGGGAGTTTAATGCCAAAACAGACCTACCAGAGGCATACCGTTTTGCTACCGCCCCTCAAACCTGCACCCGGTTGGCCAATGGCAATACCATTTTTACATCTCGTGGTGATGATAAGGGAAAAGGCCCGCAGATGGTAGAAGTAACCAGGGACAAGAAGGTTGTTTGGGTTATGCAGGACTGGAAGACGCTAGGCCCAGTCACTACAGTACAAATTCTAGACGATCCCGGTATTCCTGAAATTCCTGGTCAATCAGAACATTGATCTATAATCAATCTTGATTGAGCAGCTACAATAAACTACTACACAAAGAAATTTAGTAGTCTTCAAATGGTAAAAGCCCCTGAATTAAAGGGGCTTTTACTATAATAAATAGAAATTAACTATTTAAGTCCAGCCTGTATTTTTGTGATCATATCTAAATGACTCTTAACAACTGGAGCTGTTTTCGCCGCAAAGTCTTTCAAAGCTGAATCTTTGCAATTCTGAGCGCCATCCTGCAATAGGGCAAGCATTTTCTGATGCCCTCCAACCATAGCATCTACATACGCTTTGTCAAAGTCAGCTCCTGTTTTGGATTTAAGTTCTTCCATTTTTTTCATGTGATCCTCATCCAATCCAGCTGGCAATGCAATGTTCTGTTTTTTGGCAATCTCCATCAATTCTTCATTGGCTTTACTATGGTCGGTTACCATCATTTTACCAAAATCTTTCACTTTAGTACTCATGCCTTTTTCTTGTGCCATTTTTCCAAATGCTACTTCAGCCATACCACCTACTGCAACCTTTTTAGCAAAATCAATATCCATTTGTTCCATAGACATCGCCATGGTATCGGAAGACATCGAGCCCGTCGCCATTTTTGTAGTATCTGACATATCTGTTGCGCTACCAGAACTGTTACCGCATCCCTGGAAAACGAAAGCAGTTGCAAAAACTGCCATGACATAAATTAATTTTTTCATATTGTTATAGTTTTGTTTATTATTAAACCATCAATTATGAAAAATGTTTATAAATATCAGCTTATCAGTGCATTATTTATTTAGAACATATAGAATGCTGCTTTAAACTTATCTAGTGTTAATTGTCCTAAGTAATTTATTTACTAATATTCGGGCTTCAATAATGTTGCAACTCCAATCCGATTCCAGGCATTTATCGCAACAATCGCCATGATTAGATTGGCTAAATATGATTCTCCGAAAATTTCCAACGCTTTTTTATAGGTCTGATCTGATAAATGATTGCTAATCAAAGTAACCTCTTCTGTAAGTGCAAGAAGTGCCTTTTCTTCCTCATTAAAAAGATCTACCTCTTTCCACTGCTGCAACATATATATTCTTGTTTCTGTTTCGCCTCTTGATCTAGCTTCCTTTGTATGCATATTTATGCAGTACGCACAACCATTAATCTGTGAAGCCCTAATTTTGAGCAGATCAAGATGCTCAGGTTTTAGACCAGATGATGATATGTATTTTTCTAATGGAAAAAGTGATTTATAACCATCAGGGATAATTTTACTCATGTTAATTCGCTCCATATTCGTTTATTTTTTAAGTAAATATAAAGCTACTATTGGAATTAATGTAGCACAAATGGCATTCAGGTTTATTTTCCTTACCCTTACCTGCTTATTATTAACCAGAGTTACTTTTGGTCAGCAATTAAACGTCGCATCTTATAATCTTCGTTATGACAATAAAGACGATTCTTTAAACGGTAATGGCTGGAAAGAGCGCTATCCGGTAATTGCAAAGATCATCCAGTTTAATGATTTCGATGTTTTTGGCACACAGGAAGGCAAGTTCCACATGTTGATATCCTTGCTGATGCAATGCCGGTTATAAATGGATAGGTATTGGTCGTGATGATGGTAAACAAGCTGGCGAACACTCCGCAATCTTTTATAAATCTACCAGATTTAAAATATTAAAACATGGCGATTTTTGGTTATCAACCATTACAGACAGACCAAATACAGGCTGGGATGCAGCTTTACCGCGTATATGTACCTGGGGACAATTTCAGGATATAAAAACAGGATTTAAGTTTTTCTTTTTTAATATTCACATGGACAATATAGGTGTATGCTGAAGTTTTAAGTACGGGCGTATTAAAAGACTGCTATACATTGGCTCCAATTAAACTGGCTACTAACTCGTCATTTAATAACTTTAGTGTCATCAATAAAAACGATGCGCGTATTGACCATATTTTTGTAACCAAACAGTTCAACGTTAAACGTTATGCCATTTTAACCAATACGTTTAATGGCCACCTCCCATCAGACCATTACCCTATTGTTGCTATAATGGAATACAAGTAAACTAATTACTTTTTTAATATGCCTTCTACTACACTTTTGTCAATAAGCTTCTTAGCATATTCCCAAATAAACTGAGATCCTTTCTTTATCACACTTTTTTTCTCAAATACTTTATCGTAAGACACGTTAAACTCTTTCCATGTACCTCCATTATTAGATCTGTTTTGGAGTAACGGTTCAAATCGATCCATTGCACGAGCAAATTTTGATTCCGCGGTTTCACCACCTTCAAACTCCTCCCAAATTGATGTAAGTTCTTCTGCCTGTTGTTTTGGCAAAAGACCAAATATTCGACTTGCAGCTGCTAGTTCCGCAGCGGTATTTGTGTGACTCGTTACGGTATCATATAAGAAAATATCACCAGCATCGATTTCAACCAGATCATGTATTAAAAGCATTTTTACTACTTTTAATAGATCAATGTCTTCATTGCTGTGTTCAGACAATATTACAGCCATTAATGCAAGGTGCCAACTATGCTCAGCATCATTTTCAGTACGATCACTATTGAAAAGTCGGGTTTTACGTTGTATATATTTTAGCTTATCAATTTCATGTATGAAATCCACTTGCTTTTGAAGTTGCCCAAAATTCATATTAATTTTTAAATGCAAATATAAAGCAACTGTAACTTGTTACTTCGGTAAATCGTAATTAACCATCCATTTAATACCAAATTGATCTGTAAACATGCCAAAATATGCATTCCAAAAAGTAAGCGCTAAAGGCATAGTAATCTGACCACCTACTGATAGTTTATTAAATAATTCATCGGCTTCTTCTTTAGAGTCTGCGCCTAAAGCAACGGAAAAATTGTTTCCCACTGTTAAACCCGGCCCCATACCAGGCATGGTATCACTCCCCATCAAAATTGTTTCTGCACTAATAGGCAAACTTACATGCATCACTCTATCTTTCATATCATCAGCTAATGGCGGCATTCCTTCCTGTGGAGGGATTTCGCCAAACCTACTTAACTGGCTAAACTCTTTGCCTAAGGCGGATTTATAAAAATCGAAAACTGTCTGGCAGTTCCCATCGAACATTAAATAAGCATTTACAGTGGCCATAATTTTATTCTTCTTAAAGATTAATATATAAATTCAAATCAACTTAATAACTTATGCTAAAGTCTATATCATAACTCATCCCTTTTAAATCAAGCATTTTTCGCATCAGTCCTATTTGACCGAAGAGATAATCTTCCCTACCAATGCACATACCAATCATGTTCAGTACATTTTCTGGCACAAAAGGTACGTTCATACCAAATGGAAAAGCGGCATCTAATTGTTCATCAGTTGCAATCAACAATTTTTCAAATACTTTTGGTGATATAGCCGCAAAATTTTTCTTTAGCTCTTCCAGCGTTGGATAGGTAAGACTTTCATCCAATGCCCTACCCTCTTTAAATAAGGCTTCATTAGGGTCTTTATCTTCAACACCCAACAAATTGCCAATCCAATAACGACAATTAACTAAATTGCCAGTCATCCATACCACATGGTTGGTCTTATTCTCAATTCGTCTTAAGCCTGCCTCTTCCGTAATACTGTCCAAAACATTTTTAAAACTTTGTGAATGCATTCGATAAGCAGGAATGATGATAGCTAATTTTTTTGATGCTGTTTCCATTATATAATTTTAAGGGTTAATGATTAAGTTCAGAAAGTTGTTTGATCAAAGCTAATCCCTTTGGGAAAACACCATTGAAATAACCTTCCATATCTGTGGTGATATCCAAAATCACCTGCAATTCTGTACAGGTCTCTGTTTCCTTTTTTAAGTAATAAATTTCCTTTGCACCTTGCCACAATGATTCGGTTTCCATACCATCTTTTAATTCTTTTTGATGGGCAAAAACCATCTGCTCGTTTTCAGTAAGTTTTTCAATATATGAACTCATGCCTCGTCCATCTTTTCCTAAAAACAGAATTGTGTTACCTTGCTTCATCTCACCCTTATAATGGCTTCCCTCCGCAAACACGCTAGTCCATTTTTCGTAATTTTTAGGACTCCAGAGTACGCTCCATATTTTTTCTCTATCCGAATCAATAAATATGGAAAAAGATATAGTTTTAAAATTTTTCATTGCTCACCTATTTTGCTTTAGCTAAATTAATTATAGAAATACCAAAACCACTTTACATAGGTCAAGAAATGCTAAGAAGAAACCAGCTCTTTACGGATGCGACTTAAAGAAGTATCTGCAATACCCAAATAAGAGGCTATTTGCTTTAGCGGTGCTTGTCTGATAATTTGCGGCCTATGTTCCAGTAAATGCAGGTAACGCAAAGAAGCGGATTGAGTAATCATCTCTATAGACCGCTGTTGGGTTTGAAAAAGCTGCGCCGACATCCATTCCCGTCCCCACTCTCTTACGGATTCCATGCTGTGATATAAATGCTGAAAATCATTAAAATCAATCTTCCAAACCACTGCATCCGTAACCGCCTGTACGTTTTGCACCGAAGGAATACGCTGAAACAAAGACGATACTTCATTCGCTATTTCGTTCTCACAGATAAATTGTGTGGTAATCTCATTTCCGTTAAAATCGTTTACATAGAAGCGTATTAAACCATCTTCTACCAAATAATAAGCACTAGCAGTAGTCCCTTCTTCTAATAGAAAGTCGTTTTTCTGCAAAATGATTTTTTTATGTAACGAAACAATTTCCTGCAAATTACCAGAGTTAATAAGCGGGTGATTATAAAGTGTTTTAAAAATGGAAGGTATCATAACTTTATATGTGGTTTTTACTTATTTAGACCTGCTCAAAAACCCAACCAGATCAATAATCTCGGCATTTGTAAGCGTTTCAAACAATCCATTTGGCATCATGGATACCGGCATTACCTCTCTCGACTGGATATTTGATTTGTTGATTACTGTTGCATCTTGCCCAACAATACGTAAGGTAATCTGCCGGTCATTCTCAGAACTGATGTTACCAGAATACGTACGCCCATCTCTTGTAGTAATCACCACCAACTTGTAATCATCCTGTATCTCACCACTCGGGTCCAGCACATTAAACAATAAATAATCCACTTTAGCACGATTAGAGCCCGTCAGGTTTGGTCCTATATTTCCACCATCGCCATACATTTTATGGCAACTTCCACAGGTACGCATAAAAACAGTCTGCCCCTTCTTTAAGTTGGCTTTATCTAGAGCAGCAGGGTTCAGTAAATCACGGTATTTTTTAAATGCCAGTTCATTGGAAGGCAATTGATCTATTGGCCCCCAAATCTCCACAAAACCACTACCTACTACACGCCTTAACTGCCTTGCCACACTAGCTGGTACATCTCTTTTTTCAATCGTTTTGTTTTTTATAGCCAGGGCTAGCATCCACCCAGATCTGGATCGTGAAGCCAATGTTTCAATGGCTGTTTGCTGATCCTTTTCATTCAATTTCGGATAACGCGAAAGCAGCAGCTGTGCCAGCTTATCACTATCGTAACTCGCCATTGCGCGGATGGCGTCATTGCGAAGCAAAGCATGGTCCATTAGTCCCGGTAGTTCCGCTACCAATTCCGTGCGTTGTTGTGCAGCCAGGGTGGCTAATGCCTTACGCCTGCCTTCAATGCCTGCGTTTTTATCGTGTAGTGTATGGAAATAGGCTGCCGCAGCTTCCGTATCACCAAAATACTGGGCAATTTCCAGCGACAACTGTTTGTTTCTATCACCAGATGCCTGCATTTTTGCGTATGCCGATTTCCAATTTAAAGGCGTTTTAAGATCTGTTCGTCCTTCCAATCCATCTCTCATACCAATCACCATTGCGGTATCAATATGATTTTGTTTAGCAATCCAGCTCACCAGTGCATCAGTTGCATCAGCATCAATTGCCCTGCGGGCGATGAATTTCCTAATCAGGCTTAACTTACTTTGAGCAGCCAGTTCAAAAGAACGCTCCGGCGATTTCGGCACCATAGGTTCAATGCCATACCAAAGCATTTTAGGTAAATTGTGGTCGTTCTCATCTTCTCCATGTTGAGATAAATTGGCTGCAAGGGCCCATCTTTTATCCAATGGCAAGCGTTGCATGGCCGAAGTCAGGTACAGCCGTACTGGAGCAGAATGCTCCGTTTTAGCCATACCTGCCATCTTTTCAATCACTGCATCAGCTGGCACTCCATCTTCCCAAAGCAGTTGAACCGCCCAGCCCCTTATATATTCATCTTTATCATCCAGCGCCGTATTAAGCTGCGCTGCTGAAAGTCCATTGCATACATACAGCGCCCACATTGCCCGTAACCGATAATCGCTATTGATATTATTACGATAGATTTCCGAAAGTGCTTCCAATGTACCTTTTTTAAGTTCTTTTTTGAAGGCTCTGTTTTGCAGGATAATTCTCGCCCGTCTGGAATGCCAGTCGCTTTTACTGGTCTGGAATTCCACCAGCTGTTTGTCGCTTAATTTATTTAGATCTGAGTACCTGTTTTTAAAGTTCTGCGACAAAGCCACTTTTGGTGAAATCCTGAATACCCTCCCTGTTTCTTTGTTCATTACTGATCCACCGCAGATATCGGCATCATGCCAATCCAGCACATACAAATCTCCATCCGGACCAACAGAGGTACTAAAACCAACCCATTGGGCATTGTTAGCCGCCATCAGGTCATCGCCATGCGAACCGATAAAGCCAGAGCCCGAAGGTTTTAAAATGTCTGTCAGGATTGCATGCTCATGGATGTTGGCCATAAAGATCCGGCCTTTCTGATCTTCTGGAAAGGCATCACTTTGATAGATACTTGCGCCGCCATGTGCAGAACGGTGACTATGGTCGGCAATGGTCTTAATATCTGTATACGTATATGGATTGAAATGCTGACCACCCTGACGGTGATAAATGCCGCCCGGAATCACATACCACAAATGCGGAATCACGCAGGCCGTAATAAAGATCTGACCCTTGGCATCATAATCTATCCCCCAGGGATTGCTAAAACCATGTGCAACTACTTCAAATTTATCTTTTAAAGGATGGTATCGCCATACGCCACCATTGATGTCGACACCTTCACCCTTCAGGATTTCGCTATCTGGAAAAGGCTCCTGGTGACTGTAAAGCTTACCCTTACCCACCGGCTTGCGGATGCGCGAAGGAGTAGCAAAACCCTGACAGCCATACAACCAACCATCCGGCCCCCAGTGAAAACTGTTGAGCGTCTCATGCCTGTCGCGGATTCCCCAACCTGTCAGCCGCACTTCAATATCCTTCGTATCCGCCTTATCATCATGATTGCGATCGGGCACAAACAATAAATTAGGTGGAGCACCAATGAATACCCCATCAAAACCAACAGCCATGGCCGAAGGAAAAGGAATTCCTTCTGCAAATACCTTTTTAGTATCCGCCTTTCCATCATGGTCCGTATCTTCCAAAATCAAAATGCGACTGTTTCCATCATTGGAAAACCCAGACGAGCGCGATTCATAATCTCTATTCTCTGCTACCCAAAGTCTTCCCCTATCGTCCCAGCAAAAAGCCATCGGTTGCGTAATCATAGGCTCTCCGGCGTAAACGTTTGCCATGAAACCCTCTTTTAAAGTCATGGCTTTTACCGCTTCCTCAGGACTCAGAAATTTGGCATCTCTGCCTTCTTGTTTGGCAATTGCCCACATGTCTACACTGGCCCAGTTCGGATCTTTACCCGCAAACTTAGCCCAGGTATTGTTCATTTCAATATCGTTAAAGGCGCCAGTATAAACCACCAATTGATGTTTAACCGTTTCTGTCTCCCCCTTTTTAATGGTCCAGTCGGCATCACGTGCCCTTGTAGGTCCAAAACCCAGTTGCTCATCTACCCGCCATTTTTGTGGGTAGCCTTTGTTTTCCGGATGATCCAGTATAGCAATGTGCGCCATATCGGAACGACCATCAACCTGCATCCCCAAATCCACCCAGGTAGCTGGTTGTCCTTCTGCTTTTTCATTTTTTTGTCTGGCGGTATTGATTAGTTCTGCATTAATACCCGGCTTCCAGGGCATCCTCAGAAATAGACCTCCATAAGGATATTTACCAATGGTGATGTCCGTTTTAGCTTCCCCCTTCCATTCCAGCGTAATCAAAAAGCGGCCTTTGCTCTGCTCCATACTCCAGTTCTGGGTTTCCGTCATGGTGGCCACGCCTTTATCGTCCAGCAAGTTGTACACCGTTTGCCATTTCACTATCGCACCTGTTTTTTCCAGAACACGAACCGCTACACGTTTCCAAAAACCAGCGCCGGGGTTTTCAAAATAATTGCGACCGTTCACATTGGTAAGCCCCCAGTACAAACCCGTCTGGTGTTTATGGTGGGGCGGACTAAACTCTGTAAGCATTCCCTGGCCATCTGGTGCGGCAATGGGGTGTATATAAGGACGGAAATCCTCCCCAGCATTTTGTGTCAGCACAACGGCTTTGGTATCTGTTCTAAGAACTGTTATCGTCCCGGTCTTTTCATCCTGAACAGCTTCAAGCATTGCATCATCGGCTTTGCCCAAGGGCGAATATTTTTGTCCGAACCATAGAATAAACAACAATGGAATCAGGAATAGTAAGTATTTTAACATGTAAAATCAGGTTTTATTTGGTTACCCAAAAAGTATTATTTTTAATCCGTAAATCCAAATACATATAACAATTCATCTTTACAAAGTATTGATATTGAGCGAAATTATATCTTACTTAGCATACCAATATATAATTAGCAAACCAATACAGAAAAAAAATGAAGTCACATAAACTAGTTATTCGCTGGGCATTACTTGGCCTGTTGTTTTATATGGTAGGGAGTGTAAACCCGCTCAGCGCCCAGATCCCAATCCGCGATCCACATACAGCTGGTTATGTATCAGCAACAGAATTACCGGATGGCACCAATCCTTCTCCCAATGCTTATGGGAATTTTATTATTGGACCTACCCACAACCCATCTCCAGAATCTATAGTACAAGCTAACGTACCACAAGGAACCATTTATCGGTTTTTCATTAATTCCAGGGATAGCAAAACTTATCCCGGCATCGCACGGGAGCAAAATACCTTTGGCACTCCAGACCCATCGAATCCTGCCAAATTGATCTTAACGACTAGTCACCCAGCTCCCTACACCCGCGAAGTGTCCGTATATGTTCCGAAACAATATGTGGCAGGTACGGCAGCACCATTTATAGTTGGCGCCGATGGGACAGACAACTTGCTTTTCACCGTATTGGACAACCTGATTGCAAAAGGTAAGGTGCCTGTAATGATCGCTATTTCTATAGGTAATGGCAGCGGCGATGCGCAGGGCAGCGAAAGAGGTCTGGAATATGATACGATGAATGGCTTATACGCAGAATTTGTAGAAAAGGAAATACTGCCACTCATAGAAAGCAATTACCACGTTAAACTGACAAAAGATCCAGCCGGTCGCGCCACCATGGGCAACAGCTCGGGGGGATCCTGTGCGCTGATAATGGCATGGTACCATCCCGAATGGTATCACCGTGTTCTCACCTATTCTGGTACCTTTATCAACCAACAATGGCCATACAACCCAAAAACACCTATGGGCGCCTGGGGATTTCATGAAAACATAATTCCTAAAAGCAAACTAAAACCCCTGCGCATCTGGATGGAAGTAGGCGATCAAGACTTGTTTAACCCAAATATAATGCGCGACAATATGCACGACTGGGTGTTGGCAAATGAAAAGATGGCCAAGGTACTTGCTGCTAAAAAGTATCCATATCAGTTTGTTTTTGCACGCAATGCCAGGCATGTGGAAGACAAAGTAAGAAGGCAAACCCTGCCAGATGCACTGGAATGGCTCTGGAAAGACTATCCCAAAGCCAATTAAAAAACAAGATGACAAGTCTAAATTTGTAAATTTTTAACTCGCTACAGAAATTGAATCAATCTATCAGGTGCTAATACAGGGATTCCAGCATCTTTAAAATCCTTTAAATTTCTGGTCACGATAAAATCTATATTAGGGATTGAATTTGCAGCGAAAATTTGAATAGCATCTTCAAAATCTTTGTGATTAGATAATAGACTTTTTTTAATGATAGAAATATCAATAGCTATCAATTCAATAAAATCCAACAAAGAATACAGTAATGTCCTTAATTCCTTTTCAGCTAAATGTTTTTTTAACAAGTAATGTGTGGTGGCGTAAGAATGAGAAGAAGTAAAAAGCCGAAAACACATTCCTCATAAATGCTTATTTTCAAAATAGGAACCTAATTCTTTTTTCTCATCATAATCTGCTGGCAGTTTAACCGAACCCACTAATTTTCTCAGTTTGGGAGAAATTTGCCTGGGCTCCTGTTGTTCTTCCGTTAATGTTTCCAAATACTTTTCAATTAACTCAGATAAGCTTCTACCTGTTTGCTTAGCGTAAGACTTGGCCTTTTTTATAACGCTTTCTTCTACCGTTAATGTTAACTTAGTCGTCATGATACGTGTGTATTCTACAAATATACGTACATGCTTTTGAGATTCAAAAAAGATTGTATTATCGGGTTAGAAAAATCAAACGCTTTAACTCGTCATTTTAAGGTCTTTTTATCCCGGAATGATTTAGCACAGTAAACATTTATAAGCTTTCAGGCGTTTATAATTCGGTCTATAGGAAGGTCTAACCTTGCAATACACCAAAAAATCAATACTTAAAGAAGAAATAAATGAAAGTTTTATTTGTATTAACATCACATGATCAATTAGGAAATACTGGTCACAAAACAGGCTTTTGGGTAGAAGAATTTGCCGCCCCTTACTATAGATTTTTAGATGCAGATTTTGATGTAGTCGTTGCTACGCCTAAAGGCGGACAGGCACCTATTGACCCCAGCAGTGAGGTATCGTCTGCACAAACCAAAGATACAGAACGTTATTATAAGGACGAAAAGGCACAAGAAGTAATAGCACATACCCACCTCCTATCCGAAATGAAAGCAGCAGATTTCGATGCCGTATTCTATCCTGGTGGCCATGGTCCACTCTGGGATTTAGCGAATGACAAGGACTCCGCAAAGCTTATTTTAGATTTCTACAATAGCGACAAATTAGTTGGCGCTGTTTGTCATGCTCCAGGTGCTTTTAAAAACGTAAAATTTGAAAACGGTGATCCTTTTGTAAAAGGTAAAAATGTAACTGGATTCTCGAATACAGAAGAGGCTGCCGTTAAATTAACAGATGTAGTTCCTTTCCTTGTAGAAACCGAAATGGAAAAATTAGGTGCCAATTACAGCAAGGTAGCAGATTGGGGTGTACATGTGGTAACAGATGGTTTGTTGATCACCGGCCAAAATCCAGCGTCATCTGAAAGTGTGGCAGAAAAAATGATTTCACTGTTGAAGTAATTGAATCAGAAAAAATGTCATTAATAGAATCATTAAAGTGGCGGTACGCCACAAAAAAATATAATCCTACAAAAAAAGTTAGTCAGGAAGATATAGACAAAATTGTGGAGGCCGCCAGACTGGCCCCCACTTCTTCTGGATTACAGCAGTTTCGCGTAATGGTGGTTTCCAATCAGGAAATTAAAGAAAAACTGGCACCTAGTGTGCTTAACCAGGAAGCTATGGTAGATTGTTCCCATGTGTTGGTATTTGCTGCATGGGACAAGTATACTGCAGAAAGAATAGACGCAATTTATAACCGAACTACGGAAGAGAGAAACTTGCCTAAAGGAAGGTTCGACAGTTATACTGATAAAATTAAGGGAATATATTTAAATGAGACTTCCGAAGAAAACTTTGTACATACTGCCCGTCAATCTTATATCGGTTTTGCAATGGCTATTGCTCAAGCTGCAGAGCTTAAAATTGATAGCACGCCAGCAGAAGGCTTTAACAATGATTTAGTTGATGATCTCCTCGATCTTAAATCAAAAGGGCTAAAAAGTGTAACGCTGTTGTACTTAGGATACCGTGATGCAGAAGGAGATTCGCTGTCATCCATGAAAAAAGTACGCAACCCGACTGAAGAATTTGCAATCGAGTATAAGTAAAATAAAAAAAATACGTCAAAGAACATCTGCTGCCGGCTATCACAGCTGGCAGTTTAAATCTAAATATCGATTTATTAAAAATTGAAGCCGGAACGCTTGCCTATTAATTTTTGCTGATCAGCGATGGCCGAGGCGTTCCCAATGCTTGTAAATCGACCGGATTTAACCGATAGATCATTATAATTGTGGCTTATCAAAGCTCGTAGAATTATATCTGCAAATGTAGGAAAAATAGTCGAGATTTCCAAATAAATTATGAGATTTTTTCGAATTAAACTCCTTGATTTACAGCATGTTAAATATGCTTTTAATAGCTCTATAATTATTGGTTTTACGGTCTACTTATCGGTTGTTTTAATGCTATAATTTACGCTCTACTATTTCAATGGGCCTCGCCGTAGCTTCTAGCACGCTTCGTGCAGGCTACTAGGTATCTTGTAGCACTAAAGGTACCCTTTTCCGCACCAAAGTACCTCTGAGGGTACTTTAGGTGCTACAACACCCCTATAGAAAACAGGCTGAGAGAAATTAAAGAAAGTCCAACGGACTATGCGTACGCTTTTTATCAATATCAGTGATGTGCGTATAGATCATCGTTGTCTTAATACTTTCATGACCAAGTAATTCCTGCACGATTCGAATATCAATACCGGATTGAATTAAATGTGTCGCATAAGAATGCCTTAGCGAATGTACTGTGCCTTCAGTTTTGATTCTTGCGTTTACCAATGCTTTTTTCAAAACTAATTGAACGCTGCGCGCACTGTATTGATTTCCTTTTTCACCTTCGAAAAGATAGTCGGCAGGTTTGTAAATCTGGTAATATTCGCGCAAAATATCCAGCAACTTATCTGGTAGTGGCAAAATCCTGTCCTTGTTACCTTTACTTTGGTTGATTCTGATCATCTTGTCGGATGATCGTACATCCTTTATTTTTAGGTTAAGCAATTCGCTGAGACGTAATCCACAACTATAGATAGTCATTAATATTGCTTTATGTTTTAGATTGGTAGTATTGTCGAATAATTGTCGCACTTCTTCCTTGGAGAAGAACTTAGGCAATTTTGAAAATGCCCTTTTGGGATATAAATAATCAAGTTGAATCTTCTCGCCCAAAGTCAATTCGTATAGCTTTTTAATAGCTCCAACTAATCCCTTTTGATAGGAAACACTGATACGCTGTTTTGTAACTTTGTCATTTATAAAAGATTCTACAGCCGATACGGGCACTTCTTTTAAAAACGGATAATCATTAACATGCTTGAGAAATAGACTAGCATAATCCTTATATGACTTAATTGTATTGATAGCATATCTCTGGATAATCAACTTTTTTTCAAACGCCATTAAGATGTCTTCGCTATTCATATTAAGATAACATTCATATCAATATAATTGTTTCGCTATTCACAAATAGATAGAAGGTAAATCACAAATAATCATTACATTACCAGGGTTAAAGTATGTAAAAACGAAATGCCTATATAGAGATGTCTTTGCGAAATTTTCCATGCATTGGTTTCACATAAACAATTGTTACAAGCAAGGCTATAACGACTATAATAATGAAAAATAAACAATGACCGAATTAGAGAAAAAATATGGTTTTCCGCTTTTTACAAGACCGACAAACAATGTGTATTTGGGGAACAGTAAAAAATTAATCATTTCTGACATTTGGTCATTCTGGGACTACATTATTAAGAAGAATAATTTCGAAAAAGATTTTATGAATTCTTTGCTCGAACAAGCGAAGAATTTTTACGTTGCCGCTGAAAACAGTCCAATAAAATCTAAACCATTGTTATATTACTACTCCTTTTTAAATCTTGCGAAAGTAATTGTGAATATCGAGAAGTCATATGGTAAAACTAGTTGCAGTTACATGCATGGAATAGGAGAAAAGCATTTAAATAAATTTAGTAATTCAACAATTACAATTGCAGAAAAGAAAAATCACGTTAAAAACGTCGCATGTGAGTTAGAAGAGGCTTTAGACTTTAACATTACTACAGCCAGTACGACAATTAACATAAAGGACTACTTGACAAATTGTGTAGGTATTCACAGGGCATACAGTGAAATATATAACATCGATGAAGTTTTCGTGAGACTTAACACTTTTAAGCTATATAAGGATGTTAAAAAGCTTAAAACTACAGTAAAAGTATATTGCAATGAAAAACAAAGCTTAAATCTTATTTCATCAGGTTATAACATTGTTTTAGAGGACGACATATATTACTGGAAAGAAGAAATCACAATGCCTACATATACTCCTGGGAGAGCTGACTACTATAATCTATCCCAAGTATTACGAAAAAAAGGAATTTGGTATTTTATTGGTAATGAGGGTTACACAGCATATCTATCAACACATTTGACTTGCAGAAAATCTCCTGAGACAATAATTTATAATACTATGTTTTTTTTAGGTTCAATAACAAGGTATCACCCATACATGTTTGACAAGATATTTTCTGATAAAGAACAATGGTTAATGAGTGAGTTTTTAGTAACACAGCCAAAACAGTTTATCTATTTGGCGACAGCAAAAATATTAGGACAAAATGTATTAAAGGCCTATTCAAGTTTTTAAAATGACAAAAAGCCCAGCAGGTAACAGCAAATTTGTTCAAAAATGGCTGACGGTGGTTCAACTCAGGTTTTTCGTTAATTATTTAGTTCAGTGCGGTGCGACAATGGTTCTGCAAGCAATGCCATTTCTGCACAAATTTTCAAAACGTTATGCCTCATACTAAAAAACCGCATTTTAAAGAAATACAAGATTAATGGGAAGAAAGAAAATACACGAAGGTGTTCCAACTTATGACAAAATGCTAATTCCAACTTTGGAAGCATTAAAAAATCTTGGTGGTTCAGGTTCTATTGACGAAATCAATGAGAAAATTTATGAATTAGAAAAATATGATGCTGAAACTTTAGAAACTCCACACGATGAAAATGGAGTGCAAACAAAAGTTGAATATCGACTAGCTTGGGCAAGAACTTATTTAAAAAAATACGGCCTTTTAGAAAACTCTTCCAGAGGAATTTGGGCATTAGTTGACAATGAAATTGACACAACCCGACTCAAAGCTGATGAAATTGTAAAATACGTCAGAGAAAAAACTCGTAAACCAAAATCCGAAAAGCCAAAAAATCCGAAACTTCAAAATGAAGAAGTTGAAGATGAAATTGAAGGACAGTTAGATTGGAAAGAAAATTTAATTTCAGTTTTATTGAAAATTGACCCATCTGCATTTGAACGTCTGTGTCAAAGACTTTTAAGAGAAAGTGGATTTGTGCAAGTTGAAGTAACGGGAAAATCAGGTGATGGAGGAATTGACGGAAAAGGAATTGTGCGTATGAATGGTTTTTTAAGTTTTCACGTTTTTTTTCAAAGTAAAAGATATAAAGGCTCCGTCGGTTCAGGAGACATTAGAGATTTTCGTGGAGCAATGCAAGGAAGAGCGGACAAGGGACTTTTTATAACAACAGGAAATTTTACTAGAGAAGCAATTAAGGAAGCTACAAGAGATGGAGCTCCTCCAATTGACCTTATTGACGGAGTAGAACTTTGTGACAAATTGAAAGAATTTAATCTTGGAGTTAAAACCGAATTGATAGAAGATGTAACAATTAATCCAGAATGGTTTGATAAAATATAAAGTGCGAAGGCATAACATCGGTTGGCAATATGGCGGGTTTAATGCTAAATCAAAGGTTTTTGCTTTTTACAAAATTTATTGATTATTGAAAGTTTCGGCTTTCTAATCCTCCACATCGCCAAGCCGAGAAACGTTATATACCATACTTTGCGACACTTAAAACCAAAAAAAACAGTTTATGAAAAAAGTATTATTTATTGCATTCTCTATTCATGATGAAAGACAACGAGACTTTTTAAAGGGACAGTCATTACATCCAAGAACACCATACGAATTTATAGATATGTCTGTAAAAGAGCCTTATAGTTCAGAATGGAAAGAGAGAGTACGGACACGAATTAGACGTTCAAATGGAGTTATTATTTTAGTTAGCAAAAATTCACTTTTATCAAGTGGACAAAAATGGGAAATACAGTGCGCTAAAGAAGAAGGTAAAAGAATTTTAGGAATTTGGGCTTACACTGACGACAGAACTAATATTCTTGGAGTAAACACTGTAGTTTGGTCTGACACTAATATTTCAAATTTTATCGATAGTCTTTAAGTATGAAAATTGCATTAATTATTGGTATTAATCACTATCCAAATGGTGGAGACTTGTATGGTTGCGTAAACGACGCCTATTCTGTAAAAAGTATGTTGGAAAGAAATTACGACGGTTCTGTGAATTTTGATTGCAAATTAATGACTGCATCTAATTCAAAAGAATCGCTTGAAAGAGGAGAATTAAAAGACGCAATATCGCAATTGTTTTCAACTAATGCAGAAATTGCACTCTTATATTTTGCGGGTCATGGTCATATTGAAATCACAGGTGGATACTTACTTGGTAGTGAAGCAAAAAGAGGAGATGATGGCGTTTCTCTAAACGACATATTAGTTATAGCAAATCAATCAAAAGCCACCAATAAGATTATTATCTTAGACAGTTGTCATTCCGGAATTGCAGGAGACGTTCCAAACATAAAAGACAGCGCATTAATTTCGGAAGGAATTACCATTTTGACTGCTTCCACATCTGACCAATACGCATCTGAGAAAGACGGAAGCGGAGTTTTTACCTCACTATTAGTTGATGCTTTAAGTGGTAGTGCTTCAAATATTTTAGGTGATGTTACACCTGGAAGTGTGTATGCCCATATTGACCAGTCGCTTGGTGCTTGGGAACAAAGACCAATTTTCAAAACAAACGTCCGAAATTTCATTTCCTTAAGGAAATCAGCACCATCAATTGAATTAGATAACCTTCGAATGCTCAGCGAATTATTTCCTACAGCAGGTTTTGAATTTAACCTTGACCCGACATACGAGCCTGAAATGAGAGGACGAGACGAAGGAATGCCAACTCCTAATGAAAAAAACACCAAGACATTTGCAATACTTCAAAAGTACAATAGACTTAATTTACTTAAACCAGTCAATGCACAACATATGTGGAATGCCGCAATGGAAAGTAAATCTTGCAAATTAACTGCTTTGGGTGAACATTATAGAAAACTTGCTCAAAACAACAGAATATAGTACGACATATAACAGCAAATTTGTTCAAAAATGGCTAACGATGGTTCAACTCCGGTTTTTCGTTATTTATTTAATTTAGTGCGGTGCGACAATCGTTCTGCAACCAATTCCATTTCTGCACAAATTTTCAAACCGTTATGTGTAACCTTTACGATATAAACCTTAATAAAACATGACAGACGAAGAATCGACTTTGAAAACTATAAACGGAGTTAAATCTCTTGTAAATCAATTGCCAAATGTATCCTATGGTAATAGTGCTATTCCATATTTAGTAATCGAAGGATATGGCAGTGGCCAAAATGCTTATGATTTATTGAATAACGAATTTGACGGGTTAGATTTTTCGAAATTATCTGAATTTGTAGATTTAGAAAAAGAAATCAAAAAACAAAAGAGAGAAATAAAAATCTTAGAAAACAAACATATAAATTTAACTGAAATAATCGGAGAGCAAACAAATGGTAGCGAAGGATCGCTAGCTAACCAAATATTGTTAAGTTTAAAAGCAGAAATAGAAAATATGATAGAGAAAAGGGACTCTCTCAATAGTGAAATTTCCGCTAAAGAATCCGCTGAGAACGCAAGATTGTTAAAACAAAAAGAAAAAGAAAATAAAGAAGACAATGCATTCAAAAAAAAGGTTGAAGATTTAGAAAAAAACTACCAGGAAAAAGAAAAGCAGTTAGATAAAAAATTCGAAAAGGACAATGACGAAATCAATATTATTACTAAAACAGCAATTCAAGAATCTAACCAAAAAATTGCTGATGCTGAAAAAAATGCAACTGGAAAAGTTAAATTAATAAATCAATTTAGAGATTTCTTAGAAGAAACTAATAAGAATATGAATCTTTACTCAATAGTAATTATTGGTATTCTACTTGCTGGAATAGTAGGGATTGGTTTTAGCATTCCGAATTTATTATCGTCCTTTAACAGCTTCGATGTTTTCATAAATAATCAAGGAATTAAAATAACAGACTGGCAAATAATAAATTATGCTTTAGGTCTATTAATTGTAAAGTTACCTTGGGCACTTTGTTTAAGTGCCGTATTGACTGGAATGTATAGTCTATTAAAGGGTCTGCTTTCGACCTATGAAAAAATCAATCAAGATAAACGAAACATGTCGGCTATTTATGCGATTTCTGGAAATGTTGCACAACTACTAAATGAATATGGAATTTCTTTAACAGAAGAGATTGAAGATGACGAAACTGGGGAAATAACTACTACCATAAATGTTTCTAAAAAAGACCTAATCAACAAAAAAGAAAGTATAAGATGGAATCAAATAATGAGATATTTTGAGGGTATGCAACAACATAAACTTGAAATTGAAACTCCTGAAGACCCTTCAAAAATTAAACTGATGTCTGGTATATTAAATAGTATTATAGAACGGGTCCCAAAGGCATAAATAACATTTATCAAAAAAATAAAAGGCATCAGTTAACAGCAAATTTGCACAAAAATAGCTGACGGTGGTTCAACTCAGGTTATTCGTTAATTATTTAGTTCATTGCGGTGCGACATTGGTTCTGCAAGCAATGCCATTTCTGCGCAAATTTTCAAACCGTTAATATTGACAATAACCTCTGTGAAAATACGCTAAGAACCATTGCTCTGGGACGCAAGAACTACCTCTTCGCCGGAAGTCATGAAGCAGCAAAAAGAGCTGCAATGTTCTATTCTTTCTTTGCTATCTGCAAAAAACATGAGGTAAATCCATACCAATGGCTCAAATATACTTTGGAAAACATCATGTCTATAAATCACAAAAAGCTTAAGGAGCTCTATCCAACTATAAACAAAACCTGCTAATAAACAATATGTAGTTCGTAAGGGGGATACGATAAGGCTTCTGTACACTGCACCTAATTCTTCAGCATTCTTTTTTTTGTAGCCATATTATTTATCTTTATTATATTAGTAAGATAAATAATATGATGGGAACTATCGAAGGTTTAGTTCAACAGCAAATTTGCACAAAAATGGCTGACGGTGGTTTAACTCAGGTTTTTCGTTAATTATTTAGTTCAGTGCGGTACGACAAAAATTCTGCAATTAATCCCATTTCTGCACAAATTTCCAAAACGTTACCAGCAAGCTTAAAAAATGGAACTAAAAAAACCGACAGAAAAATTTATTGCCGAAATACTTGAGTTATATTCAATCGAAGAAGGGGATGAACTTAATCAGAAGCTTTTAAAATTATTTAAAACATTCAATGACGACCAAAACAAATTTGATGTTTTGATAAAAGTTGCTTCATTAAATAAAATTTACTCGACAGCCATCGTTAATATAAATCCTGTCGTTGATCAAATAGTTAAAATTTCAAACTCTGAATCGAACCCCAAAACAATTAATGAATATATCGAATTTGTAGATAAGATATCTAAAGTTAATTGGACAAACGAAAAGGCAAAAAGCTTTGAACGCAATAACTTGTCTTTTTCTTCTAAGTATGTTCACTTTCTAAGCGATTTTAAAATACCAATTTACGACAGTTACATTTGGATTATTATAAAGGGTTATTTAGGACAAAAAAATAATGAAAAAATTTCTTTTGAAAACCCAAGAAACTTCAAAGAGTTCTACTCAATATTTGAAAAATTCAAAATGGATTTAGAATTAAACAATTATTCTAATTACAATATTGATAAGTTTCTATGGCAGTATGGGAAAAAGTTAATAAGAGAAATTGAGAGTGAAATGTCAATTAATTTGGAACAAGCTAAAGCTGAACTTAAGAAAAGAATAAAAGCCAGCTGGTAACAGCAAATTCCTATGTAAAGCAATTTACAGTTCTAATGTATTAATCTTATTCCAATAATATGCCATAAGGTGATTAAATTAATGCCACTCAAACACCGTATCTGCAAATCTTTAAGCTCCGTGTAATCGGTAACTAATAATGCAGCATTTTTGGCAATTAAGAGTGCAGCAAAAACGGTAACAATAAGTGCAGCATTATCGGCAAGAACGCTACATTAAAAACCGTAACAATTCATACACAGTTCTGCAAAAGTAATACGTTATTTTGTTTCTCCAAAAATGGTTTTTCTATTTTTCAACCTGTGGGCTTCTCCGGTAAAGTTTGCGTCTTTCTAAACTAAAAGAACCCAACAAGGAAAATATTTATATGGTTGAAAGGATTGAAAAGGAAATGAATGGAACCCCACAAACAGCTTTGACAAATTTTTATAAAACTTCTCCCTATTCATTTTCAGACACGACACAAACCGCAATTAAGAGGTTGATAAAAACTCCAATAAGGATATATTCGGAACCAGACATAAATTGGTGGCTAAAAGAACGTGGTGCAGATTTTACTAGTATGAATATTACAGAATCTTCGGCAATGATTAACGAACTAAATAGACTTGGTAATGCTAATGCAACTTTAATAACGACACAAAACAAAGGTTATAGCAAGCCAGACAATATAAGACATCCGCATTCTTGGAGTATTGTTGACAATGATGAATTAATTAGCTGGTTACTAAAACAGAATTAATGCCAGCAGGTAAAAGTAAATTTGTTCAAAAATGGCTGGCGATGGCTTAAGTTAATTCATTGGTTATTTAATTAATTTAGTGCGGTGCGGCGTAAGCCATCGGCTAAGTACCCGAATCTAGTGATTTGGTGCTATTGACCCAGTTTTGAGGGAGGAGTTCATCCAATTTATTTGCATGATGTTCGGGTATTCTGATAAGAATATCTCTTAGCCATTCAAAAGGATTAACCCCATTTTTCTTGCAGGTCCCCATGAAGGAATATAGCATTGCTGCTCTTTGTGCTGCTTCATGTGATCCAGCGAAGAGATAATTTTTTCTCCCGATAGCCAGGGGGCGTACTGCATTTTCAATTTGGTTGTTATCGATGAGCAGATCCGCGTCAAGGAGATAAACAGATAATTGATCCCAGCGTGATAATGCATATTGTATTGCCTTTCCAATGGGACTCTTAGGCAATACTTGCACATAATTTTCCAGCATCCATTCTTTTAGCTTTACCAATATTGGTGCGGCTTGTTCGGTTCTGTCCGCAAATAATTGCGCAGCATCAATTCGTTTCTCCAAGAATTTGCGTTCAATGGCATAGACTTTCTGCAATTCTCCCAGCACATATTCCGCCCTTGTGCCATCATTGTCCATGGCCTCTGAAAATTTACGCCGTGAATGGGACATACATCCCATATGGGTGATTCCACTACGTTTTGCAAAGTTTTCGTAAACCTGGTACCCGTCAGTCTGAAGATATCCGGTAAAGTTTTTCAGACATTCTTCAGGGCCTTCTCTGCCACGGCCCTGCCGGTAATCGAAGAAGACTTGTTTGCTGACAGGGGCATAATACAGCCAGTAAAAACCTTTATGGCTGCTTCCTTTTTTATCTTTGTCCAATACCTTAATTGGAGACTCATCTACTTGCAGGTAGCTGCTTTTGAGCACCTGATTTTTTAGCTGCTGGTATAGAGGATCCAACAATGTGCAACAGGCAGTCAGCCATCCCGAGAGTGTGGATGCTGCCAAAGTAATCCCTTCACGTTTGAAACGTTCTACTTGACGGTGATCGACATATTTATCAATAATGATCTGGGACAGCAGCCCTGGCCCGGCTATGCCTTTTTCAATTGGCCGTGATGGAAGTGGTGCTACAATAAAGTCATCTGTATTTTTACGGACATATTTTGGCCGGATGTACTGTCTGACAAATAGTTTTCCCGGTATATATTCCAGCTCTTCGGTTATTTCCCTGCCAACTTCGCGATATCCGGTAAGATCTGTGTCTGGTAAAAGGATGTTCTCTTCTCGTGGTAAGGAAGCAGGAAAAGCTGTTCTGCCCGGGTGTGAAGTTACATTTAAGGCCGCCTTTTTCTGGGTGTAATTGATTTTCTCTGTCAGCTGTTCTGCAGTAAGTGGCTTTGGGGATTCAGCTTCAAAAGAAAGCTGCATCTGATCGGCGGAACCCAGGGCTTGAAAGCGCTCACTTTTGGCACCAAACACTAATGTTTTCAGCTTGGACAGTTCATGTTTCAGCTGCATGTTTTCTGCAGCATACTGATCGATAATAATATCTTTTTTGGCAGATTCCTGTAAGGTCTGGTTCAGGATGCCGACCACTTCATTAAGCTTTTTCATCAGCTCACGGGGGTTATAAACAGTCTCTGAAACCAGTTCGATCATGAACTAAAAATACGCATTTTAGCCCAATCAGGCAAGATATTTCTTTATTTTATCCAGTCTTTTTTAGGCTAAAACGCTTACGCCGTTTTATACTTTTCAAACTTATACCACGTAGGATCAGCAGCAAGTCCTCACTGCTCATTTGCACCGAACTGGCCTGTGCTGTGGCAAGGGGAAGTTCATAAGTCCCTGCTTCCAGCCGCTTGTGATAAATTGCAAACCCGTCCCCTTCGAAGTGGAGTAACTTAACCATATTGCGCTTACGATTAAAAAAGATAAATATCTCCCCGCCGGTAGGATCAATGGAAAGTTCCCGTCTGACTGTGCCACTCAGGCTGTCCATTCCACATCGAAAATCAGTTATACCACGATAAATGTAATACCGGTAACCGGAATTCAGACTGAGCACTAGTCTAAAAGGCTTTTGATAAAGCCTGCCTCTACAGCGCCATGAAACTGAATACGCGTACCATCGGTACGGATGATCTCAACTTTACAATCAGAGGCGGGCTGTTTAATGGCTACCGATAGAAAACCACCCGATGATGCTTTGCCTTTGGTATCTCCTGAATCAAACTTTCGAACCCAATAATTGAACTTGTGAAAAGTAATCCCATGTAAGGTACAAAAGCCGATTTGGCTTAAACCACTTTGTTGCCAGTTTTGATAGTGGCTGAACATTTCCTGATGTAGCGCACTATTGTTTCTCATTTTCGCTATGTTTTAATAAAACAAAGCTACCTAATCAAGGTGTCTGGAAGAAGAGGGGAACGGCCGAACGCTTACGGAGCTGTGAGGTAATCATAGTTGAGCCGTTCCCGTACCTGTCTTCCAGAATATCCAGTAGGGCAATCCTGGCATCATTAGTCAATGGCTTGAGTCCAAAGTCGTCCAGGATCAGCAACTTATTTGCAGAGATTGCCCTGATCCATTTCAGATAAGAACCATCCAGCCTGGCCTGGGCCAGTGCCTCCAGAAATTTGTTCATACTGAAGTATTGTGTCCGGTAGCCCAGCAAACAGGCACTGCGGCCAAGTGCACAGTATCCGCCCTACAAAGTGCATATGTGATTAGTAAGTTGATCCATTTAGCTTTGCTGGATGAATATAGCAGAAGAAAAACGGAGCCATATGCTTTCCCTGGTTAGTCAATGGCGCAACAGTGATCAGACCCAACAAGAATTTTGTTCCTTTCATGGCATCAAGGTTGGCAAATTAGGTTATTGGATCAATATCAGTAAAGAAGAAAAAGGTTTATCTCGTTTTACGGAAGTTTTACCCAAAGGTAATTCCGTTCAAAAAATAGAAGTCATTTATCCCAACGGAGTTAAGGTCAATGCCGGCAGTGATCTTCATCTTATTGCCAGGCTGATCCATCTCTACTAAAGATGTTCTCGCTGGGATCTTCACATCGTTTTTACCTTTATAATTGCCATTGTGATATGAGGAAATCATTTGATGGGTTATGCGGATTGGTGAGCTCAAATATGCAGCGCTCATCTACAAGTGGTGAGGTTTTTGTATTTCTGAATCGAAGTCGGACACACATCAAACTGCTGCACTGGGAAAGTGGAGGCTTCGTACTCTACTACAAAAGGCTGGAATCGGGCACTTTCTCCCTACCCGTTAATAAGGATGTATTTGAATTGGAATGGAGGGATCTGGTGTTGATGATCGAGGGTATCCATATTGTAAAAAGCTCCTTGAGTATTCTATCCCCAAATTTAATATAAAGTTGTGAAAATGCTAATCCCTAATTATGTAATGGCATCGTCCATTTTTTGCTGATATTTTTAATAACCAGGTACATCATTTTCATTCATGCTTGTTCCGAAGAAAAAGCACCTTTAGTCTTTGTTATTTTGCGGATCTGGCGGACTCCCTCAATGGGATTAGTGGTATAAATGATCTTTCGGATCACATAATCATATTCAAAGAAGGCGGAGAAATTTACCCAGTTATCGAGCCATGACTTGCAGCTTAACGCTATCCGACCTACAAAGTGCATATGTGATTTGTAAGTTGATCCATTTAGCTTTGCTGGATGAATATAGCGGAAGAAAAACGGAGCCATATGCTATTTTATTTTAGCCCCCAATAAGTTCGGAGTATTATTGACCACTCAATATCAAAACAGCATACAGATTTTTTTAACTTTATATGTCCCTATTAACCAAATCAGATTGTTATTAGGTTATAATCTAAATATTTAATAACAATTTTAAATAAACAAAATGAAAGAGTACATTCTTATTTTCAGACATGAAAACGTGAACGGTAAAGTTTCACCTGAGCAAATACAACAATGGATGAAACAACAAATGGATTGGGTAAACAACATTGTTGCACAAAACAAATTTGTGAGCGGTACAGGGCTGTTATTTGACGATGCCAAAGTAGTCAATCACAATAAATTTGTTACAAATGGTCCTTTTGGAGATATTAAAGAAACACTTGGTGGCTACATTATTGTAAAAGCAGAATCTGCAGACGAAGCAGCAGAATTTGCAAAAGGAGCACCTATTTTACAAGGTGAAGGTAATACAGTAGAAGTGAGACAGATAATGCAACAAAAATAGGAAAGAAAAGGTTGTCTCAAACAGGCAACCTTTTTTGATATTTTCGAAATCAATGTTTTTAAATGAAAAGGAATTTAAAAAGGATAGGATACTTTATTTTATTGGTGTTAGTTATAGGTACTGTAGCTTTTTTTGTTTGGGCATCTTTTGGATATGATGCTGATAAAGAAGTGCTGTCAAATGCGTTAAAGAATCGAAACGTTATTATAGAAAACACTGATAAATATATTTCAATTACACCGTTCAACCATAAAAGTAATAAAGGATATATTTTTTACCCAGGCGCCAAAGTTCAACCAGAAGCATATATCTCAAAACTGTCTTCCATCGCGGTTTTCAATAATGTAGAAATCTTTATTCCTAAGATGTATAAGAATCTTGCATTCTTTGGTATTAATAAAGCGTCCGAAATTCAGAAACGGTTTCCTAAAATTACACACTGGTATATTGGAGGCCATTCTCTTGGTGGTTCTATGGCCTGCTTGTACGCCAGTAAGAACCATAAAAGTGTCGATGGCATTTTGATTTTCGGCACTTATAGTGGTACTGACATTTCAAAAGAAATGAAAAAAGTTAGAAGCATTAATGGCGAGCAGGATGGTGTGTTTCCAGAAGAGAAAATTAAAAAGCATAAAGATGAGCTACCAAATGATGCACAGATCATATTTATTAAGGGTATGAATCATTCAGACATTGGAAATTATGGTTTTCAATCAGGAGATCACCCTTCTAAATTAGCAAATAATGTTGTTATCGATGAACTTGTTAATGCTACAAAAGGTTTTTTTGAATAGTAATGGATAGCGATAAAAATGAATTGGTTCCCCATTTATTTAAAACAGAATACAGTAAAATGGTTTCTGTTCTAACCAAGTCATTTGGTCTTGCGTATATTGAAATCGCAGAAGATATTGTAAGCGAGACTTTTTTATCGGCACTTGATAGTTGGTCATATAAAAAAACGCCTAAAAACCCAACGGCCTGGCTTTATACCGTTGCTAAAAACAAATTGAGAAATCATTTTGCAAGAACCAATTCTTTTAGCAAAATCGTTTCTGGACAATTAACCAACAAAAATTTGCTAATTGAGATTGACTTTTCGGATGGTAATATATCTGATAGTCAGCTTCAAATGCTTTTTGCGGTTTGTCATCCGGCAATCTCCGCCGAATCACAAATTTGTTTGGCATTACGCATACTTTGTGGCTTAGGGCTAAATGAAATCGCAGACGCATTTTTATCGAACAAAGAAACAATTCACAAACGATTACAAAGGGCAAAAGGAAAGCTGCAGTCAGAAAAAATAAAGATTGAAATGCCTGATGATAAAAAAATTAATGAGCGGTTAAACAGCGTTATACAGACGATATATCTTCTATTCAGTGAAGGTTACTATTCAGAAAGTAACAACGCTATTGTTCGCAAAGACCTTTGCGTTGAAGCATTAAATTTAGCGTGTTTACTTTTGGACAATCCTATTACGAACAATCACGATACAAATAGTTTGATGTCACTAATGTGTTTTCACGCTTCACGTTTAGAAGCAAGGCAAACGCCAAATGGAAACATTGTGCTGTATGACGACCAAGACAGAACGCTTTGGGACACAGAGTTTATTGAAAAAGGATTTTATTATTTACAGCAAGCATCTAAATGGGAAATCACATCAACATACTATATTGAGGCAAGTATCGCTTATTGGCATACGGTTGAAAGCATAAATCCTGACAAATGGCCAAACATTTTGAATTTGTATGAAGTGTTATTGTTAGCTAACAATTCTCAAATAGTTGCCTTAAACAGAGTTTGGGCGTTCTCAAAAGTTTATGGAAATTTATCAGCCATAAGAGAAGCTAAAAAATTAGACTTAAAAACAAATCATTTTTACTTTATTCTTTTAGCAGAATTATACAAGTTTATTGACACTAACAAGACCAATGAATATTTGACAAAGGCACTTCATCTATGCAAAACAGAGACCGAAAAAACGATGATAAAGATCAAAATAGAAAAGTGTACCAGTTAGCGAGGCTCAAATGTAAAATATTGAGTTCCCTACTGGCAGTATTCACCGCTCAGCTAGTAAAAGACAGATTACATCAATACGTTTATAAACTTCTTCGATAGCGCTTGAACATCGCAATTGTAAAATTTGTTACCACATCATTGTTTTTCTACGGATAAATCACTTAACAGTCTTCGCCTAAGACCAAATAAATATAATTAATTCTCCATAAAATCTTCCTTTATGCGATAACTGGTACTCCTTCCTGCACCTTCTTGTATTAGAATTTCCTTTTTTAATAAATCTTGTATATCCCTTAGAGCGGTATCAGTTGATGTTTTTGTTATTTTAGCCCATTTGGAAACATTCAATTTTCCAAAGAAATCATCTAATAAAACCTGTAGCATTTTCAGCTGCCGGGCATTAAAATCTACAGCATTATTTCTTTCCCAAAATCTGGCCCGTTCTAAAGCTTTTTCAATAGTTTTTTCCGTGCTTTCCAAAGAACGATAAAGACACTCCAAAAACCAATCGAGCCAGGCGGTAATGTCCAAATCTCCTTTTTGTGTGCGTTCCAAAATTGTATAATACTCACTTCGCTCCTGTTGGATTTGAGCGGACATGGAATAAAAACGCTGAGAACTTTGATCTGCCCTAGCCAAAAGTAGATCGGCAATCGCTCTGGCAGTACGTCCATTTCCGTCGTCGAATGGATGTATAGTTACAAACCATAAATGTGCTATCGCAGCCTTAATTACCGCATCTAATTCCCTTTTTCCGTTAAGCCAATTTAGGAAGGTATGCATTTCCTCATCCAATCTCTCCGCCTCCGGAGCTTGGAAATGAACAATCTCCTTACCTATATATCCAGAAGTAACTTGCATCGGATGTTCTCGCCATGCGCCAACATTTATTTTGGACATCCCACTTCTTCCAGTGGGGAATAAAGCCGCATGCCAACCAAAAAGGCGTTCTTCTGTTAGTTCATCTTTATAGTTTTGGGTGGCATCCAACATCATTTCTACTACACCTTCCACATTACGTTCAACATGTGTAGCACCCGCAACATCTATCCCTAACCTTCTGGCAATTGAAGACCTAACCTGGTCGCGATTGAGCAATTGTCCTTCAATCTCGTTAGATTTTAAAACATCTTGTGTTAGCGTATATAATAAGGTTTCTTCTTGAAACTTAAACCCCAAAGCCTTAACCTGACCGAAAATTTTGCCTTGATGATGCCTGACTCTTCCAAGTTTTGCTGATAAACTATCTGCGTTCCAATAAAACTCAGGCCATTTCTCTAATTGATGCACATACATATCGTCGCAAATATGCGGTGAATATAAAGTTTAATTACCGCATTTCTAAAATTATAAGTAAGTCATGCGGTGATTACAGGAATTATTACCGCAACTATGCGTTGTTTAGGTATTTCTGTTTAATACTCAACAGAACATTTTGAAGTAAACAAGGCAAATTTTTTATTTTAACAACTTCAGTATTCACAGCAGTTACAACCTCCCGACAAAATTTAACCGACAATGGATAGCTATGATCGGTTCAAAAGCCCATTTAACAAAGCAATTGTGAAGTACTTGAAATAAAAAATGACTTACAGCTCCTCCCTACTCCACTTATGCGTCAGGAATCTCAGGTTCAACCAGTTTCTTTAGTTTTTCAAGAGATTCCTGCCATCCCAGATAGCACATTTCTACAGGAATTGCTGCAGGAATACCTTCCTGTACAATATGCAAGTCCGTTCCGCACAACACTTTCTTCAAGCGCACGGTAGTGATCATCTCTCCGGGCATATTTGGATCATCAAATCGATCTGTATATTTTATCAGCTCATTTGGGATGATTTCTAAGAATTCGCCACCAAAAGAATGGGAACTCCCGGTAGAAAAATTGAGAAAAGACATTTTGTAGGTTCCTCCTAGGCTAAAATCACTATGATCAACTACACAGATAAATCCATATGGGGGAATCCACGAAGAAAAAGCATTTATATTGGAAAAGGCTCGAAATACTTTCTCTGGCGACGCGGTTAAAACGCGATGTAATGTTACGGTGTTGCTCATGATTAGTTTTTATGTTTGTCCACTATGTAATTCAATTCGGTTACTCCGCACGTAAACTGATGCGTAGTTAATAGTTTTAGTTGTGCTTTTGCTGTGCTACCTGTAAACAGCGGAATACCTTGTCCCAAAATTATCGGATTAACAAAAAGCCAATAGCCATCAATTAAATTCTTTTCCATCAATGAATGTGTAGCTGTTGGGCTACCAAAAAGTAGGATTTCTTGATCTCCTTCTTGTTTTAGCTCATTTAGGCTATCCTTAAGGTCATCATTAATAATTAATGTGTTTTCCAAATCAGCACCTTTCATTGTTCTTGATAGCACAACTTTTTTAACTTTGCTATACCACTTTGAATGTTCAATGTCGTGCTGGGATGCTGTTGGTTTCTCTCCTGCTGTAGGCCAGTAACTTTCCATCATTTGATAAGTTACCCGGCCGTATAATGCAGTATTTCCATCGCTTATGCGATGACCTACATGTTCAAAAAGTTCTTCATCAACTTTAATCCAGTCCATTTCTCCGTTCGGGCCTGCTACAAAACCGTCAAGCGATATATGCATAAATGAAATTATCTTTCTCATATAGTTGTTCTTTTATTTATGGGTTCATAGTAAAGAATCACTGCCCCAGAATTAAAGGTTTTTGTACTTAACAGTTTAAGAATGGTCCTATCAATCATATTTTCAAATAAGGACGATCCCTTTCCAGCGATGACAGGGTGAATACACAGCTGGAATTCATCTATTAAATTTAGCTTTAATAATTGTATAATTAAACTCCTACTACCCACTAAAATATCTTTACCAGATTGTTGCTTTAGTGCTGCAACTGCTGCTTCAAGGGGCTCTGTCGACAAGCTTGCACTTTTCCATTCTACGTTTTCAAGCGTGTGAGAAAACACAAGTTTCGGAATGCGGTCCATGACCAGGGCGAAGTCGTCCATTGATTTTTCTCCCGATGGATTTTTCACCAAAGCTCGCCAGAATTCCATAAGCAGATAAGTTATCCGCCCATAAAGCACGGTATCTGCACTACTTAACAGATCAGCATAATGCTGATGTATCTCCTCATCCGGATTAACTGCCGTATGATCGCAAACCCCGTTAAGTGTCATATTGATTGCCGCAATTACTTTTCTCATATTTTAATACTTAACTATTTGCTTTAGCTAAAATAGAAATAGAATTATATAATCTGCTTTACATAGGTCAAGAAAAATGACAGGCAACAGTAGACTATCGGTGGAGAGCAGGACTGATGTAAATCAGTACTAGACAAGTTAGGAACTGCTTCGATATTTCTTCGATACAAAGACCATACTTCTACACAAAAAGGGTACCTTTTTGTGTAGAAGTATGGTCTGAATATGGTTCTTGTATGGTATTTGTGTGAAGGCAGACTAAAATAGTATCCTTCTAAGTTGCTTTTAAAGGTCCTTGATAGGAATTAAATTAATCAAGCAAAGGCAGATATTTTCTTTTGTTTTCAACCATTATCCAGATTAGAATAGCCCATAAAATAAATACTATCGGCAAACCACTACTGTCTTGGCAAATATTAGTAAGTGTTATACCAACCATTATAGGGAAAATTACCAATGCACCAAGTGCCCTCGTTTTTGGAATAATTATTAGCACTCCACCAACGATTTCTGCAAGTCCAACAAGTGGTAAAAGCCATCCGATTTCCATAAATGCTGCCATCGCTTTTACCATCTTTTCTGGTAACTTTTCTGGCATAGGCATATAATTGAGGAATTTATTAAGACCTGCGTTGATGAACATTAGCCCAAACAAGAGTGCCAATAAAAATAAGATTCTGGATTTAATTGAATTTTTCATTTTTGTTTAATTTTTGTATTTTAAGATGGTTAAGATTACTAATTTACTTATAGCCTGATGAGTTAAGTATGCAATTATTTTTTACCAATTTCTTCTGCCAGTCCAACAAGAAGTCCTTCAGCTCCCCTAATATAACACAATCTGTAGGAGTTTTCATATTGAACTACTTCTCCAACAAGTTGAGCACCATGTTTGATCAGTCTGGCTACCATTTCATCAATGTCCTCAACGGTAAACATAACACGTAAATAACCAAGTGCATTTACAGGCGCATTCCTATGATCTGATATGGTGGATGGTGTTATGAATTTCGAAAGCTCCAATCGACTGTGACCATCTGGAGTAATCATCATGGCAATCTCTACGCATTGAGAATCAAGTCCTGTAACACGGCCAGCCCATTCGCCTTCTACTTTTCCCCGACCTTCGAGCTTTAAACCAATCTCTGAGAAAAAAGAAATTGCATCGTCTAGAGATTCTACCACGATGCCAACGTTGTCCATTCTTAATAATTTGTTATTTGTCATTGTTTTAGTCTTTCTAAGGTTACAATCTGTTTGGGCGCATAAGTCTCTAACATGGGCGAGTGTTTTTATAATTGCTCACCAATTTTGCTTTAGCTAAAATAGAGACAGAAAGATTAAAACCACTTTACATAGGTAAAGAAATGCCAGAATACTTAATTCTTAAGCGCTGCAATCTTTACATTTTTGATTCCCGTTTCTTCCGACCGTAACAACAGTTTTTCGATCTTTAAATCCGGACAGAAAGCGATCATGGTGCGTTGCCCTGCAATTTCTGTGTCTATCTGTGAACCACCAAATTTATCTTCATACTTTACAATGATGCGAACGGTAAACGGTTTATCTGTATTGGCCAAATTTTCGATAGCGTAATTGCGCGCAGCACTTGGAGAACCACCCGCTCTTAATGATTTCTCTGGCGAAGAGAAATGCTGAAAGTATCCTTTTCCGTATTGTGCGATTTTTGCAATTGGGTTAAGCTGGACTTCACAGGCATGATTTTCACCATCTCTACCTAGAAAAAGTGCGCCTAATTTCCCTTTTAGATCTTTACCTGGTTCTACATCAAATGTTAACAGGAAAGAGGAAGATCCGGTAGCAAAAGTGGAGGTTTTCTTAACTTCTTTGGTCAACAGTTTTTCATTAAGGGTTGCAGGTATGATCTCCTTCATCCATTTTGTTCCAATTCTACCATCAGCAGATTGGATCATTTCATGTATAGTTAGTGAACCGCCCCAGCCTGCCATGGGGATCCAACCGGCTAATAAGAAACGGCCATCTTTTATTTTTGTCACCGCCGGCACATTCATTCCGTTGTAAAAATCTAACCCGGCTTTAACTCCATCTGCAAATTTATCTTCGGATGCGGTAGCTGGTTTCGACCAAAAGCCGGTAAAGCCTCCTATTACATAATCGTAATTTCCCCAACGGAAAAAGAAAGTGCAATCACCGCCCGGAGGGAAGTTTGGATTGAGAGAGCGCCACCCGCCCACTATTGATTCTGATCCCCAGGTTCCTTTCGCTCCATAGTTAGCCAACATGCGTAAGTGTCCTTCGGGGTCGGTGTAAACACTTGGGTTTTCGCAGGGATGGAATAAAATTTTTGTTTTTTTGAATTTACTGACGCCATCTTCACTAACCGAATAAGTAGATCCGGCCGGATAGCCAGGAATAGTATCATAACGGAAAGAACCTGTATAGCCATGTTTATTGTAGTAATCCCATTGTAAAGGCAACATGGTTTGTTCCTTGGGATAGATCCGTGTGGTGTGAAGACCGTAGCTCAAACTAAGTTTATTGTCGAATATAAAAGGTGTACCGGTACCAATTGTTTCCCATTGTGCCTCTATTGGAGTTGCTGCCTCATGTTCAGTCCATGTTTTGAAATCTGTTGTGGAGATGTGCTCGAAGTAATGGCCACCTTTCCCAAACTTACTACTATGGCCACGGCGGTCAAACAAATAAAATATATGATAACGACCTTTGTAGTAAAACGAAGCTACGTCGCCCACCCAGGCGTTATGGGCCTGAGGTGTCCAATATTGGATCTCGTTTGAAACACGGGGTTTCTTTAAGGCTACTCTTTGTGGTTCGATGCCGGGGAAGAAAATCTCTGCACTGGAAACCAATGATGGATTTATTTCCCAAGTGGTTTTAGCTCCCCATTTTGGATAACCTATAGGAAAGTCGTTGTCCAACAATTCATTGTCGACATACATAGTCCATCTAACGCCGGAGAAATGAAGCACCACCTCATGTTCTCCTTCTGGTTTCGCCAACATGGCCAATGGAATACCTATAGGCATGTCTCTTGGGCCCGCAGGTTCTAATGGTGGATAAAGCCTAAGTGCTGCTTCTAATACCGGAACTGAACCATCTGGCCTTGGATAAGCCGGATAGTTTTGAATTTTTCTATCCGTCGGACTATGCTGGGAGGTGGTCAAAGTGAGCACGCCTGGAATGTTAAGGAGATTGATAGCAGCGCTTACCGTTTTTAAGTTAACCCGCATTTTGATGGTAAAGCTACTGCTGTCAGATGGCACGCTAAATATCGCCTTGTTCTTTTGCAGCGAAAGGGTACTTAGTGCTTTCCCTCCAGAAAATTGCCAGGGAGTAGCGCGTAATATAAGTTGAACACCATGTTTTTTTTGAGCAGATGCTTTAAAAAACATAATGCATATGATCGTCAATGTGAGCAATAAGTAAGGGAATATTTTGATTTTCATTGGTTATTGTTTAAATCACTCAGCAATATCTATCTTTTATACTGATTTAAAACGATATTCAGTGCTTTTTTACGAAATCGTTATCGTCAAAAAAAGACTCTTGATTCTGTTCAATCATAACGTACAAAAACACAGAATCAAAAAAGATTACATTATGATTGAAGCTTTTGTTATTACCGTTCCATTTTCACGGCTTACTTAATCAAAGGCGTAAACAATGATAGTTGTCAAGCGTAAGTATCTGCCCTAAAAAATAATACAGTAATCGTTTACCGCTTCGTTAGTAACGCGAATAAATCTTCATTAATGTAATAGTTTCCAGTCCCTAATTTTTCTTTTCTCAGCATTTTATCTTCTGCCAGTTTATTTAAGTAGTTTCCGGCAGTTAATCTCGATACGCCTAAATCGTTCACCAAAAACTCAATTTTAGTATAGGGGTGTTTAAATAGATTGTTTAATAAGTCCTGACTGTAAAATTTATAATTGTCTCTTAGCTTATGCTTAAAGTCCAACATCAAGTCTTTTATTTTGATAATCAATTCTATAGTTTCCCTAGCGGTAATTTCAATGCCTCTTATCATAAACAAAAGCCATTCTTCCCATAAGTTTTCATCTCTTACCTTTTGTAACAGCCGATAATAATCAGCTTTATGCTTGATAATATAATTACTCAAGTACAGTATGGGTAGATTTTGCAGGCCTTCCAAAATCAGATATAGAATATTTATAATTCTTCCGGTGCGTCCATTTCCATCATAAAATGGATGTATACTTTCAAATTGAAAATGAATCATTGCCATCTTTATTAATGGGTCGCAATCCTGCATTTCTGAATCATTGATGTATTTTACTAAATTGGACATCAACTGGTTTATTTGTTCGTAATCCTGTGGTGGTGTATACACTACCTCCCCGGTAACAGCATTTTTGAGTGCAGTTCCAGGAAGTTTTCTAAATCCAGCATTATTATCTTCTAAAGTTTCTTGAACTTCAATAATAGTTCTGTTGGTTAATAAATTATCCTTTTTAATGAGTTCGAATCCTTTTTTTAATGCTAATATATAATTCTGCACTTCTTTTGCTTCCATTGATTTGAACGCGTCAAGATTAAGTTCAGATTTATATAAATCATCATGTGTAGTAATGATGTTTTCAATAGCAGAACTGTCCTTTGCTTCTTGAAGTCCTAAAGTGTTTATTAAAATGCTTTGATTAGGAATTGTTGAAGCTATACCTTTCAATTCTGCCAAAGCTGCATGTGCAGCCGGCAATGCTTTCAAAACTTTTACGGTTTCCAACTCTATTGCTAAAGGAAGCTTATCTAATGTCCAGCCTTGCATATGTAAAGAAATTTAAAAAACTCATACAAATATAACATGTTATGTAAAGGAAATGGAAAAATCTTTACATAAACAATTGCCTATATATAAAAAATGCAACATCAAAAAAGCGGAAGAACTTTTGGTGAGCATCAGATTGAAATTTTTTCAGTAACAAGGCTGAAAAGTTTAAGGTGAGCATTGCAATCTCACCTAATAAAATTTGTCGGTTATTTTTGATAAAGTGTTAGACGTATCTTTTTGTTTGGGTCTTTAGACCAGATCCAGGCTTGGGGATCGATATTAAGATTTTCCGGATCATTGGCTAACACAAAAATTTCTATCTCTTTATTCAAATAGCTGTCTTTAAGGGGTATGTAGTACGTATAATTCTGATCTTGCTTAACGTTAATATGTTCCCAGGTATTAGATGGATAAGAAGTGGAACGATCGGGTGCGCCAATGTATTCCCCGTTAATCTTAGCAGCTACATAAGCTCCTTCTACACCATGTTTTCCGTTAAGGGCAATGGTTAAATAACTGTTAGCTGCAAGTTCAGACAGTTTTATAGTAGTTTTCCATGCTTTTTTAGTACCCATTTTATTTGCCGGTGAAAACAAATTTGAGGCTCGCCATAAAGCTCTGTCTACTGATATGCCTTTATATATTCCCTCTATCTCAACCAACTGTTGCGGTGAACTGCCAAACCTGAAATAACGTACGGAATCATTAATGGTGATATGGCTGGTAATACCGGCTATATAGGTAAGCTGTTTCCAAGTTTTCAGATCATTTGAAACTTCTACATAATTTCCTTCCTGGGGCAATAGCGGTTGTAAGGCAAACTCATTGGGTACTTTCAACAACAATTCATCTAACGCGGTTACTTTGCCCAAGTCGAGCCTTAACATACCACCATTTACTTTTTGCTGATATTTTTGAGAAACCCAAAACCCGGTTTTCATATCACCGTCAAATAAATTTTTATCCCATACGCCACGCTTAATAAAAGTTTCCTGTTCAAAAAAAGCATCCCTTGCCTGCTTTACTTCCAAAATATGTGTATCACCCGAACGCTGTAGCGAACGCACCTCTAAAGCATTATTATCCGCAGCAAATACCGTAGCCTCATATAATGCTGCAGCATCTTCAGGTATGGTAATAGGAGTAAAATTATTTAACTTTCGGTATGGACTAAGTTTTAATTTGGTCCCGCCAAAATGAATATTTCGTTTTAAATTTACACCATTGGGTAACACTGCCTTTTTATATTTTTCAGGATGCGCCACAGAAATGAAAGCATCAGTACCAGGAGCGCCAACCAAATCAATGATCACCGGTTGGCCCGGTACATTTTTAACTACATTAAAACGCGATCCGGTAATCAAAGGATCGGTATAATCTACCGTTGTAGCAATAAATAATGTCGACTTAAAAGGCTCTATTTTAACTGATACCTCTGCGTCAGAAGCATAGCTTCCCAAGTATTCTTCCTGAGGATGAATTTGAACTAGCTTAACTGCTTTGCCTTTTTCTAATCCAATTTCTTCTCCAAGTTTGATTTGTCTTGTCTGCGTTGTCCAGCCAAGATTTTTCATAGTGATCAATCGGATCGTGCCATCACCTCGTGAAACCGCATCAGCTCCATATTTTTCAGATGGTAATATTTTACCGTTGATCAATATGCTGTTGTATTTGCGATGGATGTTGTAAATACGGGCTAGTTTTGGGTATTCAGCATCACTTAATAACCAAGGATTACCATAGATCTCCGGCGAGAGTATCAAACTCCGATTAAACGCTTGTAAGATTAGGTCATCATCCCAATTGTCCAAACAAGATGACAGACAGACTCCGTGGTCTTCAGTTAGTCGTTGAAGGCCGGGAACCTCGCCACGGGCAAGCGCCCCTGCGCGGTGATGAGGAGCAGTTGTACTATTGGCCAAAAAAACATCAATATAAGTTTCTGTGCCGCCCCACAAAAACGTTGTCGCATAAGGCAGTCCTTTAGTCAACCCGAGCCGATGATTCAGCAAGATCAGATCCGGGCTGTATTTACGGCTGTCGACCATCATTTTGATAAAAGCATCCTCTTTCTCCGGTCTTAAAGGGCCGCAAACTGCATCAAATTTATAGAGTGCAAAGTTATAATCTTTGCAAAGTTTAACCATTTGATCTATCCGTTGCTGTTGTTCTTCCGGCGTGTTGCCAAAACCGTCTGGTCCGCCCCAAACACCCAGGCGGAAGTCCATATCTTTGGCTTGCTTGTATAACGGATCAAACCCATTGGGAAACTGCTTTTTAAAACGATCTGAATAAATGCTGCCGTAAAAGTTTTTCCCATCTATAGCACCCGCATCAAAAGCATAGATATCCAGTTGCATACCGTAATCTTTCTTTAACCAGTTAAAAAAGTTAAAGTTGATCAAGGTTTGCTTTTCGGTTGGTCCCTCATTAGTATTGTTGATCCAACTGAAATATTGCGCTTTAGACGGTGTCTTTTCGTCTGCACCGGCAAATACTTTTTGTTGCGCGTAAAGGCCAGATGTACTTATAGAAAAACAACAAATGGCAGCAAAAAATCTTAGACCTTTCATGTGATATTTAGCGATCAATTAAGCACTTTTATTTTTATATTTTTAAAACTTACTTCATTACCGTGGTCCTGCAATAAGATGTGCCCTTTTTTAGCTTCCCCAAAATTCGGCCATTTAGCATATTTACTTTGAGCAACCAATGCTTTAAACGAGGAAGAACTACGCTCGTATTCTAAAACTTTTACGCCATTTAAATAATGTTCCACATGATTGTTGGGATATACTATGATGCGTCCGTGATTCCATTCGCCAATTGGTTTGATAATTGATTTTGATTTTTTGCCTTTGATCAGATCATATAACGATGCCAGAGTCCGGTCGCCATCCCTGCCGAGTTTGGCATCAGGGTGACGTTCATCATCCAATATCTGGTATTCTAAGCCAATGGCAGAACCGGCAGATTTTTCGGCCAGCGTTACAAAATATTTTATACCACTATTTGCCCCTGGTGTAAGTTTAAAATCAAAGACCAGATCAAACGCGCTATATTCTTTATCAGTAACAATATCACCATAAGTAACTGCTTCTTTTCCGCCGCTGGCTTGAATAGTAATTACGCCATCTTTGATCTCCCAGCCCTTTTCTGGGAAAGATGTTCCATTAGCTAGATGCCATCCCTTGCCATTAACACCATTAAATAGGGGAACGTAACTGCCTTTTTTATTTTGTGCATTTACGGTTACAAAACAGGCCAATAAACCCGTTAAAACAATAGTTGATTTTTTCATTTTATTTAAAATATTTCTTTGCAAATTCTATAAAAATTGGCCAGTCAATTGAATCTGTATGGCCACCCTCATGTAAACGGAATGCTAATTCGCTATTGATAAGGGAAACATCTGGCGATGGTAATTGGGTTACGGGAATGCCTGTTTTACCTAATAACGTATAAACCGGTGTTGCAGCAACACAAGCTTTAAATTCGCCTAAAGGATCAGCCCAAATGTCCTGCGTTCCACCAGTAATGAATAATGGACGCGGTGCTACCAGTGCCATCATCTCATGAGCATCAAAATAGTCTAAAGCCCTGCTTAGGCCCCAGCTCCAGGCTCTTAGAACACCCCACTGTTCCGGCCTTCTTAGTTTACCCTTATTCATCAATCCAATAATACCTGCACTTAACCCCGCCCCATTATCAGCTTGTATAGCATTGGTATCAAATATGGCTACGGCCCAGCCTGTACTATTCATCAACTTAATAGTTTGTGCATCACCAATTGTGTTTGATGAAGCTATAACCATTAAAGGGACCGGTCCTGCTGCCTTAACCGGTAAATACAAAACCATTTTAATGACAGGTTGCGCAGCCGGATAAGCAGAATTATCAATACGGCCGGTAATGGTTTTTTTAATGGCGGTACCATCCAATGCATTATTATCGATATCACTTGTTTCAAAGGCTATTTTAGGGGTATTTTTTGGAATACGACCAAACACATGGGTTTCGTAATCATTCACTATTTCGGGGCGGCGCTGCTGCCACCACGTTTTAGCATCGGTAACCTGTTTGCCGTTTTTTAAAACCAATGGATCGGGCAAAGTGTATTCGTTAGCGCTATCTTCACTATAATTTACCCAAGCACCCCAAGACGAGCGGGTAAGCGACTGGCCTCTTGAATCGACATAGCCCCTACCATTAGTTTTTAGGGTTGAATTTTTGGGTCGCATTGGATCTTCTGCCATTGGTGGAAGAACTGGTAATTTAATACCTAAGCTTTGCAGTGTTTGCTGATAATTTTCTTTGGTTAAAGAATCGGTTTTTGCCCTTTCTTGTGCAGCCTGTGCCTTTGGAGGAACTTGCGCAAGCGTAACATTAGCAACCAAGGTTGTTAATGTTACGAATGTTATTTTATAATGATTACTCATCGGTATACTGGCTGTTGTTTTTATTATAGCATCTAATGTACCATTAATGTTCTGATTGTCCCGGTATTTCAGGTATACCCGGATCGTCTAAAACTTGCACTGCTGTACCGTCGCCTACGGTTTGCCAATCATGCAGTACCCAAACTACTTTTTTATCTCGGGTAACTTCAATCATTTGCGGACCTTTGCCTCCTTGGCCGCGTGAGGCAAAAATGGTATTGCCATTAGCCAGCCTGGTACAGCTTTGTGGCGCCGAAGTAAACTGATATTCGGTTGGCAGGTCTGTTTTACAATTGAATTCCCAAACGGTTTCGCCTTTGGTATTTACTTCTCGGGTAGCATTGTCAGTTTCGTCTGTAATTAAAGTATTGCCGTTTTTTAATCTCAGGGCAGCCCAGGGTTTGGTAGATTTGTAGCTCCATATCTCTTTGAAATTCTTATCGTATTCTACAACACGACCTTGGTTAAGTAATGAAACCAGGTAGGTACCTTGTGCGGTATAACGAGCCCTTCTAATCTGAGGATGAATATCACCAACTGTTGCCGGCTGGTTAGACGGAAGCACCTGTTCTACTTCAACCTTACCAGTTTTAATGTTAACCACAAATAATTTTGGAGGCAGGCCATTTACGACAAACATAACCTTGTCTAAACCAATAGGCTGGCAGGCATGCACCTCGGTATGCTCCATTCCTTTGGAGTTATTGCAGTCGTAACGCCAAAGTACCTTCTTGTCTGGTGTTATTAAAGCAATATATTGCATACGTGAAAACAAAATGTTGCCATTTGACAACATCCACACATCGTCAAACTCAGGTCCTTTACCAGTATTGTAAGTCCAAATCACTTTGCCATTTTTCACTAATGACATTCTATTGCAGTTTTCGCCAACATATAACATGGGATGTTGCGCCAAGCCTTTTCCGGGCAGGTTTGCAGGTGTTGGCTCTGTTGAATTTATTAGTGGCGCAAACTCTTCTTCTGGAGCCATTGCAGGGACATTGGCTGCCGTGAATAAGTGAAGCACATCCATGCATGGGGTTGCTGAAGTCTTTTTAGATGTGCTTTTGGCGTTCTGTGCACTAAGCCATTTTGGAGAAACAGTTACACATAACGCAAAAAGAAGACTGATTTTGATAACTCTCATAATGTTTAAATATTTGGTTAATAGTTATAATTGTTTTTTACCAACTTCTATTAATTGGGTATTGGGAATTTTATCGTTATTAAAAAGGTTGAACTTTTTTACCTGGGTCAACATAAACATTGGCACCCCATCAGCTTTTTGTGCACGCACGTGTTGAAAGTCTGCACCATCTACATTATCCAGAATAAATGCAGGCCTAAGGTCCTCCTTCATGAAGCTTACTTCCACATTACTCATTTTTAGGTCTTTAACATTTCTGATAAAAAAACCATAAGCAGGTGTAATTCCCCAGCGATTGGGGTCGGGATAGCTGTCTATTAAGGCAGGCACTTCTCTTTTGGCTTGGGCTTTGGTGCCACCTCCTTTAAAATAGATATGAATATTGTCTAATGTAAGATCTTCAATATCATGTCCAGGTATCCCGCTGATGATGGCAGCTTGTTCACCAGTTACTTCAGAGGCGATAATATTACTAATCATTACCCTGCGCAATTGACTGTAAGGGGAATCTTTAGGTCCGCGCATACGGGCTCCTAATCGTACAAAAATAGGTGCATTCAAAATATCGCGCATGGTCAAGTTGCTAATGGTGATGTCTTCTAAAACAGCTCCATCAACAGTTTCGAGGGCTAGGCCACGACAATGATCAAACGTGCAATTAGTTATCGTTATATTTTTGAAGCCTCCATTTGATTCTGTCCCTAATTTAATGCGACCACTTGGGTCTTTCCTTCCATTTTTTTGATAAGTGCCATCTAAAAAAGTACCCTCGTTATAACCTGATACCTGGCAATTGGTAATGGTTACATTTTCGGTGGCACGAGGATAGTTCAGGGCGTAATCACTTTTTAAAACAATAGCATCATCACCAGGGGCATTTATACTGCAGTTTGAAATACGTACATTTTTGCTTGATACCAGGTCAATACCATCGCGGTTGGTATCCATTTTAATGTTATCGATGGTCGCATTATCAACAGCGGTGAGGAGAAAGGCATACCAGCCGCCATAAAAAACGGTAAAGTCTTTTAATATTACATTTCGGCAAAGCTTTAAGCTAATCGCTTTATTGGCATAACCATCATTTTTTTTTTCTTGATCGTCTCTGATCAAACCACCTTTACCTGAAATCCGTCCCGGACCAGTTATAGAGATATCATGTAGATTTACACCAACAATTAAGCTATTGTTAAAATGACTGTGTCCAAAATCCTGGTACAAATCATTATCACTTTTTTCGGGTAAATCGTATTTAACCGTTTCGCTGGTAGTTGCCGCAACGATGGTGGCACCTTGGTCTAAATATAATCCAATATTACTTTTAAGGTGAATGGTTACCGATAGATAGTTGCCGGCGGGGAAGTAAACTGTACCACCTCCCACTTTCGCAGCTGCGCCAATTGCTTTCTCAATGGCCTTGGTGTCTAAATTTTTGCCGTCTCCTTTGGCACCATATTTTTTCACATTATAGACTGGTGCCTGCGCAGAGGCAGGGCTAGCATTTAAAAGAAGTAAGAGAAATATCCCAGTTAAGTTGCGATATAATAATGTCATAATTACAATTGTTGTTTATCAACAGTAGCCAGTTTGGTATTTGGAAGCTGGCCACTGTTAAACAGGTTAAAATTCTTTACCTGTTTAAACATAAACATCGGCACTCCATCAGCTTTCTGAGCACGGATATGCTGAAAATCTGCACCATCTACATTGTCTAAAACAAAAGCGGGGCGCAGGTCCTCACTTGAATAGCTCACTTCAACATCACTCATCTTTAAATCTTTAACGTTCCTGATAAAAAACCCATACGCAGGTGTTATACCAAAAGAATCCGGTTCAGGGTAGTCTTTTATTAATGCAGGAACTTCTCGCGCCGCCTGTATTTTAGTGCCGCCGCCTTTAAAATAAATATGAATATTGCTTAAGGTCAGATCTTCAATATCATGTCCTGGTATGCCACTGATAATAGCACCTTGATCGCCCGTTACATCATAAGCTATAATATTGCTGATCATTACCCGGTGAAGCTGACTATATGGAAAATCTTTAGGGGCACGCTGGCGGGCCCCTAACCTGATAAATATAGGTGCGTTGTTGATATCACGCATGGTTATATTACTGATAATAATGTCCTCTAATGCCGCACCGTCAACAGTTTCCAGCGCCAAACCTTTGCAATGGTCAAAAATACAGTTAGTTATGGTAATGTTATTATAGCCGCCGTTGGACTCGGTACCCAGTTTAATACGGCCTTGTGGGTGTTTTCTGCCGTCCTTTAAATAAGTTCCGTCTAAAAAAGTACCCTCATTGTAGCCTGAAACCTGACAATTGGTTATGGTTACGTTCTCTAAGGCACGTGGATAATTCAATGAGAAATCACATTTCAATACCAGGGCGTCATCGCCGGGGGCATTGATAGTGGTATTTGAAATACGAACATTCTTGCTTGAGATCAGATCAATTCCATCACGACCGGTATCCATCTTGATGTTATCGATAGTGGCATTATCAACCGCCGTTAGCAAAAAGCAAAACCAGCCGCCATGAAAAATGGTAAAATCCTTTAATGTTACATTGCGACAAAGTTTAAGCGCAAGCGTTTTATTGCCAAAACCTTCATTTTTACCGGGTTTACCTTCATCTTTTACCAGGCCCTTTCCCCATATCCGACCCGGCCCAATAATGGAGATATCATGTAAATTTTCGCCAACAATTAGACTGTTGTGGAAATGACTGTGTCCGTAATCCTGGTAGGTTTCATTTTCACTTTTTTCAGGCAAGTCATATTGAATACCCTCTCCTGTAGTGGCCGCAACAATAGTGGCTCCCTGATCAATATATAAAGCTACGTTGCTTTTTAAATGAATAGTAACCGACAAATAATCGCCTGCTGGGAAATAGACAGTTCCGCCTCCTGCTGCGTTAGCCGCATCAATAGCCTTGTCAATGGCTTTGGTGTCTATATTTTTACCGTCGCCTTTTGCCCCATATTTTTTAACATTATAAACCGGCGCCTGTGCCGAAGCCTGATTAACAGTTAAAAGTAGCAAGATAAATATCCCGGTTAATTTTGTGTATGAAGTGTTCATAGGTAATATTTGGTTATAAATGGAAAAGTGTTTGTTAGCTATTATTTAATTTTACGCACATTGGCGACTTCTGAACGAGTGACCGCACCAGCTTTATTCCCAAAACTATTGCGCACGTAGGTTAACACATCGGCAATTTGTTTATCTGTTAAAAAGCTGTGTGATGGCATTACATTGCTGTATTTTTCTCCGTTTATTTCTACTCCTTTCAGGCCTTTAAGAAGTACCTTAATTAGCCTGGTTTTATTACCCAATACATAATCGGTTTTTATAAGCGGTGCGTTCAGGTCTTGTACCCCGCCGCCATCAACCATATGACAGGCAGCGCAGTTTTTTGTGTAAATTGCCGATCCCGCAGTATAAGACGGCTTAATTGCCGCTGGTATCTTGTAAATCGTTTTTATAGGGCTAACAACTTTAACGGGAGTAGTTTTTTCGTTGGTAGTTGTAGCTCGTGGCATTTTGTCTTTATCATAACTGATTTTGTAAATGGCACCTTTTACATCATCTGTAACATACAAAGCGCCGTCCGGGCCTTGTGCCAGCCCGCATGGGCGATGATCTGCACGGCCTGATGCGGTTTTTTCAGGCGAACCCGAAAAACCATCTGCAAATACCTCCCAATCTCCAAATGGTTTACCGTTTTTAAAAGGTTGAAAAATAACGTAATAACCCGCCTGTGGTTCGGGACCTCTGTTCCAAGAGCCATGAAATGCTATAAATGCCCCGTTTTTATATTTTGCAGGGAATTGATCACCTGTGTAAAAGAGTATATCATTAGGTGCCATGTGTGCGGGATATGCCGCCACTGGGTCAATGTATTCAGCACTCCCCTCCTTTTTACCATCGCCACCATATTCAGGCATTTGGATTTTTTTATTTTGTAAACGATCATAATAAATAAACGGCCAGCCTGCATTATCACCCTTTTTCAAAGCATACATGCATTCTGCAGGCGTTTCCGCATTTTGTTTAGCAGTAAACAGGTCCGGGAATATGTTATCTAATTGATCGCGGCCATGCTGCATTACATAAAGCTGGTTAGTTTGGGTATTCCAGTCAACTGCCACAACGTTTCTTAGGCCGGTAGCATAACGTACACCATCGGCATAGGTTTGATTTAGCTTGTCGGGCTTAAATTGCCACACACCACCGCTTATGGATAACAAAGGGCATCCGGGTATACCCATGGATCCTTTTTCTCTATCTTTTTGCTGGCAAGAGTTTAATGGGCAGCCTATGGGTATGTACATATTACCCACATTATCCATCATAATAGATTTGGTCTCATGGGTTCCTTTATCTAATAATCCGGTTACAATAGTCTCGCGGGCATTGGTATCTATTACCTGCTCGTTTTTATCAATCTTATAACGGAATATCTCTGAATTTGAAGCCGTATACAAATAACCTTTATATAAATGCACTCCGGTACCGCCATAATTACCAAATCCCATCTTTACCGTAGCTTTTCCGTCTTTTTGTTCTAACAACAATGTCCCCTGCCCATTAACCGGCCTAGCCAGCCTGGCATATATATTCCCGTTCTGTGTAATAGCGATGTGCCTTACTTTGCCTATACCTTCAATCAGCTTTACTGCTGTAAAGCCTTGGGGTATTATTAAACCGGCGTTAGGCTCATCATCCAGATATTTCAAGGCTGATAAAGTAATGACACTTATCAGTAGCGTTAGTAATATCAATCCGTTAATGTAATTCTTTTTCATATCTATATTGCGCTGGTGCTGATAAACTATTTTGCAGAAATACCCGAAGAGTTCAAAACAAATATTTTCTTTTTATTTTCATGGCCTTTTACGTTTACTTTTTTAAATGAGGCTTTATGAACATCATCTAGAACAATAGCGGTTCTAAAATCGCTTTTGCCTACTGATAAAGAAAGACCGGTAAACGTAACATTCCTGGCATGGCGAATGTACACCCCCCAGGAAGGCAACTCTCCAAACATACTGTATTCGGGATAGCTATCTGGTTTTTCGGGAATATCCTTCATGTTGGAAATAGATACCTTTGCCAATGATTTTTCTGCCCCGCCCGGAAATTTGATGACGATATTTTTAAGGGTAATGTTAGCGATCATCTGGTCTGCCATACCTGCTATCACTACACCAGGCATTGCTTTAAGCGGATTTTTTTCAGTGCGAATCTCTACATTAACATTTTGAACTGAGACATTTTTTACCTCACCCTTTCGCGTGCCTTTACGCGCGCCGGCACGTAAAAATATAGCATTACCGATATTTGTCCCTTCTATACCATCAACTTCAATGTTTTCAATGGTAGCACCGTCGACGGCTTCAAGGGCTATTGCTGAGCGATTGGTATCAAATACTTTATTATTTATTATACGAATGTTTTTAAAGCCGCCAAGCGAAGCTGTTCCAAACTTGATGCCGCTTGCATCTGTAGTCATGCTGTTATTTTGTATTAATATATTCTGATTTAAGACATCCGGCCCTAATGATTTCAGACAGATACCATCATCACTGCTATTGAAATAAGAGTTGGTTACTTTTACGTTATCGCAATCAACAATATCAACACCATCGTTATTCCAAAACGCACGGCTCTCAACCCGTATACTATCAATGGTAACATTTTTGCACTGGTTATAACATTCTACCCAACAGGCCGAATTTTTCAGGGTGATATTCTTAACAGTCACATTTTCACAACCAAATAAGTTTATGATCATGGGCCGCCTGTCTTCATCTGGTCGGTTTATCGAGCCACCTTTTTCCAAACCTTTTCTTAATAATTCGCCAACGTTTGCAGCCAGCTCTTTTCCTTGTCCATCAATAATACCTTTGCCGGTAATACCTATATTATGTTGGTTAAGGCCCAATATAAGTGCTAGTGAAGTATTAAAATTATGGTCGAAAGCCGTGTTTTGCCGATCATAATCAAAAGGATTAACCGAACCTAATAATACTGCGCCTTTATCTAAATGAATGGTGACATCAGATTTTAAGTGAATACACCCGGTTAGGTACTTTCCAGAAGGAAAAATGAGCTTTCCACCGCCATTTAGGCTGATGTAATCAATACCATATTGTATTGATCTCGTATTAAGTATGGTGCCTCCACCTTGTATGCCAAAATAAGACGCAGGATAATCTTTAGCAGTTGCAGAAAAACTGATTGAAGTTAAAGCTATTGTTAAAAGTGATAATATGGATAAATGTATTTTCATAAGTGATTTGCTCATTTAGATATACCACACTAAATCTATAGGGGTTTTGATTACTCGACAATATCAATGTTTTGTACGGTTTTAAAAATGTTATCCCCTGTTTTTTTACGCAATCGTTATCGAAAAGAGGTGCTTTAGAGAGTTAACATCAGCCAAGCTGCAATACGCTGATAATGTATTATTTGTCCCATTTATCGATCATATGAGGTACCAAAACCGGTCAAATGACGTACCAACTAAGGTCATATGACCTTTTTAAAGACACTTATATTGGGTAAATTTGTATGATACAACGCGATGTTAGCAAGCAGTGATGCTGGTGAAAAAGTTCTTTGACATATTTTTAAATTTGGGGGTTATTGAAGGGAAAAAAATTAAAACCTCGTTAAATGAAAAATAAATCTACTCTATTAAATCGTTTTCCATGGAAGCATCATATTCTCCACGCCTTGCAGCTGCGTTACATTTTGCCCTGTGATATAATGATTTTTGTGCTCTTGCAACATTTGCTTCAACACCTTTCCAAATATCCAAAGCGGGTTGTTGAATAGCTCTTGCAAAAGAGAATGTAACTATCCATGGCAATTGGTTCTTAAACTTTGTGTGTATCGCATTTAAATGAGCTGTCGCATCTTCGGCAGACTGCCCACCAGATAAGAATGCAATAGCAGGAACGGCAGCAGGAACTGATTCTAGCAAACAGTTAACAGTGGCTTCTGCTACCTGGTCTATGCTGTTTTGTATTTTGCTTCCCGTTCCGGCAATTACCATATTCGGTTTCAAAATCATTCCTTCCAAACTAATGTTGTTAACATACAACTGATAAAAAAGTATTTTAAGTACTTGCGTTGTTATTTGATAACAACGTTCCAAACTGTGGTTACCATCCATCAATACTTCAGGCTCCACAATCGGCACAATATCTGCCTCTTGGCATAAAGCGGCATACCTGGCCAGGGCATGAATGTTCGCCTCAATAGAACCAGTAGTTGGAATACCATCGCCTATGGAAATTACAGCCCTCCACTTGGCAAAGCGAACACCTAATTTTTTGTACTCTTGTAAGCGGTCCCTTAACCCATCTAATCCTTCTGTTACTTTTTCATTTGGAAAACCGGCCATTGGTTTTGCACCAATATCAACTTTGATTCCAGGAATAATCCCAGCCTTAACCAACACATCTATAAGGGGAATTCCGTCTTTTGTTTGCTGGCGGATAGTTTCATCATACAAAATAGCACCACCAATGCTTTCATTCAAACCAGGAGTTGTCACGATTAGTTCACGATATTTGCGGTGCATTTCAATGGTTTGTGGGATACCCAATGCGGCAAAACGTTTGTTGCAGGTGCCTGTACTTTCATCCATAGCAAGCAATCCTTTGTCTAAGCCTAATAATTGTTGAACGGTATCTATAAGAATCTGTTTGTTCATGACTTAAAACCCTCCCATTTCCAGTTTCTAATTTCAGGCATATCCATACCTTCTTTCCTAATGTAGTTTTTATGTGTTATCAATTTATCCTGCATCTCTTGTTTTAAATAGGCTATTTTGTTTTTCAATTGCGGTAACCTATCTAACGTGTCCATTACTAAATGGTACCGATCCATATCGTTCAAAACCGTCATATCAAAGGGTGTGGTAATTGTTCCTTCTTCTTTGTAGCCACGTACATGGAAGTTTACGTGGTTAGTACGTTTATAAGTTAGTCTATGTATGAGCCATGGATAACCATGAAATGCAAAAATTACCGGTTTGTCTTTTGTAAATAAAGTATCGAAGTCTTTATCATTTAAACCATGGGGATGTTCTGTCTCCGGTTGCAGTTTCATTAAATCAACTACGTTTACTACCCGCACTTTAAGTTCAGGTAATTTATCCCGAAGAATAGAAACAGCAGCCAAAATTTCTAGTGTCGGTACATCTCCTGCACAAGCCATTACTACATCTGGTTCTAAATCTTTATCGTTACTTGCCCAGGTCCATATTCCGATTCCCTTAGTGCAATGCACTACAGCTTCATCCATGCTTAGCCATTGTGGTGCAGGATGTTTACCAGCCACTGTTACATTTACATATTGCCTGCTACGGAAACAATGATCCATTACCGATAAAAGACAGTTGGCATCTGGTGGAAGATAAACCCGTACTACCGATGCTTTTTTGTTCATCACCACATCAAGAAAACCAGGATCCTGGTGGGTGAAGCCGTTATGATCTTGTCGCCATACGTGTGATGCTAAAAGGATATTTAGAGAGGCAATTTTTCTACGCCAAGGTAAATGCGAGGTGACTTTCAGCCATTTAGCATGCTGATTAAACATGCTGTCAATAATATGAATAAAGGCTTCATAACAATTAAAAAGCCCATGTCTTCCCGTCAATAAATATCCTTCCAGCCAGCCTTCGCATTGGTGTTCGCTTAGCATTTCCATCACTCGACCTTCCTTTTTAAGAAAGTCATCCGTATCAATTACCGGTGCTTCCCACTGACGGTTGGTCGCTTCAAAAACAAAGTCCAATTTGTTGGAAAGGGTTTCATCTGGTCCAAAAATCCGGAAGTTTCTTTGGCCGATGTTGGCCTTTATAATATCTCTTATAAATTTCCCCAGCACCAAAGTATCGCCTGGTCCCAATTCACCACGTCTCATTTCAATGCCATAGTCCCTAAAATCGGGCATACGTAGATTTTGGAGTAAGAGCCCTCCATTGGCATTTGGATTATCTCCCATTCGGTGTTTTCCCGATGGTGCCAATTCTTGAAGGTCGCCATTTAAACGTCCGTTTTTATCAAACAATTCTTCTGGTTTGTAACTCCTCAGCCAATCGTCTAACTGCTTTAAATGTTCGGGATTTGTTGCAGGATCTTTAATAGGAACTTGATGCGCCAAAAAATTACCTTCTATCTTTTTACCGTCCACAAATTTAGGGCCTGTCCAACCTTTTGGTGATTTTAAAATAATCATAGGCCATTTCGGACGAGCAGCATTTTTGTCTTGAGCTGCCTTTTCCTTAATGGCTTTTATTTCTCCGATTACCTTATCCAGCAATGTTGCCATTTTTTGGTGCATGTCCATCGGGTCACTGCCTTCAATTAAATAAGGCTTCCAGCCATAACCCAAGAAAAGTTGCTCCAATTCCTCATCTCCGATTCTTGCTAAAATAGTAGGATTAGCAATCTTATACCCATTTAGATGAAGAATAGGCAACACCACACCATCTGTAACTGGATTTAAAAATTTATTGGAATGCCATGCAGTTGCTAATGGTCCTGTTTCCGCTTCGCCATCGCCAACTACACAAGACACGATTAAATCTGGATTGTCAAAGGCAGCTCCGAAAGCGTGACTGAGCGAATAGCCAAGTTCTCCACCTTCGTGGATAGAACCGGGGCATTCGGGAGAAACATGGCTCGGTATTCCGCCGGGAAATGAAAATTGCGTAAAAAGCTTTTTTAGCCCTTCCTCATCCTGGCTTATATTTGGATAAACTTCGCTATAAGTACCCTCCAAATAAACATTCCCAACAATTGCGGGACCGCCATGACCAGGGCCAGAAACATAGATCATATCAAGATCATACTTTTTTATAATCCTGTTGAGATGGACATAGATGAAATTTTGACCCGGAGTGGTGCCCCAATGCCCAAGCAGCATATTCTTAATATGTTCGGGTTTTAAAGGCTCTCTTAGAAGCGGATTCTCATGTAAATAAATTTGTCCAACAGAAAGATAATTAGCGGCTCGCCAGTAGGCATTTATTTTTTTTAACAGATCTTCCGATAAGTTCTCGTTTGATGTTTCTAAAGATTTTGTTTCCATTACTTAAATTTTTACTGTTGTTTAATTAGAGTATTTATTTAAAGTTTCTTTGTGCATCCGCCATTGATGACCAATACACATGTTTTTAAGGCCATTATAATGAAGTATTAAATCCTAATAATTGTAATTCTATACAGGTTGCTTCATAATTATTATGGCAAATACCTTTTATGCCCAAGCTTTCGGCAATCTTTACAAATACGCATACATCATCAATACAAACCGTTTCCTCTGGTTTTGAGTGTGCCATATCAAGCGCCAATTTGTAAATATCAACATCGGGTTTCCGTATGTGAACATAGGTTGAGGATACAAAAAAATCTATAATGTCTGCCAATTCAAATTCCTCAATTCTGTATGCATTTAGTTCCCTTGCCTCATTGCTCACTGCAATAACCTTTAAACCGTACCGCTTTTTTAAGCTCTTTATCAGCTCGATCATTTTTGGGAAGGGCTTTGATTGCGCAAACATGAATTGACGAAATTCCACTTTTGTAAAATCACGCAGTTTATTAAAAACTGTGATGTCCAGATATTCATCCAAAGTAAGCTTTCCCAGTTCATAAGTTTCAAATGCCACGGCATGTCTAGTATCAAACTCATTAAAATCAAGATTGAACTTTTCTGCAGCCAGCCATCTCGACTTATGACCCCATCCATTGGTTAGTAGTACATTGCCAATGTCAAGAAAGAGTGTTGTTATTGCAGTTTTTGATTCCATATTAAGCGTTGTTTCTATTAACAGGTTTTCGTTTTTCGATTCCTTTTTTTTGTCGATTAAATGATGTGAGACAGGAAAAAATATTCTAATAAGGAGATCGATTGAAGATTTTAATCATTCCTCTACAAACAAACTTCTATATAATTTTCGTCGCAGCACGATTATTTACTAACCAATATCTTGAACCTTACATAACATTTAATTAAGCTGTGTTAAGTCTGTAATGGTATAATTCGTATTCTTGAATGCATCCTGAAGTGTCTCGGCCTTGATCGCCACAGAAGACGTGATTTCTGCTTGCTTATTGGCCAAGTCAACGGATACCGATGTTACATTTGGAGCAGCGGCTAATCTATTTTTAACTGATGAAACGCAGCCACCACAGCTCATGCCGCCAATATGAAAAGTATGCTTGATAAAATTATCCATGATTTTTTTGTTTATTTTTTATTCAGTTACACTGTCTCCTGCTCTTCAGTTCCGCTGTTACCCATTTTAACGTAACCTCTCTTTTTTGTATTGAATTAATATGAATAAAAGTATTGTGTTTAAATTGATAAAAGTTACATAAATGCGTAAATAAGTTATATAATTTACACATTTTCAAACTGTTATGCAATCAGTTAATATTTCTATTTAACTATTGCATTATACTCAGATGATACCTTTTGTTCGTTATTACATATCTTAGCATTACTTTTTCAAGAAATAGCACCTGCCTTTCCTCCATTTTTCTCTTCGGTATAAATTTGTTCTCCAAGCAGTTTCCCATAATTAAAATTCTCCCTTTCCGTTATTTTCTGAATATCTGTGCAATAAACATTTTCTCATCTTGAACTTTCAGCATCGTAAAAGAAGCGAATAATGGCATATCAAATATCTCCTCTTCATTATGTATTAATTTGTTGTTGGTTCATGAGGAAGAAAAAGGGCGTCGTCAGCCAATCCTATACTTTCGAAGGGTTTTTAGTATTCATAATACTTTGGGTTTAATTTTTCTTAGTTATAACTAAGCATAGATTTTTGATAGTCTAAACTGGAAGACCCTTTTGCATAGCCAATGGTAGAACAACGTAAATATAAGGAGGAAAGAAAATTAGAAAACAATAAAAAACCCCTTTAATCATACAATTAAAGGGGTTTAAGTGACTTTTAGAAGTCTAATTGTCGGGGTGGCAGGATTCGAACCTACGACCTCCTGCTCCCAAAGCAGGCGCGATACCGGGCTACGCTACACCCCGAACTGGTATCTTCTTTTTTAGCTGGTCAAATTTAAATTGCTAAGCCAAGCAATTTGTCGGGGTGGCAGGATTAGCCGTTCCCTTTTTAATATGTTGTTATCTAATTACTTAGATATTTCTCCTGTACATTTTTAATAAAAAGACACCGAATAGGGCACATATAATTAACCTAAATTTATATAATTATATATGTCAAAAACATCTTTTAATTGCAATCAATTATGTTTTGATGATGCAAATATAGAAAAAATTTCACAGCCCATCGAATTTTTTAAAGTTTAATATGTATTTTTTTAATCTTAGATATTGAGAATATTTTAGTATGATCTGCATAGCGACTGGAAAAAAATGTGGCGGAGAAACTCCGCCACACCTTAACTATATTAACCAATCTATCAAATTTATGATAGCCAAATATAAAGAAAAAATATTCAAACGCAATAATGTTGCGTTAATATTAATTTTAAAAAAATTTCAATGTAAAATTATCAAAAACTCTTTAATGTGTTGAATCATTAAGTTTTATTAATTATTGTAGGTTGGATAATTAAACGATTAATATAAAAAACAGCAAACCTTAAAAAATATTGTAGCGAGAGCAATCAGCAAACTCAGCGAAAAGCAAGTAGTTCTTCCAATATAGTATTCAAAAAAAGGCCCAGCTATTAAGCTAGACCTCTTTATCCCCTTTTTCTTATTTAGCAACAGGGAATTTTAATTATGCAATATTTTTAATTATTGTATAATCGTATTAAAGCTAGCATCAAAGTCAGTACTTCCAGGTGACTCTGTTCCATTTTTAACATTTGGTTGGTGGCGAAGGACAACCTGAAGTTTACCAGTAGAAGCAGCTCCAACTGCTGCCGTGCCTTTAATACCAATCTCTAAGTTGTTTTTATCCTTATCAGTTCTCACTAATGTAATGTTTAATCCTGTAGCTGGTTTGTAGATCCATAAATGTTCATCGGACTCTGAGATGATTTCACTTAGCACATTTCTTTTGGTTGCATCGGTAGTAGATTCATTCAATACCTCAGATACTTCAAAAGTATATGCTACATTCTTTTTAAGTGTAAGTGTACCAATGGTTGGAGCTACACCACCATCACCATCAGGGTCAGACCAAGTCACAGTTGATACATCGGCTGTATTTGTTGTATTGGTAAATTTTAAAGAGACCTTTGTAATCAGCTCATTTTCATCAGCCATTGGCACTTCTTTATCTTTTTTACATGCCGATAAGCTCATCACTAGAGCAGTTACAGCGATCGTTCCGAATTTTACTTTTTTGTTAATCATGATTTTTGTTTTTAAATTGTTAATATTTATTTTAATTATGTGTTGTTCCAAAGGGTATCTGTAAGCGCAACGTAATATTTCGACCTATATCATCAGTATAATATCTAAATCTATTAAGATAGTCTCGGTAGGCAACATTCATTATATTATTCACGGTAAGTCCAATATTCCATTGCTGTGCACCAATAGTAATTGAACTTGCAACCGTTGCGTCCAAAAGCGTGTAAGCTGCTGGTGCTGGTGCAAAATCTTGATCATCCCTAACCTGGTTCTGTCTTGCAACATAGCTTGTCGAGAAATCGATTGTGGTTGCATTGAAAGATTTGAAATTTGGTAAGCTGTAACGAATACTTCCTGTTACCTTGTCTGCCGGAATATAGATAAGATGGTCGTGGGTAGCTTGGTCATAAGCCCTTACGATGGAATATTTTCCATTTAAACTAAAATGTTTATCTATTTCATAATCCAACATTGCATCCAGACCCGTAAAACGAGCATTTAACTGCACATACTTATTGGAAAGAAAGCCACCACGTTGGGTAATTTCAAATATTGGAGCTCCAGATGCGTCAAGCTGGGGCTGCAGATAAATATAGCCATCTATTTTATTATGGTAGAAATTAATATCGCCTGTTAGTTTACCACTATGCCTAGTAATACCAACAGATAGATTCAATGAAGATTCCTCCTTAAGTTTTCGATCTCCTTTTTCAAAAGATGCATTCCCCTGATGAACACCTTCTATAAAGAGTTCGTTAATAGCAGGTGGGCGCCATCCCTTAGCTATTGTTGCTGTTAATTTATAATTAGCCGGCAGCATGTAAGACGATCCTACGGTACCAGAAAGTTGATTAAAGTTAAATTCAGGGTTTTCGATCGGGCTGTTGTTATCTTTAGGGCTAATCCTTTTGGTTACCTGCATAAATTTTTTATCATAACGAAATCCTGCTTCAAGTCCAAGATTGCCACTATTCCACCTTTCGATTAAGTAAAGCGAACCGTTGTAGCTTTTAAAAAATGGAATAAGATAGGCACCATCATAATAATTCTGCTGAACTATTCCTCCTGCACCAATCCTGCCCGAGAGGCCAGCTATTGTTTTATGATCAAGATAAAAATCAGCTACCTGTGTACTAAGGTCAAATTTGTATTGGTAATCATCCTGCGATGAGGCACGCACTACATCGTATTCGCGGCGATAGTTCTGCTGATAACTATATTGCAAATTAACTGTACCAATGTTTTCAAAGAGGTAGCTTACTTTCGATTTTATAAGTTGATGGTTAACAAGTTGATAAGGACGCTCTATTAGATAATTGAGATTTGATTGGTAGATTGCCAAAGGCTCAGGTCTTCCAATTGCATTGTTCCTGTCTGCCGTGCTTCCCACATTAGACCCGCTAAATATTCCTAACTTGGTATTAAAGCTGGAAGCATATACTTCCGCTTTCCAATTGTTATAATGGTAGCCAAGTATCAGTGCACCATTATATTCCCGCAATCCAGTATTCTTTAAGTAATAATCTGCCGTCTTAGAATTGCCTGCAACTCTTACAGTTCCCTGTAGTCGCCAGCTGAAATGGCTTTGTAAACCTGGGCCACCTTCTATCATCCCAGAAAAAGCACCGAGCCCGCTATTGCTCATTCCTACTAAATTTACCTGTCCCCTTAATCCTGTGTGGTAGTTTAACGGTGCAGGCTCTACCAACACTACGCCTCCAATTGCATCGGCGCCATACATTACGGTAGCTGCACCTTTTACCACGGTAAGCTGACCAGCAATAAAGGGATCAATTTCTGGTGCATGCTCACTACCCCACTGTTGACCTTCCTGCCTTACACCCGCATTATGAATAAGTACACGGTTACCATAAAGCCCCTGAATAATGGGTTTTGAAATCGTTGGGCCAGTTTGGATCGAGTTTACCCCAGCGATAGCCTTTAAGCTTTCTCCAAGGGATTCGCCCCTTGTCATTTCAAGCGCTTTTCCATCCAATTGGTTATTGATTTGCAATGGCTTGATTTCTGGCCGAACGCCTTCCACTCTTACTTCAGCCAATCGATTGTCAGAAGCAAAAAGTGAAATATTAGTTTGAAGTTTTTCCTTCAATAAAATAGTTATTTCTTTAGATTGATAACCAATAAAACTGATGGTCATGCTATATTTACCTGGACAAAAGCCGTTTATCAAATAACTTCCGTCTGCTTTAGACACTGCAACCTGGTTCACTGATTTCAGTTCAATACTAGCACCAATCAATGGAGAATTGGTTCTGCCATCAAGAACAAGCCCACTAATAGTACCCGAGCATTGTTGCGCAGTACTATAAAAAGGCATAAAAAACAAGAAAAATGGCATTAAAAGCCAGCTATTGTTACTCATTAGAAACTGTAGATAAAAATTAGACTAAATGGACTTTAGGCTACGCTACAGGTGGAGCTTTATTGGCCAATTGAAGATCGGCTAAGAAAGAATAAGGAATTGAAGGGATTAAATAATTTACTGAATGCTGTTGATGAGCAATAATAGGCGATTGATCCTGAACGGCAGTCGAAATAATTACTTTAAACTGCTCGCAACAAGACCTCTCGTATTTTTTTAAAATAGGAGTTTTACTTTCTGTAGATGTTGTACTGAGATGATGATGAAAAATCTGTTGTATCGGCAATACTGCAAATTGCATAGCAATGAGCAGCACATAACTGATATAACGGACTAATATTTTTGTCTTCATCTTATGTTCGCAAGATAAGTGTAATTTTCGGAAAAGTAAGCTGTACAACATCATTAATACATGTTAGCGGCTGAAATGTTTTAATTTTTTTTTGGATTGATAAAAGTCGCCGAGGCCCGCTGTAGCAATAATTATACCGACCGTAATCACATAGCAATATAGTAAACGGAGAAAAGTAATCTCTTCGATATACTCGCCAGTTTGGGGATCTGCCTCAGGCATATTGAAATAGGTCATCAGAACCCCAGCTAGCGAAAGGGTAAGTCCAAAAATTATCTTTTTCATTTTTTTCTATAAATTTAATTTTATAAACAAATTTTTATTTAATCAATGTACTGGAGGAGCCATCGCATCGATTTCTTTCATGTAATCGATGTAGGCCTGTTTGTAGGTAAACTTATTGTGTGCAGAATCGGAAATGTAGCGGAGAAAATCTTCAAGGTCGGCTTCGGTAAACCCCAACCTCACAAACAGTTGCTTATCCTTTTCCCAATCTTTCGGCGCTACCTTTTTATTTTCCAGGCTTTGGTACAATAGCAGGCTTTCCATAAATTCCCGATAATTGTTCGTCTTTTTGAATGCGTTGATCGCACCTACTACGTCTCTATAACTAGCCAAATTGGAAAGCTCTACCTGGTCTTGCAGAACCGTAAGGAGTATGGTTCCATTCATAAGTAATGTATCTGAGCCAATAAAATTTCCGCAATACCTCAAAATCTTTAAATCGTTCATGAAAAGAGAATTCTTTGCTGTAACGTGATGTCCAAGGAAATAAGGTTTTTTATCCAACAACTCGGTGCAGTTGAGCTGAGCTCTTGCCAATTGGCAAAAGAAAAAGAAATAAAGCATTGATAAGATTATCCTTAATTTCATAATCTTGTGCTAAAATTCTTCGATAATCATTTCCCTATTCAGCATTGCTCCTGTCAAAGTTCCAGCCGCTACAGCGGAGGAGATTGAACGGAGAGGATTAGCATTATCGCCACAGGCGAACACACTCGATAGTGTTGTCTTATTAAATCCATCGATTTTGACAAGGCCTTGATCAGTGATATCACAGCCCATTTTCTCTGGAACAGAACAATGCTGTACCATTTGCGGTCTGGCATAAAGCACCTCAACGGCAATACTGCTCCCATCTACCAGTACCACATACTGAACCATACCCATATTTGCAACAATTTCCTGTATTGGCACCTCAATTATCATCACCCCACGGCTATGTAGTTTTGCAATACCTACGGATGAAAGATGCGCAGTCCCATTAGTGAACAGAATTAGGTTTTTTGTCCAGTTTGAAACCATTTGAACAAGTTCGAACGACATTTCCCCATTTAAAATCACCCCAGTCTTTTGATTACGGACTTCATAGCCGTGGCAATATGGGCAATGTAATATGGATATTCCCCAGCACTGTTCGAAACCTTTTATATCAGGCATCACATCTATAATTCCTGTGGAAAAGATGAGTTTCTTTGCACTAAATACTTCCCCCAACAATGTATTTAGTACAAAGCCTTCGGCTATCGGACTCGCACCAAGCACAACATCATCAAAAAAACTAACCGTTTTATAGGTGGCCACTTGCTTCTTCGCCAGTTTATGAATTTGCATTGGGGTATTTCCATCCTGTGTTAAAAAATTATGGGACCTTGGCGTATACCTGTTGCAGGGACGCCCACCATCGATGACCAGCACACTTCTTAACGAACGACCGAGAGCCAATGCGGCTGAAAGACCAGCATAACTACCTCCAATAATGATTGCATCAAGTTTTAAATCTTTTCCCATATCGATTACTAAATTTTTAAACCCTGATTAACTAAATGATAGATGCTCCATATAGTAGCTGCAATAAAAAAACCAGGACAAATTAATTTATACCATTTCAATTGGAGCCGTGAACGCAGCAGGATAACAACAGAAAGCACCGCACAAACATTCATTAAAACCGCCGAATAAGTTAAAATTTGTTTAAAGGAGCCAGACAGGATCATCACCACAATTATTGCATATTGTAACATTATCGCATAACGCGGAATGCCCTGTCCAGCCCTTGCAAAAAAGGGAATCTTTGTGTCGGCGGTCATTCTTGCTATCACTCTAGGACCAATCCAAACCATGGCACTAATGGTAGAAATGAGCAAAAAGGACAGCATCATTCCTATAAATCTGCCACTGACCCCATCAAATAAGTACATAGTGGCCAATGCCCCAATCTCAAGTACGCCATCTATCTTATTGATAGGTATCAATTTTAAAAAAATATAATTGAGCAGCGCATAAAGGACTATAACGAAAATGGTTCCTGTAATAACTGCCCGTTTGATGGTATGTTCAACATCACTTATTTCCCCAAAAATATAGACACAGGCATTCCATCCCGAATAGGCAAAAGATACGTACACCAATGCAATTGCAAACGAAGGCGAAGCGACTAGTCCAATATCCCATTGGTTTAACGTTACTGGATTTGCTGTGCCCGCAACACTAAAACCAAAACCGATCAATATCAATATGACCAATATTTTAAGGCCAGTGGTGAAGAGCTGGAAGTTGGCTCCTATTTTCAGGTTTATAAAATGAAATAGGGAGATGAAACTTAATATGGCTATAGCTAAAGTTTTTTGCGAAAAATAAGAAAATCCAGTTCCCAAATAGGCGGCAAAAGCCATGCAGGCAAGGGCAATAGGTGCAGTAAAGCCTGCAAATACAGAAACAATACCAGCAAAAGAACGTATCGCTACGGGATAATTACTACCAATATAATGGTATTCGCCGCCTGATCCAGGAAATTGTTTCGCCAACTCTATGTAGCTCAACCCTCCGCATAACGCAATTATTCCTCCGGCTATCCACAAAAGTAGGATGGCAGATACAGATGGTAATGCCCCGACCTGAAAACCCAAGCTGGTAAACACTCCAGTACCAATCATATTGGCAATTACCAGCGCAGTGGCAGTAAGAAATCCGATCTTATTTTTTTCCAATGCTTGCAATATTTAGGAAAAGGTTGTAATAGTCCACTGAACCATCAGTCCTTACATATTTAATACGCAGCGCCCTGTATTTCTCTAATGCAAAGGCTGCCCTCTGCTTAATGGTCTCATCTGCAGTACCTGGCTTGCTATCTTTCGGGATCGCATAAACGAACCTTCCAGTTTCCTTTGAATATACTGGCATGTTATAAAAATCGCGTTTAACGAATTCCTTGGTTTCATCACTCGTGATGGAAGCCTTCACAAAAAAATCTACCGCATGCGGTGGGTAGCCAAACAAATTTCCATAGGAACGGAAGCGGTCATACGGCCGCTCATATTCGGTGGTATTGACCAGTAATGGTGCAGGCGTGCCAGACACGTATGCGAACTGACCATAAAAAGAACTGTTTGCATTGACCATCGAATCAACCAAACTCTGGCGGTAAACGTTGATGGAAATATTTCTTAAACCTTTCCGCTGAATCTTAAATGGAACCATGATGAAGTGTACATCATCAAACTGAAGCGCATTGATTATTCTTTGGTATTGTTGTAGTTTTTTATAATCCCCCCCATTTACGTCCGTAACCATCGCATTGCTTTTTGCCAAGGTATCCTTTTGAGCAATTGCCAGGTTAAGATCCGCCACGGTGCTCATTGGCTTGAGCCGTCCCGAAAGGGTATAAAGGCCTTCATTTTCTAACGATTTTTGTAGTAAGGTGTCTGCCAATTGCTTATCGATTACCGATAGGGAATTATATGCACTGCGATATTTTTTTACGTGCTGCTTTGAAACACTACATGCGCCAAGAAACATGATGCAAAGAGTACAGCTGTAGAGGAATTTGTTCATTGTTATTTTGTTAAAGTTTTAAACGATTCAAGCGCTAATCCACTATTCCATTTTTAAGCACTGCCAGCATTTATAGTTGATATTAGAATAAAAGTTGAATAGTGGTTTGTAAATAATTAAGGCTGCTATTATTTTGTGTCTGGAGTGTCGTATAGGCTGCAGACAAGCGGTAGTTGAGGGAACCTGTTTTAAAATTTAAAGCTGTTGCCAGTTGGAATTTGAGGTAGGAAGTATCCATGTAGGCAAAATCCGGCCTTACCAACAGATTGGAAATTACAGTAGCGCGATTGATTACCAAATCTGAGAACAATGGAAAATGATAGCCCATTAAAGGTTCTATTTGTAGTTGCACTCTTCCATTAAATCTTTGACTTAAACTGAAACGGAGATCGTTATGCAATTGTGTTACCGTCCAATCTGTTTTTGCGATGGTCTCGTTATAGTTCATGTAGGTTATCGAAGGAAGGAAGTCGGCATGAACCCAGCTTTTTTTACCCCAAGGCCGCCAAATGGAAGCTTTAAGCCGCAGGTTGGAAATGTAACTGGCTGGATTTATGCCCTTGAACCTTGGATCATAACCGGTCCCATCTTTAAGCGTACCATTTACATTTACCGACCATCCCCTATTATAATCAGATCGGTGCTGATAGCCTGAATAAAATTCCGCATTTTTTTCATCATAGCCACCAACTAATAATGGATTTAGGATATTGGTGCTCGGATCACGTACATTTCCATCTCCAACATCTTCTGTAAGGTAGCCCACCCTAGCACCAATCAAGAATACTCCCTTATCGAATTGATATTTATACGCCAATCCGGCCTGCCATCCCCATCCCTTGGTATAGCGTTCTGCTCTCACTACCGGAACATAGTCAAAAGTACCATACCCACGCAAGCTGTAAAGTTTGAAATTTGTGGATGAAAATTCGCCTGTTTCGACATCTTCGGTTTTTCGCCTATAGGAAGCTTCTATGCTCATCCGATTTTTACTATTAATGAGGAGGCCTAGAGATTGTGAAACTTTAAAATCAAGGTAGCGATATAATGGTCTTGGATCATTCCTTCTATTACCCTGCTCGGCCAGGTAGTCGATGTCGCTTGCCAATATCCATCTGCCGATCTTAGGATAGGCAACCTGAAGTTTAGCCCTCATTTCATCACCACGCCAATTTCCTCCTATCGAATCGGCTGTAATAAAGGGGTTACCTTCATAAGGCCTTGCCACGTTGGCAAACCGGATGCTATCTTTTGTAAACTTGTGGTAATTGAATTCCCCATAGAAATGCCAATTTTTATAGCTTTGAAATCCGTTAGCACCAAAGCCAAGAAATTGGATCTTGTCTGCCTCTTGGGGCCTTCTAAATTTTCCGTTTTGGTTACTATAATCGAAACCCGCTAATGCATAGTTTGGGATGCCAACATCTTTTATATCCAATGCATTTGATGAAGCTCCCAACGAAAATCCATTAATCTGTTGGCGAAATAGTTCCAATCTGTCGATGTGCTGTTCGCCTTTCTGCGCAAAAACAACCGATGTCATATCAAAAGACAAAATGGCTGTGCCCAGTAACAACATGTATCGAAATTTAGTGCTCTTCATTTCAAATGAGTTAACAGGTCGTCAAAGATATTGACGACCTGTATTGATAATTTAATTGAATTTTTTAGGGGTAGGTTTTGCGATCTTCACAAAATCATTTCCACTGTTATTTGTATCTTGGAGTACCACACGGCCATTGATGGTTGTGGATACTTTTCTTCTGAAGCTTTCCATGTTATAGGTATCTGCCGCAAATACAAACCCCGCATCTAACGCCACAGGAACTCTCTTGTATCCTGCACTATTTGCATCCTTTAACGCTTCGAAAGCATCAATTACCAAGGCATTAGGGATTTTGATACGCGGATCTTGAGTACTGCCAGGGATAGCAACCTTTTCAAGTTTGGTAAAATCATCTGCCCTGAAAATAACCAAGCCAGGGCCAAATACGGTTAACAACCAATCAAAACCTCCTGTAAAGTATGTTTTTTCAAGATTAGGCACGCTAGGAGCATCTGCATCACGGTTATCAGGTCTTTCGTTATAAGTTTCAAAATCTGCTTTAGAAAGATCTACCGGGCTATTGGGATTTAGCGTTGCTTCTTGATGGTTTACCCCATCCTGTGCAATAATGATGCTACTACCTACTGCTAGTGGATACTGTTTTCCAGTACCAGGAATGCGCCAAACATTACTCGCATAGCTATTATCCTTATCATTTTTATATGGAGTAGCGTCTGAGGTAGGATTTATCAGCCCAGAATTTCCATAAAGATCGGCGATGTAAAGTCCATCAAGATAGATCACATCGGTTGAATTGTTGTAAATTTCCACAAACTGATCAGAGAAATAGGTGCCCCCTGTAAGCGTTCTAGATCCATTATAATACACTTCTTTGATCAACAGGCTTCCCGCAGCTGAGCCTGCAAGTTTTAGCGTAACATTTGCTACGGTTCCAACGTTCACATCATTTTCTGCAGCATTTAATTGGATCGCCCGTGAAACTCCAGTTAAGGTTAGGGCTTCTGTTGCTGTTATCGATTTTGTGGTAGTAATATTATAGGTTCCAGGGATCACATCGTTCAATGTGGCTACCCCCGAGCTATTGGTAACTGCAGTTAGAGTTGCTCCATCAGTTTTGCTGACCAGTTTTACCTCTGTATTAGCGGCACCGCTCTGACTGTAAGTAGTGGGATATTGAACGGTTACCTGCACCGTAGCAGTTTGGATCATGCTATTTCTTTTTTTGCAGCCAAAAAAAGCGGTTATAGCTAATAAAAGAATAATTGTAACTTTTGTTGTTTTCATGTTTTTTAATTGTGTTTATAAATGGATAGTAAATTCTGCGCCAAAGAACAGACTTTGGTTGCGCTGTACGAAACTGTTTGAAACTGTATTCAGATAAGTTCCCCTATCTGCAACTACGTTGTTAACATAAAATGAAATGCCGCTATTGTTTTTGAATTCCTTGGTTAATCGGATATTGAAAAGCCATAAGGGTGGAGCGCTATCTGTACCTGCCAAAGTACTGCTCAAGATGCGGCGTAAAGGAATATACTCAGGCTTCATGGCATCCGATTGGGAAAGATAAACCACTTCCCCCATATTGGATACATAGCCTACAGGGTATGGACTAAGATCAAGATTTCTATTGCTGCTGCTCCATACGGTTTGCACCAGACCTGATAGTAGGAATTTAAGCTGCGGAAAATGGGTTGCAAATCGGAGTGAGGTATTGAAACGGCTTCCCCTGTTACCAAAACCCGACCTGTAGATGGCTACAGATGTTGGAGTAACGCTACTGAAAATCGCCTTTTGATAGTCAACAGCATTTCCATTGTCGAAAGACGTAGTTGTAGTCCAGGCACCGTTAAAGTTCAAACTGGTATTGATGTCCTTAAATTCTGGTGTATTCAGCTGGAATTCGACACCCTTGTTGGTAATTTTTCTGTTGTTAACACTTACATCATAACCAGCATAAAAAGGAACCATGCTTTCTGGAGTTGGACTAAGAACTGGTGGTGTGCCTACAGGAAAACTTGTTGCCTTTAATTTGGCAACAGCTAACACGGTAACATCCCTATTGATACCAAAAGCACCGTTTGTACCTTCTCTATATGCAGTAATATAACCGCTAAATCCATTTTTTTCATAATCAAGTCCGAGTTCGAATTTTTCTGCGGTATAAGATTTGAGCTGTTCATTATTAACATCAAATACCTTAGTGGTAATTACCACGAGTCTTTCGGTGGGATTGGCAGCGTAATAATTGAAATTAACTAGGTCAACATACCGTTTGCCTGGATATAAAAAGGATAGTGTAGGTGATTTGGAGGTTAGCCCATAACCTGCCTTAAAACGGAAATTTTTCCATATTTCTACTGCCATATTTATCCTTGGCAACAATTTATTGCCAAATCTTCCTGTAAATAGGCTGCTAGGCTGAATATTATCATAACGTATGCCAGCATTGAAATTCAGTTCCCTATTAAAAATTGTTGAGGTTATTCTATCTTCTACATAATAGCCAATCTGTTGCAATGCCGGTATCTCGTCATAGGAACGCGGCCTGTCACCAACTGCATAATTTTGCCTTGGCGGCCTTGTTGGGTCAAAAAGCCTACCCTCGCCAGTATTACCATCAAAGCGATACTCAAATCCAGCTACCAATTGATGTTTTAAGTTTCTAGCTGTAGCATTATTAAAAAAAACACCTTCCAAACGGTTGTATAAAGATAATGGCTTCCCGTCTGTATTAACTACTGATAGGTATTCACTTTCGCCATAACGAGCAACGTTGGTACCATCAACCAATGCGTTGCTTACCGGAAAAAGATCACGGGTTATCAGTTCCTGAAGATAGCTTTGCTGATGGGTATAGTTTATTCCAAAATCCATAGTTAGTGAGGATAGCCAACTCAGTGAAGTATTAAGCTTTAAATTGGTTCCAAACCGAAGCCCCTGATCCTTGCTATAGATTTTTCTTTGGTATCTTTTATCATCAGGATCCTGCTTTAGATTATCTAGTGTTGAAGAAAAACCTAATCGTGTGGTGGTATACAGGCCCTTATTTTTTAGGAAAGCTTTGCTATAGGTCAGTTGGTTTGTTATTCGAGTATATTGACTTAAGGTATTACGGGGATCCTGAAATGAATAGGAAAAGTCATTGTCTATACTCAAAATCCCTCCATTTTTACCTAATTTAAAACCGAAGCCTAGCGACTGTTGTACAAGCAGTGGATTTACACGGGTAGTTAATTGTGGGCTGAAAACACCAGCACGGGTATTAACTAGTACTCCCCCACTTGTAAGATCGCCATAACGTGCAGATGGCACACCGGTAATTACCTCAATGCTCTCAATCTGGTCTGCAGGAATCTGCCTCAAGTCGTTACCCCTGCCAGCAACAGAAGAAAAAGAAGGCAGTGATCCTGGTGCACTATTTAAGATGTTTACACTGGTTTGCAAATTTGCATTATTTGAAAGTGGAATTCCATCCATAATTATTGCTGTGCCCAAAGCGTTTGCCCTACTGGCATCACTATTACTTGGTACCTGACGAAGGTTGAATTGTTGTGCAGCAGACATATCGGGGTTTCTTGCTAATTGCCCAGGCAAAAGTTGTAGTATATCGCCAAGACTTATGGGTTGTAAATGGTGGATGGCAGTTTGATCGATTACATTGGACGACCCCATTTTCCTGCGTTTTGACACTACCGAAACTTCTTTTAACGCTAAAGAAAGCGTTTCCATCTGCAGATTGAGTAGCGTATCTTTTTTTAGCAAAATATTAAGTTGCAATTGCTTTTTGCCTAATAGAGAAACCAAGAGCTGATAAGCGCCGGGATTACGAAGTAACAAGGTAAAAAAACCATTCTGATCTGTTGTGGCAAATATTCCAGCGCCATCAACCTGAACAATCGCATCAGGAAGCGGTCTGTCATTTTCAATAGCAGTTACTTTGCCCTTTACTGTGATCTGATGTACCTGAGCTTTGGCAATGGCCGAAATACAAAGTAAGTATAGCAGTATCCCAATACTAACTAAAGTGAGATTAATTTTAGAAAAACGCATGCGCATTAGTGAAAGGCTGCATTACTACGGCCTGTAAAAGTTAAAGGAAAATATTCAATCGTTATGATTTTGGCTATTAAGCCGGCTGATTGGATATGGGTGGACCCTTATTCCCCTTTTGAATGAACGCAATAAAGCCATAGTTCTTTTTGAACGGAACAAAGCTGACTGCTATCTCCCCAAAAAATATATGGCTATTTGTGGACGTGTGGAGATCGATTGATTGGGTATGAAAGATTTTAAAGAATTGGCATACTTCGCAGCTGGCATGTTTTAATACAGGCAGCCCATCTTTTACCGTTCCTGAAATATCTGAAGTGTTGGAATGTGTATGAGAAATCTCGGATATAGGTGCCAAGAGTACACATAACACTAGCATTAAAGCTAATGCGGTTCTTATGGTTGATAACCTACCTGTATTCCAATTTTTAAACATCGCCACAAAGTTGCATTTATTCCATCGGAATTCAAAACTTACTTTTGCATTTTTAATTATCAATCTAACCTATTGCCTTTTTCCTCTTTAAACCAACTTCCTAGAAATCCACTCAATACTGTTACTGGTAATCTTTTCATTTTCTTTCAATCTATTGTAAAACAAAACTACTAAAATTAATATTAAATGCAACTATGTTGCTTTTGAAGCAGTTTTATTCTCTATGTTTTATTACTAAATTCCCGTATTAGATTATCTATTTTTTTTCGAAAAACCATTTAATCGCGATTAAATCCGATAATTATTAACAAAAATTATTTACCTGAATGTTTTTCAAAAAGAAGGTGATCGTAGAGGTAAACTTATCAACTGGTCCATTATATTATAGGCTAGGAAATAATTAAAAAAGCTAAGATGTGACCAATAAATAGGCGTTTAAGGTTAGGTATGTTATCACTATTATAACTCCTGAGCAGGAAGCAGGTTAAGTTTATATTTTTTAATGAGATCCTGTCGCAACATGGGTTTGAAATTTCCTGGGAAAGAAAGTTGCTTTGCATCTCCATCGCTGATGAAACGGTTTCCATGTTTATCTTGCTGTTTCATAAATGCTTCTGGTCCGGTTTGAGTATCACCTGCCTGTACACGCTGTAATGCAAGTGGATTAAAATCTTTAGAATAAGGGGATACAGAAGTTGCTGAGCCTACTAAAAAAACTGCTTCGTGACGGTATGTAATTCCCTAAAATTCACCCCTAGATTCTAATGCCCTATTTTTGGCATGCATACCCAAAGGCAAGGCAAGGCTTTTAACTTCGTAAGAAGGCAAAAAGGCTCTAATCTCTTTCACAAACATTGCCAAATGCTTTTGTACGCCTGCATCATCTAACTTATTGAGTGCCACATGGAACCAGCTATGGTTGCCAATTTCATAATGATGCTTAGTTAACCATTCTAGTTTTTGCTTCTGGTATTCTGGCTGTCCGAATAATCTTAGTGTGGGTTTTATTGCAGGCAGTATATAAAAACTGGCAGTCAGTGGAAAATCATGGTGCTTGGCTTTAAATGCCTCCATTATTCCGATGGCACAATCTGGATCTATTTCCATTTTCCCATTTGTGGTGATGAAACGGAACTGGCCGGCACTCGAATCATCAAAAGTTAGCACGAAGGGTGTTTTACCTGCCGGGATATTAAATGTGGCTGTCGCAAGCTCATTAACAGATATCGGATAAAAATTATTTTCGTAGAGTAACTTCAGGTCTTTTCTAAAATTATCTGGGGTTCGTCTCCATTCATTTTCCGGGGTTCCGATCAAGTGATATTCCAGCACCATTACTTTTCCAAGTTCGTTGGCTATAAAAGAAGTTAACTTCGCACCATCTCCAGATACGGCTGCAGTTTTAACTGTATCGGAAGTTGTGACTTTGCCTCCATTTGAACAATTTGATTGCGAAAGGGCAATACAAATTAAAAAAGTGCGATATAAAATAGATTTTAGTTTTATCATTTTTGATGGATTAATTTAACTACTTTTTTATACCTAAAGGCCATAACTCCTATTCCTATTAAGATAAAAGGAATACTCAACAACTGTCCCATATCCAGTAGCATCCCCGATTCAAATGCAACCTGGTCTTCCTTAAAGAATTCTATTCCAATCCTGAAAAGAAAAATCAACAGCAATACCAGCCCAAAATAAAAACCGCTTGGTCTCACCCATTTACCCATAAGTTGATACACAACTATAAAGATAAACATGTAGGCCGCCGCCTCGTACAATTGTGTAGGATGCCTTGGTAAAAGATCTTCTTTTAAAAAAACAAATGCCCAACTTACGTGGGTAGGCCTTCCAATAATCTCGGAATTCATCAAATTGCCCAGCCTTATAAAAAAACCAGCCAATGGCACCACCAGCGCAACTTTATCCAATAGAAACCACAGGTTGATCTTATACCTTTTTGCAAATAAAATGAGGCTAGTAATGATACCAATACCCCCACCGTGGCTAGCCAAACCTGTATATCCAGTGAAATGAAAGGACGGAGAAAAGGAAAAAGGAAGAATTATTTCTAAAGGATGCTTGGAAAAGTAATCAAAATCGTAAAACAGGCAATGGCCTAATCTAGCCCCAATCAATGTTCCTAAAAAAACATATATCGTTAGTTTGTCTAACAATGTTAAGTCGATTTTATTTTTAATAAATTGCTTTTTAACGATGACGTAACTAAAAACAAAGGCCAACAAAAAAAATAATGAGTAATATCTTAATTGGAAGAAACCAAAATCAAATAGCGTCGGATCTGGGTTCCAGTTGATATAGCCTAAAGTCATATAGAAGGTTTTAAACAATTACTAAACAAATTTCCGAACCCTTTTACTTTTAGGTTTTTACCGATGATAACTAATTACTTTATTTCGGCTCATCTTTGCTTTTCAAATTTGTCGCCTTTTAAAATTTTAAGTCATAATTAAAGACCACATGCTTTAAGCATAAGATAATGGAGATCTGTATTTTTTACAAAAGGCAACAGAAGTTCACTTCCAGGACCAAACATAGCAAGTTCTACATAATCTGCAGAATGATCCATTGCTCCCCAACCTACAGAAGTATAACCTACCTGTACCAAGGCAAGTTGTTTAAAAGGAAGCTTGCGGGGATTGTACAAAGCTTCATCGTCCAGCTTATCATAATGCTTAAGAATGTCAATTGCCTCTGTTTGTTTTATGGCATAACCTTGTCCAAATTCTATCTTCTCAATAAGGGCGTTACTGGTTGTATTCTTATCAACGCCTGCCAACACCCATTCGTTGGTGTGTTTAAATTGCTGTATTCTATCAAAATTAGCATTGGCTTTTGCACCATAGAACAGTCCTGGATTAGAATTGCCATGGTCTGTAGTTATTATTACCAAAGTATTTTTATCTCGCTGGGCAAAATCCATGGCAATTCCCACGGCCTCATCAAATGCAATTTGATCATACAGCAATGCGCCTACATCATTGGCATGAGCTGCCCAATCTACCTTTCCAGCTTCGACCTGCAACACAAAACCTTCTTTATTTTGGTTCAAATTACTAATAGCAGCTTGAGTCATTTCAGCCAATGTAGGAACCGTTTCCTGTAACATTTTATCGTTTGCCCTATCAAGGGAATAGGGAAGCCCATCTTTATAAAAAACGCCTAAAAACGGTACTTTTTTATCCTTGCCCACCTCCAGGAGAGCATCGCGGTTGGTTGTGATTTGATAACCTTTATCAGCGTATTTCTTAAAAACATCTTGCTTATCTGCCCGCATGTTTGCGCTAAAATATTCCATTCCCCCACCTAGAAGGACGTCATATTCGTTGGTCAGATATTTCAGCGCTATCTCAGGTTGATCGCTCCTTAGCTTACTGGTCACACAAAACCCTGCTGGTGTTGCATGGGTAATTGGAACGGTTGTTACACAGCCTGCAGATTTGCCAACAGCCTTAAACTTTTTCCAAATAGGTACATTCTCAGAACCATCGGCATTCACATTCAATGAACCATTTGGCACTCTTTTGCCCCCACCCCAGGAAGAGCTAGCGGCCGCAGAATCGGTAATTAGCGAACTAGCAGAGGCCGTATCCATTAAGGCACGTTTTACTATGCTCTGTTCGTACAATGAAAGCCATCTGCTCTGTCGTCCTTCTTTTCGTTTCAAAAGCAAATCTGCCATATTGAGCGTACCAATACTCATACCATCGCTTACCAAAAAAATAATATTTTTAGCAATCCCAGCTTTCCCATATCTCTCCTCATTTCCAATGGAGGCAATAGTTTCCAAAGGTGAGAGCAACGCTGAGCCAATAAATGCTGCAGTGCCTCCTTTAAACAAATCTCTTCTTTTCATAATGGCTAAGAAAGATAATTAATGTGAAATTAAAATGATGAAAGTATTAATTAATCAAATTCGATTTGGTAAATGGAATAAAGTCATGGAATTTAAAAAATCCTGTAATCAGTGCCCATCTTTCTTCAGTAAATGAAAATTCCTATTTTATAAAACTAATTCCTTTACACATTATTGATTGAAATATTCAATAATATTAATAGCGACCAAAAAACAAACATACAAATTTTTTGAGCAAATGCAATATTGTTGCTTTAGCTAAATAGATTAAATTGAGTATGCGAGTTAATCTAATTAGCTTCAAAAGGAAAGCTTTATCTTGTAAATTTCTCCGATCATCTTTAATACTTTACTTTATATACATGTTTCAATCAAATTTGAACATTAAAAATTAATTTTAAATGCAACACAATTGCACTTATATTTGATCAAGAATGCAAGCTTTCTTTTACACCCGCAACGGGAAATAAAATTTAACTGGTAAATATCTAAATATTATAAATAATGAAAAGAGCAATTTGCCATACAAAAAAAATCAACATCATCGATTGTACTGTTATTTCGAAAAGTATTTTTTTCTTTATTTTAATATTCAATGGATATTATGGTAAAGCTCAGCACAAATTAATCGACCAACTCAACTCAACCAATTGGGAGATCATTGGCACTACAGATTTTAAAACTGTTAATGAAGACACAATATACCCTATATTTTCTTCTCAAATCAAGAAATATCAGAACAAGATCTTTGAACTTGAAGGATACATGATTCCCTTGGAAGAAGGAATAAAACAAAGCAAGTTTATGCTTTCCACACTCCCTATTAACCAGTGCTTTTATTGCGGAAAGAATGGAAATCCAATCATGGTGATGGTAGAACTTGTAAAACCTCTCAAATTTACATACAAACCTGTAAAAATTAAGGGAAAACTAATTCTAAATAATCTCAATTCGTTGGATATCCCTCCGATTGTGCTGGAAATTGCAAGCGTTGTTTACTAATCAATTGTCGGGAGCACAATTGTTTTTAACGAAGATTATTTTTTGAAGATAACAATGCCTTTTATATGCTCTGTATCTTTTTGATACTTTTGTCTAGCGGTAAAAATGCATCATTACATTTTCTTGATTCCAAATCGTAACTTTTCCCAAAGCCATCCCTGAACGAATTAATTTTTTCTTCAAAACTGGTAATATTTATCTCCTGACTTTTGGCTAGTGCTATTACTGCTTTATATTAAGAGAATCTAACGCCTCATTCCAAAGCTAGGTTAATTATAGAGATAAAAAACTGAAACAACGTACATCTTTATTGTAACGCTGTTCTCAGTTTGGTAATCGTGCCTTTGTCATAGAGCGCATCGATGTTGAACCGCAGGAAAAGAAAGACAGAGCCAGAAAATTTAACAACTTAAAACCGAGACATTTACTATTGATGACACTTATCTGCCCAAATCCGCAATAACATTTTCATCGCCTTTTGAGCACAAGGTAAGGTTTAAGGCAATGCCCAAACGTTCAACATGCCGTCTGCAGTGCCGATAGCCAGTTTTTCGTCATTTGGCGACCAACTTAAACTACTTACCACACCTTTTACAACGCCATTAACCAATGGTTTCGACCCTTTATTTGGCAACCATAAAACTATCATTCCATTTTGGTCTGCACTGGCCAAACAAGATGCTTGGTTTTGGTAGGCAACTTGGGTAATCCTTGACTGATGAAATTTTAACGTTTGCGGGCTTGTCCCTTCTGGTCCTTTGCCAGAAATATTCCAAATCACTATTTCTACCCCGCAATTGGTAGCCAAAGATTTATTATCTCCCGACCAGCTCAGCGCTTTGATCTTTGTGGCGTAACCGCTCATCTGTAATTCTTTACCGGGAGTATGAGGCAATTTCCAAAATTGAATGCGGCAATCTTGTGTGCCGGCTGCGATATACTTTCCGTCGCGGTTCCAAGATAAAGAAATAAGGGAATTTGGCCATTCTAAAACCTCTTCAGGTTTTAAATTTTCTGGATTAATTAATTGTACAGATCCAAACCCGCCTATTGCCAATAAAGAACTGTCTTTTTTCCAAAATATAGCGGATACCGTACTTTGCGGATGGCAAAAGATACCGGTTAGCTTACCTTCGTAGTTCATGATCATCACCTCTTTGCCACCGGCAGCAGCTAGGTATTTCCCATCAGGAGACCATTGCACATGCTCTATCCATTGTGCATTACTTTTAATGCGATTAATGATTTTCAAGTTTAAAGTATCATAAATCACAATACACCCATCCTGTCCAACGGTGGCAATTTTAGAAGCTTCGTGCGGATGTGTTGCGATAGCAGATATACTTCCTTGATGCAGTTGCTCAGAAAAATGTGGATCGCCGCTTGCTGCACCAAAAGCGAATAATTTGCCCGAAGCGGTCCCAGCCAGTAATTGCTTGCCATTGGCATTCCAAGCGGTTTGTATCACATAGTCGTCCAATGAGACCTTCCATATCTCTAGTTCGTTTTCCTGTTCCATATACTTATCTGGCAATGCACTCTTTAAAGCCCGCGTTTAATTCTTCTCTTTTCAAATTCCGACCAATAAACACAATTTGTGATTTACGGTTCTCCCCAGGTTTCCATAAACGGTCGCTTTGGGCGTCGAAAAGCATATGCACACCCTGAAACACAAAACGCTCATCATGGCCGGCTACACTAATAATCCCCTTGCTTCTGAAAATATCCACGCCTCTATTATCCAATACCCAAGAAATCCATGTGTTAAACTTTTTCAGATCGAGGTCGCCCGTATATTCTATTCCAACCGAAGTTACAGAATTGTCATGCTCGTGACTGGCTTCAAATTCTAAAGATTTAAAGGGCTTGACGATAATGTTACCTTCTGTTATTTTAAGTTCAAATTCATCAGGATGGTGCTGCGTAAAAAGTATGTACCAGCCAGCCTGTGTAATGTTTAGCTCAAAGGTATTAACAGATTTTGTAAATAATAATTGGTGCAATTCCTTGTCGGGAATAAGCATGGTGCCAGGCCTGTGTTGGTGGGGATCACCTGAAAAAGCAATCACAGCGGCTTTTTTTTCTCTTTCTATCGCATCGTCTGTATTGGCTTCTATTTTCTTGATGATGAGATCCATTTCTGGATCTGGGCCTTCTTGGGCAAGTATCGTATATTTCCTTGTTTCAAAATAATAAACGCCTGCATACTCAAAAGGAAGTTCCTCTTTCATAAAATCAGGATTAATCTCTACTTTAGCATCCAAATCGAATGCTTTCACATCTAAAATTTTATCTATCGCTAGGTCACAATTAATTGTTTTGTAAATTTTAGTTTGAGAGTTCATTTTGCGAATGCGCTGTTCTAAAATAGCTAGCTCTTCCGGCGATATAAGATCGGTTTTATTCAATAGCAATACATCGGCGAAAGCTATTTGTTGTTTACATTCATCACTACTATCAATATGTTGCCATACGTGTTTAGCGTCAACTACGGTAACAATAGCGTCGATTTGGTATTGTTCCTGCATCTCTTCATCTACAAAAAAAGTTTGTGCAACTGGCGCAGGGTCTGCTAAACCTGTAGTTTCAATAATGATATGGTCTAATCGGTCTTTTCGTTTGGTTAGGTTGGTTAGGATGCGGATTAAATCTCCACGAACGGTACAGCAAATGCAACCGTTATTCATTTCGAAAATTTCTTCATCTGCACCGATAACCAACTCATTATCTACACCAATTTCGCCAAATTCATTTTCAATTACGGCTATTTTTTTACCATGCTGTTCCGTTAAAATGCGGTTTAGCAACGTTGTTTTTCCTGACCCTAAGAAACCGGTTAACACCGTTACAGGTATTTTTTTATTAATCATAGTATTATTTTTATTTATAAAAGATAAATTATTTGTACCAATAGGCTGTTCTAGCTATTGATTTCATTGTTGCCGTAAGTGTATAATGTTAAATGCGATAATGGCTTTTCCTCCACCAAGTATTCTTTAACAAATATTTCCGCACTCTCTGGAGTTATGTTTTTAAACCATTTACCTTCTGGCATCGCAATAACAACAGGTGCATCATCACAACGGCCATTGCATAGGGTTTTAGAAGTATGTATTTCTTGATGAAGCCCTGCTTTTTTTATAGCGGAACGCAACACACCTGTTGCCTCTTCTGCACCTAATCTTTTACAACTGCTCCCGTTGCAAATAAAAAGGTGTTTTTTTATTTCGGTTAAATCTTTAATAGCCATTTTTTTGATTGGTTTTGATAAACAGATACAAATAATTGAATAAAACGAACACTGCAAAGGATAAACCAAACATTAATTTATAGCTCTCAGCTATTTGTAGGCTGGGTTTAAAAGCAAGGAGTAATTGGTAACCGGCTACCGAAAAAGAAAGTATCACAATGATCCATCCCAGCTTTCTGCGATAAGTGGTGAGGTTTTTTATTGATAGTCCTTTTTTTAACAAGGCATTGAGCAGGCTGCTGTCTATGGTATCGCTTAACAACATGCCCATCGTAAAAATAGCACCCAAAATGAATGCTCCAGTTAGATTTAATGGAGAGCTGGCGGCGTATCCCCAAGCAGCTGCTTGTGTGGTGGTATCAAAAACCATAGCGAAAACCATTCCCACAAAAACAATGAAAATGGGCTTAGATTGTATGTTCCAACTTTTCGGAATCAATGCCAATCTGCTAGCAGGAACTTCATTCGGTCTTTTTAATAGCTGATGCAAATTGGCACAGCCTACCACAATTAATAGCAATGTAGGCAGCCATTCTGTATAGGTAAAAAATGATTTTGCCCCATTTAACTGTATGCTAAAAGAAGAAATCAAAACGGAAATAAGCGTAACAGTTAATCCATGACCTAAAGCAAAAAAACTACCCACCCAGCGAGAATAGCTACGTTTCTCTTCAACACATTTTAGCGTAATATTATCGATCAGCGCAATATGGTCTGGATCTAAACCATGCCGTAAGCCTAAAACAAATAATAGAACCGTACTTTCTAAACTAAACCACTCCATAATGCAATTGTGTTGCAAATATAGGATTTATTTTTAAATGAAACAATGTTGCATTTAAAAATAAGGAAATTATATGATTACGCTTTAAGGCTTAAACTATAGCATAGTTGTAAATTATAGCTCTGTTAAAAAGTTAGATAGTGCCAAAGCGATTACATTTCAAGTACAAAATTTAAAAAAAACTTATAAAAGCATCGCCGACCCGTTGTTACAGCTGTTACAAACGCCATAAACAATAAAGTTAACAGCGTGAGAAGTATAGCCAATTGGCATAGTTAATTGAGGAATCTGTACAGACGCTAAACAATAAACATTCATGCAAACAGTACAATTAAAATGAGCATGTTCGTCACTGTGCTGGTGTTTGTTAAGTGAGGCGGAACGGAAAGCATAATTTGCCGTTCCTTTAAAATCCAAAACTTTATGGATTATTCCTTTTTCCTCAAAAGTTGTAAGCGTTCTGTACAAGGTAACCCTGTCTGTTTTTTTTCCTAAAATGGTTTCCAGTTCAGGCTGCGATACCGCGGCATTGCTTGACTTTAAAACTGAAAGCACACTTAAACGAGATAATGTTTTTTTTAGTTGATGCTTCTCTAGTAATTCGTTAAATTCTTTTGTTTGGCTCACAGTTGAAAATTTAATATTTGTGCTGTTTATAGAAAAAGCAAGTCTTTGTAAACCTGCAGAGGCGATGTGTTAAATGCAATAATTTTAGTTCCTGCTTTTCTTGATACTTTATTTTACATCCATTTGAATATTTAACTAATGTAAATCTAAACAATTAAATGCAACTTTGATGCGTTATCGTGGTGCGGATTTAAATATCACATCACATTAATACTTTATGAGATTTTAATTAACATACTCAATTATTAACACTAGTAAATGGAAACTAAGCAGGTAACTATTTTAACAGGCTTTTTGGGAGCCGGAAAAACAACCCTGTTAAACCAAATTATTGCTCAAAAATCAACCACTAAATTTGCCATCATTGAAAATGAAGTTGGTAAAGAAAGTATTGATGCCGGTTTAATTATAAAAGGTGCTGAGGATATTATAGAACTTAATGATGGTTGTTTATGCTGCTCTTTAAACGATGATTTGTACGATATTTTAAATTCCCTTCACCAAAGAACGAACGAATGGGACGAATTAATTATTGAGGCCACAGGGATTGCTGATCCTGCAAATATCGCTAACCCATTTATGTTAAATCCGTTTATCTATAAATGGTGTAATTTAAAAAGAGTGATTTGCGTGGTTGATGCAGAATTGATAGAGAACCAGTTAAGAGATACCGAAGAAGCAATTAAGCAAATTGCCTTTTGTGATATTATTTTGTTAAATAAGGTAGAGAAAGTAAGTGCAAATCATGTTGCTACACTAATAGAAACGCTAAACACGATTAACCCTTTTACAGAAATTTTAATTGGTGCAGAAAATGATTTTAAAGTGAATCAACTATTCAACCATTCCAGATCAACTACATTTTTTTCTAACCCTAAACAGGCTTACACTATCAAAGGGTTTATTTCTATCGCACCAGCCAACCCTCAGCCCAAATTTTCGCTCTCAAATAATGTTCATAAACGGCATCAGCATAGTAATATAGACACGCTTTTATTGAAATTTACAACGCCTTTCAATGTTATAGAACTAGAATACAGGATGATGGCTTTTCTGCATTTTCAGGCTAAAGATGTATATCGTGTTAAAGGGATTATTGAAAGTGACGATCATGAATATAAAGTGATTTACCAAAGTGTGGGTAAAAATTCTGCTGTAACTTGCGGAGAAATGTGGGCTACAGATGAACCCCGAGAATCAAAAATCGTGATTATTGGTAAAAACTTGCAAATGCATGGATTTGAAAAGATGTTTAGCTCATGTTTTAGCTTAAAAAAATGCAATTAAACTGTTACAAAACTTTTTCTTGCAAATCAAAATTTTTTGTTGCAACTTTGATGCAATATAAAATGCAAAAGCAACATCAAACTTTATTTACAAAACTAATTGCGTGTATATTTGTGATGTTCCCAATAGTTCAGTTGTTGCATCACCATGAACAAATTGACCAGACAATTGTCGGAAAAGTTAATTCAAAAAAAACCTTTAAACTTCAGAGAGCCAGATCAGTTTTAAAGGTTTATTGATATTATCAACCTCCTTCACTGTCTATAAGTTCTATCAATTTTGGGGTTCTTTTCACTTTTAAGCAGGGAAAAAACTTGTCGCCGCATTGGCCGATTTGTTGCATACCAGTAGGTATTGGGGGACATCATTAAGCAATAATACAGACTATAGTTATATTTCTAAGCCTAACAGCAATAGGTTTAGCCTAAAACTGAGTTACCATTTTGGAGGAGAGATGACCAGAAGCAAAATTAACACTACAGACGAACAAAAAAGACTTTAAGCGAGGAGTATGGAAAAATCGAAAATAAATATTATAGCAACTTTAACCGTGTTGATAATTCTATTTTTAACATCTCTACCAGTATTGGGACAACAACGGCTTCATAATTCAAACGACCAGATTAAATCTGATAATTGGGCAACTATAGGAAGTATAGAATTCAAGACCGATGACAATATGCAGATTTTTGGTATCCTGAACCCGACCGTTAAAGCTTATGCCAATAAACAATTTGAACTAGAGGGGTACATGATACCGGTGAAAGAGGGAATGGAGCACAATAGGTTCATGCTTTCACCGCTACCAATCAATCAGTGCTTCTTCTGCGGCAAAAACGGTGTACCTATCATGGTCTATATTATGTTAGACAAGGCTATGAAATTTACCGACAACACTATAAAAGTTAAAGGAATTCTAAAACTCCACGCTGGCAATATCATGTATACACCTACAGCTATGCTCACGAAGGCGATTGTAGTTAATTAAGTTAAAGTTTTTCGAACACTATTCTAACATTAAAAATTTCTTGAAGTTTCTAATTATTGAAAATTTTAAAGTGCTTTTCCAGACACCAAGCTAACTGGAGGAACATTAATTACATTTGATGTACTCAACTTTAAAATACCCTTTATTGTAATTGGTTGATAGGTAAACTTGATAGGCTCCGTCAATTCTATCATTACCATCATCGGAATACCATTTTGTCCACAAAAAAAACATTGGTTTATAGGGAGTGTACTGAGCATAAACTTACTTTGTTTCATGCCATCTTTTATAGGGACTATATATCCTTCCAATTCAAATGGTTTGTTTGAATACTTTTTAATGTCATTACCAAAAATGGCATACATTTCTGTGCTTTTAACAGTTTTAAATTCTATATTACCGATCATATCCCAGTTTCCTGAAATAATTTGGTCACTTGGATCATGTTGAGCCCTAGCTACAAAATATGTACCTGAAAATAATAAAATCATCAAACTTATTTTTTTCATAACTCAAATATCATTTAACTATTAACGAATATTTTAAGAAACAGTAGTGTTATTTTTTATTGCATCGATCACATATTCCATACGCAATTAGGTTGATTGTATTCGCCGTAAACCCTTTTGGCATTGAAACATGTGGAATCGCAATATTGAGGCAATAAATCCCTGAGCAGTTGGTGCAGTTGAAATGAAGGTGCTCATCCTGATGCTTATCAGAAGAACAATTTGAGCTACATACCGCATAATTGGCAGTGCCATTATGGTCAAGTATCTTATGGAGGATTCCCTTGTCTTCATATATTGATAAAATCCTATATAGTGTTACCCTGTCAATGTCCTTTCCAAATTTTTTCTCTAACTCAGGTTGGGAAACGGCCAAATCATTGGCGGCAATCTCATCAAGCACCATTACTCGTTGTTTGGTATTCTTAAGCTTGTTGTTCCTTAGAATTTCCTCGGCATTAACTTTCATAATTCTTTACGACCTAATCTTGGTGAATAGATACAAAATTAGTAAAACCTAACTAATTTGTCCTCCTATTTTTGTCAAATTCAATTCTGGCTGAGCGTTTTAGAAATGTTAGCTCGGTAGGCCTGGATTGAAGGCAACACCGCTGCTATGATCCCAATGGAGACTCCAGCGGCAAAGAGATAACATTCATCAACAAGAAATATCGTTCCGCTTAACTTTGCCTGGCTACTGTCCTGAAAATGACCTATCAGCGCAACTGCCGCATGACCTAGCACAATCCCAATCAAAGAGCCTGCTACTGCTAGTATAATTCCCTCAAGAATAATAATGATAAACAATTTGGTTCGAGATGCTCCTAATATTCGCATGATGGCCAAATCATAACTTCGTTCCTTGAGTGAATTATAAAGATTTACAAAAACACTGATTGCGGCAATGGCCATAATCAGGATGGCAAACCACTGAATCGTATCTACGCCTATCCCTATCAATGAAAATAGTCTGGTACTTTCCATTGCTGGGGACGCAGACTGCAAATTTGTGGTAGAATTAACCATTCTTGGAAACATCACTACAGACATGGGGGAACGGTACTGGATAAGTAAGGAAGTAATCTCCTTATCTTGGATCTCTGCAGGTTTTTCATCAACAGATCGGTTATGGTATCCGTTTATATCAACCGCAGCACTTGATTTATTTTTTGTAGCTACCGTTGATTTTTCTTCGTTGTGTTCATCGGCAGGATCATGCATCCGCCACACACTTTTTATATTGGTTAAGATTAGGTTATCGGTAACATTACCCTGAAGCTCCAATATACCAGTAACGATATAAGCATGTGCCTTATGTATATCACTGTTACCTGTAAGACCATGAGCGCCAAAAAATTTATCTCCAACCTTTAAGTGATTTACCTCTGCTACCGTTTTGCCTATAGTGGTTTCAAAATCTCCATTCCAAAACTTACCAGCTCCCAACTTCAAACCATAAAGCGCTATAAAAGAACTATCTGTACCAACAATTCTTGTACCCTGATAATTATCACCAAGGGCAAGCGGAACAGCACGTTTTACGTATGGATTACGCATCAATTCCTGCGCATCCTTTAATGGAATATTGCCAGTAGGAAAATCTATATAATAAATACTACTTAAAATCAATTGTAGCGGACTGCCTTTGGCACCTACAACAAGGTCTATATCTTTGGAATTATTGTTGAGCTTATCACTGATCTGCGTAGTGGCTAAAATCAATATCGTTAGTATGCCCGTACCAAAAGCTATCAACATGACATTTAACAATGAGGACAATGGCTTAGACCATAAGCTTTTCCAGCTGATTTTTAACGGACTCATGAGATGGTATATATATTGTTGATGGCGTCCTTTACCCGCTTATCATGGGTAGCGATAACCAGTGACGCATGGTTAAGGTTTGCTTGAGAAACCAATAGCTTAAGTACAGCATTGGCATTTTTATCGTCAAGGCTAGATGTAGGTTCATCAGCAATTAACAGTGAAGGCTCATTTATTACTGCTCTAGCTATGGAGACACGCTGAAGCTGACCTTGGCTAAGTTGGTATGGATAACTATTCAGCTTATCTTTAACATCCAAAGATCCCATCACTTCAGTTATTCTGGAAACATCTTCCTTCAAGCCTGCAAAGGACTGAGCCACCAAAAGGTTTTCTTTAACCGTTAGACTGGCTATCAGGTGTGGGCGTTGGAATACGATACCGATACTTCTGCCCCTTAATTGATCTAGTTTTTTTGATGATAATCCGTAGATCAACGTGTCATCAATTTGGACTTCTCCCTTGCTTGGCCTGAGTATACCTGCAATGATGTGGAGCAGCGTCGTCTTCCCACTTCCAGAATCACCAAGAAACAACCACTTTTCCCCTTGTTGTATTTTCAGGTCTCTAAAACTAATCTGAGCACCATTACCATAACCATGGGTGACTGAGCTTATCGATATCATATTTATTTCTTGATATGAGCCTTTAAATATCTAAGATATATAGTTTTTGCGTTAACCTGTTCATGTTTGCACCCGGGTTGGAGAACACTAATCAAGATCAGCAAAAGTAACCAACTCAATTTTCTTTTCATATTATGATTTTTTATGATGTCGGGCTTATTCGATAAATTCAATTAAACCATACAAATATAAATAATGCAACAATATTGCATCTCATAAATATGTAAAGTATTTGCTACGCTAAATCGTCTTTGATATGGTGGGCACAGATGCGGGTGTACCTCATATTTAGGAAATGACCGGTAGCAATGGTAAATCCGCCTAAAGGAACAAGTACAGCCTCTAGGCTTTCGATAAGAAAGTGACCAAGAATAATACAGGCAAACCCAATCAAAAGCACGATGATCGGCTGAATCTTTCTATGTGCCCTAAATGACTTGCTCAATGCAATTGAAGCAAGACATATGGAAAGGAGTATCATTAGGAGTTCTACCGTTGGATTGGCCAAAAATCCCAATCCCCAAAGCGGGAGAAATGTAATAAAAACTGGAACAGCTGCACAGTGGATAGCGCAGGCAATAGACGCAGACATCCCCAATTTGTCAAGATGATCAGATTTGTTTGATAATTTCATTAAACAAATATAACGCAACAATGTTGCATTTAAAATTTTTATTAACCTGAGTTCGATTTAAAAAAGTGTTATTTGTGTTGAAGCATCAGTTTGATATTTGATTGCTGGTTTTTTCGGAAAGAAGCTATAGGCGA
>NZ_JBSRZD010000008.1:0-195695 GCF_054057295.1 Pedobacter sp. UYP24
GGAGGGCCTTTCGTGCAGGCTACTAGGTATCTTGTAGCACTAGAGGTACCCTTTTCCCCTCCAAAGTACCTATAAAAGTGGTTTGAGTGCTACAATACCCCTAACAACTTGTCATACTTAAATTGAAAAAAAGTAAAAATTCTGAGTTTCTGCAGCGGTATCTTTGATGATTTTTAGGAATAGAAAACCGACGGTTCCCGACTACAATCAACATATCTGCCATGCTGGTTTATTCCTAGCTAAAACAAATGGCACAATAGCTTATTTTCATGCTATTTTATTATCAAAAACTCATTATCAAAAATAGAAATATTGATTTGATTAATGGAATGGGTTTATGATAATCAGTAAAAAGAAGAAAGATTTTGCAGGCTTAATTGGGACAGGTTTGACTTGGTTTAGTACAAGAGTTTTTGATCAAGATATTTATTATTATACCAGGGAATAGTGATAGAAATTTCACCTCATCCACTGTTTGCTTACTCTAAATTGCTAATGTATGCGTTGACTTCTGACATATAAAGATCACTGTCGGTATCCTTTGTCATTTTGTAAAAGCATTCTAAATGGTTACAATCCCAGGTTACCAATCTCGATTTTGCATTAAGGTTAATGAACTCTGAATAATCTGTTGACTTTGTAACAATGTCTTTTAAACCGGAAAATAGCAAGATTGGAATTGATGATGGTTTTTTGTTAGATTCAGAATACTCATGTGCAACATTTGGAAGTAATACATGCTTGTTTTTTATTTCCAAAATTCTGTTAACAACTAGATTAGGGTCAATTACAAAAGAATCCAATATAACCCCATTGATGGACGTGTCCTTATTCAGGACGCTTTTTGAAATAATCGTGCCCATGGATAATCCGTATAGAACAACCTTCTTCGGCGCGTAAGCCTTTCTTACAAAAAATAATACTGTTCGCAAGTCTTCTGCAAATTCCTCATAATACATCATGTTGCGGTTTATTTCAAAGTCAGAGCTTTCTCCAAATCCTCTATAGTCATACAAGATGACATTGTATCCTGCTTTGAAAAATTCACTAGCTTGCCCTAGGCAATTTGACATGTTTCCAGCATCAGAATTGGAAACAATTATGAATGGTTTGCTCTTATTGTCTTGTAGGAAAATCCAAGAGTTAAGTTCGACACTAGAGTTAACTTTAATTTTTTTGGCCTGATATTTCAAACCAAGCTGTTCAGGTCTAACTGAATACTCCCGCACCGGATTGATAGCCATAGCATGAAATGAAAGAATTAATAGAACAATTAAAGTAGCAAGTTTTTTCATTGAGGTTTTTAATTTTGTTCAGGTATATGTTTATGGAATTGGTTAAAGTTAGTCTTTTCACGAATGTTTTCAGTTGTTATCTTCAATAATCAAGATGACTAGTATCCTGTTCAGAATTGAAGTAATTACGGCTTAGGAGACACTAAACTGGCATTATCATTTAATGGTGGATTTTTAATAATTCAAATTGTACTTTATCAGATAGCCAAGGTTGTTGATTAAATAATTAGTGACTCAATGTCAAACCCTGTCGGTCATTCTTTAACAAATTTTCGGTAAGGTGCTACCGTTCTTTCAGATGGAGCTTACTCTTCCTCATCAACAAACTCGCTTTTGTTAAAATCTTCAATAATCTTTATAGCCTGGTCATAATCAGCACTTGAAACGATAACCTTAACGGGATTAAATCCACCCGCTGAAACTCTCCAGGGAGCAATAGTTCCCATTAGCTCATTTTCTAGGAATACTTTAATTTGATTGTCTTCTAAAATATTCTGAATCATTGTAGCTTGCCAGAGTTCGCCAGCAAATGCTTCAATTAAATTAATTTCGCTTTGGTCTGCCATTGTTATATATTAAAAGAATAAAATATTGTCTTCTTGCGGTCTTTAACGTTTGTATTTAACTAGTAGATATTACTAATACTGTAAATCAGTTAAACAAATATTACACCAGGTAAATTATTTTTTGTGCACAACCTTTCGACCAATTTCCATTAATTTTTAGAAATAAACAAATCTGGTTTTAAATCCGCTATCTACCACGTTTAATGGTACTCACACCAATTGGGGTTGTAATCAGGTAGTTGTAGGAAGTACATAAGTAGGCGATCATTTGTTAAAGTATCTTAATCAAAAATCACTATACTTTATTTATCGTTATTATTGAAAATTTCTTTGTAAGCTGTTTCCATGCTACCAATTTCTCCTTCAGTCAACTTCGCAAAGTCTTTACGCCGCCTGTTAGGGAACACACCTTTGTTTTGATGTAAAAATATAATCATCAAATCAATATCCTTATCAGGCATATCAACAATGTTCTGCAACTCTCGTTTCAATTCATCGTAGTGCTGTATAAATTCTAACTCTTCCGGCATATCCTGGTTGATGGTTTCCTGTATGGTTTGAGCTAAAAACACAGATTGAGCTGTTAGATCAGGATAACGAAAATAGGCTTCGACTTCTTCGGGATTAGTGACCTCTAATGTTCCACCCGCTTTTTTGGTGTAACTGATTTGTTGAATTAGCGGCATGGAATATTGTTCCAAAGCACTATCATATTCCTGCATATTGTTGAGCATGTGAGCGGATACAGGAATAATTAAACCATCTGGCACCACGCCATCCCTAACCAACATGTCGTGTATTAGGAAACGATGTAATCTTCCGTTTCCATCCTCAAATGGATGAATAAACACAAATCCAAAAGCGATTAATGCGGCTCTTATGATAGGGTATGTACCTTCTGTTTTATCTGCTGCTATCTTTAGCCCATCCATTAATGAAGCCAAATATTGTGCTGGCGGACAGATATAATGGATTAGTTCATTGCCATAAGGTAGCGACTGTCCAATATAGTTTTGAAAATCGCGAAAGCCTGGAGAAGCAAAGCGGGGGTCAACAATCGAATTTTGTAATGTGGTCAAACTTTCTTCACTAAGCATTTTTTCGCTTGGCTTTCTGCCGGCTTGCATTAATAGCGCAATAAATCGGTTCATTCGTTCTACGGATGGTTTTTCCTTTTCTATTTCATAGGAGGAGCGGGTTTCTTTACTATACAGGTAATTGGTGGCCCTCCGAAAAATATCTGCCGAATAATTTGCTTTTAGGTCTTCAATCTGCGATCTAATGTCTGTGCTTAATAGTTGATTTAAAACGGTCGTTCTTCTTATTACCGGACAAAATAAAAATGTGCCTAATAAATTATTATTGATCCTCCAGCGGTTATCTTTTATGCTCCGGCCTGTTATATATTCGCTTTCCTCCAACAGGTTGGTATAATTACCTGAAATCAGGTATGGTAACTCCAATACTATATCACAAAGAAATTCATATAGAAAACCAATTTTGCGTGCGTACTTGCCTGATGGGGATGCCGAAATGAAATCTATAATTTCTTGTGGGCTATGCTGATTGAAAACCGCTTTTAGAAATGAAAGATCTAAATGATCATATTTTAATGAAAAAATGACATGTGCTAAAGGTGTATCTTCTTCCGGTATATATTTTCTACCGTAAATTTGACTTACCTCACCTTGAGCATTTATTTCCACTTTCTCATTGTTTCCTATATAAGAGTTATGCGTTAAGCGGTAATTTTTGAGATTAAAATGCTCCCGTAGCCATAAATTACCAACAGTTCTTAATGCCATGTGTTACGAGTTACGGTAAAACTGATTTTTTGTACTGTAATTTGATTGTAATGGTATAAACATACAGTAAAACAATTATATGGTATGATGTTTTAGCATATATTATTTGGGAAGGTGTATTTGGCCTGCTTTAAGTTGAACATAAATGTATGTCTTTATGCTCAACCTTTCGACCAGGTTCAAAAAATATTAAGCTTAAATTGTCGTTTTAACTTCTTTCCCATTGCTTTAATTTGCCACTTCCTATGCGAATCTTACCAAATACTATTTTATCATTGTAGGCCGGTAGGTATTAGTACATTTTTGATGATGTAATAATTAAGGTTTTAAAATTAGCATCATGAAAAAGTCATTACTCATTTTTTGGTTAAGTTTCCAAGTTCTCGCTCCAGCTATTTCCTGGGCTCAGTCTAGACAATTCTTTCAATTTGACCTCAAAAGTCGTCGTTTTCCCAGTAATACAGATCTGGAAACTCTTTCGGTTTCAGATACGGCGATTTACCAGGCTTTTAATTTCATGTCTCCAAAAAACCAAGATATGGAACCGAAAAGCCCCATTATGCTTGGGGTTAAGTTCAGGTCGGCAGGGTATAAAGGCTCCGGATTTAAAGTAAGTTCCATGAATAAAGTTTACGCTGCATATTTCCTTAAAGATAGCGATGAAGTAACAGTTATCGCGTTAGGGATAAATGAAAGAAACATCAATGATTATCAGTATCGGGTTGTAGAAAATGACAGCAGCGAAATCACGCCTTGGTCCAAGATCCCAAAACTAGAGCAAAAATACGGTGCAAAAAAAGCCTATGGCTTTATTAACAAGTTCAAAGCGCCTGGGAAGCAGTTATTTTTAGAGGTAAGGAACAAGAGAAATTATAGTATAAGAGATGGCGTAATATTCGACTGGCGGCGGGATTTCAAGCCGTTACTTAAGCAAGTTAACCTTACTGTTAAGTTAAACGATACACTGTTTACAACGGTTTTAAAGGACGACCAATATAAACTAGGTTTTACAAAACTAGTGGATTCAAAAACTAATGTTCCCATTGATTTCAAATTTAAAGGGGGCTTAGTTAAGGGAATCACCTTATATTTCAACAACCACGGAACTGTTCCATACGATATCTTCATCAGCCGCAAGACCGAAGGAGATACACTTCAAAAATGGCTGGAAGTTTATTCTTTTACTGAAGACAATAAGACGATTTATGACGAATTTGTTTACCCTGGAAAATATGAGATAATTGTTAGCCGCAGCGAATCAATCGGTAAATCACCAGAAAAAGATATATTAAGAATACCTTTTGAAGTGCTGCCAGGGCAGGTTGATTCTAAAGCTCCACCCATTGAACTGGTGATTATGCTTTCTCTAATTGTCATTCTTTTGGGGCTACTAATATTTCTAATTTATTACAATCGGAGTAAGAGAAGGCTTCAAAAATCCAAACAAGAACAGCAAGTGGCAGTGTTAAAACTGAAGTCAATCCGGTCGCAGCTTAATCCGCACTTTATGTTCAACGCATTAACTTCCATTCAGAATTTGATTAACAAAAATAACATTGGCGATGCGAATTTCTATCTGTCAAAATTTGCTGGGCTCACCAGACAAGTGCTGGACAGTAACAACGAAAACCTTTTGAGTCTCGAAGACGAGGTAAAAATGTTGACCGATTACTTGGAGATGGAACAGCTCCGATTTAATTTTCAATTTGAAATGCAAGTAGATCCCTCTTTAAATCAGGCCAATATTGAAGTCCCGGCAATGTTGTTGCAACCTTTTGTAGAAAACGCGGTGAAGCATGGCGTTTCTGGAATTCATAAGGGAGGCAAGATTCAAGTCATAATTAAAGAAATTGGTGCAGACCTCGAAATGCGGGTTCAGGATAATGGTGGAGGGTATGACCAGAATGCAGCCTCATCAGGCTACGGAATTAAGCTAAGTGAGGAACGTGTGGAACTATTAAATCAACTTTATAAAGATCAATCGATATCTTTATCAACGGACTCAACAGTAGCAGGAACCGTAATTACGATACGTTTATCTAACTGGATATCATAAAATGATCAAAGCCATTATTATAGACGATGAGGCAAACAACATCGAAAATCTACAAGCCATCATTGCGAAAAACTGTAGCAACATTCAGCTGGTCGGATCAGCGTTAGACGCAGATACAGGAAGGCGACTGATCTCTTCGAAGTTGCCCGACCTTATATTTCTGGATATTCAAATGCCAGGTAAGTCAGGCTTTGATCTACTGAAAGAACTTCCTAAAATAGATTTTGAAGTCATATTTATTACTGCTTATGATCGCTATGGAATTCAGGCAATTAAGTTTTCTGCATTAGATTACCTGCTAAAACCCATAAACATCAATGAGTTTCTATTAGCTGTGGAAAAGGCGGAACAGAAGATTAGCTCCAAGAAGGAAAGCAACAATCTGGAAAACCTGTTAAAGTACTTAAAAGGCGGTAAAGAGGTTCCGAAGATCGCTTTGCCTACACTTAAAGAAATCATGTATGTCAAAGTTTCAGATATTTTGAGGTGTGAAGCGGAAAACAATTACACCAATTTTCACCTGCTAAATGGAGAGCAGATATTGGTTTGTAAAACGCTCAAAGAATTTGCTGATTTACTGAAGCCTCATAACTTTCTCCGCAGCCATCAGTCGCACCTGGTAAATATTGAATGTGTAAAAAGCTTCCTTAAAGAGGATGGAGGGACGCTACTTATGACAAATCTAGAGAGAGTTCCTATTTCCAGACAAAACAGAGAAATGGTTAAAGAAGTACTTAATAGGGTAAATTAATCTAAATTAGACTGGTAACAACTCTGTAAAGGTTGCATAAAATGTAAGTGAGGTAGCCAACCTATAGATTTCATTAATAGCTATAGAGGTATGTATCAAAAAAATAAAATATTTTGTCAGGTTTTCAGTTAAACTACGACTACTTATACAATAAATCAATTATTTACTTAAATCAAAAAAAATGAAAAAATTATTAGTTGTAACGATGCTATTTATGAGCATTGCAATTACCGGGTTTGCACAAAAGGTTAAAGTTATCGCACTGGTAAACAAAGCCTCTTGGTGCCATGTTTGTAAGGAAAATGGCCCTCGTTTCGAGAAAGACATTATGCCGATGGCAATGCAAAACAAGAAAGTGACAGTTGTTATGAACGACCTTTCAGACGACAAGACCAAAGCCGCTTCATTGCCTATGCTTCAAAAAGCAGGCGTCGCAGCATTCGCGAAGAAAAACACGGGAACTGGTATGTTGTACTTTATTAATTCAAAATCAAAAAAACTGATTGCCGAAGTTAGCCTCGCGGAAAGTAACGAAGAGATTAAAAAAGTTTACATGGCAGCTCTTGCTAAAAGCTAAATTAAGACATAAATAGAAGATGGGTGGCTTGTCTTTAATATTAAAGTTTATGCCTTAAAACTCGCAGCGTTACTGCCGGAAGAAAGACAGCAAAATTATCAAAAGCTGAAATATTGAAGGTTGTTGCAGATGCCTATGATAGTGGACTTAAGGGATATTGAACTTATTGTTTACCTGCGCCTAAAAGGGATTAAATCGCCAGATTAATTTGGCTAGTAAAGCTACCTTGATGCATTAGGTAAGTTTTCTTGCGCATTTATGGAACACGCCATCAGAGACTTTGAGAATGTTTCTGAATTTCCTGGCAGCGTTCATTTGCGTTAATTTTAGTTCTGAAAGCAACATCTCCTTAGCAAGTGTTTGGTAAAGTTGTTTGGTACCGCTATCGGCCTCGGCCATACCCGGCACGTTATGCACGGCAATTGCCAGTGCATAGTCTACCAAATGGGGCAATTTTTGAGATATTAGCTTTGTTTTCATAGGTAATCAAGTATATCCAAAATCCGTGCCTGTTTAACAATTCCCTTAAGATTATTATATGAAAATCATCTTACTCATAATCAGTCTATAGCGGGTTTTTTACAATAAAATGTCTAATAATACTTGTTGCTATGCTCGGTTTTGCTAATATTTGTAGTATTATGGCATTGAAGCTAACTATTACCGTTTTAGCAATAAAAGAACCCCGGCCGGGAGTTGTGTTACCTCTTGAAAAAGTTATGGACGACAGGCTAAATCGTCTTGCTGCAGAAATGGCTGCTGCTTTGGAGGATCGAGTGGGTAATGAGCAAGAATTTGATGATCTTGTAGTTTGGTTGAGCTACAGTTCTAGCTATGCTATTCGCTGGAAAATTGTAAATGATGTTCCCTCAAGGATTGAAGAAGTAGTCAACAAACTCTGCGCAATTTTAGGTTATGTGGTTTGGAAGGGGAGTGTACTTGATTTAAAATCTAAACGCTAATAAATAAGATAATTAAAAGAGTTTCTTCATTTCCATCAGGCCAAACCTGATTCTGCTTTTTACTGTTCCTAGTGGAAGACTAAGTGCTTCAGCAACTTCAGTATGTGTGTAGCCTTCAAAATAAACCATATTAAGAACCACACGATGTAATGGGTTCAGCAGCCTCATTAAACCACGAACACCTATCGTATCTGTGTTGTAAGAACTGGCTTTAATTACATCTATTTCAAAAGAGATTTCTCCTATATCTACATTTTTGCTACTGTTGATGTGACTTTTTCTTCTTAATTGATCCAATGCAACATTACGGGCTAGGGTAGACATCCAAGTAAACAATCGTCCTTTAGCATCCTGATACTGATGAAAAGAGGTCCAGATTTTCACAAAAGTTTCCTGTAACAGATCTTCTGTTAATTCTTCGTTTATAACAATGCGATGGATGATCCCTTTAAGGGCTGGTCCATATAATTTATATAATCGCGAGAGCGATTTCTGGTCTTTAAGTCGTAACCCTATGATCAGCTCCCTTTCCATATCAGACGGAATACTCCCCGTTGGGGGAATAGGCAATCTGTTTATGTGTGGTAGTGCAATCATGATAATTTGGTTAGACTAAAGTAGTTGCAAATGTTATGCCCTAAATAACTGTTATTCCATTTAAGTGTAAAGGCCTTTGTTTTCAGTATTAAATTTCCCCTTATTCTAGTTTATATACGAGAATGATAACCACAAAGTTGCTTGACGGATTATTTAAGTAAACTAAATTTGTTAGCAATTTTTACAGATATTTTAAATAATAATCTAGTTTTGTAATAGTTTTAAAAATTAGTTTACCTAAAATGGAATTCATTAATAGGGGTTTTATCGGGGAAACACCATGGCACCGTGATTGGAAGATGGCATTTCCAAAGGAATTTAGGGAAGTATGTACTACGAACATGCTAACTGGAGAATTGCATCGGGCTGATGTATACACGTATTGCGGTACAACGATTGAGTTTCAGAATTCACCCATTACGGCAGAAGAACTATTGAGCAGGGAAGCATTTTACCCTAATCTAATTTGGGTACTTAACGGTAAAAAATTTGGTGGTTTTCGTATTCTTAAACACCTTCCGGATATAGATGATCCGAAATTAGCAGCGTACGAGTTTAGGCATACAGATCATTTATCTATGGTTAGAAAAACTGAGGTAATGCAAGGAATAAGTAAACCTAAGGTATTGAATTTTCATCATCCAGAGATTAGGCATTTGGTGCTTTCAAGTTCTTATTATTCATTTTGCTGGAAAAGACCACATAGGGTTTGGTTGAAATCTAAGGCACCTATATTTGTGGATTTGGGTGGACACTTTATTTATCAAATAAAGCTACGCAGACAGCTTTCAGAAGATTATCCCTATCTGCACATGATATCCAGAAAGTCATTTATAGACCAGTTTTTGCCATCTTGAATTTAAATTTGTTTACATTTGTTGCCCGGTATCAATTGAAATTGATATAGAACTTAAAAAAAAAATCATATGAAAACATCAATTAAATTTCTTTCCTTTTTACTATTGTCAGCCGTTACAATTACTGCTTGTAACAGTGAGAAAAAAACAGATGCAACTACAACGGATTCAACTTCTGTAAAAGCTGTTGATTCTTCAGTTGTAGTTTCAGAGCCTGCGAAAGAAACTGTACTTAACCTGGAAGCGAACGATCAGATGAAGTATAATCTAACCGAGCTTAAGGCCGTTGCCGGACAACCAATTAAACTCACTTTAAAGCATACAGGTAAATTCCCTATTACAGCTATGGGACACAACGTTGTGATTTTAAAACCAGGTACTGATGTTGCTGCATTCGCTGCTAAAGCGCTTCAAGCAAAAGACACGCAATACATTCCTAAATCAGAAGAAAGTTCAATCCTTGCCCATACAAAGTTAGTGGGTGGTGGAGAAGAAGATACCATAACCTTCACGATTGCTGAAAAAGGAACTTACACTTATATCTGTTCTTTCCCTGGTCATTATACAATGATGAAGGGTGTTTTAATTGTTGAGTAATCTTCAAAAAGCGATTTTATTAAGCAGCCTTCTATAAGAGGGCTGTTTTTGTTTTTGATATTTCTTTTGCAAATGATGTGTACCATTAAATTCAAATAATCAAAGCAAGCAGCGTTATGAACGAGGCTTATGTTTAATGCAACCAAACCAATTAAATAAATTGTATGAAACCAATCTTCAGAAAATCTTCGCTTTTTTTTAGTTTGCTATTTGCCGGTTTTGCAGCATTGGCACAAAATGCAATTACTCCAGCAACTGCTTTAAAGCGGTACCTGGATAATGGCGACAAGACTTATAACTGGTTGGTAAAGGATTCGTTTACTGTAGCTGATGTTACTGTTTATAATATTTTGTTAACCTCTCAGAAATGGAGAGCGCATATTTGGACACATCAGCTGACTTTGCTGGTTCCGAAAGATACCAAGTATGATGGTGCACTTCTTTTCATTACAGGCGGCAGTATTGGTAAAGAAGGACAGCCCAATTGGACTGATAAAAGCAACAAAGAAATATATGGAATGGGGATAATAGCAAAGCAAAACAAAGCTATTGTAGCAGTTTTGAAACAAACACCCAATCAGCCCCTTTACAATGGTTTAACAGAGGATGCTTTGATTTCTTACACGCTACATAATTTTAAGAATGACGGCGATTATAGTTGGCCATTGCTATTCCCTATGGTTAAATCTGCTACTAGTGCAATGACTGCAGTTCAGGAGTTTGTCCAACAAGTGCTAAATAAGAAGATTGGTAGGTTTGTGGTATCTGGCGCATCTAAAAGAGGCTGGACTACCTGGCTAACTGGAGCAGTAGATAAAAGGGTAACTGCGATAGCCCCAATGGTTATCGACATGTTGAACATGCCGGTAAGTATGAACTATCAGATTAAAGTTTGGAAAGATTATAGTGTTCAAATTGAAGATTATGTAAAACTTGGTCTGGTTCAGGAAATGGGTACAAAAAGCAGCAATGCGCTCACCACTATGATAGATCCTTACTCCTATAGAAAGATGCTTATCATGCCTAAAATGATTATTATGGGTACTAACGACGAATACTGGCCAATTGATAACATTAAAAATTACTATGATAGTATACCTGGTCAGAACTTGATTAAGTATGTGCCGAACGTTGGCCATAACCTTGGTGATGGGGTTGAAGCTTTAACTAGCCTCAGCGCTTTTTTTGGTTATACATTGGCTAAAAGCCCTTATCCAGTCTGTAGCTGGAAATCTACGGTTAATAGTAAAGGAGTTAAGCTTAACATAAAAGCTACTGCAGATAAATTGGTGGATGTTATTGTCTGGCATGCAGATTCTCCAGACCTTGATTTTAGAAATGATAAATGGACATCTGAAACTCTTGGGATACATAACACATCAAAAGTTGAAACCCTGGAATCATTCCCTGCATCAGGATATCGAGCTTTTTATGTTAACCTGAAATACAAAGATGCGGTTGGAGGTGAATACACTGAAAGCACCAGAGTCTTTATGACTGATAGTAAGGTTTTATACTAATCGTATCTGATTGTTTTGGTGAATTTGAAGGTATTAGAATACAAAGATTAATATGATGATTGAAAGCGTAATACTTGTTGATGAAAAAGATAATATTCTAGGAACGATGGACAAAATGGAGGCGCATGTTTTGGGGAAACTTCACCGGGCATTTTCTGTATTTATCTTTAATGGAAAAGGAGAACTCCTGTTGCAACAGCGCGCATTTGATAAATACCATTCTGGCGGGAAGTGGACGAATACCTGTTGCAGTCATCCGCGGTTAGGTGAGGAAACATTATCTGCTGCCAAACGAAGACTTAAAGAAGAAATGGGAATGAATTGTGAGTTGGAATATAGCTTTAATTTTACTTACAAAGCCGCATTAAACGATGGTATAGCGGAACATGAATTGGACCATGTTTTTTTTGGTGTTTGCGATGATCTGCCAATAATTAATGAGGAGGAGGTAGCTAGCTATAGATATATGGCTATGGGAGATCTTTCTAATGAAATACTTGAACACCCAGAATTTTATACTGAGTGGTTAAAGATTTGTTTTAAACAAGTAGAACAAACTTATTCCACACTATTTTAGATATGAACTTTAAGATATAAGCTACTGTTATAATCGGGAAAGGACGGGTGTTTTGTTTCGATTAACTGGCTGTCATATTTTTTAAACATTACTTCTTTTTCAAAAATTTGGCCTAAATTTCCCGTCACAATGAGAAATCCTGCTATTTTAAGGTCGGTTAACGTTACTCGATACGTATCCCCATTAAGGGAGGGAGGATCCATGCCCGCTATTGCTGAAGCTGATGATGAATTTCTATATGTAGTGAAATTTAGAGGAGCTGGACAGGGCACTAAAGCATTAGTGGCAGAAATAATAGGAGGAGAACTGGCCAGGGTTTTGGGTTTCAGAGTACCCGAAATTGTTTATGTTAACCTAGATGCTGCTTTTGGTAGAACAGAGCCTGATGAAGAGATCCAGGATTTACTTAAAGCAAGTGTTGGTCTTAATTTAGGACTTCATTATTTATCCGGCTCTATTACCTATGATCCGGCAGTAGTAAATATAGATTCAAAGTTGGCATCTCAAATTGTATGGCTAGACTGTTTGCTTACCAATATGGACCGTACACCTCGTAATACCAATATGCTGATGTGGCATAAAGAGCTCTGGTTGATTGACCATGGTGCATGTTTGTATTTTCATCACAACCTGGGCAATTGGGAAGAGCAGGCCATTAAACCATTTACACTGATCAAAGATCACGTATTGTTACCACAAGCAGCTTTATTGGAAGAGGTGGATCAGGAGTTTAAATCATTACTTAATGAAGAGGTGATTAATTCAATTGTGGCAATGATACCTGATGAATTTCTAATAAATGAATATACAGTAGAGACAGCTGAGGAGATGCGTGCAATTTATGCCCATTTTCTATTGTTGCGTATAGACAATTCTCACACTTTTATAAATGAAGCCAACAATGCAAGAGCAACAGTTATATGAGTATGCGGTAATCCGCTGGGTGCCGCAGGTGGAACGTGATGAATTTGTAAATATTGGGGTGATCATGTACTGTTCAAAGCACAAGTATTTAAAGGTAGTTTATGAACTGGATTACAAGAGGCTTTTTTCTTTTAACGGTTTGTACAACGAATTGGAAGTAGAACCTCACCTTATGGCTATTGATTTCATCTGCAATGGCAATTTAACTGGCGGACCAATTGCGTTACTTGATTTAGCATCGCGATTTAGGTGGCTTACAGCTATGAGAAGTACAACAATACAAACATCAAGGGTGCATCCGGGGTTCTGTTTAAATCCCCAAGAGACACTGGCTAAGCTGTTTAAGCAGTTGGTTTTGCTACCATAGCAACCGGATATAATAATTAATTCTTTTTAACAAGATCAACAAATGAACGAGGACTTCTACCAACATTTACACCATAAACAGAATCTGATAGAAGCCGTGCCTTCTAATCAGGAAATATCAGAATGGGTAATGAACCTGCTCAATTTACTATATCCAGAACGCTTAACCACACCTGATTATTCTGTAAATGAAATTAAACGCTTGTTTCAAAAGCAGGAAAATGAATTGATACGAATATTGAACACGACCAAAGTATGCGAAGATTGCGACAATAAAGCGATTGCTGCAACCTTCTTTAGCAGCTTGCCTGAACTTTATAGAAAGATGAATTCAGATATCAATGCAATAATAACTGGTGACCCAGCTGCAAAGAGCGAATTTGAAGTGATACGTAGCTATCCTGGGTTTCTTGCAATTGCCTTGTATCGCATTGCTCATGCTTTGTTGAATGCAGATATTCCTATAATACCTAGAATACTTACCGAGTACGCCCATTCAGTGACTGGGATAGATATACATCCAGGAGCTAAAATTGGGGAACATTTGTTTATAGACCACGGTACTGGTATTGTAATAGGTGAGACGGCAGTTATCGGAAATCATGTAAAACTGTATCAGGGTGTTACATTGGGCGCATTAAGTGTAGATAAAAATAAAGCAAATACCAAAAGACATCCAACTATTGAAGACCATGTAATTATATATTCAGGAGCAACTATACTCGGTGGAAATACTGTTATCGGTGCTTCTTGTGTTATAGGTGGAAATGTATGGTTAACTAAAAGCGTTCCTGCTAACTCAACCGTATATCATCAATCTACTGTTAAAGTAGTAGAAACAAAAAGTACAATTTAATTATGGGTAATATTATTGATTTTGTAGGCAACACACCGCTGGTTGAGATCCAGAGAATGCATAATAATCCAACTGTTAAAATTTATGCAAAGTTAGAGGGTAATAATCCCGGCGGAAGCGTGAAAGACAGGGCCGCTTTAAATATGATTAAAAGTGCTATTAAACGAGGCGATATAAAAGAGGGGACTAAATTGATTGAGGCTACAAGTGGAAATACAGGTATTGCGCTTGCGATGATTGCTAGTATGTATGACCTGGAGATCGAATTGGTTATGCCATCAAATTCCACAAAGGAGAGAACCCTTACCATGGAAGCCTATGGCGCAAAGGTAACTTTGTTGGACAATATTGAGACTTGCAGAGATTATTCGGAAGAGAAGGGGTCGACTGATGGGTACTATTTATTGAATCAGTTTGCAAATCCTGATAATTACCTTGCTCATTACAAGACAACTGGTCCTGAAATATGGAAGGATACTGAAGGTAAGATTACCCATTTTGTAAGTGCAATGGGAACAACGGGAAGTATTATGGGTAACTCTATGTATTTAAAAGAGCAAAACAACGAAGTGCAAATTGTAGGTTGCCAGCCAACTGAAGAATCGTCTATTCCGGGAATTAGAAGGTGGCCGACAGCCTATCTACCAAAGATATTTGATGCGAGCCGCGTAGATCGGATTATGGATGTTTCGCAACAGGAAGCAACAGACATGACAAGAAAGTTGGCGAAAAAAGAGGGCATATTTTCCGGAATGAGCACTGGAGGTGCATTGGCATGCACGCTAAAATTGGCTGAAGAACTTGAGTCAGGACTAATCGTTTTTATTGCGTGTGATCGGGGTGATAGATACTTAAGCAGCACCCTTTTTGGCTAATTTACACGATAACGATTGCGTAAATAAAATCATGACAATGCAATCAATCTATATTTTATTTATGTAGACTTGTTCAAGCACTGTATGAATTTATTAAATGATCTTATCAAAGCAAACAATAGGCGAATTTGCGCATGCCGATATAGAACTCCCGGCTCAAACCAATTTTAATCTTCCTGAAAAGGTATTGCAATTTGGCACGGGTGTACTCCTGCGTGGTCTTCCAGACTATTTTATAGACAAAGCCAATAAAAAAGGAATATTTAACGGGCGCATTGTAGTCGTTAAATCTACAAACAAAGGAGATACGGCCGATTTTGAAAAACAGGATGGACTGTACACCATTTGTGTTAGGGGGCTGATAGATGGTAAAGATGTTAAAGAAAATATCATTAATTCTGCTATAAGCAGGGTATTGTCTGCCAGCGATCATTGGAGCGAAGTGCTAGCCCTGGCAAAACTTCCTTCACTTCAGATAATTGTATCTAATACCACTGAGGTTGGTATTGTATTGGTTAATGAATCTATAATACATGCTGATCCGCCAGTTTCTTATCCTGCCAAGTTGCTGGCAGTGTTGTATAGCAGATATCAGTCATTGAAAGGTGATAATGCAGCAATTGTGGTAATTGCTACAGAACTTATTCCTAATAATGGTAAAAAATTGAAATCTATTGTAGAGGAACTAGTTATTTATAACGATTTGGAGCATGAATTCTCTCTTTGGCTATCAGATTATGTAATATTTTGTGATTCATTGGTTGATCGTATTATTCCTGGTAAACCAGATCATCCTTTTTTAGCCGAACTATCCAAAGACTTGGGTTACGATGATGAATTGCTAATTATGGCTGAGCCTTATTGTTTATGGGCAATTGAAGGTGAGGAGCGCGCAGCACTTATTATTGATTTGGAAAAGGCAGATAGTGGGGTAATCATAAAGCCAAATATTGAAATATATCGGGAACTTAAGGTGCGTTTATTAAACGGCACCCACACATTGGCTTGCGGAATTGCCTGTCTTTCAAGTATCGATACCGTGGCTAATGGAATGAATGACCCGATATTAAATAGCTACATCGATGCTCTAATGCAGGATGAGATTATTCCGGCAATTCCTTATGAAGTAGCATTAGCTGATGCGCAGGCATTCTCAAAAACGGTATTGGATAGATTTGCAAATCCATACATCCAGCATCAGTGGATAAATATCACTTTTCAATACAGTATGAAACTAAAGATTAGGATTTTGCCTGTACTGATCGAGTATTTTAAAGTATTTAAGATTTCCCCTTTACGTATTGCCTTTGGTTTTGCAGCCTATTTAATTTTTATGAAGGTGGATAAGAAAGAAGGAGAAATTTACTTAGGGTATTTTGAAGGAAAAAATTATACAATTACTGATGATCAGGCTGAATACTTTTTAGGTAAAGTGGATGTGCCTGAATTTCCTGTTAACGTACTAAATGATAAAAATTTCTGGGGGCATGATTTAGCATCACTCCCGGGATTTATAGCAGAAGTTGAAGATAATTATCACCACATTAATAAATACGGAATTACTGCTGCCTTGTGCAGATTAAAATAATAATACTACACCAAACCAAATATAATGACTGGGAAAAAAGTTACCAAATACAGGTGGACTATTTGTGCATTGCTGTTTTTCGCCACTACTGTAAATTATCTTGACAGACAAGTATTAAGTCTTCTTAAACCTCATCTTGAGGATGTTTTTGGTTGGAGTAATAGCGACTATGCCAACATAGCTTCCGTATTTCAATTTACGTATGCTATTTCTATGATTTTTGCAGGAAGGATTGTAGATAAGCTTGGAACAAAAAAGGGCTATGCCTGGGCACTTATCATCTGGTCTATAGGAGCTATTGTCCATGCACTTGCTATTCCTATAGGACAGGGAATTGCTACGGTACTAGGGTTTGTGGGAATTACCTCAATTTCAATTTCTATTGCAGGCTTTATGTTCTCAAGGGCACTTCTTGGATTTGGTGAAGCAGGGAATTTTCCGGCTGCTATAAAGGCAACAGCAGAGTATTTTCCAAAAAAGGAGCGATCATTCGCAACGGGCATATTCAATTCTGGAACGAACGTAGGTGCGGTATTGGCTCCCTTAACTGTACCGTACATAGCAAAACACTGGGGTTGGGAAACAGCATTTTTAATAATAGGTGGTATTGGGTTTTTGTGGTTAATATTTTGGTTTAAATACTATGATAAACCAGAAGAGCAAAAAAGAATGTCAGCCGAAGAATTGGCTTACATAAATGATGAGAGAATTGAAGAATTTGTTCCAATAAAAGATCCCGTTTCGGCTGATGTAAAGGTGTCATGGATTAAATTATTAGGTTATAGACAAACATGGGCTTTCATTGTAGGGAAATTCATGACGGATGGGATATGGTGGTTTTTCTTGTTTTGGCTGCCTGCTTACTTAAAAGACCAGTATGGAATGGTTGATACGCAGATAATGCTTCCGCTTGCTGTACTTTATAGCATGACCATGTTTGGAAGTGTTGGCGGTGGATGGTTTCCTATGTACTTTATTAAAAAGGGTTTTGAGCCTTATGACGGACGTATGAAAGCAATGTTGATGATTGCGTTTTTTCCGCTTGTGGTACTTGCCGCACAGCCTTTAGGCCATATTAGTTTTTGGCTTCCTGTTATCCTGATAGGAGTTGGGGCATCAGCACATCAGGCATGGTCTGCCAATCTTTTTACTACTGTTTCAGATATGTTCCCCAAAAAAGCGATAGGTTCTGTTGTTGGTATTGGGGGAATGGTGGGCGGTCTTGGAGGTGTTTTTATTACCAAGTTAGGTGGTGCATTATTTGATAAATATAAAGCGCTAGGTACTATAGAAACTGGCTATACCATAATGTTTACGATTTGTGCGCTTGCTTATCTTGTTGCCTGGATTATAATGAAAATACTCGTTCCGAAATATAAACTCGTGACCGACTTGTAGTAGTGTAATCATTGCACAACGAAATGTTGTTAACACACAACTTAGCATTTATTTTTAGTTTTATTTTTGAAGGTAAAATAAGATATCTAATATGTGGAGATTTCGAATTATAGCCTGGAAAGTAGTAATGGTTTTTTGTTTTGGCTTTTTACAGTCGGCAAGTGCTAATTTGCAAACTAATAAAGCAAAAACGGTAACAATCCCATTTGGAAAATATTCGACGATAGTTTACAATTTTCAATCTGGAACGTATGATGTGAAAATCGGAACACAAATCGTTATCCATGCTGCCGGTAGTAAAGTACTAAATGGTAGCCAGATTTTAAAGAGTACAGATTACCAATCGATTAAACTAAATCAGTTAACTATAAAGGATCAATTTGGTGTAGGTAGAAAGTATGTGTTTATCCTCTCAAAAGTTGGTATGCCAACAATGGAGCAAGTTTTTTATACCTACACAAGTAAAACATATTTCCTTTCAGAAGTTGTGCTAAGAGGTGCCAAAATATCGAGTAATAATATAAGTCCGCTTTTCACCGGCAATGTGAATCTTCATGCGATAGGAGATAATCGAGTCCTTTTTGCACCGTTCGACAATGATACTTTTGTCAGGTATAATGCAAAATCAACAACAAAAGAAATTGAAAATACAAGTTCGGAAGTTGGCGCCCTGTATGACAATGACACCAGGAAAGGATTAATTGTAGGTTCTCTTGAACATACGGTATGGAAGACAGGAGTGAGAAGCAAGGGTATTGGAGACCAATTGTCAGAACTGGATGTGTTTGGCGGATATACTAGTGAGGAAAATACTAGAGATAAGATAGCTCATGGGTACATTTCAGGTAGTGCAATTAAATCTCCAAAGATATTTGTGGGATATTTTGAAGACTGGAGAAAGGGTCTGGAGGAATATGGTAAAGCAAATCGTTTGCAAGAACCACCGTTTGTTTTCAGCTGGACAAAACCAGTACCATTTGGCTGGAATAGTTGGGGTGTTATTCAGGAAAAGTTAACTTATCAAAAGGCAATTGACGTAGTAGACTACTTCTCCTCTGAACTGCCAGAATTTAGAAATGATGAAACCGCTTATATAGATCTTGATTCATTCTGGGATAATTTTACCGGTGGTATGCGTGGAGATTTCGGTAAATTAAAAGCCTTTGCAGATTACTGCAAGAGGAAAGGATTACAGCCAGGAGTTTATTGGGCACCTTTTACGGATTGGGGCTACAAATCCAGTAATGACCGCGAAGCGGAAGGGAGTAACTATAAATTCTCTGAAATGTGGACTAAAGTAGGAGTGGGTTATCATGATTTTGATGGAGCGCGAGCACTTGATCCCACTCATCCAGGTACATTGAGGCGCATAGATTACATTATCGACAAACTAAATGCATGTGGCTTTAAAATGATAAAGATTGACTTCCTTGGACACGCCGCAGCGGAATCCACAAATTTTTACGATAAATCGGTAAGTACGGGTATGCAGGCCTATCGCATCGGGATGGAGCATTTGGTGAACAGACTGGATAGTAAAATGTTAATATATGCGGCTATCTCCCCAAGTTTGGCAACGGGAAGATACGCCCATACCAGAAGAATAGCATGTGATGCATGGAAAACAATAAAAGATACTGAATTCACATTAAATAGTGTCAATTACGGATGGTGGCAAACTTATGTATATAATTTCATAGATGCAGATCACGTAGTGTTTAGTAATGAAAATGAGGGAACGAACAAAGCAAGGCTTGCATCTGCATTGATTACTGGTACACTAATTACGGGGGATGATTTTTCTTCTGATGGACCTTGGAAAGAACGTTCTAAAAGTTTGTTACAGAATAAAGATTTGCTTGAAGTAGCTCATAATGGTAAAGCATTTATGCCATTTGATGGGAACACAGGAACAAGTTCAAATACAATTTTTGTAAAGCATGTGGGTAAATCTCTTTATGTAGCATTATTTAATTTTTCGAAGGAGGATAAAGATTATGATGTTTCTTTTAAAAAATTAGGACTAACCAAAGATAAGTATGAAGCAGTAGAGTTGTTTAGTAAAGTTGTTGTTAAAATAAAGGGTAGTTTAAAGTACCGTTTAAACGGTACTGACGCAGTCATATTGAAAATTGAAATTTAGCAAATTTTGAGTTTTAACTCTAAATTTGCTTAACATTAACTTAACATTTAAAGTGCATCTTTGCATATGTTTTTATATACCATAGCGGCAGTATTCTTTTTATTTGCCATAATTGCTGCCTTTAAAATGGAATCTCCTTTAAAAGGTATTTTGTTTATACTATCGCTTATTCTGGTTTGCGGCGTTCTCTATATTTTTATTTTTTTTCCTGGCTTATCCGGCTTATCAGTAGCTTTAATGCTAATTGTTTTTATTCTTAGGCAAAATAAAAAGTAAGTGTTAAAAGATGTACTAAATGGCTCAGACTATCATTTAAAGTCACTAACAAGTTTAAATAGTTCTCTGCACCTTTTAGAAAGCCAATCATATCCGACAGCATCAGCTGGTTGATCGAAAAGCTTGGAGCCCAAACCAAGTGCAGTGGCACCAGCTTTGAGCCAGTTATTTACATTCTGATCTTCAAGGCTTACACCTCCGGTTGGCATAAATTTAAGAGATGGAAATAAAGGCTTTATGGCTTTTAGAAAACCAGCACCTAATACATCTCCCGGAAATAGTTTAATCAATTGAGCTCCCAGTTCATCTGCGACACTAATCTCAGTTGGAGTCATGCAACCAGGAATCCAGAAAACGTTATGCTTGGCAGTAATTGCCGCAATTTCGGGTTTTACAATTGGGCTAACAATGAAATCCGCATTAAGATTTATGTACTGCTCTGCTTTTTCTGCTGTTTTGATTGTGCCTATTCCAAGGATAAGACCAGGTAAATGCTTATCTCTGTAATTTAGCATTGCCTTAAAGTTGGTTAGGGCATTGACACCACGATCAGTAAATTCAAATACACGGATTCCTCCTTGATAACAACTGATTAAAATATCAATACATGTGGCTTCATCGTCATTATAGTAGACTGGAATAACTGGATTTTGTACTATGTGTTCTAGTATGGTGTTGTTCATAATGATCTCTTAAAATTGCCGTCGCCAAAGTCGCCTTTCACAAAAAGCTTATTATACCCAGCATTTGTTGCTACTTCAATAATTTGTTCTCCGTTTAATCCGCTAAAAATTCCATGTAGTAACCCTGCCATAAAAGCATCACCACTTCCAATTCTATCGATAACCTTGTTGGTCTCTAAAATAGCGGAAAGGTAATTGTTCTTTCTCGTATGGTACGCACCATAAAACAGATTATGTGTGTTATTGTCCATAAACCTAAATGTATTGGCAACATGATCACAAACCGGAAAATTTGCGAAAATTTCCTCTGCGTTTTTGATTGACTCTCTAAAATAAATATCCGGGCTGGTATGGCGGTCAAGGTTTTCATTTATGCTTGTCCCAAGCATCTTATTGGCTGCCCAAATATTACCCATAATCACATTACAGTGTCTAACAAGGTTAGGCATTATTTCTTTCGGTGTAGCGCCATAATCCCATAGCCTGTTTCTATAATTTAAATCTACAGATATTTTTAGCCCATTTCTTGTTGCAGCATCCAATGCTTCTTCCATTACAAGGCTTAGATTAGCACTTAACGCAGGAGTCAGTGCAGACCAATGAAACCATGTATGCCCTTTCATTATTTCATCCCAGTTGATCTGCCCTGCTTCAAGCATACTGAAGGCGGAGTGCTTTCTGTCGTACACAACTTCCCCATTGGTAAGACCATTTGGCGATAAAAGAAAGTATAGGCCTAATCTCGTCCCAGAAATCACTGATTTATCGGTTTTTACACCTAAGGATTTCAAGCTTTCCAAGGCCGAATCTGCTAAGGCATTTTCTGGACATGCTGTAATATAAGAAACAGAGTTGCCAGATTGAGCTAAAGATGCTGAAACGTTAGCTTCAGATCCCCCAGGAAAAATCGAGGCGCTATTTTGCCCATTAAGAAACTCAGCAGACGAGCTCAGCCTTATCAGCAATTCGCCAAATACTAATACATTGTAATCCTGTTGCATAATTGGTTAGAAACAATATTGCAATTATACATGTATTATAGTTAACCTAATAAGGATCTTTCAATTAAGCACGCAAACGATTTCGGGTAGAATCCCTTATCATTAAAATTGTATCCAGCACAATTGTTTCAAAGTCTGTAACGCTATACTTGCTTTCAATAAGTGAAATAAGTTTGCTTGCAGCTAATTGTCCAATTTCGAAAGCAGGTTGATGAACAGTACTTAATGAAGGATTTAGTGCATCTGCAAGATCGGTATTAGTAAAACCTATGATAGCAATATCTTCAGGTATCTTATATTTTAGCCTATTCAAAATTGCCAAACATCTGGTGGTTATCTGATCGGTTGCTGTAAATATTGCATCCGGCTTTACATCTAGATTCATGAGATATTGAATAGCTTGTTCCAGGTCAGTTATTAATTTTGCCGTGTCTGCATAATCACAAGATCTTACTAATTCTGGTCTGAATTCAATTCCATAATCTGTGAGCGCTTTTTTGTAACCATTTAGACGTTCTGTTGTAATGCTTAATGTAGTATCAGTATTTAAGTGAGCTATACGATTTCGACCGGTCTTTATCAAATGTACTGTTGCGTCATAAGCACCTTTGAAATTATCAGCCCCAACCTTATGGGTTTGAATTTGATCACTTAATCTATCAAACAATACAATTGGTAAACCACTATCCTGAAGTGAAATCAAATAACTTAAGTCCACATTCTCATAGGCTGGTGAAATGAGAATGCCGTCTACACCTCCGGCATATAAGAGGGAAAGACACGCGCTTTCTTGCTCATGAGACTCTTTGCTCTGCATGATGATGATCTGATAGGATTTTTCTGTGCTATATTTGTCAATACCATCCAACATTTGGGAAACAAAATTATTGTCTAAAGAACACACTACAACCCCTATTGATCTGCTCTTTCCTTCCTTAAGACCCTTAGCCATTCGGTTTGGAGAATAGTGGTGAGATTTAGCATAAGCTAAAACTTTCTCTTTTGTTTCCGCGCTGATCTCATAACTGTCGTTTAACGATTTAGAGATAGTTGAGATAGACAAATCTAATGCTTTAGCAATATCTTTTAGAGTTATATTGTTATTCATAAAAGCTTTTTATCCTAACCAATTATTTTAATTTATCCTATAATAATAAGCTTTTCTATTCGGTTTTCGTATTTGACAAATATATGATAGATTATATCAATTGTGTTTCTACTTTTGCTTAACGGTGTTAGATTATTTATTACTCTAAAAATCACATGGCAAGTAAAGAACGTATTGCACGACTAAAAGATGAAACCAGGACTAATATTTTGGATGCATCTTTGGATATAGTTAAAGAGGAGGGCTGGCAGTCATTAAGCATGCGTAAGATTGCAGATAAAATAGAATACACTGCGCCTATCATTTATGAATATTTTGCCAACAAAGAAGGCATTCTTTTGGAGTTGACCAGAAAGGGTTATTTAATTCTTGCTGCAGACGTAAAGCAGGCCATGAAGAAATCGGAAGAAACAGGCATGCAGTTGGAAAACATGTGGATTGCCTACTGGGATTTTGCATTCGCAAACAAAGAGCTTTATCAATTGATGTACGGCGTAGATATGAATTGTTGTGAGCTGAAGAAATCCATGCCTGAAGCAGAAATAGCAGATGATATGTTTTATGACACAATTGAAAAATTAATCAATAAGGAAAATCGAACAGAAGATTTTGTTTGTCGCAAATTCTATACTTTTTGGTCCGTTATTCATGGGCTCATCTCCATTAATCTGGTAAACAAAGGAAGAGGTCAGGAAATGAATCAGCACATTTTAAAAGATGCTTTAAAAGGAATTATAAAATACATCAACGAATAAAAATCTAAAGGTTTATTTAATAAGCCTTTTTTTGCCAGTTTAACTTAACGATGTTAAATTACTTAATCACGTTACAATAAAAATTAATCTTTAAAATTATGAACTACAAAACATCTTACACACAATTACTTAACAGTGTTAAATTATATAATATTGTTATAGTTATTTCATGCTTTACTTTTTTCCTATTATTTAGCTGTTCAGGACCAAATAAAATGCAGGTTTCAGCACCAGTTATCCAATCATTACCTGTAGTAACAGTGAATAAAAGCGCTGAGACTACTTATGCTGAGTATCCTGCTTCAATCGAAGGTACTGTAGACTTGGAGATCCGCCCTCAGGTTTCTGGAATGCTTGAAAAAGTATTCGTAAATGAAGGCGCAGCCGTAAAAAAGGGACAACTACTATTTAAAATTAATGAATCTACTTTTAGAGCAGCCCTAAATGATGCAAAAGCATCTCTTCAATCTGCAAAAGCCGCGCAAACTAATGCGCGACTTGAAGTAGAAAAACTTACACCTCTGGTTAATAGTAGAGTTGTATCAGACTTTCAACTTAGAAGTGCTAAAGCTACCTATGACGCTGCTTTAGCACATGTTGAACAAGCTCTTGCTGCTGTTGATGCTGCAAATATTAATTTAGCATACACTTTAATTAAAGCGCCTGTTAACGGCTACGTTGGGCGATTACCAAAAAAGCAAGGAAGTCTTGTTAGTTCAACAGATGTATTGCCATTAACACAACTTTCTGATGCACACGAAGTTCACGTATATTTTTCATTAGGTGAAGATGATTTCATTGATTTCAATGCCAGCTACAAAGGTAATTCTGTTGAGCAAAGGGTAAAGAATCTTCCTCATGTAGAACTTGTTTTGTCAGATGAAACAGTTTATGGTCTTAAAGGAACAATTGATATGGTTGACGGGCAATTCGATAAAAATACTGGTTCAATTTCACTGAGAGCAACATTTTTAAATACGAGTGGAGTTTTAAGATCTGGCAATACGGGTAAGATTCGTCTTGGATTAATACATACTGATGCACTGATTATACCTCAATCGGCCACATTAGAAATGCAAGATAAAGTCTTTGTATTTGCTTTAGCAGACAGCAATAAAGTAAAGAAAATGCCCATAACCATAACGGGGAAAAGTGGGAGTAACTACCTGGTGAAAGATGGATTAAAAGCCGGAGATCAAATTGTAATCAGCGGTATGGATAGATTACAGGAAGGACAGGTTATTAACCCTTCCAAGCCAGCAGAAAAAGTTGCCAAATTAAATTAATCAATAAAAAATTACAAAATGTTTAAGATATTCATTCAGCGTCCTGTACTTGCCACAGTTATATCGATACTACTCGTTATTCTTGGGGTACTGGGATTAACAAAATTACCCTTACAACAATTTCCAGACATAGCGCCACCATCAGTCTTGGTTACAGCCGTTTATCCTGGTGCCAATGCAGAAACAGTATTACGCTCGGTCGCACCCTCTTTAGAGGAATCTATTAACGGAGTAGAAAACATGAGCTACATGAGCTCTACTGCTAGTAATGACGGCTCATTAGCCATAACAGTTTACTTTAAATTGGGTACTGATCCAGATCAGGCTGCGGTTAATGTTCAAAATCGTGTAGCTCAAGCCACAAGTCAACTACCAGCAGAGGTGGTACAACAAGGTATCATCACTGCAAAACAGCAAAATAGCTTTATTATGGCTATAGGTTTGTATACAGAAGACGAGTCAAAATATGACCAAACTTTTGTAGCCAATTATGCACAGATAAATATCATTCCAGAGATTAAGAGAATTCCTGGTGTTGGCTCTGCCAGTATTTTTGGAGGAGTTAAAGATTATTCAATGCGTGTGTGGTTAAATCCTACGCAGATGTCTAATTACAAAGTTACGCCTAACGAGGTTATGGCTTCCATACAAGATAAGAGCCTTGAGGCTGCTCCCGGCAGATTTGGAGAAAAAAGTAAGGAAGTATTTGAATATGTAATCAAATATAAGGGTAAGCTGACAAAACCTGATGAGTATGAAAATATTGCAATTCGTGCTAATCCTGATGGTTCTATTTTACATCTCAAAGACGTAGCGCGCATTGAGTTTGGTGCATATTCTTATTCAAGTGTTACGCGCCTTAATGGAAAAAAAGGAATTGTTATCGGAGTTATACAACTGGCTGGTTCTAATTCAAATAACATTCAGGTTGAGATAAATAAACTAATGGATAAGGTGTCCAAAGATTTTCCACCTGGCATTAAAAAGAATATTTTTTATAGTACTAAGATTGCACTTGATCAGTCAATAGACCAGGTTAAACACACCCTGATAGAAGCATTCATCCTGGTGTTTATTGTAGTATTTATATTCTTACAAGATTTTCGGTCCACTTTGATTCCTGCAATAGCAGTTCCGGTTGCTATTTTGGGTACGTTCTTTTTTATGCAGTTATTTGGTTTTTCAATTAACCTGCTTACACTATTTGCCTTGGTTCTGGCTATCGGTATAGTAGTGGATGATGCAATTGTAGTAGTGGAGGCTGTTCACGCCAAAATGGAGCACAAACATCTCCCACCTAAACTAGCCACTGCCGAAGCAATGCACGAAATTACGGGTGCAATCATTTCAATTACGTTGGTAATGGCAGCTGTTTTTCTGCCGGTTGGATTTATGGAAGGCTCTACGGGAGTGTTTTACAGGCAATTTGCATTCACAATGGCCATTGCGATTGTAATTTCCGCAATTAATGCGCTAACTCTTAGTCCCGCACTTGCAGCCTTATTTTTGAAGGATAATCATGCCAATGGCCAACAGAAAAGAACATTTTCTCAGAAGTTTTTTAATGGATTTAATAACAGTTTTAACTCATTAAGCAACAGATATGTTGGCAGCTTAAAGTTCCTTATACGTAATAAGTGGGTTAGTTTAGGTGGATTGACCCTTATCACACTGGCAACAATCTGGATGGTAAAAACAACGCCAGCAGGATTTATTCCAACAGAAGATCAAGGCTTTATTGCAATTGCGGTATCTACGCCATCTGGAACTTCCTTGAACGGAACATCTGCAGTGATGACGGAAGCTGAAACGAAGCTAAAATCAATGGATGCTTCAAGATTTGTAACAGCAATCTCAGGCTTCAACCTTCTTACCAACTCAACAAGCCCCTCTTCTGCGGTATGTTTTGTTTTGCTAAAACCTACAGATGAAAGAGGTAAAATTAAAGATATCAATGCCATAATGGATTTAGTGCGTGGAGAACTTTCGGGAATTACCGGTGGAAGTTTCTTTGTTTTTAGTTTTCCTACCGTGCCGGGATTCAGTAATGTTGAAGCTTTGGATTTGGTATTGCAAGACAAGACCGGCGGTAAACTGGATAAGTTCAGTGGCATTGCGAATGGCTTTATTGGCGATTTGATGAAACGACCTGAAATTGCTGTCGCTTTCACTAGTTTCAAAGCAGATTATCCACAGTTAGAGTTAGAAATAAATGATGAAAAGGCAGATCAGCTTGGTGTGAATGTTAAAGATATATTGCAAACCATGCAAACTTACTTCGGTAGTGCACAGGCTTCAGATTTTAATAGATTTGGTAAATATTATCGTGTAATCGTTCAGGCAGATGTAACAGATAGGGCGGATCCTTCTGCTATTGACAAAGTTTTCGTCAAGAACAAAATAGGGGATATGGTTCCCGTCAAGACGTTAGTAAAACTTAAGCGCATCTATGGTTCAGAAACTGCTTCAAGATACAACCTCTTCAATTCAATCCAGGTCAATGCCATACCCAAACCAGGTTATAGCTCTGGTGATGCCATCAAAGCCATTCAGGAAGTAGCGCAACAACTGCCATCAGGTTATGTTCAGGAATTCTCTGGTCAAACAAAAGAAGAATTATCTTCTGGTGGTCAATCTACCATTATATTCCTGTTGTGTCTGGTATTTATTTATTTTCTATTAGCGGCACAATACGAAAGTTATGTACTTCCTTTGGCAGTTATACTATCAATTCCTGCAGGTATTTTTGGCGTATTCGTTGCCATTGGTTTAACCGGTATAGTAAATAATATATACGTTCAGGTTGCCCTTATTATGTTAATTGGTTTGCTTTCAAAGAATGCCATTCTTATTGTTGAATTTGCTGTGCAAAGAAGACGCTCAGGTCAGCCATTAGTTGCTGCAGCACTTGAGGCAGCCAAACTCAGATTACGCCCAATTATCATGACCTCTTTAGCTTTCGTAGTAGGGTTGATACCTATGATGAATGCTACAGGTCCATCTGCACAAGGTAACCACTCCATTAGTATTGGTGCCGCAGGAGGAATGATCTCTGGAGTAATTCTTGGATTGCTTATCATTCCGGTACTATTCATCATCTTCCAGTTTTTGCAGGAAAAGATCACCCCTAAACCTTCCCCTTCCATTCAAAAAAGTAACCATGTTAAAGAACTCATTCATGAAATCGCATAATATTTTATTCACACTGTTGATATTTATTACATTATCAGTGGGTTGCAAAGTATCGAAAGATGTTTTACGGCCTGCAGGCATTGCTCCGCAAAGTTTTAGAAATGCGAGCGATACATCAGGTAATAGCATAGGTAAGCTGAAGATCAATGATTTTATTGCAGATCCTCAAATTAGAGATCTGATTGATTCAGCAATATTGAGGAACTATGATTTGCAAATAGCACTTAAGAACGTTGAAGCATCAGCACTTTTATTAAGTCAGGTAAAGTTAAATGTACTTCCATCTGTTACAATGCAGGTTTCTGTAAGTTCTACCAGTCCTTCTGAAAATAGTCTTAATGGATTAAGTTCCAGTCAGTTTCTTGGAACAACACATATTGAAGATTTCAATGCTCAAATTGGTCTTAGTTGGGAGGCAGATATCTGGTCTAAAATTAAAAGCCAGAAGCAAGCTGCGCTTGCATCCTATTTGCAAACTTCAGAAGCGCGCAAAGCAGTGCAAACAAGAATTGTAGCAACAGTGGCACAGGGATATTATCAGCTTTTGATGATGGATACACAAATGCAGATAGCAAAGAAAAATATTTTGTTGAGCGACAGCACACTTTCTATGATCAAATTGCAGTTTGATGCCGGCCAGGTTACTTCCCTGGCTATTCAGCAAGCTGAAGCACAACTTTTAGTAGCTAAGCAGATTATTCCTAATCTAGAACAGGAAATAATCATACAGGAAAATGCGCTAAGAATCCTGACCGGAAAAATTCCTTCTGCTATTGCAAGACAGATAACACTTGCAGGTACTGACGTCCCAGAAAATTTATCAGCTGGAGTTCCAACTGAAATGCTGAGTACTAGACCAGATGTTAAAATTGCTGAATTATCCTTAATTTTAGCTAACGCGAAGGTTGGTGTGGCCAAGGCAAATATGTATCCTTCGCTTTACATTACTGCTGCCGGAGGATTAAACTCACTAAAAGCAAGTAACTGGTTTAATATCCCTGCATCACTTTTTGGATCTGTGGCAGGGGGTATTGTACAGCCTATTTTTCAACGCAGGCAATTAAAAACCCAATATGAGGTGGAGAAGTTGAATCGTGATAAAGTTGTGTTGGAGTTTAGGCAGTCTGTATTAAATGCGGTAGGTGAGGTTTCTGATGAGTTAACTAGAATTGAGAAACTAAAAGATCAATATTTCATCGCCCAAAACAGAACCTCTACCCTACAAAAAGCAGTCAATAATGCAAGTTTGCTATTTAAAAATGGTATGGCAACCTATCTGGAGGTGATAACGGCACAAAGTAATTATTTGCAAAGTGAGCTAGATTTAGCAGCGCTTAAAACAGCTCGCTTATCAGCAACTGTGCGCCTTTATCGCTCTTTAGGAGGAGGAGCCTAATTGTACATTTATAAACTGTAAGTAAAGTTTAGCGCTTAACATCAAATTGTGTTAGCAAAAAAAAACTTTATTCATCTGAATATCGTTAGTTTTGCTAACACATAAAGAAAACGGAATATGAAAAACTTGTTTTTAATGGCTTTTGCAGTGCTATTTAGCATGTCAGTTAGTGGACAAATCCTCAAACCAGTTAAATGGGGATATGTTGCTAAAAGAACATCTAAAACTGAGGCCACTTTATTTATTAGGGCAACAATAGAACAGGGATGGCATATCTATTCTCAGAACGTTGGAGAAGGCGGACCTATAAAAACTACATTTTCGTTTGTACTGGCTAAGGCCTATACATTAATAGGTAAGACAGTAGAGCCAAAAGCGATCGTTAAGTTCGAGAAGACTTTTGATATGAATGTTAGTTATTTCGAAAAGACGGTTACCTTTCAACAAAAAGTTAAAGTTGGCCCTTCAAAAACTTTAGTTAAAGGAAGTGTTGAGTTCATGGTTTGTGATGATCATCAATGTTTGCCACCAGAAACTATCGAGTTTTCCATCCCCGTTAGCTAATCATAAATGAATTTTAATTATTATAAAGTTACTTTTAGAGTGCTCCTTTTGGGAGTACTCTTTTTTTTAGGTTCTATACCAATATATGCTCAAAAGGCAGATACTTCTGTATCTGATCTGGAATTTACGGAGATAGTTCCAGATACAAGTGTAGCGGATACTGCTGTAACAACAATGGTAACCACTAAAGCTATTGCCGATACTACTTTGGCTGCAAAAGTTCCTGAAAAAACTCCTACAATAGCCAAAGAGGCTAAAAGAACTTTATGGCAAACATTCATTGCTGGTTTGATTGGTGGTTTCCTGGCTTTTTTAATGCCATGTATTTTTCCAATGGTGCCACTAACCATTAGCTATTTTACCAAAAGGGCTGGGAGCAAGCAAAAAGGCATTGGTCAGGCATTAATATACGGATTATCAATCATTGTAATCTATGTTGCATTTGGTTTATTGATTACTATTCTTTTTGGATCGGCAGGACTCAATGCATTCAGTTCGAGCGGTATTTTTAACTTCTTCTTTTTCTTGGTGCTGGTCACCTTCGCAATTTCGTTTTTTGGTGCATTTGAAATCACCTTGCCAAGTTCCTTTGTCAATAAAATTGACCAAAAAGCCGATGATAGTAAAGGTCTTGGTGGGATATTTTTTATGGCTGCATCTCTGGCACTAGTTTCTTTCTCATGTACAGGCCCAATCATAGGTACCTTATTGGTAGAGGCAAGTTCAAAAGGCACTTATCTTGGTCCGGCAGTTGGTATGTTTGGATTTGCCCTTGCTTTGGCATTACCTTTTACATTATCTGCTATATTTCCAGGCTTTCTAAATTCAATGCCTAAATCCGGTGGCTGGTTAAACAGTGTAAAGGTTTGTCTTGGTTTTTTAGAACTTGCATTTGCACTAAAATTCCTTTCTGCTGCAGATCTTGTGTGGCATTGGGAGTGGTTTGATCGTGAGGTATTCCTGGTATTATGGATTGTGATCTTCTTCCTTATGGGATTATACTTGTTGGGTAAATTGAAGTTTTCTCATGATAGCGACTTGCCTTATGTTTCTGTACCTAGGCTTTTTCTGGCAATTTTCTCTTTTGCATTTTCCATTTATATGATACCTGGATTGTGGGGCGCACCTGTAAGTGTACTTAGCGGACTTGCACCTCCTATGAATACACAGGATTTTATTCTTTCCGGTAATGATAATTCTCCAGTTTCCGCTAAAGACAGTGGGTTTCCGACTAGTGTAAAATACGATACTGTTTTTAAGAAGCCAGTTGGATTTACGCCGTTCTTTGATTTGGATGAAGGTTTGGCTTATGCAAAAAAGGTAAATAAACCTGTAATGATAGATTTTACGGGTTGGGCATGCGTAAATTGCCGTAGGATGGAGGATAATGTTTGGGTAAAACCACAAGTAGCCAATCTGATCAAGCAATATGTATTAATTCAATTGTATGTAGATGAGCGCAAAATAAAAATGCCTGCTGATAAAGTTCACTATTCGAAGATCCTTAGGCATAAAACCGATGATCTTGGTTGGTGGAATGGGGATTTTCAGGCAAGTCGATACAATACAAACTCACAGCCATTCTATGTGTTAACTAGTCAGGATTTGGAACCAATGGTAAAGCCTATGGGCGCCATATTTGATGTTGCTGAGTACGTTCAATATCTTCAAAGTGGACTTGACGTATTTGCTAAAAAGTAAAACAATACTTTTTGTTTTCTGGTAATAATCGGTCGAGATTCGCTTTGCTACCTACTTCGGTAGTATCTGCGTTTAGGGTTCGATTATCTTTTGTGTATGGTTAAAGTGTTATTTCGGTATGGTTGGAAGGTCAATTGACCTTCCAACCATACCGAAACCATCTACATACGATGCAGCAATGATTACCGAATACACTAGCCAGGACGAATCCATGCACTAGCCGTATCCCTATAGGGGCCAAGCCAAAATTACTGAATGATTTAGCAATATTGTTAATAAAAGGCTTACAGCCAAGGCTATCTTTGAAATAACAATCAAATAAATCTTTATGAGTATAAAAAAAACGTCTTTAAAAGTTTTGGCACTTGGACTATCAGTCATTGTAACCTCTGGTTCGGTATCTGCTAACACGCTGAAAGACTCTACTGGGTTTAAGCATCCAATTCCAGCAAAAGTAGAAACATCCAGAACAGCCTGGTGGGAGAAGGCACGTTTTGGTATGTTTATCCATTGGGGAGTGTATACCATCCCTGCGGGAAAATACAATGGTAAATATTACCCTGGTTTGGGAGAGTGGATCATGCGGGATGCAAATATCCCTGTATCAACCTATAAGGATTATGCAAAGCAATTTAATCCAACCCAATACGATCCAGAGGCCTGGGTAAAAATGGCTAAAGATGCAGGTATGAAGTATATTGTAATTACCACAAAACACCACGATGGATTTGCACTGTTTGATAGTAAGGCTTCTGATTGGAACGTGGTAAAAGCTACACCTTATGGCAAGGATTTAATCAAACCTTTAGCAGAGGCTTGCAGGAAATTAGGTATGAAATTAGGCTTCTATTACTCTCAGGCTAACGATTGGGGAAATAAAGGTGGAGCAACAGAGAGAGGATCTTGGGATAAGGATCAAGTTGGAAGTATGGACGAGTATATTGACAAAGTTGCTGTTCCTCAAGTCCGTGAAATATTAACCAATTATGGAGACGTTGCCGAATTGTGGTGGGATGTTCCTACAAACATGACAAAGGAACGTGCAGCAAAATTTCTTCCTCTTTTAAAATTACAGCCACAAATTATTACGAACGATAGGTTAGGAGGCGATATTAAGGGTGATTTATTTACGCCGGAACAGTATATTCCTGCGACTGGAATAAAAGGTTTATGGGAGACCTGTATGACCATGAATGACACTTGGGGATTTAAAACTGATGATCACAATTGGAAGTCAAGTAAACAACTTATTCGTAACCTAATAGAAGCTTCCTCAAAAGGTGGTAATTATTTACTAAACGTTGGTCCAGAACCAACTGGAAAATTTCCTGCACCCATTATTCAACGTCTTGCAGACATAGGAAAATGGATGAAAGTTAATAGTGAATCTATTTATGGAACAATTCCAGGTCCGTTCAAAGTAATTCCCTGGGGAAAAGTAACAGAAAAGCCTCTGTCTAATGGTAGTACTGCCCTTTATCTACATGTCTTTAACTGGCCAAAGGATAGGAAATTACTACTTCCCGGACTTAGTAATGCGCTTTCATCTGCCCAGCTTTTGGCTGGTGGTAAATCTCTTTTATTTAAAAAAGAAGACAATAATGTTGTAATCAATGTTCCTCAAAATGCGCCTGATGAGAATGCAACAGTCATTAAGATTGTTATAAAAGGAAAGCCTGAAGTAACTTCATTTATTCAAGGTCCTGAAGCTGATGGAAGTATCATACTTTATCCCGGATTGGCAGATTTCGCTGCACCTTCCGGAGCTGAAATGATGCGTCCTGAGGGTGGCGAAGAACAAAATATTGGTTTTTGGACCGATGCAAGATCTTCGGCAAGCTGGCAGTTCAACGTTAAAACGCCAGGAACTTATACATTAGAGACCTATGTAGGGACGGCTTCGGAAAGCTCTGTTATTATATTGAGCTCTGGAAATCAGGTGTTAACAAAAATACTTCCAAAAACAGGCGGATATAATATTTATAAAAAGGTCAATCTAGGGCAGTTTATATTTACCAAAGCAGGATTAACTATGATTAAATTAGCAGCAGAGTCTAACAATTGGTCGCCAGTAAATATGAAGAAAATTGTAATGATTCATTAATCAGAAAAAACATAGCAAAAGCCGTAGGCAGACGGCTTTTGTTAGTTTTTCATAAAGAGCATACGAATAATTTAAGAGCGTTATACAATTATTTAAAATAATTAACCTTAACCAGCACTAAAAACTTATTACAAACATAGCTGCTAAGTTGATTCAAGTCAACTGCGAAAACACACAGTTTTTTAATTGCCAAAAAGTGTTAGTTGGTGTGGATTAGTTTGTTTGTGATGTTCCAGTAAATCACCAAAGTTGGATAATGATATTCCCAACAGCCTTACCGCTTTTTCTTCCAGGTCTATGTTTGTAAGCAAAAATTTAGCGGTATCGAAAATGGTGGAGTAGTCTCCAATAGGATTTGCGAAAGAAGAGTTGCGGGTAATTTGCTTAAAATCGCTGAATTTTATTTTTAGTGTTAAGGTTCTTCCTTTCAGTTGATGTTTTTCCAATCTAACAGCAACTTTATCTGCTAACTTTCCCAGTTCAGTATTCATCTCCTCAATTGATATTAGATCATGTGCAAAAGTGTCTTCAGCAGCTAATGATTTAGCTTCTCTGTTCGATCGAACTGGCCGCTCGTCAATTCCTCTTACAATCTTAAAATAAAAGCTGCCTGATTTTCCGAAACAATTAATTAATTCTTGTTCGGTCCATTTTTTTAGATCTGCGCCGGTGTGCAAGTGCATACTTTTCATCTTTTTAGCAGTAACTTTTCCTACGCCAAAAAACCTTTCTACTGGCAATTGTTCCATAAAAGTGCTTATCTTGGATGGACCAACAAAAGTGAGTCCGTCCGGCTTATTCATGTCGGAGGCTATCTTGGCTACGAATTTGTTTGATGAAACACCAGCAGAGGCAGTTAAGTTTAATTCATCTTTAATGGCTTGTTTAATTTGTTTGGCTATTTCCAGTGCGTAGCCAATTTTCATTTTATCAGCTGTTACATCCAAAAATGCCTCATCCAGAGAGAGTGGTTCAATTAAATCTGTGTAACGACTAAATATTTCTCTAATATGAATGGAAACAGCTTTGTAAGCATCAAAACGAGGTCTCACAAAAATTGCATGCGGACAAAGCTGATAGGCCTGGCGAGAAGACATGGCAGATTTGATACCGAATTTCCTGGCTTCGTAGCTTGCTGTTGCAACTACGCCACGGCTTTCCGGTGATCCACCGACCACAATGGGCTTATTGCGGTACTCGGGAAAATCTCGCTGTTCAACTGATGCATAAAATGCATCCATATCAATATGGATAATTTTTCTCACTTCAAACAATAACTAGAACCCTTTGTTAGTAAAGTACAAGGAGCAAAAAATATGGATAATACGCAAGAAAAAGATCTAAATCCCTACGAATTTACTATCGAAATTGATGGAGAACCAAATGCAGTAAGGATAGAAGTCCCTAAAACAGGTGATTACATCGTTTACATAAACGGAGAACGTTTAGGGCACATATATTCTGAAGCTGAAGACGCAGAAAGAAAATGGAAAACCAAAGACGACATCAGTCAGCAACTTGTTGACAAGTTAGGTGCCCATATTGAAATTCTGGAGATCAATACTGCAGACTAGTGTCCGGAGTTTTTACTCTTTTTTATAAATGAAAGATAAAATGCAACAAAAATAATAACAGCTACAACACATAATAAAGTAATTAACGTTTGGGCTCCCTGGGCAGATTGATGATGTTCCATAGTCTTAATTTTTGATGAAGGTAAAAAAAATTGTTTGGATGAAAAACAAATATAAATTTAATGGATTAAAGGATTTGCAAGCCAAGCAGTTGGAACTGAAATCTGAAACACAACTTTCTGGTGAACACATATTGGCTAATGCAAAACTTATTGCAACAGATTTTTCCGTTAACAAATTATTTAAAGCTAAAATTCAAAAGAAATCTTTAATTTCTACTAAAAAACTCAACAGTAATGATATGCTGTCTGGTAAAATAGTTTCTTTTGCACTGCCATTACTACTTAATAAAACCATTTTTAAAGGTTCTGGAATACTCACTAAAACTGCAGTTGGTTTAATTTCAAGCAAAACAGGCGCAAAAATAGGAGGATATCTTTTCAAATTGTTAATGACAAAGGCAAAAGTATAAAGGCTAACGTACGGAATAGGCCGCTTACAGCTGGAGAGCTATAAGTACCGGTTAAATACATTAGCGTATTCACGATGGGATCCTCTACATAGAGGGCTTAAAAAACTACATATCTATCTACACTATATTTCTTTAAAATGATACGCAGTCGCGAAGGTCTTTAAATGTAATTTCAAAAGCCCTTCGCTATAATAATTACGTATATTGTATCTCAAAGCATTATACTAAATAAATGATTCTGAGGCTTCTTTCCATTCTATTAATCAGCCTAATAATTAGCCTCAATAGCTATGCTTCAATTAACGTTTCAGGTGTTGATGGCCCTCTTTCCGAAGCAGACGTTGTTATAACTTCTGCAAATTGTACACAAGGAGGCTCTTTGGTTATACCATTAACAAAACCAGCAACTTATACCTTTTCGTGGCGAAACTCATCTGATGTAGAGATAAGCAGCGATCAGTCTGCCCTTAATCTTTATCCAGGGGACTATAAATTGATTTATAGTCCAGATCTGGGGATAAATACTTATACTTTAAATTTCACTGTTAGGAGCAGTAAACCTACCACTGCAACACAAACACTTACTATACCATGCGGAGAATCTTCTCTAATGGTTCACGCAGACAATTTTTCAGGTAAACCAATCATAAAATACATATGGGAAGATGAATCCGGACGTGTGCTCTCTAATTTTGCAACTACCGCACTAACTGCTGGTAAATATTATATCAGCGTTACGGATGAGGCACAATGTACATCTGATAAAGCATTAGTTACCATTCTTCCTACACCATTTAGACCAACTATATATGAGGCTGATAAAATTGTAAATAATGCTTCATGTACCTCAAATGACGGCTCAATTACAGGGTTAAAAGTGGTTCTTTCAGAGCCAGGACCGGTTTCCTATCGCTGGGTCAATGATAAAGGCGATTTAATTGGGACTTCTATAGATGTTTACAATCTGCCCCCCGGAAAATATCGCTTAACAGCAGTTCAGTCTACCGCAGCATGCGAGTCTATATCTACGGAAATCACTATTCTGCTAAAGAATCAAATAACTTCAAATACAAATTTCAGTGTAACTAAAACTGCAGACTGCGGACTGCCAAATGGCAGCGTTACAGGCGTTATCACCAATGCAACCAGTTACCAATGGGTGGACGTGAATAATAAGGTTGTCGCTACTACACTTGATCTGACTAACGTAAGCCAGGGGTTTTATGATCTGATACTCTTTAACGATTTTGGTTGCAGCATTACTATCGGGCCTTTTCACATTCAGTCAGGCAGCCAGCCAATTCAGTTATTAACGCCAGCGGTAATTAAACCTGACAATTGTGGTTTAAATATTGGAAGTATTACGGGTATAACTGTTCCAGGATCAGGTATACGCTATAGTTGGACCAATGATGCAGGTCAACAAATATCCATAGATCCAGAGCTTCGTAATGTCCCTTCCGGTAATTATCATCTTCAGGTTAGAAATGCTTCATGTGATGAAACCTACGAATATTATATTCCTGAAGTGGACCTGTCCTTGCAAACACCATCAATAGGAGATAAGTTTATCTGTTCACCGACAGAAATAACTATTAATTTTGATGTAGTAGCACCCCTATATAGAGTTTATGACTCAAATGGGAGCCTCGTTAAAGAAAGCAAAAGCAAAGACTTTAAGCTCATTATAAAAGGAAATACAACTCTTTATGCTGCTGTGGCCAACGGAGCCTGCGAAAGTAGCCAAACAGAATTCAAAATTACCATCGGCGATGCTGCGCTCAAAATCCCAACTTCTTTTACACCCAATGGTGATGGAATAAATGATAAGTGGGTGATTAATGGTCTTGAATTGTATAGTTCGGCAAATATTAAGGTGTTTAATCGTTATGGTTCAACTGTATACGAGAGTTCAGATAACACAAATACTTTTGAAGGTAAAAATAAAGGTATTGAGCTGCCCGCTGGTGTTTATTATTATATCATAAAGCTTACAAGTGCTTGTAATCCCTTTAGCGGAAGTGTTACAATTATCAGATAATAATTGGTACACTTTTAGCGTACAATATCAAACACCAAAAAAATATATGAAGAAGATTAATGGTTTAATAACGCTCTTATTACTTTTAGTTTTAAATGCTTCAGCACAACAGCCGGGCTGGCTACATAAGGACCTTAAGACGGATAGCATTTTTGGAATAAGTACTGAAAAAGCTTATGCAGAACTTCTAAAAGGAAAGAAATCAACACAAGTAATAGTTGGGGTTATCGATGCCGGTATGGATTTTAAACATGAAGACCTCAAAAAGGTAGCCTGGGTCAATAAAAAGGAAAAGTCCGGTAATGGAAAAGATGATGACAATAATGGTTACGCTGATGATGTTAACGGTTGGAATTTCTTAGGTTCAGCAAAGGGTAGTGTAACTTATGATAATTTGGAACTGGCAAGGATTGTAAAAGCGCATCCCGAATCACCATTAAAAGATACTCTTGATCAGAAAATCGCAAAATCTACCCAGCTGCGTGATAATATGACGGGCTTTAAAACAATCTTGGATGGAATGCTTAAATCAATGGGCAATTCTGCTCCGGATAGTTCAACTTTTGCCAATTACAAACCTAAAACTATGTCTGAACAACAAGTTCAGAAGATAGTGCTGGAAATACTCAAAGAAATGCCTGGTGTAGCAGAAGTTGTAAAAGGGATCAATGGTGATATAAAACACGTTGAAGACGAATTGAAATATAATTACAATAAGGACTACAATTCTAGAGATACAGTAGGTGATGATCCGAAAAACATTGATCAGAAATTCTATGGGAATCCAACTGTGGATGCTTACGATTGTGATCATGGTACCCATGTTGCAGGTATTATTGCTGCAGACAGGACCAACAACATTGGTATTATGGGTATTGCTGATCATACACTGATCATGCCTGTTAGAGCAGTGCCAACTGGCGATGAACGCGATAAGGATATTGCAAATGCAATTTATTATGCAGTGAATAATGGCGCTAAAGTATTAAATATGAGCTTCGGGAAGGGTTATTCCCCTAATAAAGAAGCTGTTGATAAAGCAGTTAAATATGCAATTAGCAAAGATGTTTTAATCGTACATGCAGCTGGAAATGAAAGTTCAAATAATGATTTGGGACATAATTTCCCAACTGCATTATACCTTAACGGTGGAGATGCCAAAGGTAACTGGATCGAAGTAGGTGCATCAAGTTTTAAAGATACCGAAGCACTTCCTGCCAGCTTTAGCAATTATGGTTCTAAAATGGTCGATCTTTTTGCTCCCGGTGTCGCCATAAATTCTACTACTCCTGGATCTAAGTATGAGAATCATGATGGTACTAGCATGGCTTCACCGGTAGTAGTTGGCGTAGCAGCTCTGGTTAGAGAATATTATCCAAAGCTAACTGCCGCTCAGGTTAAAGAGATCTTAATGAAATCGGTAACTAAAGTTACGCATGATGTTTTACTTCCTGGTAGTACCGATGGCAAATTAGTTCCGTTTACTGATTTATGTGTCTCAGGAGGTATAGTAAATGCGTATGATGCTTTAAAACTAGCTGCTACTTATAAATAGCAGCTAGTTTTTCGTATATCTGTACTTAAAACGTGCATTGGGTGCAGTATCGCCATTGTCCATCCAATGCATTGGATCATTTCCTGTTAATCCGGCATTATCGGCCCATTTAAATAATACACTAAAATGTTTGGAGTTAATTATACCAAGTTGCTTTAATGAAATGCTTAACTCCAATTCATTACCTGCCATTTTATAGCGAATTATGTGTTTTTGTTTAGTGAAATTCCCCCTTGTAAAAGTGCTTAACGTGGTCGTTTCTGCGCTAAGCACTTTTTGATTCAATAGATATTGAAAATCCTGCCAGCTTTCTTTTTTAGTTCCCTCAATGCCAATATATAATTGCATCCAATCTACATCTTTCCAGTTACTTAGCTTCTCTTTAGTTTTAACATAGAAGTACACATTTCTTTTATCAGACGCAACTTTGCATTGAATGATATCATTTCTACCACTAGTATTAACATATTCTTTAATTCTACCCCAACCGGGGTGTTTTCTGTGATATGTATCCCCTTCATCATCTTTATATACTCCTTCAACATTAATCCAGTCACCAAATTTACCATCAACTAAAATGGTATGATCTATTACTTTCAAGGTTTGCAATTTCCTCACTCCCTTGAACTTCCTTATGTTATCTACTAATTGGTAATAATAATTATCTTTAGTTAAGCCATTCTCTGGTTCTGCATCTCTGCTAAACTCTGCATTATATAAGTCGACAAAATACGTCTCACCTTTACTTATTTTTTTGCCTAAAAATGTACCTGATGCCCCATCATTGAAACGCATTGCTACCCATTCATTCCATCCAGTTACAAATACAAATTCCGGATCTACTTCCAAAGCCCTCTTCCATTGCTCTTCAAAATAAAGCCCTTGCTCAGTAGAAGGTACCAAAGGCTCCTTTCCATTGTGGAAACTGCGACCGATGTTCGACATAGGATGCTGTGCAATTGAAACTGTTAATTGTTCTGGTTTATCTTTACTTTCATGCCATCCATAAGCTTGAGGGTAATGGTCTAACCATGGCCATTTATCATGCCCATCCTCAAACCACTTTTGTGCTTTGCTCCACGCCCATGATTGTCTTGACGAGAAAAATGAACCCGTATTTGAATCCAGTGCTTCAGGCGGACACAATAACAGTGGCTTTCCTTTCCAGTTAAACCAAAGATCTTTAAATAGACCTTTACTATAAATCTCTTTATATAACTTATCTACAGTCTGCTTAGGTATGCTGTTCACAATAAAAGAAATAGATGGTGTGCTAATTCCAGATGCCCTTAGTTTACTGTAAACTGTAGCAATTTTGGTTATCTGTGGTAGATATATTGCTGCATTTGTAGCATCCAGTATAATTACATCAACTCCGGCGTCAGATAACATTTGCGCATGCTTTCTAATTACCCATTCATCGTCGGCCAGGTAATACCCAAAATAGGGTTCGCCCCAATGATGAAATGCATTTATTGGACCATACTTTGGGGCCAAAGGATTTGCTTTTAAAAGCTTGGTAATATCATAAGGGCTAACAGTGTCCTGTGCTGTCTTAGCCATAATTCCGCCATCTGGTGCTCCACCACGATGGTGATCGTATCCGTGAGCGCCTTGCCATACAAAGTAAAAAATCCCAACATATTTATCTATACGTGTTTTTGGGTAGTTTTCAGGTTTTATCGTTCTACCTAAATCATCTTTTGCAATCCAGCCATCTGCTCCTGAGGAAGAAACAATACTTTTAGCAGATGATGGCGTGCTGAAGGTAGTGTTAATTGGTGAATTGGTAGTGGCAGACTGCGCAAAAATGCTTGAGGAAGTGATAATTAAGCATATGGTTAACAAAGGCCTTAGCATCTTAAAAAGTTAATGGGTTATCTCTAAATATACATTAATCAATTAAAAAAAATCATTTATCTTGCATTTAAATGAAACATGTATATACAAGATTGTTGTTCCTTGCGCTACTTTTATTAGTTGCAAATAGTGCCTTACCTCAAGCTAAAAAGCACATTCGCCTTTTTGATTTAAGTTACACTCTAAAATCTGATTTTAAGGATCCAAAAAATGTCAAAACAGCTTGGGAAGATGTCCATTTTGTTTCTTCTTTACAGGGTATTGTTAACCGCAACTCTTCAAAACTATATGTCTTTTTTGTAGCAAATGGAGACATTAACATCGATAAATATTGGTGGAATATGTATAGAAAACCTGCTCAATGGTTGTATGGTGCAGATACAACTTTCTATAATGATATCATTAGTCTTGTCAAATCATTCAGGTCAGACATCAATGGAGCAGTAGTTTATGACCCAAACGTAGCCGCTACAAGTAATGTGGCCTCTTCAATAGCAGGTGTAGAAAACTTGGTGGCTATTCGTTATGATACTTCTGCAACTAGTTTATATTCAAAGTTGGTGCTTAGCGGACCTAAACTGCCAGTTAAATCATGGCTCATCAATAAAGATGGATCTCCATTGTATACCGGATCAGGTTTCATTCCTGGTACCAAACGGATTTCTTCAGGCTCTGCAAAAAATGATGCTTATTTGTGGTTTCTGGAAAAATATATTAAAAAAGGAAAAGTAAATACCAAATATGGCGCTTATTACATTGATCAGGACTGGCTAAAAAACCCAGGCGCAGCAGGCCGTAACCACCATACACTATCTAACCATGATTTCTTTATCAGCAAAAGGGGTTTCTTTTTTGACCTAAGTCCATGGGCTGATGAACCAGCAACTGATGATCCATCGCAAAAAATAGGCACCGATAACAATACCCTAAAAGAACTATTAATGGAGGCTTACGAACAGAGAAAAGGAGCGGGGTTTGCGTATCTTGGAGGGTTTCCACCCTGGGCTTTTAAATATACGCAACATGCAGGTGGCAAACATGACGATGTGCCAACAGAATGGGAATACTCTCGAATAATTAGTGCCTATAATGCCTTTAAAGATGCCGATGCAATAGGCTATGGAGCACTTGCAAATGCCTCATTCTGGCAGCATTTTCCGCTAAAGGAAAAATATCCACAACCTTGGGTTAGTTCCAATGAACTTAAAGCAAGAGGTTATTTAACTGCAGATGGTAAAGTAGATTTTAAAGGTAGGCAGTTCATGATTTTTTACGTGGGCGATTATGATGCCTCTTCATGGGTTTCGCAAATGACACCTTACCTATGGGATAGTAAAGATAGGGGCAAGCTTCCACTCATGTGGTGCATTAGCCCGGTTTTGGAACAACGCATACCTATGGCGCTTGATTACATACGTAGATCGGCTTCTAAAAATGACTATTTCGCAGCGGCAGATAATGGTGCAGGCTACCTGATGCCAGGGATGTTACAAGCACCGCGACAAATTTCCGGACTTCCGGATGCAATTGATGCATGGGCAGTACACAACGCTCCATACTATAAACGCTGGGATATTACGATTACAGGATTTATCATAGATGGTTTGGCACCTGGTTTAAATCAGCGAGGTTTAGATGCCTATTCGAAATTCAGTCCAAACGGTATTGTTCCACAAAAGACTCCTTTAACGTTATTACATGGCGATATGCCTGTTATTAGAGCAGATGCAGATATTAATCAAGGTAATCCTAAAGAGGCTGCCGAAGCAATTATAGATAGGGTAAGCAAAAGGCCTATTCCTTTCCACTGGTTTCGCAATATTTTAAAAAGCCCAACATGGTATATCTCAGTTATGGATCAGCTCAAGCTAAAAAATCCAAATATCGAATTACTGGATGCACCTACATTTTTTGAATTGTACCGCATTTGGCTAAAGCAAAAGATTCTATGATTGGCCAAATTGCAAGGGTACAACCAAAATATGGGTAGGCATTATCTTTGAGGCTAGAGAAATCTCCTGTTGGACCATTTGGACCCATCATTAAGATATGGGATACTTCATAGGAACTCCAGCTAAATTCCTTTTTTAGTTATAATGCAAAAGCACAACCAAGCTTATCTAAAAAAGGAGAACTGCTGATCAGCTATAATGTCAATTCATTTGATTTTTTTAAACATATTGAAACACACCAGCATCTTTATAGACCACGCTTCATCACCTTGAAACTGGAATAGTAATTATTCAATACCTTTAACCTTCATAGGTATGGTGTAAATCGATTTTTTGGCAGTTACAAATAGTGTTTTCTTATCACTTCCTCCAAAGCAAACATTCGAAGTTCCAGGTATTTTAATTTGTCCAATCTCCTCTCCATCTTTACTGTATATGGTTATTCCATTGCCGGTCAGGTAGATATTACCTTTTTCATCAAGCGTCATTCCATCTGATCCTCGGTTAATAAAGAGCATCTTCCCACTTAGGGTCCCATTTTTACCAATGTTATAACGATAAATTTTGCCTGCACCTGCATCTGCAACATACAAAAGCTTTCCATCGGGAGATCCGCAAATTCCATTTGGTTGGTTCAGACTATCCGCTGCCAAAATCACTTTAGCACTACCTTTAGGTACCATGTAAACACTTTGCTTTGCAAGGTCCGGTTTTGTACGTATCCAATAATCGCGGTGATAATAGGGGTCTGTAAAGAATAAATTACCAGCCGGGCCTATCCAAACATCATTTGGGCCATTTAATTGCTTTCCTTCAAAGTCTTTTGCAATTACCTTGGCTTTACCACTTTTATCTAACGACCATAATTCTCCTTTTTCGTCAGCGCACAAAATCAGGTTTCCCTTTTTATCGAAAAACGTACCGTTTGCTCGTCCTGTTTTATCCAAAGCAATGCTCAACTTGCCATCGGTCCCGTATTTCCAAAGCTTATCGTTAGGTTGATCTGTAAAAAATACATTTCCAGCTTTATCTGCAGAACATCCTTCGGTAAAACTGAAATCGGAGGATACCAACTTAAGCTGGTCCTGATCAAAGAGATCAGATTTAACTGCAATTTCATTTTGTGCGTATAGTTGGGTAGTTGTAATCAATATCCCGCATAGGACGGTTGCAAAGTACTTTGGCATCATAAATTAAATCTTAATTTAAAAACAAGATAGCAGTTTAACCTTAAAAATGCTAATTCAACAAGGAAAGCTTAAACGTAGTACCAACATTCACCTCACTTTCTATAGAGATAGTGCCACCTAACGCCTCTATTTGGTTTTTGGTAATAAACAAGCCAATCCCTCTTGAATCTGGATGCTCATGAAAGGTTTTATACATGCCGAATAGCTTTTTACCATGTACATTCAAATCAATGCCCAATCCATTATCTGCAATTTCAAGTATAATTCTGTCACTTTCTACAAATCCCTTTACAGTAATGTCTGGTTGCCTATTGGGATGCTTGTATTTAATGGCATTGGTAAAGAGATTCAATAATATGCTTTCAAGATAGGCTGGATTGTAATTTACATTCAAATCTTCTTGCATTAAAATCGTGAATTTTGCATTCTCTTTTTCTACAAGTGCCTGTATGCCGTTTATGGTTTTTCGGATCTGTTCACGTATATTGATGGATTTGGTCTGCTTTTTATCATTTAGCTGAAAGCTTACCACCTCATTCAAGTTTGCAATCGTTTCAGACAAATTATTTGCATTTCGTGTCAGTAAACCAAGCATGTGTATTTTTTCTTTTTCATCCTGCTCTTGTTGGAGCAATTCCAGTAACATCTGGAAGTTTCCTGCATGGGAGCGTAGGTTGTGCGAAACGATATGCGCAAAATTGATCAGGCGCTTATTCTGATCGCTGATGATATTCATGGTATTCAGCTGTACCTCTTCTATTTGTTTTCTTCTTGAAATATCTTCCCGAGTGCCAAGCATAACCAGTGGTTTCTTGTCGGCCGACCATTTGATGACCTTCCCATTACTCTTAATCCATACCCAACTTCCATCTTTATGCCGCATCCGGTACTCACATTGATAGTAGTCGGTCTTTTGTCTAAAACATTCTTCAAGTCGTTCATTTATCATGAATACATCATCTGGATGAAGTTGAGCATGTAATACTTCAGTCTTTGCAATTTCTACTTCATCTTTTATGTAACCCAGGATAGTAAAGCAGCGCTCGTCGCTTGTTATTTTATTTTGCGTAAAATTCCATTCCCAAGTGCCAATACGGGTAGTTTCAATTACGTTGTTAAGTCGCTGGCGTTCCTTTTTAAGTCGCTCATTCTGTTTAGTATTGTCTGTAATATCTTGGATTTGTGAAATGAAATATAGTGGTGTATCATCAGCATTCCATACTATTGCTACAGTAAGATCACTCCATACTATTTCTCCATTTTTGTGGAAATAACGTTTTTGCATGGAATAAGTAGAGGCTTGCTTATTTAGTAGGCTAGACACATGTTCCAGATCTGTCTGCAGATCTTCAGGATGCGTAAGGTCTTGAAAGGTGAGCGCCATTAATTCCTCCCGCTCATAACCAAGAATAGAGCAAAGACTATTGTTCACCTTTATCCATTTGCCTTCGGGCGATACAAGCGCCATGCCAATTGGTGCATAATCAAAGGCCGTAAGAAATTTATAATGATTAAGTTCCAGATCTTCAATTAGCTTCTTGTTTGAAGTAATATCTTGTATAGTGCCTACTAGGCGTATGCAATCCTCTTTAACAAACTCTGCCTGGGAGTTGATCTCCACCCACTTGACGTTTCCTTTAAATGTTCTGATCTGAAATTGGCTTGTTATTGACTTTCCCGTCAATATTGTTTCACTAATTTCGTTTACTATGTGATCATTTTTTGTTCCTTCAACGTATAACGAAAGTGCCTCGTGTAATAAGGGTTGATAATTATCTGGTGTTTCAAATATTTTTTTTGTAATGAAATCCCAAAACAGCTCATTGTTCTTAATGGTAAGCTCCCAAATACCAATGTTAGCAAGTTCTGCGGCTTTTTTATATAAATCTAGTTCTCGGTTCATTTAGAAAGAGCAAAATATGAAGGCATTCAAATATAATAATCTAACAGCTAAGAATAAATATATATACAACATTGTGTTTTACTTACAGCTTTAGTTTAGCAGTCAAACTTTTTACCTCTTTTTTCGAAAGGATAAATGCATTAAAAATAATTGGAGTCAGTGGTACTGCCGATTTATCTGTTGCCACCTTATTAATTGCATCTGCAACCTCCTGTCCTTCAACAATTTCACCAAATAGGGTATAGTCCATATCTAAATGGGGTGTACCACCAAAAGTTTTATATACCTCACGGTGAGCAGCAGAAATTTTCCTGCCTGTACGTTTTTCTGTTGCATCTAACATTGCATCTGTTTGGAGCTTTCCGGAAACCAAATAAATCTGGTTAAAATAAGAGCTTTTATTAGGATTGTCGTCTCTTCCTGCGCCCAAAGCGCCTTTTTTATGAATCAGGTTACTATCCAACTCTGCAGCTAAACGCTTTGGTTTTATTTCTGGGTGTAGTTTTTCACGTGCTAATATAGGCTCATCGAGTTCACCGGCTTGGCTTACAAAATCTTTTATTACCCGGTTAAAATGTGCATTGTTATAAGTGCCATTCTTAACCGCATTTAAGAACATAGCTTTATGGTTCGGTGTGGCATCGTAAAGCATCAGTGTAATGTTGCCCTTGTCGGTTTCTAAGCGCACAAAATTGTGCTGTGCTTTTGTACAAAATGTAACCAACAAAAACAATAAAGTTAAGCTTAATCTTCTCATTTACATTTCTTCAGGTCAATTACAATCATTACCGGGAAATGATCTGATGGCAGGCGTGCCTCATATTCTTCAAGCTGAAGTTCTTTTGGAAAGTTGCCATTAGTTTTTACACTAGATTTTTTAGCAGCTGGGCTCCTGTAAGTATCTGTCAAAACGCCGTAACGTTTTACTACAATGCATTGCGATAAAAAGATATGATCAATTCGGCTATCCGTCTTCGCATTTGCATCAAAATGGTTAAATGTTCCGTTAACCGCATACCTGAAAGCTGAAGAAACATAAGCATCCTTTAATACTGAGCCATTTAAAATTCCATATATCTCATTGTTCTGATCCACATTAAAATCACCAGTTAGAATAGTAGGCTCGTCGCCTGCTAATACTTTGATCTTTTGTAAGATCAACTTGGAACTTTCGCGCCTTGCTATAATCCCCACATGGTCGAAATGTGTATTAAAGAAAAAGAACTTTACACCACTATTAATTTCTTCAAACTGTCCCCAACAACAAATACGAGGCAATGCGGCATCCCAGCCTCTGTTTGGCTTCTCTGTGTTTTCAGACAGCCAAAAGTTGCCGGCTTTCAATAACTTAAATTTTTCTTTTTTGTAAAATATGGGTGCATATTCTCCGGCCTCCTTCCCATTATTCCTCCCAACACCTACATATGTGTAGTCTGGCAAGCTATCTAACAGATCTACCAATTGCTCATGCAATACTTCTTGGGTGCCAAAAATATCAAAATCATGGAACTTAACCATTCCCGCAATCACGGGTTCCCTCAAATCCCAACCATTACCATCTCGCTTGTCGCCACCATTTTTATTCCTAATGTTATACGTAGCTACGTTAATTTGTTGGGCAAAGGACTGGCTAACAAAGGCCAATAGCATTGTTGAAAATAGGATTGTTCTTAACAGGGTTGAAAATTTCATTATTTGTTGTTCCTTTAATTTCACTTGAGGTCGGCAATATACCCAACATCTATTAATTACGTATATTGATTTTATTAACCTAAAGCTACCTTTTAATGATAATTAAACCCATTTTCACCTTAATTTTTACATTATTAAGCTTTTATGCTTATGCTCAAATTGATACTACACAAGCAACTAACCGTTACCTGGATGTCTACAAAGCAAACCGGGATTTTTCCTATACTTCGCCAAAAGGCGAACTTGGCAGTCCTAATAAATTTATTCTTAACGGTCGTTTAACAACCAGCTATTTTTTGCTAGCTAGTCCCAAACTACCCATTGCTTTCGCTCTTGTGCCAGATTTTACTGTTAAGGTTTTGGATCAGCGTTCGGCGGGGGTTAGAACGCCAAGTTTAAAAATTGGTGGTATCTTATACGTAAAACTTAATCAAAATACCTCCAATTATAGATATGCAACGCTGAGATTTACCCACCATTCTAACGGACAAGATGGCGATGCAATTAATACAGATGGTAGCATCAATACCGCAACTGGTAATTTTAGTACCAATTACCTCACCACATCTTATCATTTCGGTAAAACCATAAAAAGCAAAGAGGAGCGTAGTTATAGTTTAAATCACGACGGGGGAATAGAGTGGCACAAATGGTTTAACTATGAAAAGGCTTTAGAGAATGATTACGGTTTTACACGATTAATTTATAACTTCTCCCTTAGGAAATATTTTAAGGTGCATGAGAACTGGCGACTAAATGCAGGATTCAGTTATGCGATAAATAAGATGGAAATTTATAAAATTACCGCTGCTAAAAAGCGCCTTAATACTGAAGTTTCCTATCACTACAGTTTTCCATTTATGCATAAAGCATTTTTAATGGTTGCCGCAGGCTACTACGGCGAGGATCCTTACAATATTTACTACCGTGATAAGTATGGTTATTTAAGGTTTGGGGTATCAACAAATCTTTAAAAAACAGGAGTAAATGGATAAATCTACAACTCAGAAAGTTTGAATTAGTTATTTATTAAGCTTTTTTTAATAATTATTGTTTCATTTGAATAAGAATGCTAACACACACTGTACTCCACGCCAAATGAAACACTACCGAAAAGTAATCGCTATACTAATTATGCTTTCCTGCAGCTTTACGCTAAATCTGGCTGCTCAAAGTAAACATAGTAAATCATCGAAATTTACATCCTATAAAGGGTTAATAATGGCTGGCTATCAGGGATGGCACAATGCGCCAGACGATGGGGCAGGGCGAGGCTGGTATCATTACACTTCAAGAGGTAAGTTTGAGCCAGGAAGTACCAATATAGATCTATGGGCAGAGACTAAAGAGTACCCCGTTGTTTATAAAACCCCGTTTGTACTGGCAGATGGCAGTTCAGCCTACCTGCAAAGCGCATATGATGCCTCTACAGTAAATGTGCATTTCCGTTGGATGAAGGAATACGGAGTAGATGGGGTATTTATGCAGCGTTTCGTAACTGAAATACGAGGCCAATCTGGGCGCAATCATTTCAATAAAGTACTTAGTAATGCTTTGTTGTCAGCTCAAAAATACAGCAGGGCGATATCGGTGATGTACGATTTATCAGGTTGTCAAGATAGTGTTGATGTTCCAGTTTTGATTAACGACTGGAAAAATCTGGTGGATAGCCTTAAAATTACAAGTCGCGGTAATAATCAGAGTTACTTATATCATAACGGTAAACCACTTGTAGTACTTTGGGGTGTTGGGTTTAACGACAATAGAAAGTATACGCTTAAAGACGTAGCTAAAATTATAGATTTTCTTCAAAATGATCCCGTTTATGGAGGCTGTTCGGTTATGCTGGGCGTACCAACCTATTGGAGAGAATTTGGAAATGATACAATGAAAGATCCTACATTGCACGAACTGATCAAGAAAGTAGATATTGTTCATCCCTGGACGGTAGGCCGCTATGCCAATGAATCTGCATATAACCGATACGCGGAAGTCCAGCGCGGAGACATTTCATGGTGTAAGGCAAATAAGGTGGATTATGTTGGCGTAGTTTACCCTGGTTTTAGCTGGCATAACATGAATCCAAGATCTCCATCAAACCAAATCCCGCGTAATAGAGGGGTTTTTTTCTGGAAACAACTTTCCACTGCAATCAAAAATGGCGTAGAAATGCTGTATGTAGCTATGTTTGACGAAGTGGATGAAGGAACCGCAATTTTTAAGATCTCAAAAAATCCACCCGTTGGTGCCAGCACTTTTGTCCCATTTGAAGAAGGTATTCCTTCAGATTATTATTTGTACCTAACGGGATACGCTGGTAAAATGCTTAGAAAACAAGTTCCCTTTAGCTTTGAAGCTCCGGCTGTAAAAAGGTAAATATCGTTTTGTTAATTTTTCCATTCTACTAAGTCTCATCACATTCTCTGGATGGATGCGTAATACTTTTATACGCTTATAACCCTGGTTGGCCGGTTAAGGCTATTCCTTAACGACTTTTGCTTTTACTGTTTTTTTCTTAACTACTTTAACAGGTGTTTCTTTAGCTTGCTTTTCTTTGGAAACACTTTCTTTGACTACTTTCTCTTTGGCAACAGGCGTTTTAACAGTTTTCTTAGCAACTGGTTTTTCTTGAGTAACAGGTTTTGCTAAAGGCTTTTCCTTAGTTGCTTTCGCTTCAACAGGATCTTCAGTAGCAACTACTTCTTCTTCTGCAATTTGCTCTTTTGCTACCTTAGATTTAACAGGCTTTTTCAAATGAACTGCTTCCTCATTTAATGGTTTTTCAGTAACAGCTTTCGTTTTAACCACTTTCTTTTCTACAATTGGTTTTTCTGCTACCGGTTCTTCAACAGTTTTCAGTTTAACGCTAGGTTGTTCTTTTATAATAACTTGTTCTCTAACCGCAGGTTGTTCTTTAACAGGAGCTGGGTTGCTACGGTTAGTCAAGTAATTATTAAGAATATTTTTTAGATAAATATCTGGCTTAGGCATATTGATTACCGTTCCAGGCTCTTTATCCTGCGATTGCTTAATGTAAGTGGATTTAATCTTTCCCCAATCTTTTGAAAAAAGTTGGATAAAAGTTTCAACAAACTGCTTGTCGGTATATTTTTTAGGAAGCTTGCTTAATACTGCTTCTAATTTTTGCTCTTTATTGTGTAATACTGCCATGTTTGTTATGTAGAAAGAGGCGAAGTTACAATTAAAATAGCATAGTGTTAAAAAACAGTTCTCTATTAGGCCTTGTAACATTGTTGCAGGTGTGTTTCCAAATACAGGGTTGTTTACATACAGTTAGAGGTTGTTGTACCTAATCTGCAACCTCATCTAATTTTTTTCAAATTTATTTAGTAAAATAATATATTAATTCTATCTTTGCACCCTCTTCAAAAAGAGAATGATTCCGTAGCTCAGCTGGTAGAGCATTACACTTTTAATGTAGTGGTCCTGGGTTCGAATCCCAGCGGGATCACAGGGCCCTGCAAGACAAAGGATTGCAGGGCTTTATTTTACACTGATAAAATGACTTCGTAGCTCAGTTGGTAGAGCAACTGACTCTTAATCAGTGGGTCCAGGGTTCGAATCCCTGCGAGGTCACAAAAAACATAAGCCTTCAAAATAATTTATTTTGAAGGCTTATTTGGTTCTATTACCTTTTTTCTTGCACAGACCTTTTCAAAGGTTCGACTACGTCGATTTTGTCAATTTTGTGGACCAGGCGGACAGAGGCCTGTTAAGAAATATCGAAAATTAAGAAGTAGTCCATCAGCTATTTAACTGCCCCGAATGCAGCGAAGCACGAGTGTTTATGAAGGAGTTCAACACTACGAAATCCTACTTTCTCTAGTAATTTCATTTGAAAGTTGACCGAGCGCGCACTATCTTCCTTTGCAATATAGGCAAACACACTATCCCTATAGGTTTCGTCTTTCAACCCAACAAGGTAATTTCCATAACGCTCCTTGTATATCAGTTGCTGAATAGCGGAAGTTTCTTGTACAACTAAATCCGAAATCCACAGACTGCCACCTGGTTTCAACAGGCGATAAAGTTTAGTGAATACCGTTTCCCAGTCGCTGTTGTCTCGCAAGTGATGTAAAACAGCGGCAGCCATTATTGTACAATAATGATTATCCGGTAAGTTTGCAGTTCGTATATCATCCTGAACTAAGGTAATAGTGCCTTTATTCACAGCTTCAATACGTTCCTTGGCCCGGTTAAGCATAGGTAAACTAAGATCTAACAAGGTGCAATCTAGTGGAGCCTTTTTTGATAGCAGCTTCATTGTATAATTTCCCGCCCCACAGCCTACATCTAAGACCGTCTTCAAACCAGGTGAGTGAACCATTATGCTTTCCACGATGAGCTCCATGCTATAAGATGCATCGGTAGTAGTTTGCTGCCCCGTTTCCAAATTCGAAAAGCGGTCTACATCCTCATCAAAGCGCGCTTTAATTTCCTGTACGGTAGATTTTTCTGATAAATTTTCCATCATCTTTAATTATTTGTTTACAAAAATATCTTTCTTTATGATACTTTGAAAATACTATTATTTGCAATTATTAATACCTTTAAGGTATTATGGAACTTAGACACCTTGTTTATTTTAAAGCTGTAGCAGAGCTGTTGCATTTCAGCAAAGCTGCGGAGCAATTGCACATTTCACAACCACCCCTAACACGGCAAATCAAAGAATTGGAAAAGGAACTGGGTGCTGTGCTGTTTTTCCGAAACAATAAACGGGTTACGCTTACCGATGCAGGGCATTTCTTTCTGAATGAATGCGACTTGCTCATTCAGCAGTTGGAGCGTAGCAAACAGATGGTTAAGCAGATACACGAATCCGTAGGCGGTGATTTTCGTATTGGTTATATCAGTTCTACGCCGCTGACTTCCCTGGCTGCTATACTGCAACAATTAAAAAGTCAATTTCCGATGCTAAAAACTCGTCTTTATGAACTCCCTACCGCCAAACAGATTAAAGCCTTGGAACAAGGTAAGTTAGATGTTGGGATTCTCCGTGCACCCGTTACCTCCACCTCGTTGGAGATTACTTCGCTTTGGCAGGATCCGTTTATACTGGTTTCCCATGTCACAAATTCTAATACAATGACCGTGGCCGACCTTTCCTATACGCCATTCATTTCTTACAATAGTGGGTATGCTCCTTTTTATCATCAGCAATTTATTGCGTGCTGTAACCGCATTGGTTTTACACCACAGGTGATCCATGAGTGCAATAATATACATTCTATACTCAGACTAGTTGAAAGTGGATTAGGGGTTGCCATCGTTCCATCTTCAATAAAAAATCAGTACCCAAATCTATACCTACAGTTTACAGAACTGGACAATATTCAGATATATACCGAAATAGTTATGGCTCATCATCGTCAGACAGAACATCCTGCACTGACCAGCTTTAAAAGGCTGAGCCATCTTTTTCAATAGGTACAGCTCTTCGGCGCTAAAAGCTTAAAATCATCTATTAATTGGGTCGAGTTATGGAACTTCAGAAAGTTATGTTATGGCTTAGAAAAAATATTGAAAGTAAGCTTAATAGCTGGAAATTAACTGTACACATAAAAGATATAATGAAGAAAAATACTGCATTAATATAAACAATTCAATAGGGGTATTGTACTGCAAGTACTTTTACATTTAAACGTTCAAAAGTCTCCATCTTGATTGTCGGTAGTTGGTTTGCTTTGCCGCTGCTCCAATTTGCTAATATCACTACCTACAACAGATAGTCCTATAAATATCAGGTTATTTTAAGCTCCTATTAAAGCAGAATTACCAAAGAAAATATAGCTATACATCTGCCATAATTTTGGTTCAAAAACAAGCGTTAAATGGGCTTTAAAATCAGTCCTTTCTTAGTCACAAAAAATGTAAATAACTTACTGTAAATCAATGAGTTTAATTCTAAAAAATCCAATATTTTATTTGGAAATACCAACTATTTTACCTACATTTGCACTTGGAATAAAGAGAGCTTTTTAAAAGCCAAATTATACTAATCTATTGGATAAATCCGAATAGATTTTATGAGTATGGAACGCGCTCCACCATTGCTGATCAGCTAAAAATATTAGGCATTGTTCCTGTTTCAATTTTTAAATAAATCGACTAGTTAGATTTAACCTGCCAGCTGTGATAGCCGGCAGCAGAAGTTCATTGACATATTAAAAGCCTGTATGGCTTTATTATTAGACAGCCTTGGAACTGCTACGGTACTTCTTCGATACACAGACCATACTTCTTCGCAAAAAGGTACCCCTTTAGTGGAAAAGTATGGTCTGAATATGGTTCTAGTATGGTATTAGTGTAAAAGCAGGGGGTGAGCAGTCTTGATGGTGTTTAAAAATCCTACATACTCTTATAGCTAATAAAACTGGGTTCATTTTTGTCGCTTTCGTAATAGTAGCAAAAGAAGAATACTTTAGTAGGTTTAGTAAGGGTCTTATAGGTGCCAATCTTCAGATCTTTTTTTAAAAGCGCTAGATATGCTTGATTCATCTTCATATTCTTAAACTGTTTTAATGCTTTAATTTTACCGATTGATAAAATAGTTTTCACATCTACACTGTAAACCGCCATCCGATTTGCATTTTTATACCCTTTAAGTGAGGAAACATCTGGTGTATAAAATAAGCCAAAAATCCTATCCAAAACCGTTCTCATTGCGCTAAGCATTCCTCTAACATAGCAAATGATAATGGCAAACACTTCTTAAATGTTTTTGGTAAACTGGATGAATTTCAATTTAAATGTTAAATTTGATTAAGTAATACTATTAACGAATCTCAAATTTGATCAACCTATGCTTATACCTCATAGTCCAATTAAAGCAAAGGTCTCAATGGTCAAAATCCTTTTAGCACTTTGCTTTTTTATTTTACAGTATGTAAATTGTTTTCCCCAAACACCAACAACGATGGCATTAAAAAAGATTTTACAGGCATCCGGAAATTTTAACAAAACATTACCCCCCGAAAAAGTTTATATACAGACTGACAAGCTTGAATATTTTATTGGTGATACACTTTGGTTGAAGAGTTACGTTTTTACTGCCGCCGATCTCAAAGCTTCTCTAATCAGTCCGATTGTTTACGTTGAATTGCGAGATAGGGAAAATGAATTGGTGAGAAGAATTAGTCTAAAAATTACCAAGGGCGAGGGGAACGTTCAGATTCCTTTAATTCAGGAGATTTTTGCTCCGGGCGAACACACGCTTGTTGCTTACACAACGTGGATGCGAAATTTCCATCAGGAGATTTTTTTTAGGAAGAAAATCTATATCGGCGATAAAAGATCATGGCTGGTAAACCTTAAACCAATAGTTGCTGACAGTATTAGGAAAAATGATTTTACTATACGCTTTGATTTAAAGACAAAAGACTTGGAGCCAATCGGTTTAAAAGAACTTCAGTTAAGGGTTTTAGATGATGCAAAAATTTATTACGAAAAGGAAAGTAGAACATTGCAAGATGGAAGTTTGGCCTTTCAATATCATGCGGGAAATTCTGCCAATAGCGCCGGCGGATTGAGAATGGAACTAATTGACTTGAATAAAAGCAGTACTGTTCCCAAGACAGTATTTCCGCTAGACCTAAAGAGAAATGCTAAGCTTGACTTGCAGTTTTTAGTAGAAGGAGGTCACCTTGTAGCCGGAATAAAGTCTATCGTAGGATACAAAGCCTTGAATGAAAACGGTGTAAGTGTATCTGTTGAAGGCAAAATATTTGATAGTAAAAATAATTATATCGCAACCTTTAAGAGTCTGCATGATGGCATGGGTGTTTTCGAATTTATCCCCAAAGCCATGGAAACTTATCACGCTGTGACTAACGGAAATAAAACATATAAGCTGCCTGTAGTTTTGCCTGCGGGCAGTGTTCTTCATATTGATAATCCAGAAAGATCAGACTCGATAATCGTATACATCAACAGTTCCAAAGGGCTAATTACAGAGGGAAACTATTTTCTTCTTGGAACATCGAATGGTCAAATACGTTTTGCGCAAAACATCAATACTGCATCAAAAATAATTTCGATTCCTAAATCGCTTTTTCCAACAGGGACTTCTGCTATTACCTTAATGCGAGACACTATGGCAATAAACGAGAGGATGATTTTCATAGACCATAATGATGATCTGGATATTGCCATTCAGCCTCAAAAAAATGACTACAAAACAGTGGATAGCATTGTACTCCAATTAAAGGTTGCAGATCATATTGGAAAGCCGGTAAAAGGTAGCTTTTCTTTATCCGTTACCCATGATGGGTTAGTATCTTCAGATGAAGCTGAAAATTTTGGTATAAAAGCAAATCTGTTATTGAAAGTCAATCTTATGGGGAATGTTGAAAATCCTGGTTTTTATGTCAATAGGAAAAGCCCTGTAGCGTGGAAGGCTCTAGATAATTTGATGATTATTCAGGGTTGGAAAGGTTTTGAGTGGCAAGATGTTTTTTCTAAAGCAAAATTACACAATTACAAACCTGAACAAAATTATCAAGATGTGGATAGTTATGGAGTTGTGTCATTAACTCTTAACGATCAGAGCCAGTTAAATCCATGGTTTTTAAATACTTTGACATCCAATCCGGCATCAAAAGCAATATTACAACAATTGCAAGATGCAGAAAAAAGAATTACTGGGAATTTGCTGAGTGAAGTTGAGATCGTTTCACGAAAGCGTAACTATAATGCATTTAACTTAAATGGTTATGGACAAGCAGACATCATTTTGGATACAAATGACATTAGAACTTCCAAAACTGCCGGTCTTTATCAATTGCTCAAGCAAAAGTGGCCGGAACTGTCTATCGGATATACTTATGTAGCAGATAAAGTTCAGGGCATGACGCTAAAGACAAAGAATCATCAGCTTGTGAAAATTAGAATTGATGGCGGTATCTCTCAAATGTACCTTGGACATAATGTTGAAAGTCTGAAAAGGCTACTTAATAAGATTAAAGTTGATAATTTGCTAAGTGTTGAGATTATGTATTCTCAAAAGTACTTGTGGAAATATTTTCCTCCAGCGCTTCCAAAGCCTTTCGAGCCGGGAGAAAGGGCCAGAATTGTGGAAAGTTATGCAAAAGCTGGAATGTCTCCACCTACTAATGAGGTTAAAGAATATGCAGTAGTGCAAATTACAACTGCAAATAAGATTTTAAACAAGGTATATAGTTTTACTAATGCAGTAAAATATTATTCGCCTAAGTATTCAATTAAAACCCTTCCCGAACCAATAGATTTCCGGCCGACCGTTTTTTGGGAGCCTAACATAGTCACAGATGAATTCGGTAATGCAAAAATTACGTTTTATTCTAACAGGCTTTCAGGGTCATACACTTTGAATTTGCAGGGTGCAGATATGAATGGCCATATCGGAAGCTTCAAAACAAAGCTTGCAATTTCGAACGGCAACGGGAGGTGAGTTCAGTTGCTTATAGCACAGATAGATCAATGTTGTGGTGCATAAAAGGTTTATGACCTAATCAAAGGAATTCAGAGTCTTGAGATTAATTACGGATGTGAATAGCTTGACTAAATAAATTGGTTAACCTATTATTAAAAAGGTTGTCGTTCTATTTTATCCGGATTAAACGAATTGGTTCTGGTATATCTACAATTAGTGGTACCTGCTCAATAGTTACGAAACTAGAATCTAGGCCAAAACCCCTGCGCTCTGATATACTCAGTATTTTAAGTATTCTATGGCATGACATAGTTAAACGTTCAATGAAACGTAAGCTATTTGAGTTGGAAAGTATCTTTTCAATGACCACGAAACGGAAATCGCCAGGAATATTTTGTGCTTCAAGTGATTTATATTTACTGGTGATATCAAATTCGCCACTGGCAACCAACTCTTCTACTACTTTTCTAAAGAGTACGTTAATACGCTGCTCTACCCGGAAGCCGAGACGAAAATCAATCCTGATCAGCTTATCCTGTATCATTTGGTCTACTTCGTATTCCATAGTATAGGGTTCATCGGTTACATCAACGTGCAGCACCCAATATACATCTGCACGTTTTGGATGCTTTTGAATAATGGAATAAATTACTGATGATTCTATTTCTGTATTGAAATTTGCACTGGTAAGGTAAACTAGGTTAGATGCGTATTTTGGTATAGATTCATCAGTGCTAATGTTATTAAGCAGTGGAAAAAATGTTTCTATATCTACAAATTTCATGTAGCGGTTTCTGATGCGGCGACCGTTATGCCAGGTCCACATTATGGCAAACAAAGATATACCCATAATTAGGGTAAACCAACCACCATGAAGAATCTTAGCAGCATTACCAGCTAGGAAGGTCAATTCAATAACACCATAAACGGTAAGGAAAATGCCGACAAGATAGATCGGCACCTTTTTACGCATTAGGAAGACAGAAACCAGAATGGTGGTCATAAGCATTGCAACGGTGATAGAAAGTCCGTAAGCCGCTTCCATATTAACTGATTTTTGGAAAATTAGTACTACTATTATACAACCTGCCAGTAAAATCCAATTCATAGAAGGAACATACAATTGTCCTTTTTGCTCACTAGGATAGTTGATCTTTACTTTTGGCCAAAGATTCAGTCTTACCGCTTCTGCAATAAGGGTAAATGAACCAGATATAAGCGCCTGACTAGCTATTGCTGCAGCTACTGTAGCGATAAGAATTCCATAGATAAGGAACCAGTCTGGCATAAGGTGGTAGAAAGGGTTAACGTCGCCTAGCTTTGTGCCTTGCAGTTTCCACAGCCACACGCCCTGACCCATGTAATTCAGGATCAAGCAAATTTTAACGTAAATCCAACTGATACGTATATTTGCACGGCCACAGTGACCAAGGTCTGAATACAAGGCCTCTGCCCCAGTTGTACACAAAAACACCGCCCCTATAATAAGGAATGCTTCTGGGTTAGTACTTAGGATATGGTAAGCATAATATGGATTGATGGATTTAAGTATTTCCGGCAATTGAAGTACATAAGCCAGTCCCAATAGGGCAATCATGGTAAACCAGATCCACATAACAGGGCCAAAGGCCTTGCCTACCAAAGAGGTGCCAAATTGCTGAAGTACAAATAAAAATATTAATATGGCCAATACAATCGGAACTGTTGGTAGGTCTGAATAAATAAGTCCAAGTCCTTCAATTGCTGCTGAAACGGTTACTGCGGGTGTCATAATCCCATCGGCAAGTAGCGCTGCTCCACCAATCATGGCCGGAATGATGAGCCATTTGGCTTTTCGCTTCACCAGAGAATATAATGAGAAAATACCACCTTCACCCTTGTTGTCAGCCTGAAGGGTAATAATTACATATTTAAGCGTGGTTTGAAGTGTTAATGTCCAGAAGATACAGGAAAGGCCACCCAATATTAGATCTGGAGTGATTAACCTGTCGCCAACAATCGCCTTAAAAACGTAAAGGGGAGAGGTACCTATGTCGCCGTAAATAATCCCTAAACTAATTAATAACCCCGCCGCACTTAATTTTTGAATGTGTTTATTGTGACTCATTTTGCTTGAAAAAATAATTGGCCAAATGTATGAAAAAATAAAAGGCTGGTATACTATATACCAGCCTTTTACAAATATGTTTATAAAATTTATTTTACTACAGGAAAAGCAGAGATTCTAAGCCTTGCACCACCCATAGGAACAAGTGTTAAAACCGTTTCTTTTTCTGCATTGGCAACTGGGCTTTTGGGTAGTACATCAACCAGTCCATATTTGTCTATTTTCCATTCTGGAATCAGCTTGCCCTTAGCCCTAAGTTCTATAGGGGCATTTCCATGGGTGAATGGGTTATTGTCTTTAGGCCAGGCCTTTTTAACTACAGTAAAGGAATTTGCAGGATTTACTTTGTCCAGAAGTAAACCATAGTTCCAGGCTGATTTGGGGTGAATCTCAAACGATGGCCACTTTTTAGGGTCTGCACCTGGTTGCCATTGCGAATCTCCTATCGCAGTTTCTTTACTGTCTTTCTGGATATAGTCCTCGTCAATTTTTAATGAATAGGTTAGTGGTCCGTAATTAACGCTAATACTGTTTTTATTCTTTTCCCATTCTCTAACCTTCAATTCCATAGGGAATTGCAAGTTTACTTTATCACCATTTTTCCAAGTACTGGTTAGTTTTATATATCCGCCTGCGTTTGCTGCTACAGCAATAGTTTTATTATTTACTTTAACCACGGGATTTTTGCACCATACCGGTACGCGAAGATATAATGGAAAGCTAACCGGTTTGGTAGTTTTAACTTCTATATCAACTTGATCTTCAAATGGATATTTAGTGGTCTCATTAAGTGTTACTTCAATACCAGAACCAACTTTTGCCTTAACAGATGCTTCTGCATAGAGTTGAGCTGCAATGCCATTATCTGGTGTAGCCATCCATAGATTTTCTGCATAATACACCCATCCGGCAGCATGATTGTGCTGACAGCAACGGCTGCTAAAAGGGTTCATCATCAGGAATGGTCCTGAATTATCAATACCGGGACTGTGATTTTTTGCATCACTTACAACCATGTTAGGTGCAGTAAGATACCTAAGCGCTTTATAATCTGGTGTAAATGCGGCCGAAAAGGTATTAAATGCTACATCTTCGCAGTTTTCTGCCCAATAGGTATCACCTGTAATGCCCAGCATCATTTGGTCGGAGGTCATCTGTTCAACCAATCCACAAGTTTCTACGGCTTGTCGCGGATCATCATATCCCTTTCTAGAATTTTCGTCACCCCCGAACATACCACCAGGAACTTGTCCGTAGATGCTTCTAATCAATTCCTGGTTATTGTAACTGGCCTTTAAATCTGCATCATTATGACTTTGTAAGTAATAGGTTGCAGGTTCTCTAAAACACTGGGCTATATTTACATTATGCCAGTTGGGTAAATTTGTTGCTTGTCGCCAATTCGCTGTGTTTTTGTCCATTTTGGTGGCAAGGTCTAAAAGGAATTTATCACCTGTACGATTATAAAGCCAATAAATGCTAACAATGTTATCACCACCGCGGCTATTTTCCCAATAGTCTTCTAACAGTTGATCATCTGGAATAGTAAGCTGCCATTTAAAATATTTAGTCATTAACGGTATTACCCTGGCATCTTTACTGTATTCGTAGTAGGATTGAAGGCACCACAGCATTGGCATATTGGTCCATAGATCCCTTTTGCCCTTTCCTTTTTCTACAAAAGGACCAAAGTCGCCATTATCCCGTTGGTTTTTCAGTACTGCATCAATCCAGAATTTAGTTTCTGAAAGCATTTTAGGGTCTTTAAGCATATATCCTATATTGGCATAACCTTTTAACCAATAGGGAAGTTCTTCCCATCCATGTTTACCTATACCTTCTTTATTAAGCCACGCATTGTCGGTTTTGGATAGCCATATGCTAATCTCACCCAAATTTCCTGTTAAACCATCCTTTTGAAGGACCAGCACATTTCTTAACCATCCGCCTGGTTGTATACTGCCGATTGGTAATTTTATGAAGTGGTTTTTTAGTAATGGAGCTTTATTACTAACGTAGTAACTATTTGTAGCAATGTTGGCGGTGTTGGCAACAGCCTCGGCCTTTACCGATTGTGCCTGCGCACTTAAGCCCTGCAACCCTGTTAAAAGGATTGCAGCGGCTAGTGTTTGTTTGATGTTTAACATGCTCATCTTTCCTTACTTTAGCTGAACTAATGATTTGTTGTATAGTTTGTCAGTCACTGCCTTAAGCTTTTCTACAGGTACTTTGATCACTTTTCTGTCGTACGTCATGAAACCATTTGTCTCATTCTCTACATCAGTTGTCTGCGTGTAAACTGCTGCAGATAAACCTTTTTTAATTAGATCCTCCATCGTAACCATAAAGGATGTGTACTTGTCAAATAACTCATCAGCATTCTTGAAAGTTTGATAACCCCAGTTTTTATCTTTTAACCAGGTATGCTCTGGAACAGGTAAGCCTAAGCCACCAAATTCACCCAATACAACCACATGTGTTGGACCAAATAAGTCTGGTCTGGGCATTGCAGGATTTGGATAATGGTGAAGATCTACAATGTCTCCCGTGATCACATGATTACCACCACTTGCACTGTTTACAAGTCTGGAAGGATCTTTTTCTTTAGTCCATTCTGCAATTTCCTTAGTCTTAAACTGTCCCCAAGCTTCATTAAATGGAGTCCATACTACAATACTTGGAAAGTTGTGCAGGTGGTCCATAATCCTGTTCCACTCTTTTCTATAAATGGCTTCCGACTCAGCAGTACGGTCTTTGTCTTTACCGCCCATTTGACCCAGATTCGGCTCCCATTGATTTCCAAGATCGCCACTTGGCATATCCTGCCATACTAGTATCCCCAATTTATCACAGTTATAGTACCATAGGGCAGGTTCAACTTTAATGTGCTTACGAATCATATTAAAGCCCATTTCTTTTGTTTTAATGATGTCAAATACCAATGCCTCTGTTGTTGGAGCAGTGTATAAACCATCTGGCCACCAGCCCTGATCAAGTGGGCCATATTGGAACACAAATTCATTGTTTAATAACATTCTTTGAACACCATTTACATCAGGACCCATGGATGACTTACGCATAGCAAAATAACTACTGATCTCGTCAACTGTTTTTCCATTACGGATAACAGCAACTTTTAAGTCGTAAAGGAATGGCGTATTTGGCGACCATAACTTAGGATTTGGAATACTCAATAAAGCAGTTTCTGTCGCTTCAACTTGTGCTTCACCAACTTTGGTAGTGCCATCAAAAGCGGTTACTCTAAGCATATCACCTGGTTGTGCTGATGTTACATTAGCTGATAAAGAGAGTGTTTTGCTATCTATATCAGGTGTTTGTTTAGTAGTAGCAATGAACGTCTTAGCCACGCCTTCTAACCATACCGTTTGCCAGATACCACTTACAGGTGTGTACCAGATACCTTCAGGCTTTTTCTGTTGCTTGCCTCTTGGTTGAGGCCCCTCATCTGTCGGATCCCAAACGCTGATTACGAGTTCTTGTTTAGTACCTTTCTTTAGGAATGGGGTAATGTCAAAGCTAAAAGGATCAAATCCACCTTCATGGCTTCCTACTCTTTTTCCGTTAAGCCAAAGCTCGGTTTTCCAGTCCACTGCGCCAAAATGCAACAACACCGTATTCTTCATGTTAGCAGGAATAGTAAAGCTAGTTTTGTACCAGAGTAAGTTGTTCTTATCGATCGTTTTACCAACTCCTGAAAGCGAAGATTCAATAGCGAAAGGGACAAGGATTTTACCCTGATAAGATTTTGGTGCAGCTTCTTCTTTGTTGGTAATGGCATAATCCCATAGTCCGTTTAGGTTTTTCCAGTTGTTTTTGCGAACTAATTGAGGCCTTGGATATTCCGGAAGAGGACTTGCAGGATTTAATTTTTCTGCCCATGGAGTAGAGATCTTACCACCAACGGGTTTCCATGTTTGTGCGTTTGCCGGCAACGTTTGTACTAACGTTTGAGCCAGGCATAATCCAATAATATAGGATGTTAACTTCATAATGATGTATTTGGTTATTTATGTGTGTTTGCTGCAATTATGGTTGCAACTGATGATTCAAAATAAGGTATTTAGTTTTAACAAATCGGCTCAAACTTTTATCAATTTGTCTCAAATTGCCTTGAATTTCTTTATTTTGGCATCCTCAACCTGTTATCAGATATAAACCTTTAACTATTTTAGATTGAAAAAAATCTGTTTAATTCTTTTATTACTGATTAATGTTATTGCTAAACTTGCTGCACAATCATATGATTTTAGACATTATCAGGTGGAGCAAGGGCTATCTTACAACTCAGTTTTCGATATCACTCAAGATTCAAAAGGATTTTTATGGTTTGCTTCAAAAGATGGGTTAAATCGTTTCGACGGATATAGTTTTAAAATTTTCAGAAATGAACCAGCCGATACCAATAGTATAGGTAGTAATGTAACACTTTCGGTTTTTGAAGACCAGCAAAAGGAGCTGTGGATTGGTACATCTAAAGGTTTATTTCAATACAACGACACGACGGAGCGATTTAAAATTGTGCCTTTTACAAGAGATAAATACATTTCATCATTGAAAAGCGACGGTAATAATAACATTTGTTTTATATCCGATTCAAAGATTTTTAAGTATAATAAAACATCAGGTGAAGTAAGCTTATATTCTGATAAGCAGAATTTTAATGTATCATCTATGTTGTTCTTACCAGATGGTACATTATGGTTAAGTACAAATGATGGACTTCTCAAAAAGTACATGACTAAAAGTGATTCTTTCGTGAGTTATGACTTATTTAGTCATTCGCCAGGAGTTACCTCACGCTGGGTGGATAAGATTTATGCTACAAAAACAAACGCTATTTTTGTAGGTACTTCCCATCAGGGTGTAAAGCTATTTGATTTGGTAACCTTGAATTACAAGGACGTACTAACCTACAACAAAGATAGGACGGCTATTTTTGCGAAAAACTTTATCCATTATGATGGCGATATTTATTGGATAGCTACAGAATCAGGGATATTCGTTTACAATATTAAAACTGGAGAACATCAACAACTGAGAAAAAGTCCCGGCAATCCTTATGCCTTATCAGATAATGCGGTTTATACCTTTGCGAAAGACAAGGAAGGTGGTATATGGGTGGGTACCTATTTTGGTGGCGTAAATTATTACCCAAAACCCTTTAGTGCTTTTGATAGATATTTTCCAAAGAGTGATGTTTATCCGATCAGTGGAAATGCAGTAAGAGAAATAACTGCCGACCAATTTGGTGGTTTATGGGTTGGTACAGAAGACGTTGGGCTAAACAAGATAACTAAAACAGTAAAAATGTTTTTGCCGGATGGCACCAAAACAAGTATTGCCCATACCAATATTCACGGTTTACTTGCTACGGGAAATGAACTATGGATTGGCACTTATGAGCAAGGGCTTGATGTGATGGATGTAAGAACAGGAATGGTACTTCGCCATTATGATAAAGGAAATGGGCCAAATGACTTAAAAAGTAATTTTGTTGAATCAATATATGAGACAAAAAGTGGAGAAATCCTACTGGGCAGCTCTTATGGCATTTACAAATACAACAGATTAAGTGATAATTTTAGTTTGCTTAATGGCTTTCCAGATAACTATCATTATTTAACGATACTGGAAGATGATAAAGGAACGATTTGGGCGGGTACCATAAACAATGGATTGTATTTTGTCAACTACAAAAATGGCAAAAGTGGCGCATTTCGTTATGTGAAAGAAAGGGCCAATAGCATTAGCGATAACTTCATCAATTCAATATTTCTTGATAAGGATAAGAAGTTATGGGTGACTACCGAGAATGGCCTTAATAAATTTGATTCAAGAACTAATACGTTTCAACGTTTTGGTACAAAGGATGGTTTCCCCAGCAATGTGTTCTATTGTACAGAACAAGATGATTTTGGATATCTATGGTTAAGTACGTCCAGGGGTTTGGCAAAGTTTAATCCTAAAACGGATGAAGTTAAAGTCTTTACTCAAGCAAGCGGATTATTGAGCGACCAGTTCAATTATAATTCTTCATTTAAGGATGCCAACGGGAAACTCTATTTTGGTAGTGTTAACGGGATGATTGCTTTCAATCCAACTAAATTTACCCCTAACCAGGTAATACCTAATGTTTTTATCACTGGTTTTCAGGTTTTTAATCAGGAAGTACTCATTGACAATAAATTACTTAAAAAATCCATCACCTACACAGATAAAATAAAACTTGCTTATGATCAGTCTACATTTAGTATAGACTTTGCCGCCCTTGTATATACGGGGTTTGAAACTGCGCAATATGCATATAAGCTGGAAGGTTTGGATAAAGAATACACTTACTTGAAAAGAAATAGAAAGGTTTTCTATACAAAACTTTCTCCAGGTACCTATACTTTCTTGGTCAAAGGTGCTAACAGTAGTGGCATTTGGAACAGTAAACCTGCCAAGTTGATAATAGTTATTAGTCCTCCATTTTGGTTAAGTATCTGGGCGTATATATTATATCTTATAATACTGGTTGCAGGTATTTACTATGGAATTGTGTATCTAAATCATCGTGCTAAACTTAAGAACAAAAATAAGATAGAAGCATTAGAAAGCCAAAAAGAACGTGAAGTTTACCAGGCCAGAGTAGATTCATTTACCCACCTGATTACAATAGCACAATCTAAACCAGATCAGGCTTTGTTGAATAAATTGAACGATTACATTCATCAAAATTTATCTAATACCAATTTGGATGTAGATCTGCTGGCAGAAAGTTTAAACATGAGCAGGGCCACATTTTATCGGAAAATAAAAGCAATATCAAACCTTACACCAAACGAACTAATCAACATTACTAGACTTAAGAAAGCGGCAGAGTTGCTGTTAAATTCAAGTTTAAAGATACAGCAGATCGCAAATCAAACAGGATTTAGTTCTCAGGCACAGTTTGGGAGGTCTTTTACAAAGCAATTTGGGGTTCCCCCATCAGAATACGCACAAAGTAAACGCACGTTATCATAGTGGTCTAATTATTTTAAAGTGATCCCAAACTAAAATATACTTATTTTTGTTTAAGCATTATCTGATTATCATAAACTAGTTATAACTAATAATGCTAAATATTTTGCTCGCAATAGACCAGACGCTGGTTAGAGATGGAATTAAAATGCTGCTTGAAACAAGCGGAGGTATTTCTATTATTGATGAAGCTTCAAACCTTAATGAGCTATCTTCGGCAATTGTAAACCATATTGATGCCGATATTATTCTGCTTGATTTGGACTTCATAAATCCTGACTTACCAGCCACAATACGTCGTTTAAGAAGTTTGAACAAAAATGCAAAACTGATACTATTATCCTCAAATACTAACCTAAGGTTAATAGCCAGCCTTTTTGAAGCGGGCTTGTGTGGTTACTTGCTTAAGACAATTGGTAAACAAGAGCTGTTATTTGCACTTAACCATGTGCAGAAAACAGGGAAGTACATCTGTACAGAGTTTTCATCGCAACTGCTTGAAAAACTAGCTATAAGTTCTCAATTGGCAATTGATGAAAGCGCTCGTGCGGCATTATTCTCAGAAAGGGAGATGGAAGTACTCCAACTGATTGGTGAGGGTTTAACCAATGTAGAAATATCAGATAAGCTTTTCCTGAGCAAAAGAACGGTAGAGGGCCATAGACAAAACCTTATTGATAAAACGGAGTCTAGAAATACAGCAACTTTAATCCGTTATGCCCTCATAAATGGTTTGATCAACTAGTTCCTTTAATTTTCTAATCTGCCTACTCAAACAAATCTTTAAGTATTCCGTTGTTTAATTCAATAAAAAGATGGTTATGAAAGGGTATAAAATACTAGTGTTAATGGCATTTACTGTGCTATTCTACTCTTGTTCAAGTGATAATAGAAAAAATACAGCTGGCTCTGATTCATTGGATAAAGATACAGTAAGCACATCAAATGCAATTAAAACAGAATTAACTCAAGATTCTTTACTAATACCCGGTAAGTCTGCCGGATTAATTCACATTGATCAGGATGCTTCAGAAGTCATGAAAATTTATGGTAAAGCAGATTCTGGAGATGCGGCTATGCAAAAGGCAGTAGCAATTTGGTACAAGGATCATAATCCTAAGTCATATTCAACTGCAATTTATACAGTTAGGGATACAGGTAGTAATCCTCCCGCAAGGATAAGGCAAATTAGAGTTACGGCACCTGGTTTTAAAACTGCAGAAGGTTTGGGTATTTCATCTTCATTGGATAAACTATCAAAAACATATGCTATTAGTAAGGTAAAGCCAGGTAAAGACACTAATAAGGAGATTTACGATAGTAAAACAGGGATAACCTTTGAAATTGATAAGGAAAAAAAGTGTACTGCCATTATCATTCATGAAAGCGGACAAGCCCTTAGTTCAACTTATCTTCCCTTTTGGTAAAATAAGCCTTTTTCATAACTTTACTGCTATTCCTCAAGAATCAAACGCAGTAATATGTCTCAAGAACTAAATATAGAAAGTCTTAAAGAAATTGCCAGTCAGCTAAGCAGGCCAATTGGCGAAATGGGACTAGTTACCTCTCAAAAAATGGCCGATAGTAACGGCAATATGATTCTCCAAACCATAGCGCTAATGGATTTAGGTCAGTATGAATCCATTCTGGAAATAGGCCCTGCAGGTGGGCGACATGTAAGTTTATTGTTTACAGAAATTGGAAACCTTGACTATTATGGAATTGATATTTCTGAATTAATGGTAGTGGAGGCTTCTAAGATAAATGCATCACTTTCCCAGTCAGGTAATGTAACTTTTTCACTTACAGATGGAGAAACCATTCCTTTCGAAAATGAGTTTTTTAACAAAGTCTTTACTGTAAATACACTTTATTTCTGGAAAGACCCAATAGCTTATGCAAAAGAGATTTATAGGGTACTAAAACCTGGTGCACAGTTGTATCTTTCTTTCGCAGAAAGAGAATTTATGGAGAAACTACCCTTTACCCAGTTCGGTTTTGAGTTGTATAATAAAGAGGAAACGGAGCATCTTCTTAAAATGGCAGGCTTTACTATTGCTGAAGCAAAAACCTATGTGGAATCAGTTAAGGTTAATGAAATAACTGAAGTAGAAAGGGAATTTATTGTGATCATTGCAACAAAATAATGATATGAGTTTAAGTAAAATAGGATTTATTGGATTAGGTACCATAGGAACGCCTATGTGCGGTACGCTATTGAAAGCAGGTTACCAGTTAACAGTTTACAACAGGAATAGGGCTAAAGCAGAATTGTTTGCTAAAGAAGGAGCAGACATTGCAGATCATCCTTCAGAATTGATTAAGCAGGTAGACGTGCTAATTCTTATGGTTACAGATGATAAAGCTACAGATGACGTTTTTAATGGACCAAATGGAATACTTGCCGCCGGCGCTACAGGTAAATTAATTATTAACATGAGTACTGTTTCTGCTGCTATCAGTCAGGAAGTCGCATCAAAGTGCACTATACAAGGAAACCAATACCTTGATGCTCCAGTTTCTGGAAGTGTCAAACAAGCCAATGAAGCATCCCTGATTATATTAGTCGGTGGTGAGCTCAGTGCATTTGAAAAGGCAAAACCAATTTTTGATGCACTTGGTAAAATGGCAATACACTTTGGTGATATCGGATCGGGTAACAAAGCCAAAATTATTGTAAATACTTTTTTAGCCATTCAGGCACAGGCCTTGGCCGAAGTCATGGTTTTTGCAAAGAATGCTGGCGTGGATCAGGCAGCACTTCTTAACGTAATTAGCAATGGCGCATTGGGCAGTCCTTTCGTTAAAATAAAGGGAGAAGCCATCTTAAATAACACCTTTACACCTGCTTTTACGGTGAGCAATACCGTAAAGGATTTGAAGTTGGCCAGGGATCTAGGACTTTCAACTCCACTGGGTGAAACCGCATTAAATACCTTTAGTAATGCAGAGGCAATATATGGCAATGAAGATATTATTGTAATTGTAAAAGCCTTAATCAGCTAATCTTTTACTGTAAAATGATGTATTAAAAACAATAACGAAGCCATGTAAGTATATTTTTTTGTTGTAATTCTTTTTCTAAATTGGTATTATTGAGTAATCAACTGATACTTTAATTCTTATAGAAACAACTAAAAAGACCTATGGAACGCAGATCCTTTCTTAGAAATACCGCTGTTGCCACCGCCGGATTCTCTATTTTACCTGGCGGAAGCCTGTTTGCAAAATCTAAAGATAGAGTACGACTAGGTTATATTGGCGTCGGCGCTAGGGGTATGAGCCATATTTCTGAAGGTACATTACGTGATGATGTGGAAGTTGTGGCCATTTGCGATATACAAGAAAGTTCGTTAAAAACATGCAGAGAGTTTATTAGTAAAAAAGGAAAGTCTGCTGCCGTTGAGTATACTGGAGGTTTGGATGCCTATAAGAAGTTGCTCGACAGGAAGGACATCGATGCTGTAATTATTTCCACTCCATGGCAGTTTCATAAAGACCAGGCAATCTATGCAATGAAAGCAGGTAAGTATGTTGGTTGTGAAGTAATTGCAGGATTAACAGTACAAGATCACTGGGATATTGTAAATACATGTGAGAGAACCGGAATACCTTACATGACGTTAGAGAATGTATGCTATCGCAGAGATGTAATGGCAGTACTCAACATGGTGCGCCAAAACCTATTTGGCGAGCTGGTTCATTTTGAAGGTGGTTATCAGCATAACCTGAGGGGCGTATTATTTAATGACGGCAAATCATTTTACGGTCAAGGAGTATATTTCGGGCCAAAAGCATTGAGCGAAGCCCAATGGAGAACTCAGTTTAATATAGATCAGGATGGAGATTTATACCCGACACATGGTGTAGGCCCCATCATGCAGTATGCGAACATCAATAGGGGTAACCGTTTTACAAACCTTGTTTCTTTCAGTTCTAAGGCAAGAGGCTTATCCAGTTATGTAGAGGAATTGTCGCCCGGAAATCCAACCGCTAAAATCAACTATAGAAATGGTGATGTTACCACAACTTTGATTAATTGTGCCAATGGCGAAACGGTAATTCTCAGTCACGATACGCATTTACCAAGGCCTTATTCTTTAGGGTTCCGTGTACAAGGCACCAACGGAATCTGGATGGATGTTAATAAATCAATTTACATAGAGAAAAAAGCCAAAAGCAACGATGTATGGGATCCTGTTCAGCCATGGTTGGATCAATATGACCATCCACTTTGGAAAAAACACGCAGAAGAAGCAGTAAGTGCTGGCCACGGTGGTATGGATTGGTTTGTATTTAACGGCTTTATACAGGCGGTTAAAGAGAAAAAGCAAACCCCTATAGACGTTTATGATTCTGTTACCATGAGCGTAATTACACCGCTTTCCACTAAATCACTCAAAGAAGGTAATATGCCACAGAAATTCCCAGACTTTACTAAAGGCAAATGGAGAGGAAGGAAGAATACCTTTGCATTGGACGATAGTGGGTTCTAGCCAGTAATTATCTTAAAATCTTTCTCAGATTCTATGTACTTACTCAGCAAAGTTAATTGATTGCGTGACCGCATCAGGTTATGCTCGGGGTATTTTATAGGATAATAAATGTCTTTATTAAGAAAGTCAGTTAAGAACCTCAGTGCCTGCATAAAGATCATAAGCTCACCACTATAGGTAAATAAGGATTTTTCAGCAGGGCTGAGGGTATTACCCATTTCTTCCATATAACCGTTATAAATTTCCTTAAAAACATCTTTACGGATACTGATCTTAGATAGGTCTCGCTCTTCCTCGGTTGCGGCACATAAATAAGTTCGCATCATATCTCCCACATCACTTATAAAGTATCCAGGCATAACAGTATCCAAGTCTATAACGCAAAGACCTTGGTCTTGCTCGTTAAAAAGCACATTGCTAATCTTAGTGTCGTGATGGATTACCCTTAAAGGAATTGTTTTATTTCTTAACAAGTTATTAAACTGTTCACTGATATCTAAGTGGCTTTGTATTGCTGCAATTTCTGCATCAGCAGCAGCAATGTGCTCACTGTCGGCATTTTTCATTGCCTCATTGAACTGCTCAATCCTAAGTGCAAGGTTATGGAAATCGGGTAGGGTGTAGGTCAAGACAGCCGAGTTAAAATTGTTTAACAACCTGCTAAATTGACCAAATTGCTTTGCGGCTTGGTAAGCTTGTTCTGGGGTTTCGATGGCATCTATGGTATGAGAGCCTATTATAAAAGGTTGTAAGCGATAATGGCCATCCTCCATAATAACCGTAGTAGAACCATCATTTGCAACAAGCGGTCCAGCAAATAAATATTCAGGGTAATGGGTTTCAAAAAAAGCTTTTAACTGCCTCAGGTTGTTGTCTATGTTTTCTGGCTTTTTAAATACAGCCGTATTAATACGTTGTAAAATATATACCTTATTTAAATAGGTAACCTTCCAGGTATGGTTAATCAGCCCAGTGCCAAATTGCTCAATAAGGCAATCAGTGGCATTAATTTGATAGTGTTTTAAAATATCATTTAGCATCACTGCTAAATATCAGCATATTTCTAATAAAAATAGGAATTTAGAAACTAAGCGGCACGCAAAAATTTATTTACCTTATTTAAAATAACAAAAAGATCAAATGGCTTTGCTATAAAGCTATCTGCACATGATTCCCTTTTTACCAAATCTGAAGGCAGGTGGGCCGACATAATTAATACAGGTTTCTCTTTTAAAGCCTCTTGGTGCTTAATTTCCGAGCAAACTTCCAAGCCATCCCCATCGGGTAGCATCACGTCCAGCAAAAATAGGTCTGGTATTTTTTTTGATAACCTGGAATTAAACGAAGCAACTGTTTCAAACAGTTCTACATCAAATCCCTCGTCATTTAAGAAATATTGAAGTATAAAACCAATATCCTTATTATCCTCTACAATGTAGATGCTTTTCTTTTCCATAATAGTAATTCATAGGTAGATGAATTGTTAATTGCTTAACAACTAATAACTAACAAAGGTTGTGCCGAGATTAGCTTCATTTTTAAAGAACATTTTTTACTGTAAACTGTTAGCATAATACATATTGAAAAACACCTATTACCTATGGATAGTATTAATAAAAATCAGCCGGAGCACAACAGAGAGAATTTGTTTAGTACAGCGGCTTTAGAAAAAATTAAAGAGATTATCTCTCAAACCGATACCTGCTTTTTTTGCACAGAACCTGCACTAGGCCCATCTAATGGTGTTAGACCGATGAGCATTCAAGAAGTAGATGATGAGGGTAATCTGTGGATCGTCATATCTAATGATAGCAATACACATCAGGAAATACATTCAGACTCAAGGGTTAAACTCTATTTCCAGGCATCAAAACACTCAGATTTCCTTTACTTTACTGCTGATGCGCAGCTTGTACATGATAAAGCAAAAGTTAAATCACTTTGGAGTCCTTTAATGAAAACCTGGTTTACAGAAGGTGAAGACGATCCAAGGATAGCTTTGGTAAAGATTGTACCTTCAGACGGATATTATTGGGACAATAAACATGGTGATTTTGTTGCAGGCATTAAGATGATGGTAGGTGCAGCAATTGGCAAAACATTGGATGATTCCATTGAGGGCAAGATCAAAAACGTATAAGTACAGTTTACCTATTCGCTTTAATACCAGAAGCATAATCAAGCTTTAAGGTTTATTTAATACATTTAGATAAATCTTAAAGCTTTTTTATTAATGAATTTTTTAAAATATCCCTTTCTCTTTTGTGTACTTGCGTTATGCCTATCCGCAAAATCACAAGACTTTTATACTTCTGCTCAAAGGTCTGCCTGGCTTAAAAAGGCCGAAAACAACATACCTGCCTTAATTGAGCAGGAAAAAAGGCCAGTGCAACTTGTAAAACTCATTGCTGATGCGAATGCCTTTCAGGGCTGGAAAACAGAGCCCGCTGGTAAAATAGAAGAACTTTACAACAAATCATTCAAATCTCAGTCGGGTGTTGTGGTAGATTTTGGAGCGCACTTAACCGGCTATTATACTTTTACCATTAAAGAAATACATAATTACCAGGATGGTCCGCTGCGGTTTAAACTTACATTTGGAGAAGTACCTGCCGAACTGGCAACACCATTTGATCCCTATCCCGGTGGTTTAAGCAGGGCATGGCTGCAAGACGAAACCGTAACGGTAAGCCAACTTCCTGCAACTATTACCATACCCAGACGATTGGCTTTTCGCTATCTTAAAATAGAGCTGCTGGCAAGTTCAAATGGCTTTGATTTCCAAATCAGCGATATGAAGTTCAAGGCTATGTCTTCCGTAAATAATCAGCCTGCTCCACTGGCATCAACTACTAGTCCATTAATAGCAAAAATAGACCAGGTGGGCTTAAATACCTTAAAAGAGTGTATGCAAACGGTATATGAAGACGGCCCTAAGCGGGATAGGCGACTATGGATAGGAGATCTCTATTTGGAATCCATCACCAATGCCCAATCTTTCAAAAACCACCAATTAACCAAGCGCTGCCTGTATATTTTAGCGGGTTTAAGTCAAAAGAACGGATATTTATACGCCAGTACATTTGAAAAACCCTCTTTACATGCGCAAGAGGGTCAGGCTTTTCTATTCGAATATTCTTTGCTCTACAATGCAGCACTTAAAGAATATCTTTTAGCCAGTGGCGATAAGGAAACGGCGGTCGATTTATGGCCAGTTGCCAAAAAACAGACTGAAAATATCGGTAAACACTTGGATATTAACGGACTATTTGATGCCGATGCAGCGCAACGCGACGGCTGGTGGCTGTTTACTGATTGGAGGGAGGGTCTTGATAAACAGGCCTCTTTGCAAGGTATTATGATATTTGCTATGAAAGAAACCCTTGCTCTGGCCAAACAATTGGGTAAAGAAAAAGAAGTAGCAGATCTTCCGGCCTTAATTTCCAAAATGACAAAGGCTGGCAGAAGTAGCTTATATGACCAATCCTTAGGACTGTTTACCAGCGGTAAATCTAAACAGATTTCTTATGCTTCTCAATCATGGATGGTGCTGAGTGATGTAGCTACAAAAGCAGAAGCACAAAGGGCACTGAAAGCAATTGTAAAAACTAATAACGCAGTTAAACCCGGAACACCGTACCTAACTCACTATTATACTGCTGCTTTAATTAAAGCGGGACTATCAAAAGAAGCAAAGGAGCTAGTAGAAAACTATTGGGGTGGCATGGTCAAAAAGGGTGCTGATACCTTTTGGGAAACCTATGATCCGGACAATGACAAGCTTTCCCCTTATAACTTCTTCCCAATAAATAATTATTGCCATGCATGGAGTTGTACGCCTGTATATTTTATCAGGAAGTATCCACAGATATTTCAATAGCTTAAAAAGAGATATTTTATATATTTGAGGAACCACTTACTAAACTTGAAAATGAATAATCAAACCAAAGGCATTTTAATCGCCATAATGATGCTGCTACTTGTGGTGCCTAATGTAAAATCTCAATCTAATAAAGGTTACACTCAGTATGTGAACACATTTGTAGGCACTTATCCGCTAACAGATCCAAAAATATTGGGTTATGAACTACCTAAGGGATGGCGGTCATGGGCTGGCTTGACTTTCCCTGGAAGCTCTTTGCCCAATGCAATGGTTCAATTAAGTCCTATGACGGAGTATGGATCTGGTGCAGGTTATGAGTATGAAGATGATGCCATCTTAAGTTTTACACATACCAATAAGGGCCATTGGAACCTCTGTAATATTCCAATTTTGCCTGTGTCCAGCCTTGCAGGCGATGCTCCTGTGTTAAATAAGGGAAGTAAGTTTGGTTCCAGATTCTCTCACAAAAAAGAAAGTTCTTCCCCTGGCTTTTATCAGGTATACCTGGATGATTATAATGTAAATGTTAGCCTTACATCAACCCTGAGGTGCGGTTATCATAAATATGAATATAAAAACGGGGCAGATAGGCAAATCCTATTTGATCTAGCCAAAGCTAATAGCAGGGTAAATGGCTGGAAAATAGAGCAGGAAGGAACATCTATAGTTAAAGGGTATCAACAATCCGGCGGCAAAATCTATTTCTATGCAATCAGCAATACGCCTATTGAAAAGCTTGAAGTTAACCAGGAAGGGGCAAGTGACGGTTACGCCATGCTGCATCTTGCCAATAACGCCAACAGTGCTGTGGAACTAAAAATAGGTTTATCCTTTGTTAGTGTAGAAAACGCTAAGCTAAACCTGGAGACAGAAATTGGTAATAAAACTTTTGATGCCGTACGCAAAGAGGCCAACCAGACCTGGGAAAACCTGCTTTCTTCAATCCAGGTAAAAGGCGGTACCGGTAAGCAAAAAGGAATGCTTTATTCTTGTCTTTATCGATCATTCTTATGGCCTGTTTTAAGAAGTGATGTAAACGGAGAGTTTACTGATGCCAAAAGAAACATTGTAAAAGCAGATTATAACTATTATACTGAACCTTCCTTATGGGACACTTACCGCAATAAAGACGTGCTTTTAGGATTGATTACTCCAAATGTTACGCTTGATGTTATCAAGTCTATGAAGGAAGTGGGCGATAAAACAGGTTTCATTCCTACATTTTTTCATGGAGACCATGGCACTTCATCCATTGCAGGTGCTTATTTAAGAGGGATTGATAACTTTGATATTAAAGGCACTTACCAAATCTTATTAAGGAACGCAAATGTAACACCGGGTGCGCGTCCATTTGTAGATGAATACATTAAAAAAGGTTTCATATCAGATCCAGACGTTACCGACCCTAAAGTAGAAACAAAAGGAAGAGCTGGTGTTTCTAAAACATTGGAGTATTCTTATGATGATTATTCCCTAGCCCAAATAGCCAAGAAACTCGGTGATACCGCCAATTACAGAATACTGATGGCCAGATCTCAAAACTATAAGAATATGTTTGATCCTTCTACCAGGTTTATGAGAGGAAGGCTGGAAAATGGCGACTGGATTAAACCGTTTAATCCGCAATATCCTTATTACGAATACATGTACAGAGAAGCTAATGCATGGCAGGTATCGTTTTTCGCTCCGCATGATATGCCTGGTTTAATAAAACTATATGGCGGTCCGAAAGGATTTGAATCAAAACTAGATTCTCTTTTTACCTTGCCATGGAACCCTAAATACATTGCGCGTAACGTAGAAACCATGATTGGTCAGTATTGTCAAGGCAATCAGCCAGACCATGAAGCTCCATTCGCATATACCTTTATCGGCAAACCAGAAAAAACTCAAAAAATCTTAGACAACATTTTAAACAACCTTTATGGCATTGGTCCGGAAGGACTAGCCCTTTCTGGTATGGATGACGCAGGCGAGATGTCGGCCTGGTACGTATTCTCTTCTCTAGGTTTGTACACGTTTTCGGCAACGGATCCAGAATATCTGGTAACCGCACCATTGTTTGACGAAGTAAAATGGAAAACGAGTAGTGGTAAAACCATTACTATCAGCAAACCAGGTAAGGGTAGGGCAATAACTGGTATAAAGGTAAATGGAAAGGAAAATAAAGGATATTTTGTATCGCATGATTTGTTCAAAAATGGCGGTACAATTGATATCACTACGAAATAGGGGGTGGGGGTGCTATACGAACCTCTATTTTAAACAATTCAGCATTTTCCGTTTCCCAGTCTTTACTACCAAAAGAAAGTTCCCCTCTTAATACCATACCATCTTTTAATTTGTACTGATCATTGAATAGTGCATGAAATATCGTGCATTCCTCTCTATCTGAATACCTCACCTGTAAACCTTCAATTACCGCACAATGTACCATAAAGGGGACAAATTTATAACCCTCAAATTGCTGCTCTACTGCTATTTTTATACCGTTAAATAGGGTTTCAAATTCTCCATACGGAGAAATAGTAACCACATTTATGGCATGGTATTGCCATTGAAAAGTTTTTTCGGCTTTTTCTTTTATAAAGGTTTCATCAATCCCAAATATCGCAAAGAATTTGCCGGCCAAACTCACCGCTAATACTAACTTTTTAACTCTTCTGAACTCTGGAGTATCTACATCCTCGAGAATGAATTCTGCGCTATTACTTGGTGCCTGTCCCATCGTGGTTCCCATATGCTTTACCTGAAATTTAGAGGAAAGTTGTTCCATAAAAGCTTGCCATGCTTTGAACTTTTTATTATCCTCCCCATGAATTGCCTCTACAACAATATTGTCTAATTCCTTTAGGCCAGGGTAGTCAAAGTAAACCGAGTTTTCCAATCGTTTAATCCCAATGGGATAATATTTTTTTACAGTATCATAAATTGGCCAATAGTTATAAGCATAAGAATTGAAATTTAGGTCTCTTTTGTAGTAGGGAGTGATCATAATGGTTTGAAGTTGAGTTAATTTGAGATAAGAGGTTGTCTAAATTTGAATAGGTGTTTAAAACATAAAGTTAATATTTTTATTGGGTTGCGTATATTGCGGGAGCTAAGCTCAATTTAGCCCTGTAAAATTGTTATGAAAAAGATCATTTTATTTTTTTGCTGCTTTCCAATAATGTTGGCAAATGCGCAAACCCCTAATATGCATGAGATATTTAATGGTAAAAATCTGGAAGGTTGGTCCAAATATCTTAAAAGTCAGGGTGTTAACAAAGACCCTCAAAATGTGATTACCGTACAAGATGAAGCAATTCATGTAACCGGTCAGGATTTTGGTTATATCGTTACTGATAAAAAGTATGGCGATTTCCACCTCTCACTTGAGTTTAAATGGGGAGAAAAGAAGTTTCCGCCAAGAGAAAAAGAAAAACGTGATGCAGGTATTTGCTTTAGTGTGGATCTTTCTGTCAACAAAATATGGCCCCGCGGGGCTGAATGCCAAATACAGGAAGGCGATGTTGGCGATTTATGGCTTATTGATAGCGTAACTGCATTTGTTGATGGCATTAAAATAGAGCCAACAGACAACTCATACATGGCTAAGATAAAAGATGGGGAGCGGCCGCATGGCGAATGGAATACCGTTGAAGTAGTCTTTAAAAAAGGTCGCTTTAAATTTTTTGTTAATGAAGTTCTTGTAAACGAAGGGGAGTATTTATCATTAACCAGCGGTAGAATACTGCTGCAATCTGAAGGTGCAGAGGTATTCTACCGTAAGATAAAAATAGAAGAGTTTTAGCTGAGTAACGCCGCTCCGGCGTAGATGCTTGTGCTCACCATATCAAGTTCGCTGTTTTCGTAAAACATCCAGCAATGCAACTCCTTGCCGGTAAAGTAAAGTGGAAGCTGTAATTGTATTTCGCTTTCATCCCGGTTTGCCACACGTTCAAACCATTCAAAATTGCATTCAACAGGGTCGAATACGACAAAAGTCGCTACATCTTTACTTTTGTTAAACGAAGAATAAGAAGCGTTGACCCATTTAATTTCAAGCACATTATTTTCTAATCCGTCCATTGCTATGACTACTGAGGGGCAAAGGAAGCCGTTGCTGATGATTACCTTACTGAAATCTATTACAAACTCTGGTGATGAACCTGCTATAGCGGTTTTCATCAATATAGAGGCTGCTTCATTTATTGGGGTTTTACGCTCTTTAATATGTTGAAAACCAATGTTAATAATCTTCTTTAGGGGATGCAGCCACCTGTTGGCAAGTGTAAATTTATATTGCTGGTCTAGCTGACCAGCACTGCGCGGTTTGTCTGACGGCGTGTAAAGACTTCTCAAATAGTCAATTCCTCGCCACGAAGCCCCAACAACTGTACCGCAGGTACCAGAAATTGGGCCCATGATACCTTTTTTGTATCTAGCCATGTTTAATAAAAAATTATAAAGTTCAATTTCCCGAATACTTTTCACAATGAAGGCCAATGTTGGGATCTCTGCCTAAGGTAACGCGAGGTTACATTTAAGAACTCGGCAACCCTCGGTTGCTTGTCTTTTTTATTGAGGTTTTAAAGAATTTTTTAACTGTACTATTTTCAAATATTAAAGTTCGGATACTTAACTAATTCATGCGGATACTTATCGCCGCCATAGTCAGGAGTACAATTATACTGCAAAGGTAAGGAGAATAACTCAGGTTTCCTTCTTACTTGTTCCACCTTAATGGTATGTTTCTCCCACAATTGTCCCATAAAAGTATCTTTTAGTGGGAGAAATGTACCATTTGTATAGGAGAAGGGCAGGATATGTTCCCTGGCTGTATATTGCCAATTCATATCGTTTCCGGTCGTAATTAATGACGTTATAGGGCAATATCACGTATGGTTTCGTTAGATTCAGATTGCAAAAGAAAATATTATTAAATAAATAATTCAGGTTTGTCCAATTTCTAAAATCCGGTTGTCATTAGGTTTTAATCATTAAATTATAACAAAATGCAACAGAGAATCAACGTCCATGTAAAAGGACAAAACGCAATGGAATCATTATTTGCACTAACTGGCTATTTGAAAAATACACCTGTAGAGCACGAGCTATTGGAACTGGTAAACTTTAGGGTATCTCAAATTAACAACTGTGCATATTGTTTAGACATGCATTCAAAGGAGCTAAGAGCGGCCGGCGAAACTGAACAACGTTTGTATGGATTGAGTGCGTGGAAAGAAGCACCCTATTACTCAGACCGTGAAAGAGCAGCTTTAGCATGGGCAGAAGCGCTTACCACCTGCCATGTTACAGATCAGGTTTATGACCAAGCTAAAGCACAGTTTACCGATGAAGAATTAATTGACTTAACTTTTGCAATTACTACCATTAATACCTGGAACCGCTTTAACTTAGCATTTCCAACCAAAGCGGGCAGTTACCAGGTTGGACAATTTGGTTAATTCTTTGATTTACAATTTGATTTTTTACAACCTTAATAAGCATATAATGAACGAATTTTTATTAGTGATCCATAGGGATTTGATTAGCAAAGATGCTACACCATCTCCAGAGCAAATGCAGCTGGCCATAAAACCTTTTCAAGATTGGATAGGCGGCATTGCCGCACAGAATAAACTGGTAGAACCACCAAAACGTTGGGATGGCGAAGGCCGCGTGGTTAAGCACAATAGCGTGGTAACTAATGGTCCGTATGCAGAGATCAAAGAATCTATTGGTGGCGTGTTGTTGATCAGAGCTGAGGATTATGATGATGCTGTAGAAATTGCTAAAGGTTGCCCAATATTACATTGGGGCGCTACGGTGGAGATCAGGATGGCAAGCCCTATTAAATAAACAAGGTGAACAATCAAGTGCTCCTACCACATTTATTTAGAACAGAGTATCGGAAAATGGTTTCGGTACTCTGTTATTTATTTGGTATTGAGCATGTTGAAATTGCTGAAGATCTAGTTAGTGATACTTTCCTATCGGCTACTGAGTTGTGGAGCGTTAAAGGTGTTCCAGAAAATCCAACAGCATGGCTGTATACCGTTGCTAAAAATAAAACTAAGAACTATCTAAAAAGGAATAACCTTTTGGAGCAAAAGCTTGCAGTGTTGACCTATACTAACTCGCATATTGAAGAGATTGATATAGATTTCTCTCATAAAAACATAGTTGACAGTCAGCTGGCTATGATATTTACGGTTTGTAATCCAATTATTTCTGAGGAATCTCAAATAGCCCTTGCTTTAAATTTGCTTTGCGGCTTTGGAATACAAGAGGTTGCGGATGCATTTCTGACTAATAAAGACGTAGTTTACAAAAGGTTGCAACGTGCAAAAGAAAAATTGAGGGCTTCGGGTATTAAGATTGGACAACCCTCTGCACTAGACATTACAAACAGGTTAGACTTGGTTATAAAAACAATCTACCTTTTGTTTTCAGAGGGCTACTATTCCGTTGCACAAGAAGAGACGTTAAGAAAAGAGCTGTGTGATGAGGCCATGCGTTTAACGCAATTACTTATTGAAAACGAAACCACCAACCATCCATCTGTAAATGCTTTGTTTGCATTGATGTGTTTTCATGCTTCACGTTTTGCAGCGCGGACTAATGAAAATGGAGAAATGATTTTGTATCAGGATCAAAACGATAGTTTATGGGACAAGCAATTAATAGAAAAAGGGATAGTTTTTTTAAATAAAGCCGCAGTTGGTAGTAGTTTATCAAGATACCATTTGGAAGCGGGTATTGCGTACTGGCACACCCAACATGAGGACACAAAAAACAAATGGATGAGCATTCTTGATTTATATAACGAACTGCTCATGTTAGAATACACCACAATTGCCGCCTTAAATAGAACCTATGCACTGTCTAAAGCCAACAGCTGTGAAGAAGCAATAGTTGAAGCAGAAAAACTGAAATTGTTTGATAACCATTTTTACCATTCCCTACTAGGAAACTTATACACCAGTTTGGATAATGTAAAGGCTTTGTATCATTATCAACAAGCATTAAAGCTGGCAAATTCAACAGCTGATAAGGCAAACATTTTAAATAGTATAAAGAAGCTGAATAGTTAAATTAGTCCTGCACTCTCTCTTTTCCTTTCCAATGCAATTCTCCTTCCAGCAATCTGGTTTCAAATTCATATACCGGATATTTGCTTTCAATAACCCTAATCAGCATCTCAGCAGCAATTTCCCCCATCTCAAATGCTCGCTGGCGGATAAAAGATATGCCGGGCGACAATAGGTCTATTACATCAGAATTGGAGAATCCAATTATAGTTAATTCATCTGCTTTGCCTAATCTATTTAAAACACGCATGGCGGAAGTGCTGATCCGATCGCTGGATATCAGCAACGCATCAGCTTTAACCTCGTCAGTTAAATAATGTGCAACCGCTGTTTCAATCTCTTCCGGGTTTCTGCCACCTTCCTGACAATAATATACCAATCCCTCATTAAAAGGAATATTATTCGCTGCTAATGCTGCCTGATAACCATGAAGGCGCTCAATGGTAATGGAAAGCTGGGGTGCATTGGTAAGATGGCCTATACTTTTGTAGCCTTTTTTTATTAGAAGTTCTGTGGCTTCGTAAGCAGCTTTAAAATTATCGGTAGTCACTTTAAAGGTTTCAATCTCATCGAGTATCCTATCAAAGAATACAATTGGCATTCCCCGCTCGTGGAGGTTGGTTATGTGATCATAGTTAGTGGTTTGAGAGGACATAGAAACTAAAATCCCATCAATAGACCTACTGGCAAGGTGGCCCATATTGGTTACTTCGCGCTCAAAAGAATCATGGCTTTGGGTGATGATCACGTGATAACCCTTTTTATAAGCAATAGATTCAATGCCATTAATTACCTGCGAGAAAAAACTGCTCGCCACATCAGATAGCAATACGCCTATAGCATTGCTTTTCCCCCTTTTTAAACTAACTGCAATGGGGTTAGATTGGTAACCGATCTTATCGGCGTATTCGCGGATTATTCTTTTCGTTTCTGCGCTTACTTCATGGCTGTCGCTCAGCGCTCTTGATACCGTTGAGATAGAAACGGATAAGGCTTCGGCTATTTGTTTGATCGTGGTAGCTCGGTACATAGACAATTATAGCTAAATTCAATAGTTATTGCAAGATGCTTATTTTTGGTAACGATTGCGTAGTTTTAATCACACCTATATTTTTTTTGTAGCCTGCTACTATTTAATCTTGCTTCTTATTGTATTTAACCAAATTGTAATCTAAAAGATCCCTATGAAAAAAATATTGCTTCCATTACTGCTCACTATATCTTGTTTCAGTGCATTCTCGCAGGGTACTGTAGTAAAGTATCTTTCAGGTATCGATAAAGATAATACCGTACAATGGGATTTTTACTGCACTGCTGGCAGAAAAAGCGGGGTCTGGACAAAAATAGCTGTCCCATCAAATTGGGAGTTGCAGGGTTTTGGTACCTATAATTACGGACACGATAACAATAAGGCTAGTGAACAAGGTCAATATAAACACGAGTTTTTAACTGAAAACTGGAAAGGTAAAAAGGTTTACATTGTATTTGAGGGTTCAATGACTGATACTAAAGTGATGATCAATGGTAAACTAGCGGGACCAATACATCAAGGTAGTTTTTATCGCTTTAAATATGATATTACTGATCTGCTTAAACCTTCTGGTAAGAATTTATTGGAGGTTATGGTTGATAAAACATCTGCCAATGCCTCAATAAATAGGGCAGAACGCAAGAGCGATTTTTGGGTGTTTGGTGGTATATTCCGACCTGTTTACTTAGAGATTGTGCCTGAGGTGTTTATAGACCGATTGGCCATCAATGCAAAGGCTGATGGTTCTTTTGAAATGGATGTATTCCCACTTCATTTAAAGGGCAATGAAACTATTGAAGCGCAAGTGCAAAAACTAAACGGGCAAAACGTTGGTAAGTCATTTGTTGTTGTGTCTAATACAAGTACCGACCACGCCTCTTTGAAGGCTAATTTTGTAAAGCCGGCTTTGTGGAGTGCTGAGTTTCCTAACAGGTATCAGGTGGTGGTAAGCGTTAAGAATAAGAAACAAGTTCTACATCGCGTTACGCAAAAGTTCGGTTTCCGTACGGTAGAGCTTCGTATAAATGATGGCCTCTATGTAAATGGAAACAGGATCATATTAAAGGGAAGCAATCGACATAGCTTTTGGCCAGAAACTGGAAGAACCTTGAGTCATGGTGTTCATTTATTGGATGTTAGTTTAATGAAAGAAATGAATATGAATGCGGTAAGGATGTCTCATTATCCGCCAGATCAGGATTTTCTGGAGGTTTGTGATTCATTAGGTTTATACGTTTTGGATGAGTTAACTGGCTGGCAAGCGTTTTATGATACAGAGGTTGGGCGTAAACTTGTTAAGGAGCTGGTAGTTAGAGATGTTAACCACCCTGCTATATTATTCTGGGATAATGGAAATGAGGGTGGGTTTAACAGGGAACTGGATAACGATTATGCGTTATATGATCCACAGAAACGTACGGTAATTCACCCTTGGGAGAAGTTTAACGGTACAGATACCCATCATTATCCAGATTATAATGCCATTGTTAAAACTACGGCCAGCGGTCAGGAAGTATTCTTTACCACTGAGTTTATGCACGGCCTTTACGATGGCGGGGCGGGTGCAGCTTTAGATGATTTTTGGTCAGAGATGCAAAAACATCCTCATGGTGCAGGCGGTTTTATATGGGCTTTTGCTGATGAGGCAGTTATCCGTACCGATAAGAATGGCGCGTATGATACTGACGGTAACCATGCTCCAGATGGAATTGTTGGTCCGCATAGAGAAAAGGAAGGTAGTTTTTATACCATAAAAGAAATCTGGTCGCCAGTTTATATCAATCCACAACCTATTAATGGGGCTTTTAATGGTAAGATTCCTGTAGAGAATAGGTATTCCTTTACCAATTTAAACCAATGCACCTTTAAATGGAAACTGGTTAATTTTCCTTTACCAGGATCAACAAGTATTGATGCAATGGTAAAAGCTAGTGGTTCAGTTGTACCGTCAAATCTAAAGCCAGGAGAAAAAGGATTTCTTAGTCTGGCATTGCCAGCAAACTGGAGAGCAAACGATGCATTATATTTAACTGCATACGGGCCTGATAAGAAAGAGATTTTTACCTGGAGCTGGTCTATCACTACACCATCAATTGTGGCTCAAAAGGCCAATCCATTAATAGCTTCAAATCGCGCTGGTGCAAAACCATCGGCGATAGAAGAGGGACAAGTACTAACCGTAAAATGTGATGGACTTAGCTATTACTTCGATAAATCAACAGGGTATATCCAGCAGGTGGTTAAACCAGGTGGTACTATTTATCTTTCTGGCGGACCAGTTTTAGCAGGTGTGCAAACAACATTAAAAGCATTTAGCCACAAGGCGGATAACGGTAAATACATCGTTGAATCAGATTATGAGGGTGCAGGTGCGTTACATGTTAAATGGACTTTCCAATCCGGACAGCACGCTAAACTAGAATATGCATACAAACAACAAGGTGAGTTTGATTTCTCTGGCATCACCTTTAATTATCCAGAAGAAAAGATTACTGGTATGAAGTGGTTGGGTAGAGGGCCTTACCGTGTTTGGCAGAACAGGTTAAAAGGACAGCAGTTTGCCGTATTCCATAAAGACTATAACAATACCATAACCGGTGAAACGTGGAATTACCCTGAGTTTAAAGGTTATCATTCAGAAGTGAATTGGGTGACTATAGAAACCAAAGAATCCCCTTTTACGGTTTATACAACAGATCCAAACCTATACTTTCAAATGCTAAAACCTGCCAGAGAAAAGGCTGCTTTAGATAACAATAATGTAGAGCCCCCATTTCCTGCTGGAAGCCTTGGATTCTTACAAAACATTAGCGCTATCGGCACTAAATTTCAGTCAGCAAAATCAATGGGTCCGCAAAGTCAGAAAGCCAAACTTGACGGAAGTGCTATTGCAGGTACTTTATGGTTTGATTTTGGCAAGTAAAAAATAACTTATAAAATAACACACAATATATCAACTCATTATGAAAATATTATCTTTACTGGGCATCAGCATTATTACGTTAATGCAACCTGTTATTGCAGCAGAACCTCCTGTTATTACCCTAAAGGTTCAAAAAATTTCTGGGGGCCTTGTGGCACCTACAGCAATTGCTTTTCCTACTGCCGGAGAGATTTGGGTAACCGAACAAACTGGTAAAATCCGTTCCATTAAAAATGGTAAGCTAAGTGAAACAGCAGTGCTTGATCTAAGTAGCAAAATTCCAAAGCTGAACAAAGGTTACGAAGAACGCGGATTGCTAGGTATCGCTTTGCACCCTCAATTTAAGACCAATAGGAAGTTTTATGTGTACTACAGTGCGCCATCTCCTGGGTTTAACCACAAAGGTGTGGTAGCTGAGTTTAAATTGGGTGCTTCTGGAATAGCAGATATAAACAGTGAGAAATTGATTCTTGCTCTTGATGAGCCTGATGGTAACCACAATGGTGGTTGCGTTCAGTTTGGTAAAGACGGTTATCTGTACATCTCTTATGGAGATGGAGGCGGACAAGGCGATAAGCATGGCGAAGCGGGTAACGGACAAGATATGACTACCTGGTTGGGCAAGATTCTCCGTGTGGATATCAATACAGAAGCACCATATAAAGTGCCTGCAAACAACCCTTTTGTTGGTCAGCCTAACATCAAGCCAGAGATTTTTGCTTATGGTTTCCGTAATCCATATCGCTTTTCATTTGATAGATTATCAGGACAACTATTTGCTGGTGAAGTAGGTCAGGATTTATGGGAAGAGGTTGATATTGTAAAGAAAGGTGGTAATTACGGTTGGCGCATTACAGAAGGAACGCATTGTTATAATCCAGCTACTGGCTGTGATATTAAAGGTATCATTATGCCTATTATGGAGTATCCGCACCGCGAAGGAGTTTCTGTAACAGGTGGCTACGTATATAATGGTAAGACTATTCCCTTGTTAAAAGGCAAGTATGTGTATGCCGATTGGACAGGCCCAATGTGGTACCTTAAAAAGGTTGGTACAGCTTGGCAGAGGGGAAATATCACTTTATCTAACATTCCTGAAGGCTTAAAAGTTACTGGTTTTGGTGAAAATAACAATGGCGAAATTTATATGGTTACCAATCCTGATACTGGTCCTAGTAACTCAAATGGCGTTATTTTCAAAATCACTAAATAACCTTAATTATGAAACAGACAACAACTTTAGCAGGATTTAAATACTTATGTCCATTGTTATTTGCACTCATAGGATTATCAAATTCAACTTCTGCGCAAACCGCTGTTATTGCCCCAAAAGAGTTACCAGGGAAAGGCTTAAAGCAATTTGATTTCTTTTATGCGGGTGAGGCTAAAGCCCGCAACATGTACATCATTAAAAACGGAAAAATAGCCTGGTCTTACATTGATACAGTAGGCAAGGGAGAGATCAGTGATGCAGTTATGCTAACAAATGGAAACGTACTTTTTGCGCATCAATTTGGCATTACGCTAATAAACAAGGATAAAAAAGTGCTATGGAAATACGATGCACCAGATGGTTTCGAAACCCATACCGCTCAGCCAATTGGTGAAGACCATGTAATCTTTGTTCAAAACGGCAATCCTGCCAAGGTTTGTGTAATGAACATCAAAACCAATACAGTGGTCAAGGAATTTGCTATCCCCTTTAAAAGCGGCACCCACGGACAAATTCGCCATGCCCGTTTAACGAAGGAAGGCACTTTACTTATCGCACACATGGATCTAGCAAAGGTAAATGAGTACGATTTGGATGGAAAAATCTTATCCTCAATAGATGTACCAAGTGTTTGGTCGGCAGCACAATTACCTTCTGGTAATTTACTGGTAGCCAGTAACCAACGGTTTGTAAAAGAGCTCAATAGAAAAGGTGATGTAGTATGGGAATACCTTTTAGATGACGTGAAGGACTATAAACTTACGAGTCCTCAAATTGCGATGCGCCTACCCAATGGGAATACACTCATTAACAATTGGTTTAACCAGTGGGATGGTAAAGTAGTTGCCGGAAATGAGCCTGTGCAAGCTGTGGAAGTTACCCCAGATAAAAAGATTGTATGGGCATTAAGATCATGGAATGCGCCAGTTAACCTTGGCCCGTCCACTACTTTCCAGTTACTCAATGATCCCAATGGAATTACAGAGCATGTTCATTTTGGCAGTATAAAATAGGTGACATAAATGAAAACAATATTTGATGAAGCTACAAGAAGCGAGTTGATACATAGAATCAACTCGCTTAGCGAAAATAATAAGGCAGAATGGGGTAAAATGAATGTTATCCAAATGCTTAAGCACTGCAATGTTGCAGAAGAAATGTATTTAGGCCTTACTGCTTATAAGCGTACACTGCTGGGAAGGATAATTGGTCCCTGGGTATTAAGGGGATTAATAAACGATGATGTCCCTATGCATAAAAATGCACCTACCAGTCCGGATTTCATAATTAAAGAAACCGATGGAGATATAGCGGCAGAAAAGAACAAATGGATTGGTTTAATCAATGCGTATGCTAATTACAATAATCCGTTACTATTACATTGGTTTTTCGGTAAAATGACCAAAGATCAAGTGGGTGTATTTGTGTACAAACATGCGGATCATCACTTGCGTCAATTTGGCGCTTAATATCCTCAATCAATATTTGCTTGTAATTCCTATCTTTAAGAAACCAAATTCTTGAGCCTTATGAAATATACACGCATTTTACTTTTCTTGTTAATGGTTATTGGCATTTCCCCTAAGCTTCAGGCACAAGCAAAAGGCACGATTGCTGATGTGAGTTTTATCCAGGGAAACTGGAAAGCCATCATGCCAGACGGGCAAACAATAGAAGGCTTTTGGTTACCTCCTTCAGGAGAGAACATGCTTGGCTTTATGAGAATGATGCATGGTGCCAATCCCGATTTGTACGAAATATTGGCTTATGAGCAAACTGCTGATGGTTTAGTATCTATGGTTAAGCATTTCAAACCCGGATTAATTGGTCAGGAAGAAAAAGATAAACAAGACCGGTATCTGTTTCTTGAAGCATCCAAAGACAAAGCCATCTTTCAGAAAGAGGGTGGAGGCTTAAGGATCTTATATGAAAAACGCTCTGGTACCCAATTTGTAATTGCAAGAGGTACTGAAGAAGATGGAAAATGGATCTATAAAGACTTATTTGTATTCAATAAAGTAAAATAGCCGCTATTTCTTAGCGGCTGCTTTCTTACCAAACTGCCTTGGGTAATAAGACAGTGTTGTCATAAAGTATTGCTTCAAAACATTCTGTGTACCTATAGTATAACTATTAGCATTACCGTAGTTGATCACACTGGTATTCTGTCTTAACAAATCCAGGGCAGCAAATTTGACCTCTGCATTATTACCCTTAAGAAAACGATAAACCATATTGGCATTCCAGATGGTGTATGTAATGTTTTTAGAGTTTGAAGAAGAACTATTGTTATTACTGATGCTGCTATTTAAAGTAAGCTTTTTGGTAATGTTATAGCTGGCAGTTAAAGTTGTTCCAACAGTTTTTCCGCTGTACTGGGTATTAAATGCTTCTTGTTTTGAGCGGTATGTAGACCAAGACTGGCTAAGTGCCATTGCTAAATAACTCTTGTACGTATAGTTTATCCCACCACTGGTATAAGTATTTAAGTTGCTGGAGTAGGTAAACACGCCATTTGTGTAGCCTGGGTTTTTATTGACATTGAAGTTATTATAAATGTTAAACTGCAATTCTGATGACTTCAACTTAAGTGCCTTTCTAATATTTGCTTCCCCATTAATATATTTATGACCCTCAGCATTGACGCGATAAACTGTACGCCTGTTCTGTTCGTCAATTATCAAACTATCTGCAATATTATGAGCAATCATACCTGCCCTTACTGTTAGAGAGTAATTCAGGGTATTTTTACTACGTTGATCATATTTATAGAAACTAAAAGACAGTTCGCGCTGAACGGCTTCTTTAAGGTTAAGATTTCCCCTTTCCAGATAATAGACGTTGCTACTATCGGTTAACGGGGCTAGCTGGTTAATATCAGGCAGCTTCATTGTTGTTCTATAATTTAGATCATAGTTGTTGGAAGATTCACCATACTGATAATTATTATAACTTATTCCTGCATCTGGAGCAAACCTGCTGTAGTTGCGTTTTATGTTTTGAAACGAACGATCAGATTTATTATCCTGACTCACTAACAATTCTTTGGGAGAAAATTTGATTGTTAGTGACTTATTGTATCTATTTGATAACCTTTTGTAAAAACTCTTTTGTAAATTTAAACCAGGCGTTTCCTCAATAACACTTGTTGTTAATTGATTGTTCAAATACGAATTGGTACGATAAATATTACTTATAGTATCCAGATCTTGTACTTTATTATTGTTTTTGTTTGAGTTGATTACTAGTTTATTGGTCAAATTAATATTAAACGTAGAGTAGTTTTTAGTGCCAAAAATAATCCTTTTTATATCTGGTATAGTAAAGTTTAGTTCTTGTCTAAGACCATCAGCCAGGGAGTTATATTTTCTATTAAATTTTTGGTTAGCCGCCGTTCCTTTAAAAGATTTAAACTCTGTGAGGTTCAATCGATCATTTTCATTGTTATAAGTGGTTAAATTATAATCTGCACGAAGCCCAGTAAACCTAGTCTTTTCGGTAATGATATAAGGAGAATAATCGTAGTTACCACTAAACCTAAAGTTTTTATTATTGTAGTTTCCAGTGTTAAAAGAGTTATTGGTACTGGTTAAAATATCCTGTAAATTACTAGCTGTTCGGAAGGTTTGATTGGTGTTGTCGCCATGACTAAGGTTTACTGCCTGAGAAAAATTGAAATTATGACCTTTCTTTTTATACTCATATTCTGAATCAAACGTTTGAGTAGTGTTAGAAGACTGATTGTTTGTATTGCTATTCTCAATTACCTTATCTGTACTATTAACAGAGGTAGTAGTTTTTACATCCGATAGGTAATTGGTGTTCTTATCTTGTAAAAAGTAATTTGATTTTAGCGTATTTGTAAGCTCATAAGTAGGTTTCTCTATAAAATTGTAAGTAAAATTTGCGCCCAATGCACTAGGTCTTGTAATTCCTTCCGACCGAAAATCTGGCTGGTATTCAACATTTGTTCCCACACCCTTAAAAGTGCTGTTAGACATTAGGTCACTTGTGTTGTCGGCAATCTTATTAATATTATTCATTGCCCCCACAACAGCCAATTGCATTTTAGGTGTAAACATATTTATACTGGCATCCGTCTCAAATCTATTATTGGTGCCGTATCCTGCACCAATCTTACCGAAAAACCCAATATCCTTACCCTTTTTCAGCTTGATATTCATTTCTAAGGTAGAATCGGCTGGATTAGTACTTTGTTGACTCCTGGATTTGTTGTACACCTGTATTTTCTGCACTGCATTTTTGGCCAGATTCTGAGTGGCAAGCTTCATATCACCACCAAAAAAGGATTTACCATTTACCAATAAACTCTTAACTTCTTTTCCATTTACAGTTATTTGTCCGTCTCCCCACAGCGTGATGTTTGGTATTTGCCTTAGCAAATCTTCAACAACCGCATTGCTATCCAATTTAAATGCAGCGGCATTGAATTCAAGCGTATCACCATTCATACTTATGGGAGGAACAGAGATTACCACATCATCCAAATTAATGTCCTTCCGGTTTGCAATAATGGTCTGCAGGTTAATCGTATTCTTGTCTGCTGGTATCGTAAATGTCTTTCTGGAAGTGGCATAACCTATATTGCTAACATCAAGCCTCAGTGAAACATTTACAGGTAAGTTCTTAAAATTAAATTCCCCATAATTATTCGTTACCTGATAGCTTATTAAAGTGCTATCTGCAGATTTATAGACAGATACAGTTGCAGATTTGAGTACGTAATTTTGTGCGGTATCCCTCACAATACCTTTTGCACTTCCCGGATTTGTGGGGTTTGCTTGTTGTGCCTTAAGCGTAAAAAAGGCTGTACTGAACAGAAATGCCAGCGTTATAGAAATTACTTTATACATGGAGCGTTAATTTTTCTTTGGTTTTAATTGGATAATTATAGGGTTGCTTTTCTTGTTTTGTGTTTTAAAATACTGAGTTAAAACGGCGTTATACTTTCTGTTTTTATCCTCGTTTTGTTCTTTAGCGGTAAAAAGTGTTAGGGATGAATAACTATTGTAAAAATATTCAGGAGTCACGATGTGGAAGCCTCTATTTGTAAAATCATACTGCGATGCCAAATCAGTAACTGGTAAGAATTGCGAAGTGGAATCAGGCTCGATATCTGCAACAGACGTCAATTCATTTGTCTTCAAATTATAGATAAAAGCTTTTTTTTCATCTCTGCTCCAGTTCCAGTTTCTAACCTGAAAATACAGGTTGTTGTAATGGAGATAACTATTGGTCATTTCATAAAAAACATCTCTATTTTTGTCATAATACTCATAGCCTTTTCCTTTGTAAATAGGATTGGTATCAAAATCCATAGGCAAAGAATTTCCAGCTGGAAAAAGGATTCGGTAAGCCAAGGATAAGTTTTTGGATGTTAATTTGTAAATATTATAATAGAAGTTCCTGATATAAAGATATTCGTCAGGATTGCCATAGTCATACAACCTTCCACCGTGCCATCTCTCGTCATCTTTATAGTCTGTAGTTTTATAGGAAAAATAGCTCTCTACTCGTTTTTTGTCTTTAATTAAACTGAGGTGATAATAGGTGCTGTCTTTATCATTTTTTTCAAGGAATCCCTGGTCTATAACAGTACCATCACTAAATTTTTTATAGTTGGTGTAATCTATTTCTTTGTTAAGTGGATCTTTAATAATAGGTACTTTTTTTGCCAGTTTTCCATCAAAATCAAAATAATAAACCTGTTTACCGGCAGCAATTTGGATTAATGATTTACCATCCTGAGTCACAATATTAAAGCCGTAAAAACTCTGGTCCTTAACAGCTGGGTCTTTCTCTATTTTGCTGGCATTAATTTTAGCAATATACTTTCCTTCCTTAGTGAAGATTAATACAGCCTTAGTTTCGTAATCGTAAATGACATAATGCTCATTGGTCATTTTCAGTTGATTAATTGAACCAAACAAACTTTCCTTTGTAGTTTCTAAAGGAATAAAGTTTACTTCATCAAAGAGTTGTGATACAGCAGCACCTCTGGCACTAGAAGGATCAATTCTTAGTGTTACCATTCCAGTGCTATCAATTTTGCTTGCTTGGGCCATAACCTGACCGCCTAATAGTGTGCAGATAATTACACTGCAGAGAGCGATTTTAAACATAAGAGTATTCATTTGGTTTACTAAAGATATTATTTTAACCCCTTTGTAACAAATAAACCACAGTTATTTAGGAAAATTTAACATTTCAAACCTTTATATTTGATCATTGCGTATGTAGTAATATTAGTGCTTAACCTTATTACAGCTATATTTTAAATGCCACCAAAAATGCTTTCAAACTTGCTTTCACTCCAACTTCATTTTAACAGAATAGGTGCACTATTTGCCTTTATAATAGTTGCAGCTCTAATTTCTCCAACAAATGCTGTTGCTCAACTGGGACCCGCTAAAGCCATGACCGAGCGTGTGCACCTGCATACAGACAGGTCTTCCTACTCCATAGGCGATACCATTTGGTTTAAAGGTTATATTACGGGTAGCACTGCACAGAAAAATAGTCCATTAAGTAAAGTTTTATACATAGATCTCATCAACGAAAGGGATTCTGTGCAAAAAAGCCTTAAACTTGAAATTGTAAATGGTGTAGTATATGGCAACTTTGCCTTAAGTGGTGATCTAGAAGAAGGCTTAATCAGGTTGCGTGCTTACACCAAGTGGATGCGTAACTTCTCTACCGATTATTTCTTCGACAAAACATTACTTATTTTAAATCCATTCACTGGCGAGCTTTCTGCTAATCCTGTTTTTGAATATAAAACTGCAGCAGGTATACCTTCACTTAGTGCTAACATTAGAATTACCAATCCAAGTGGTAATAAAATGGCAAATACTGCAGTGCGTTACCGTTTATCTACCAACCATGAAACAGCCAATAGCGGCAACGAAAAAACAGATGCTGATGGGTTATTAAAAATAAATATACCAGCTAAAACCAGTAGACTGCCCACTTCATCCTATCTGGAAACTTATCCAGAAGTTAAAAATCAGATGGCCATTAGTAAGTCATTCGCAATTAATACGGCTTTAAAGGACATAGATCTTCAGTTTCTGCCGGAAGGTGGAACATTAATTTATGGTATGCCAATTAAAATAGGTTTTAAGGCCATAGGTATTGATGGGAGAGGCTTGCTTATCAGTGGTACATTGGTTGATGAGCTGGGTAAGAAGCTTTCTACCTTCAAGAGCTATTTTGCAGGAATGGGTAGCTTTATGTTTACACCTGAAAAGGGACATACCTATGCTGTAGTTATTGATAACGAAGATGTTAAACAAAAAAAATACAACTTACCTCAACCTAAATTAGAAGGTTACACTATTGCGGTAACGCAAACTGACGACAGCCTTTTTGTTAAATTAAATAGTTTTATACCTACCAATACAGATTCGCTTCATTTGAGGATTACTTCCGCTGGTAATACCATAACTGAGCAACCTATTCGTCAGCAATCAGCGCACCAAGCGCTAACTTTTAATAAGAATAACCTGCCTTACGGCATCTGTCAAATTACATTGGAAACCAACTCAGGCACTGTCTATGCTCAACGTATAGTATTTATAAAGAATAGCAAAAAGCTGCAGTTAAATCTAGCTTCTAATAAAATTAGCTATTCGGCAACTCAACCGGTTAAGCTTAATATAAAGGCATCTGAGGCTGGTAAAATCGATACCTCTGCTAGTTTATCCATCTCCATATCCAGAGAAGAATTCCAAATTAAGGAGCAAGAAGAGACTTCGATCTATTCCAGTTTACTATTGTCGCCTGAGTTGAAAGGCTATATTGAATCGCCTAATTATTATTTCATGTCGGATAGCGCTAATGTAAATGAGGCTTTAGACAACCTGATGCTTACTCAAGGATACAGAGAATATTCACCTTCAGTCAAAGAATATTCCCTTTCAACTTTACCAAAGGCACCACTTTTTAAGCCAGAGCTTAAAGGGATTGAGGTAACTGGCATCGCTAGGAATACCCTTGGTTCTGCAGCAATAAATGCAAGGGTAACACTATTGTCTTTAAACGCTGGTATCATGGAAGAGGTAATGAGCGGTAAGGATGGCCGCTTTTCCGTTGATAGTCTTAATTTCCTAAATGGCGTTAAGTTTACTGTTCAAGCTAAATATCCTGAAAATACCAAAAAGATTAGGATTAGTATGGATAACCCCAATCCACAACTAGTTACGCCAAGTAGAAATGGCCCTTCAATACCACTTTTCTATCCAGATATTAAATCAACAAATGGTGCAAATGACGAGTTACCAATTATCCCAAGATCCAGGGCATTAAAAGAAGTGAGTATCCAGTCAAATGCTGTTGATAGAATAGCCTACGTGCGCCAGTCGTCCATACAGATACCTGAGGGTCATGCAGATCAAACCATTTACTTAAACGCTGCAGAAAAGTGCGCCAACCTGGGTAGTTGCCTAAATAGCTTAACTGTTGGCATCCAGTTTAAACTCTATCGATCGGTAATGAGCTATCCATTTTATAGAGATAGTGCTATGAACGTTATTTTAAATGGCAGATTGGTAACCGATTCCGTAGAAATTGCTGGTATTTTTGATAACAACACAATACAACCAGAGGACGTTGGAAAGGTAGATATAGTACGTACTAATCTAGCACTAATCAACACGATATCAAGTAACGGCAAGGCTTCCATACTCATCCTCACCAAAAGAAAATACGCCAACTTAGATACCTACATACCAGATTTTACCTATTACATTCCAGAGGGATATAGTCAAACGGCTAATCTATATGTTCCGAAATATGCCTTTGACGGCACGAATGTATCAAAGTCATCTGTTTATACACTCTATTGGGATTCAAGCGTGCATCCTGATGACAAAGGTGATATAGAGGTAGAATTAAACAAAAACATGCCTATGGGTACTTATAGGTTTGCCATAGAAGGAATTAGCGCAACAGGTGCTATCGGTCGCAAAACTTTTAGATTTAGTGTAAAGTGATGATGAGAAGATTAATCTATTTTGTACTAACCACAACTTTACTAATTGGCTTAAACATAACCAATAGCGATGCTCAATTTCCAGTTTTAGGCAACAGCCAGAAGCTAAATGGAAAGGTAAAGTCATTTTTCGAAAACTGTTACGATACCTCCTTAGGTAATAAGACGCTGGTAGTAAAGCGCAATTTTAAGTTTGACGCCAGCGGTGTGCTGCAGCAATGTATCATTTACGACACCATAGACAGTAACCAGGTAGCAGACTCCATTACCTACCAATATGAGAATAAGTTACTAATGCAGGAAACAGGCAAGAAGTTTACAATCAGGTATGTGTACGATGATAGAGAAAACCTGGCTGCCAAAAGATACAGATCTGCCGACGTAAACTACCTTACCAGATACGTTTATAATCGTGATCACTTACTTCTAGAATCAGTTACTTATAACAATAGAAATAAACAGGTGTACCGAGACAACTATAAATATAATGACACAAAGAACCTAATAGCAAGGAGTCATTTTGTATTAGATACCCTGTCGCAAGGCTTCAATGCTGTTTATACTTCAGATCTTCAGGGCAATAGATATAGTGAACGCGTTTACGCCTTAACAGGGTACGTGCTTCATTTCTCTAAATTTTGGCATGATGATGACAACAATCTGTTGTCAGACTGGAGGTACAATGCATCAGGTAGTTTTGATCGAAGAAAGGAGTATTCCTATATTAAAGATGAACTACGCAACTGGACCTCAATGGTAACAAAGAGCAGGAAAATCACCTTTTTAACCACTCGGATTATCCAATATCAATCGAAGTAAAAAACTTTTGCTATATTATATCTTATTACTGGAACTATTCTTTGATTCACAACATGATTGTTTTATTGAAAGAATCTATGCTTTTAATCTAAATCATCTTACGTAACCTACAGATCAATAAACTATTACTAAACTGTTACTTTGCCGGTTCGCCTTATTTTACCTTTTACATCGCCTAATTTCACAGCTTCATCAATAGAGTGAGACTTATGAATATCGCCGTCCTTTTCTGCAGCATCGGCTAGCTTTTGGTAATATTTTTTTAGTACATCCAGCTCATCTTCTGACAAGTCCTCAATATCTACTAAACGATTGCTAGTATATCTGGACGCCGCAATCAACTCATTGAGCTTAAGTTGTATGGCTTTGCCATCTTTATTTTGAGATTTCTGTATCAGGAATACCATCAGAAAAGTAATAATAGTAGTTCCGGTATTAATCACCAGTTGCCAGGTTTCAGAGTAGTTAAAAACAGGACCACTAAACGCCCAAACAACAACAATAAGTGCGGCAGTACCAAAGGCTGGTCCGCTACCCGTCCAACTTGTTATTCTATTCGCAATTTTCTCAAAGAAGCTTCCCTTTTTTTTCATTATGTAAATTTGTATTTTAACTATAACCAAAAGAAACAGAAAATGTTTAAGAAGTCTTTAATTCTTAAGATTAAAGCTAATATTATTTTTACTCAATCTTGCATTGGTGTCATCTGTCGTATTGGTTTCTTGTAAAAAGAATGCTATACAACCAGATCCCATTAAAGCAGTAAAAGCAACTACCGACATTAAAGTTCCAACAGGGTTTACCTGGGAGAACTCCAGAAATATCAATTTCACTATTGGTGTAAAAAGCATTAACTTGCTTGATGCTATCCATGTTGTTTCTATCTATAATGAAGCAACAGGAAAGCTACTTACTAAAGGTTCTGCAACTTTAATTGCGCCATTTAAAGCTAAAGTTTATCTGTCTAACCTAATCACATCAATTTACATCAAGGCGTATAATAACTATTCTGCGGCAGAGGGTGGATCAACTTCTGCTTTTGAAGATCAATGGCCAATTATGGGCGATTATGATGTTAACGACTTAGTGATAACAGCAAGGTATAATGCGATTACCAACTCAAAAAATATTGTAGTACAAGTAACTGGCGAATTTTCTTTAGCAGCGGCAGGAGGTTCAACCTCTAATGGATTTGGTGTAGAGTTTCCTATTCCACGTGCCATGGTTAGCAAGTTGAAAGGTGCCGTGCTGGAAGCAGAGCAGCCAAAGGCTGTGATTATACTTTTTACAGATACTCACAAAGAATTATCTGCTTGGAATACCGTGCTAGGCGCACCTACTGCTCAAGCTAAAAACTACAGCGTAACTTTCGACCTAATAGATGGACCAGAACTAGACAAGTTTGGCACAGATTACAATGGATTTATATTTAACTATGTAGGTGCGTCAAGAAGGGAAGTTCATGCATTAGGGAAAGCACCAACAGCTTTAGCCGATCTTAAAGTTTTTGGTACACTTGATGACGCTAGCGATCTAAGCATTGGCAAATATTATGTAACAAAAACAGGTCTTCCTTTTTGTATAAACTTACCAGCAGGTACATTTAGTTATCCAGTCGAGTATACAGATATATCTAAGGCCTATCTTCATTTTAAAGAATGGGCAGAATCTGGAGGCAAATCTTTTCCAGATTGGTATTCTAATCTGAATTCTGATTACAGAAATAACGAATTGATCTATAAAAAATAGAGAGACCTCAATAATCAAATATTAATTCCTAAAAATAACTGCAAGCAGTGCGTTCACTTTTGAAAACCTTATATAGGTAATTAATTAGATTGGAAATGTGTTGTTGGTAGTTATTTTTTTAGGCAGCTTCATTATTTTATTTATATACCACTTTCCCAATAATCATTAATAACCTGCTCTAGTTGCGCTAATCTTAGTGGCTTAACTAGATATCCTGATATTTCTTCAATGCATTTAGCCTGCTCTAAATCTCTGCTATCGTTTGATGAGCTTACCATGTAAATCGTTATTGGTTTAGCTACTTTTTCTTTAAATTTTTTAAACTCTGCTAAAAATTGCCATCCATCCATTATGGGCATATTAATATCCAGGAAGATAATATCAGGCAATTCCATAGCGTTTTGCTTTTGATCAAACAGATACTTTACTGCAGCTTCACCATCATCAAATAACCATAATTTATCGGCTAAATTTTTACTGGTTACCAATCTTTTAACCGTAAACTGGTAAATAACATCATCATCAATAAAGCACAAGTTTAGTAGTTCTCTCATGATTCCAATTTATTAAAAATAATTTTAAATGTAGTACCCTTTTCTACCTCGCTCTTTGCAGAAATTTCGCCGCCCATAGCCTCTACCTGGGTTTTTACAATAAATAACCCAAGTCCTTTTGCATTTGGATGCCGGTGAAAAGTTTTACGCATACCAAAAAGATTTTTTCCATGCATATCCAAATCTATACCTAGTCCATTGTCTGTTACAGTTAGCACGGTTTCACCATTTACTAGTTCAGTAATGATCGTAATTTCAGGTATACGATCTGGCGACCGATATTTTATGGCGTTAGAAACCAGATTTAATAAGATGCTTTCCAGATAAACCTTCGGGTATAAAATAACCGGTGCTTTTAAGAAATCTGATTTGATTACGGCTTTACTTTCCAAAAGTTCTCCAATCAGGATGTCCGTAACCGATTTAAAGATCTGATCAAAATACAGTTCTTGTCTTTTCTTTTCTGTATTTTCCTGAATACTTATGGTTTCCAGCAGCTCATCCAAGGTTGTAGTTAGGTGATTTACAACCGTATCTATCTTTTCAATAAGTTGTTGCTGATCTTCAGCACTAGTGTTTTCCTTATAAAAAAGGAGCAACATATTTAGGTTGCTAACTGGCGATCGTAAATTGTGAGAAGTAATGTGAGCAAAGCTGAGCAACTGTTTATTTCGCCCGGTAAGTCTAACTGCGAGTCCTTCAGTTTCCTGGTATGCTATGGCGAGTTTTTCCTCCGCATTTTTACGATCTGTAATGTCATAGATGAAAGACATCATGTATTGCTGATCATGTTCAACAAATTTTTCCATCGTTACAAGACAGTGTTTGGTGGATCCATTTTTGTCTTTTAAGGTCATTTCAATATTTGCGGGCCTACCCTCACTTACCAAAATAGACATCAAATGCTGGCGTGTTTCGGCGTTAATTACCAACAAATCTGTAGAAAGACGACCAATCATTTCCTCTTTGGTATATTTTAATATGCTTAATAATGCGGGGTTAACATTTCTATATTCCCCTGTATCCACCTTACTAATTGCTATTCCAGCAGGATTAGAATTAAATATTTTAACAAAAAGGTCATTACTAAGTTTTAATTCTGATGTACGCTTCAAAATTGTTTCTTCCAGATTTTTATTCAGTAACCTGATTTCGTCCTCTGCTGCAGATTTTTTAAAATCTAGACTGTTCATATTTCTTAACACTCCCCTAAATAAGAACAAGGCAGCAAAAACAAATAAAACTATAGAGATCAACTCCCCAAATTCCGGACTAATAAACTGATGTCTTTGCAACCACATGCTAGTGTAGGCACAAATTAATAAGATAATTATTAAACGAGGGAAGAGCTTACGAGCGATTATATTTCCAATTTCCTCACCAGCAAAAACACGCATAATGCCCAGGTTCCTATTTAGATTTGCGGCAACAACAGAAATTAACAAAAAAGTTGCCGATGTATTTATCGCCATCGAAGAGAAAAACGTTAATTTTGGAGTATAAGGAACACTAAGCAAAAAGCCAATGACTGAAATAAAGGCTATTAAAGAAACCAAATGCAAGCCATATTGCGCAAAAAAATTAATGCGATGGTTTTTAATACTCAATCCTAATAGCGATATGGACATCAAAAAGAAAGATAATGAGCTGGGGGGAGACATCCTGCCGGGAAAAGCTCCATGTGCTTTAATCATTTCCATATCTTTAATTGCCCATTGATCAATCCCCGCCGAAAAATTAAATAAATCTTGTGCTAAAGTTATTGCTGATATAATACCCAGGACAATCAATAGTGTATATGAAACTATTTTAAGTACTTTGATCTCAGCTTTAATGAACAGGCTAAATGCAGCTCCCAAAATCATAAAACACATTGCTGTATTAAACTTCAAAGTAGGGTAGTATGGTAATATACTTTTGAAAGCTTCTATGCCAACCAACCAGCCAAGTAAACCCACCGCTGCAGAAAACATTACAAAAAACCCCGTTAACAAAAACAGGCCTCCTAATTTCACTTTGCGTAAATTATTGAAAACCATAGCAGAGAATTTCTTTTAAAGTAACCTTTATAAATATATCAATTTAACAGCAATATTAATTATATTAATGCTTTAGAAAGTTAAAAATTTAACATTATTCTAAACAATTTTTCTTTGGTATTTGCAAGTTTTTTAAAAATACCTACATTTAATAAAATTTCAAGCAAATGAATTCTGTTACGTCAAGCCGCATCGTTCCCATTTATATTTATGCAGTAGTCTTCTCATCTTTGAGTATTGTTGTGGGACTGATATGGGATATTTCCTGGCACACCAGTATTGGTAGAGATGGGTTGTTTTCTCCGCCGCATTTACTCATCTACTTGGGTGCGGTAACGGCAGGCTTATTTTCAGGATATCATGTCCTCCGACTTACCTTTGCTGGTACTGCGGCAGAAAAGGACATTTCTGTACGATTCTGGAATATATTTTACGGCTCTTTAGGCGCGCTGTTTTGTATCTGGGGAGCCTTTACCATGATCACTTCTGCGCCATTTGACGATTGGTGGCACAATACTTTTGGGCTTGATATAGAGATACTTTCCCCGCCGCATACGATACTTTTACTGGGTATGATTACCGTTCAGTTTGGTGCCATGGTAAGTGTACTTGCCTATCAAAACCGATTGGCAACATCATCAGATTCCGTAAAAAAAGTATTGAACTGGAGCTTTAAGCTATCAGCAGGTTTTATGCTGGTTATGATATTTACCATCTCTTCAGAATATTTTGGCAGGCATGACATGCACGCCTCATTTTTCTATATAGTTGGAGGATTGATTTTTCCGCTACTGCTTGTTGCGGTGGCTGTTGCGTCGCCCAGTCGCTGGGCTGCTACACAAACTACGGCTATTTATATGTTAGTAATGGCCCTGATGGTTTGGATTTTACCGCTTTTTGCTGCCGAACCACGTTTGGGTCCGGTGCTAAATCACATTACACATTACCAGAGCTTTAACTTTCCGCTGCTACTTATTTTTCCCGCAATGGCAATAGATTGGCTAAATAACAAAATGCAAAGTAAGAAAGAAATTGTAAAAGCTTTGATTTTGGGGCCAGCTTTTATACTCGTTTTTCTAGCAGTACACTGGCCAATGGGTAATTTCCTAATGTCTACCTATGCCCGCAACTGGGTTTTCGGAACTACATCATGGTTTTATGGTGCAGATCCTAATTGGGAATTCCGTTACGCATTTGCGCCTTGGCATGTACAAGCTATGGCAGCATTTATCAAGGGTATTGCAATAGCCATGTTGATCGCATCAGCATCTGCATGGTTGGGCTTAACCTGGGGCAAGTGGATGAAATCTGTAAAACGTTAAATGATGAAAAAATTAATTATACTGATCGGATTTTTATTATCATCGATCTGCAGCAATGCCCATGTTGGTAGTCCGGGTGTAACTTTTGAAGGCAACGCAGGCCCTTATAAACTCCTTGTAAACATCACACCACCAGACGTAATACCAGGCACAGCGGCGGTTACCATCTATTTACAAAATGCCAGTAAAGGTGTAGAAATCAGCGCCAAACCGGTTTTTTGGTTCGTAGGGGCTGATGGCACACCCCGTGCAGATATCGCTCAGGCATCGGCTTTAGAGCCAGGGAAGTATGACATGAAGATTTGGATGATGAGTGCCGGGGCATCAAGTATAGACATTACTGTAAATGGACCTTTGGGTAAAGGCACAGTGGTGATTCCGGTAATGGCCCTGTCCACTGCAAAGCGCAGTATGCCAGCTGCTTTAGGATGGGGACTGTTCCTGATGGCTGTATTTTTGGTGGTGCTGATGGTTACCATTATTATGTCTAGCGTTAGCGATAGTCAGCTTAACCCGGCAGAAAAATTAACTCCTAAATTGCGGAGAAAAAGAGTAATAGGAGGTGTTGCTACATTGGTAATATTGGTGTTGATATTGTGGGGTGGAAGGTCATGGTGGAATGCTGCCGCCAACGATTATAATCGGTTTTTATACCAGCCCATACAGGCCACTACAACAGTAAACGCACAAAATGGCGTGCTTACGATGGTTATTGATACCAATGCGTTTAAGCAGATGGCACAAAGAAAAAGCATGCGGATTAGTCGCAATATGAATTACCTGGTGCCAGATCATGGAAAGCTGATGCACTTTTTTTTAATTAGGGCGGGTAGTTTAGATGTCTTTGCTCACTTGCATCCTCGAAGACTTGATTCAATAACATTTGTCACTTCAGCCCCTAAATTACCTCCAGGTAAGTATTGGGTATATGCGGACATTACCCGTCTTAGCGGCTTTTCTGAAACGATTGTAGACACCCTTGTTATTCCAGAAGTTAAATATCGAATAGTAAGTAACGAGGAGACAGCACCCACCTCAGATAAAGACGATACTTACTTTACCACGAATTCAATAATGAGAAATAGTAAGACAGGAGATCTTGTACCTACGTTGTTGTGCGGTTTGCCAGGCATAGAATCCAAATTACCAGACGGATCTACCGCGGTGTGGCTACAAGGGCCAGGAGAGGAAATTAAGGCTGGAAAATTAACTACGCTGAAATTTCAAATACTTGATGAAAATAAGAAGCCAGCTAAGCTAGAACCCTATTTAGGAATGCCTGCCCATGCGGTTATCCTCAAAGATGATGGCAGCGTTTACAACCATCTACACTCTACCGGCAGTTATTCTATGGGCGCTCAAAAAGCAATGTTGGATAGGATTGCTTTCCATCAGCCAATAGATAAATATTTGCCACAGCCAAATGTCTTTGCGGACAGTATTAATAGGTTTGTAGCTAGTTTGGATGCAATGGATGAAACTAAGCGCAATGAGATTTTAATGGCCGGAATGCAAAGCAGCAATAAAGGAAATGGGGACCATAAAATGGACGATATCAGTTTCGTTTATACTTTTCCACAGCCAGGAAAGTACCGGATCTGGGTGCAGACAAAGAGGAATGGTAAAATTCTAAATTGTGCTTTTGATACTATGGTAATTAAGTGAGATTTAAAGGCTGATGTTTACACACGGTATATCCAAAATAAATTTATGCAAATGGAATGGTTAACAACAGAAACAGAATACGAAGGCTTTCCGCTTTATTTAAGGGTTCCTAAATATAAAAATATATGGCTATTTAAAAGCAACAACCAAAACCGAGTTTGTATAACACATAATTTCGATAAAGTCAAAGAAAATGGACTTCCATCACCTGAATACAATAAAACGCTGTCTGATTTTGATGACGAAACCGTTAATCTATTGATCGATAATGGTATCATATTTTTAGTTGAAACCTATGGCGGTGCAAGGAATTATTGGTACTACGTTAAAGATTCAAAACAAGCAATACAAGCATTTGATTTATTGAAAAATAATCATAGTGACAAACAGTTAGAATTTGATATTTCAAATGATTCGGAATGGGATTTTCTAGACGAATATCCTATAAAACTTTATGGCAGATAGGGAAACTAATTCCAACCATTTGCGTTCTGATGGCTCATGGTAAAAAACAGTATGGGTTGGCAACAACCCATACTGTTTTTTAAGAATTGTAAATAAAAGGAGCTTTATTGAAATAGGTATCCTCAGAAATTTGTTTAATGAGGAAGGTAGCAATATTGCCGGCATCTATTTTATTTCCTAAACAATCATCCAGGTTAACACACACGTCACCTGTTCCCGTGTTGAATTCGATAAAAGGTACTCGTACCAATGTCCAATTAATATTACTATTGGCCAAAAGAGTATAAGCTTTTTGCCTGTCTTCTTGAATTATGGGAAAGTTTGTTTTCATATAATTCGTGGCAATAATTGTTTGAGAACCTTTATTATCAAAAGGCGTGTCAATATTGATACCAGCTACAAGAACATATCGGGCTATACCATGAGATGCCATTGCATTTAAAATATTTCTTGTCACTTGCTCAGCAACCAATGGTTCACCTGGGCGCTGTCCTATGGTGCTTATTACACATTTGCAGCCTTCTAACAGATCATTGACTGCTATTGAGTCAATTGCGTCCCCTTGAATTATTTCTATTAATGGGCTCTTGATTTGGAAAGTATTTGGATTTCTGAGTAGTACCTTAATGCTAAAACCATTTTCTATTAGTTGAGCAATGAGGTATTGCCCAGTTCTTCCACCACCACCTAAGATGGCTATCTTTATATTCTGATTCATTGTTTCTTGTAAAATTTGTCAATATTTAGCTAGACCTAAACATTTAGCTTACGCCATTTACACAATCGGATACCGATTATGTATTGAAGTCAATATTTTACAAGACAATTCTAATAGAGGCAAAAATATAAAAAATAATGGATAGGGTATATAGGAATATTATACTCTTTTTTTACTCTGATCTTTTGGCTGCAATATCTTTTAATACCCAATCTAACTCCAAATCCTTTTTGGCTAAATAATCTTCAATAGTATAAATGATTGGTATATCAGGCATTAAACCACGCCCATCAATAACTTTGATTTCACCAAAATACATAGGGATCACACCATAAGTAAGTAAGAGTTTGGTGGTAGGAAGCATTCTTTTCTTGATTATTCCGGCAGTAAAGATATTTTTGTTACCTCCGGTTTCTTCTCCCACAAAAGTTACATTTTTTAGACTGCGTAAATTGGCTGCCAGTAAACTAGCTGCAGAGAAGCTGCCGCCATCTATCAACACATATAATTTACCTTTAAATATGCTCGTATCAGGTGTAACAATTGTTTGCTTAAATTTAGATGCCGTTTTGACCCAAATTTTTGTTTTTGAATTATCATTCAGCAGCTTTTGCTGTTTAATTTCTGTAGGGATTCTGTAGAAGAACGTTGGTGTATTTATTAAAAAACTATAAATGCTCGATGCCCAAGCAGTTTCACCACCCATATTTCCACGGAGGTCTATTATCAATGTTTTTAATTTCCTTTTGTTTATGTCGGCGAAAATACTGTGATATCCTACATACTTATCGCCATTTAAAAAACTTCGAATTTTAAGGTAGGCGATGTTACTATCGGCAGTCAACAATTTGTATGCTATAGTTGGCGGAGATGAAATGCTACTGCTGTCATATCCTGGTTTTTCAAAAGCGTTTAGCCTGAGAAGTTTTGTACCTTGTTTGGATTGTAGTTTGAAATCCAGTGGTTCCTTTTTTGGATATAAAAAACGATAGCGTTCTGCAAATAGTCCGGTACTCATTACAAAACGTTTAAAGGAAGTATTATAACCATCTGAAGTAATGTAGTGGCTAAAACTATCTATCAACTTAGCAGCAGACATCTCATTTATGCTTAATATCTCAGTGCCCTCGGCTATTGTTTTATCTCCAGTTAAATTCTTGCTGATGAATAACCTGTTTGCTATAACACGGTAATCAAATTGATAAATGGGATGCTGTAATGTTGGTTTTTTCAAAAAATCTTTATCATTGGGTGAAAACTTTGATATGTCGATGCTGATGTTTAAATGGCCATCACCTATGTAACTGATTACGCTTAGTAATTTAACATATAGCGCTATGCTGGTAAGTGGTTGGTTAATGGTATTCCTTAAACTATCAAACTTCTGGGTCAGTTCCTTTTTACCTATATAAAGGTAAATGTTTGGATTCTCCTTTTCCAATAGGGTTTGAACTAGCCAAACATCTTTTTTAAGATCAGATGGCTCATATAATTTTACAGAAATTGCATCAAGATATTGGGCGTTGCTAAAATTACTAGAAAGAAGCAGACAGAAAAGGGATATAAAATATTTTAGGAGAGAAATAGGGTTGATCAAGGTGTTTTTCAAATCTAAATTATTACAAATGTGCAAATTCTAACGCTTTATCAAACACTTCGTCTTTTCCAGCTTTCAGTCCAGCAGGAGTTGAATAGACTGGTATATCTGGTATTATTCCTTTTAAATGGCTCTTTGATCCATCTGCATTGGTAACCTTCATGCCGGTAAAGTATACCGCAAATTCATCTAATAATGAAATGGTATGAACTTGACCGTTCGTCCCAGAAGTAGGCTTACCAACGATTGTTCCAAGCTTTAGCCCTTTAACATAACCCAAAATACTTTCGGATTGACTCTGCGCACATGCATCAGAAAGGAAAATGATCTTACCCTTAAAAAACGGTGCATTAGCTCCCAAATCCCATCCTGAGCTTTCAAATCTCTTTCCAATTGTACCATATGCTATCTTCGGAATGTGCATCCATCTGGAATGCTCAGAATCTTCTAACAAATGCCTTAAAACCGGGCGGAGATCTTCTTTTGGGTAACCCCGCATATCAAACATGATTGATTTGGCATCCTTAAGCGCTGTTAAGGATGCGTTAATTTTGCTCATGACTGAATCGCCAGTCAGGTTAAAATAATAAATGTTATCAGCAATTAATCCATCGTTTGGAATATATCCTGGCAAAGCTACGGGACGATATTCTTGATCTAAAATGGTTCTGGCGAGCCGATATGTTTTTCGGGTTCCGCTATCATTTAGCACCACCTTCACGGTATCGCCTATTCCGTCAAATAAGGCAAGAAGGGACTTGTAAGTCCGCCATTGTGGAGAACCTGAAATTAGCCTGAATTTAGATTGGAAAATTTTCAAAGCAGACACTCCGTCTATAGAATCAATAATACTCCCACTAGCTAATGATTTTAGTGATGGAGTGAGCACCTGTTTTACATAAATTTTGTTGTCGATCATTTCAGATACCAATTCAATAGATTTTTCCTGAACCCGCTCAGGACCATTATAGTATATTCCCATATGGCCATCATTTAATTTAGCAGACATCAATCTTAACGTCTCCAAGAAATCCAGATCTGTTTTATCTTTTATAGTTTTGGAAAATAAAAATGAGAACAATTGATCAGGATTGGTTTTGGTATCCTTCCAATATGGAAAGGCGAACTTAAGAACTAATAACGTGTTAATCATATTTGCAAATCTGGCATCCTTGCTATATTCCGGTGGCTTATTGGACCAAAAATCTTTAAGCTTTTTTTTGAAAGCATCAAAAACTAGGGAGTCTACTTGGGGGAAAGTTGCTGTGGGTGTCGCATACAAACTAGTAGGTACAGATGCATATAGTTTTTCACCAAGTTTTAAGGAGATAATATCTGAAACCGAGGTAGTGCCAGTTTTATAGAATTTTTTATCTTCAGCAATGGCTAAAGTAATATTTGCCGCAGCTTTATGCTCATCAAATGGTTCTTTAAAACTGTAAGCTTTGGCGTTACTACCGTTCATGATATAAATAGTAGGATGATTTATTTTAACAATCCTTTGCTTTGGTAATCTTAATGTGAAGTTGATATAACTGGTTCCTTTCGGAAGATATCCTTGGAATCTGTACTTTATGTATTTTTTGGTAACGTAATCAATTGTAGATTTATTTTTTAGCCGGTTAGATCCTTCAAAGGAAGCAGCAAACAACTTATCTTTTTTGCGATCGGTTGAGTCACAAATAATCTCCACCGTAAAATCAAAATTTCCACCTGAACTTTGATCTATCAACATGGTAGAGAGGGGATAATCTATATAACTTATCTCTATGATATCTCTATTTAGTCTTTGACTTTTGTAAACCGTGGATTCTTCATACAAAGCCAGTCCATGATGAACCCAGGAAACAAGCTTGTAATTAATGAGGTTATTTGGTGATATTTTGTTGATAATGAGCTTATTATGTATCGGTACGCTGTCAATTAACACTGACGGCGCAATTGGTAATATCAGTGATTTCAACTCTTCAATTAGTTCACGATCGTTCTTAACGCCCCGCATTTTATGGACACCGTATAATGAAAATAGGAACCAATTTACTTTTGCAGATTCATCTGAGGGATGAAAAAAGCGAACACGACCGTATAGTTCTGAGAAAGCTTTTATGTTTTTTTTCTGCTGTTGTTGAGTTTGTGCAAATACAACACTACATGCTGTCAATAAAAAAAGAAATAGACAGATGTAAAATACTTTTAGCATAAATTTTTCATGGTCAAGTTTTAGGGCACTACAAATGCCTTTATATCAAGTTTAAAAAGTTAAAGTGTATGCACCTCAAAATTAGCTTCCTAAGTTGCCAATTGAGAATCTGTGTGTGTTAATATATGTTAAATGTGGTGTCTGCCTTTTAGCTTTTTTACAAAATCGCTGATGGCTTTACTTGGTAGGTATTCTATTTGAAGGTGTACGTGGTCAGCACTTACTACTCCGGATAAAATTACAACATCCTCGGCTTCACAAATTTGCTTTATGAGTGTCCTGCACCTAGCCTTTATCTCTCCGTCAAGCACTTTGTAACGATATTTTGTTACCCATACAACATGTGCAGTTAGCCTTGAGACAGTATGTCCGCTATGCCTTTGTTTGTTCTCCACATATCAAAAGTATCTATTTCCGCTTTGTGGAAAGAATTTCATTCTTTCTGGGCAACAAACCTATGGACTTTCAGTCCATAGTGGTTTATTTATCTATATTTATCTATGATTATGAATTTCTTAAAATCTTTGAGCCGCAATCAGTATAGGCTATTATGCTTTGTTTCAGTGATCATTGTTTTCGTACCAATTTCACGGTTTTTATTACACAAGGACTGGTTTTTTATCGGTATTTTCATTGCATTTTTTGGCTTTATAGAAGTTTTTGAGTATGGCAGAAGACGTTCTAATTCAAAGACTCACCATTTTAGAAAGAGCTAAACATCCGTCATTCTGGTTTACTAAAGTTAAAAGTTAAAGCTTTGCTATAAGCAAACAAATAAATTCTATGCTTTAAACACTGCTGAGGAGAGATCGGCAAGTGTATCCTTCAAAATTTCTGACGAACTTATCGGCATATCTAAACTTCGCCATGCAATAAAACCATCTGGCCGTATAAGGGAAGCGCCAAGACTTGTTATGCCAAATGCCGCCAAAAATGCCTGCTCATTTTCTGCAGTAAAGTCTTTTCCTAGTTTCAAGAATTTCAAGGAAATACCCGTTGATTTACCCGCATCATTGGCTGCTTGTTGCCATTGATCGTCACCGGATAGGAGAACCCAGCCTTTTTGAAAATATGATAATGTAGAAATTGTCTTTTTATTGGCAGTTACCCAAAGATGAGGCGCACGAGTACCTGGTTGGCCAGCCCATTCATCTGGCTTACGGGCATGGAGTAGGTTATCCTTAGCTTTCATAATTGCTGAAGATTGATACAGTTGCCCAAATTCCATTGCTGCATCATCAAGAATTGTAGTGGCACGTGTTTCCTCATTGCCATAGGCTGCATAATCAGGCCGTGCAAATGTTTGCAAATATCTTTCCCATGCTACGGGTTGTCTTTCTGCACTATAGGTTTGTAATAACCTTGGCGAGGATATCTTTGAAATTACAGCCGCTAATTTCCAGGCAAGGTTATGTGCATCATGGATCCCAGTATTGGCGCCAAATCCACCCCGTGTGGGCGGTAAAGTATGTGCTGCATCGCCGGTAATGAATACGCGGCCCTGTGAATATTTTTCTGCAATTAATGCTTCCAGTTCCCAGCGACCAGTTGTAATAATTTCTACTTCGATGTCCAACCTTCCTATGGCTTTATAAATAGTAGCCAATTGTTCTTCGGGGTTCATTTCTACATCATCATTGAACATTAGCACCCATCGTCCGTCGTTGTAAGTAGTCAAAAAAGCCTTTAAACCGGGCTGATTTATTTGAAACTGGTGGATGCCGGTCTGCAGATATTCTTCTAATGGCGCACGGAATAAAACGCTGCGAATGGTGTTTAAATGTCCAAGTCCTTTACGTTTTATGCCCAGTGTTTTACGCACTTGGCTATCGCTGCCATCTGCGGCTATCATGTATTCTGCCTGCATTGAATATTCTTTACCGTTTCGCTCCCTCACAATTGCAGTGACACCATTTTCGTCTTCTGCAAATGAAATGAGTTCTGTGCTGTATCTTAAATCGGCCCCTAATTCTGTAGCTCGCATCCGCAATATAGGCTCGAGCTTATCCTGAGCTAAAGATGCACCCGTGTATGGTGAGTATTCTTTTTTTTGTTCTTGAATGTTCTTTTGAGTAGGAGGCGTCCATTCTGTATCTTCCATCCATTTCCCTGCAAGGCTTTCTATTTCGGCGCGTTTAAGTCTAAAATCTTTTGAAACCTGCGGAATTTGGTCTAAAATTCCTGCCTCTGCAAAAAGCTCCATGGTTCTTTGAGTATAACCTATAGCTCGTGGATGAGCCGAGCTTCCCTGATGTTTTTCTACCACAATAGTTTTTACATTTTTTAAGCCAAGAAATAGGGCAGAAGAAAGACCAACCAGTGAGCCTCCAATTATAAGTACCTGTGTTTTTTCTGTTTGCATTAGTTGAAGTAGTTTTAATGTAAAGCAAAACTAGTCAGCAGGATTGGCGCAAAATTGTATAAATCAGTCCTTTTTTAGGGAAAATTGTAAGAGATCAGTTATCGAGGTTTGGAAATGTTGTAAAATTTACGAATTGGTCGTTTTTGTTTTTACTCAATTCTTTGGGTACGACACCAGCAAACTTTTTTACTTCCTTTATAAAATGTGCCTGGTCAGTATAATTTTGCTCAGGATAAAGTTTGCCGACTTTTAAGTGTGGAAAAGAGGCTCGAAATCTTAAAATATTACAATAAGACTTTAAAGAAATTCCAAATTGGCGTTGAAAATATCGGTTAATCTGAAGGCTGCTCCAATGAACTTTTTCGGACAATTCATTTACTGTTATTGCCCCATTGGTATCATAAATATGACGAAATAAAAGTAATTTCCTTTCGTCGACTTTCTTGCTAATTAAGCCTATCATTTTTTCGGAGGCCTTTTTACAGAAACTTTCGAAATCTTTTAAGTCGTTTTTAGAAATACCCCAAAATCCATTTTGTAACAAGGTTGCCTTATTTACATAAGTAGCAACGCTATTTGGTAAAATATATTCCGCGCCGAGAAGCTTGAAACTGATAGCAAAAGTTAAAGAGTGGGGTGGGAGCATGCTTACAAGCGGCTCGTTACCCAGGCCCATAAGTAATGTATTAAAAGGTTCGTTTGCAGCATACCCAAAAGCAACGTCAATTCTCCCATCCGGTAATACAACTACTTCTCTTTCTTGGTCGTCATCGTTTTGACACATCCAAAAAAAGTCCACGAAATCATCAAGTGATGAAGGTGGCGAAGCAATTGCGTATTTGATAGGCTTGTTCAATCCTAATGGGTGTCGCCTCTTGTAACGCCATTTTCACCAAAAGCATCTATAGCAAACCAATACTTCTGGTCTTTATTTAGACTGCGAATTGTGAGTTCGGTTTCATTATAAACCTGGTATACCCGATTCAAGTTGTCTTTTTGAACGCCAAACCTAATGTTATAACCCGTAGCGTTTGCTTGTTTTTTCCAACTTAGCTTAACGTTACGTGTATCGTTTACATCCCTTAACATTTCAAATGAGGATATTTTTGTAGGCTTTTTTCCTATACCTTTTCCAAAAACGCGGAAACCGGAAATAGCAAAAGTACCACTTGGCACCCTGTAATTGGTCACCTTAAAATAACGAGCTTTAACTGGTGTTTTAAATACATGATATTGATGGGTAAGATCAATATCATTGGTTGTTTTATCAACCAGTTTTTTCCAATTCTTTTTATCGGTAGAATATTCTAAAAGATACTGCTGTGCCAACACACCATCGCGACCAAAAAGCTGGGTATCATTTTCGGCAAAGTTTAGTTGCACAGCATTAACAGTTGATATGGAGCCCAAATCAACGCTCAACCATTCGCCTTTATTACCTGTCTTAGCACTCCAGTGATCTCGTATCTCCTCATTAAAAGCGAGCGAAGGAGGTGTTGTATCAATGCTAGATGATGCCTTAGCAGATTTTTTATAAGATAGTAGCATCCAATTTGGGAAAAGTTCGCTTACATCTTTTATTTTATGACTGGGGATCACCATCGGATAATCTGCAAATTCAGTATGGGCAACCATGTTATCATTCTTATCAAATGTTACAGGTATTAGGCCCAGTCTGCGCTCAAATATGTGCTTTACAGAAATTACCATTGTTACTATACGCCAGTAGTTGCCATATTTATCTGTAAAAGTTGCCGCATGTCCTGCTCCAGTAATAAATCCCTCAGGTTTTGCTGAGAAAGGGCTATTCTGTGCATAAGTGAATGGGCCCATTGGCTTATCAGAAACATAATAACCATCAGCATAACTTTTATATTGGGTGCCGGGAGCAGAGTATTGATAATAGTATTTCCCATTATGCTTAGTCATCCAGGGAGCTTCTGTCCAGGGGTTCTGGGTCATGGTATTATAATCGCCAGGTCTTTCCCATCCATGCTCCAGAGGGTTTCCTTTTAATACATTTACTGGTTGCCCTATTGGGTTTAACTTTTTATTTACATCCAATTCAATAACCTGTAAATAGCCATTATTGGTACATCCAAAATACATATATACTTTTCCATCTGTATCTTGGAACAGGTCAGGATCTCCTATTGACATTGGGAAAGCATCATTATAGATTTCCCACTTTCCAGCAATAGGATCAGTTGCTTTGTAAATGATCTGGCTGTTTAAAGGCATATAATATAGGGAGCCATTTATTACTGCGGCAGCTGGTGCGTCTTTTTCAAACGGCAAATCTTTGGTGGTCACAAACACCCAATTAATCAAATCTTTTGAATGCCAGTAACCCCCTGAAGCCGTAGCAAATAAATAATAATTGTCTTTATATAACACTATAACCGGATCAGCAGCTGCTCTACGTGAGGGCTTATCTGGTGTAAATCGGTAACTTATATTTAAAGGGTTACAAATTGTTTGCTGGCTTTTTACGTCAAACGGCAGGAGTATGTTTAAACTAACTAAACATACCATTAAAGTGAAAAAATATTTTTTCATAAACAGGCTAAATTCATTGCAATATAACATTTTAGAAATAGCATCGCAGATTCTGATCCTATGCAAGCTTTTTCCGCAACCATTTGCGAACCGGCTCATCATACCATTTCAATGCTGCATAGGCCAAAAGGATTGCACCTGTTAAAATAAGTGCTGCATAAGGCCAGGCTTGTGCCAGCGTTATTCCCTTATTATTGCTGATCCATGCCACATAAAAATAGACCATTGGGTAATGTACCATGTAAAGCGGATAGGATACTTTACCTAAGAATTTGCATATCCTGTTCTCTCTTTGGGTTTGGATTACGCCACTTGCACCAAGATATACGATTAGTGGGAAAACGATAATAATGCAAAGCGCATCATAGATACCGTTCATCCAAAGGTGCTCAGCTCCGCCGATGCGTGGCATGTAAAGCACAATTACTACCAAAAGGCTGCACCATAAAAAGGCATTTTTAATTTGAGTAGGCTTAAATATGCGTGAAAGTAAAAGACCAGCGAAGAAAGGATACATTGTGCGGGTAAAGCCAATACGTACCTGTTCTACATTTAGTGTCCAGCCACCACTTACATCGCCGTTACTGATTGCCAGGTGCGCGAGTGCGACAGCGGATATGGCTACTAATATACTTAAGGCCATTATAGAGAATTTCCTGATCCAAACTGCATAAAGAATGTTGGCAATGTATTCAAAGAACAATGACCAGCCTACGCTATTAAGAGGGTGCATCTCTTGCCAGCCACGTATATCAAGCGATAATGGTACGGGTAGGATAGTATAGCCTATCAGCATCACCAGGAGCATTTTCCAAATGGGAATAGTATGAATGAGGGGCCATAGTGTAGAATCTGTATAGTAGAACCCTATTGCACCGAGGGTCATCCCCAATATCACCATGGGTTGAAGACGTTCTATACGGCGTTTGAAAAAATTGCCGACCGACATTTTATGCCAGCGATCGTCGTAAGCATAGCCGATTACGAAACCCGATAATAAAAAGAAAAAGTCGACAGCCAGATAACCGTGATTAACCATTTTATCCAAGTTGCCTGTGGAGAATGGTTCGGCCAGGTGAAATGTTACAACGATTATGGCTGCAACACCGCGAAGGCCGTCTAATATGGGGTAGTGTGGCTTGGTGGCCATCTCGTTAGTTAAATCAGATCTCATGCAATGGGTTGTAAAATTTGCAATTTGTAAAAAAAAGTTAAGATTTAGGTATCCGAATAAATTTTGTGGTTAAGACTTTTTTACAACTGCAACGTTCCCCTAATAAATACTTTCTGCAACCCTTTTGCGTTCAAAGCTTGTTAAGCTAAATTACACATGCACCAAATGATCTCTAAGTGCTTCGCTAAATATAAACCAGCCTTTTTCATTATAACGGTTCATCCCTCCAGTAAAATCATCGGCCATCTGAATTTCCGGACTATAAATCACCATCATCAACTGATCATTAAAAGTATTTCCCTTTTTCGTGTCTTTCTCAAGCTCAGGCTTAGGGTATCGAATGCCGATAATGTGACCAGTATATCTTTAACCATCCGGCGCTTTCCTTGCTCAGTATGAGACGGAATTAATGTTCAACCGCGTTTTTGGAAATAATTTACGGATACGCTCGATACCAGCTGGAGTTATCTTGCCAGTAATACGAAAACTTGTTATTTCGATTTTAGCAAGCTCCTTAGGTACGTTGATATCTTTGATGAAATCGATTTGCAGATTTGTAATTTTAGGTAAGGAAAACAATTGTGCAGGAATCGAGTCAACACGGATGTAAATTCCTTCAAACGGTTCTGTAGCACCTTCTTCAAATTTCTGAAGCATGGTCTGACTTAACAAATTGTCTTTTTTATGAACCATCCAGCCCATTCTGGGTTTTAAAGCAAACGTTTTCTCATCTTGATCAAGTCCAACAAATCCAGACCAAAGCTCTAGGGGGGTGGTTACTATAGCCCCATCGCTTATTTCAGAATGTAGGAAGTCGACTTTTAAAATTTCGGAGGGTAGCATCCCAGAACCACCTAGTTCTTTTAATGTATTTCTATAGCCGTCGTTGTTGTATGGATAGAATTTCACAATCCAACCATCGATTACTTTGGGCGATCCATATTTTTTTAAAGTATGGTACTTAAACATATTTCTCCAAAAGTCCTTATCGACCCTACCTTTAGATGCATTGACAAATTCTTTGAGTACTGGCTCTAGCTGGTCGATCCACCAAGAAAGCTCGTATCTTTTCATAAATCTGGCCTTTTCCAGAACCCGCTCCCAATCTTTAGTATTTCCTTCCAGGGTTATTTCGGGGATTCCACAGGCTATTCTAATCTGAATAAATTCAAAGTAAGGCTTAACGGATTCCATTAATGCGGTTTGAGTTGCAACACGAGAAACTGGAGTACTGGTACTGAAATCTGCTGTTAATGATTTTACTAACGTTTTATTCGTATTTTTCTGGATCTCAGTTGCGAAATTTTCGAAGGCTTCTTCCCATGGGCTTGATGGATCATCAAGCTTTATTTTATTATTGCTAATTACTAAATTGAGCTTCCCGCTATGAGAAACGAAATGATTCCGTAAAGCTTCTGCATTAAATTTAACATGACGTGCAAATCCCTGATCCAAAAGTAAAAGAATCATATCCGGCGAAAGTACAAATGGCCGATGATCTGCATAAGCCTGGTACATTCCATTAAAAAAAGGATGCTGGCCAAAAGCTACCATGCTGTCAGGATCCTTACTTTTAGCTACAATGTTATATTTAAAAGGAATTGTGTCATTTGCAACCTCAAACGCAGAACGCCCTGCATCAAAAGCTATCATGTTATTATAGACATTTTTAGAGGCAATCATTGAAAGAGATTTGACTGGTGGAACTAGTTTCTCCACTTCAAAAGTAAATCGTTTCTGAGCCCATGCAGGAACTGAAAAAATTAATAGTAGAACAACCACAGCCCACTTCATTGCCAGAATATATTTGGTTGGTTTTCTCATAATTACGAACTGCTATTTAAACTCCCCAAAATGCCAGAGAATTCCGGAAGGATCATGTAAGAAACATTCCCTGCCCCAATTTTCTACGCGGATAGGAATTAACCTTACTTCCGGGTATTTAGCTTTTAGATCCAAGGCAAGTAGGTCATGATAAACTTGATCCAGTTTTTTAACTTCGATGAAGACCATTGTATTGTCTACCCAATCTTTTATATAGGCATTTTGAAGATAAAATGCCGCTTTTTCATTCTTGAATAGCGACAAGTTTGGTTCGAGACTTACTTCGGTAAAACCAATGTCGAGGTAGAAACTCCGCGACTGTTCAAAATTCTTTGCTCCAATGAATGGTCGGATAGAAATTGCATTGTGTTCCATGTCTTTAATTGGTGTTAGGTAATGCTAATAAAGATACTAAATGAGGTTCATAGATCAACTTGATTATGATTAAGAAATTTTTTGTGTTAGGAATAACTTCTCTTTTAATCTGTTTATCCTGCGATAATATTGATTCTGCGGTTATTTCCTAAAATAACTATAGAATTTCTTGTTAATTTCGCACATGCTAAAACGAAATATCATAGTATTGCTATCAATGCTGGCATTTGTTGCCTGTAAGGATAAAGTTAACAAAACCGTACAACGTGCTGATCAACATTCTTTTGCGCAACCTGATAACGCGGTTGTTAAACACTTGGAACTTGATATTAATGTTGATTTTGAAAAACATCAAATATCCGGCAAAGCGGTATGGAAAATAGAAAACAAGGCTAAAGCTGAAGAGATAGTTTTTGATGATAGCGGCCTGAATATTAGCAAAATAACCTTGGGTAAAGATGAGAAGGAAACTACTTTTACACTTGACAAGCAGGTTAAATATCTAGGTACTGCTTTACACATCGCTATAGCAGAGAATACGGAGATTATAAATATTTATTATTCTACTAATAAAGGCGCTTCGGCATTGCAATGGCTTAATCCAGAGCAAACTGCGGGTAAAAAACATCCTTATTTGTTTACACAATCTGAGAGTATCGCGGCCAGAAGTTGGATCCCTTGTCAGGATAGTCCGGGTATTCGCTTCACCTATAATGCTAAAGTGAGTGTTCCAAAAGAGTTGCTGGCATTGATGAGTGCAGAAAATCCGCAGGAAAAGAATGATAATGGAGTGTATACATTTAAACAAACACATGCAATTCCTTCTTATTTGCTAGCGCTGGCGGTTGGTGATATCGCTTTTAAAAATGTGGATAGCAGAACGGGTGTTTATGCCGAGCCATCTGTGCTGGGTAAGGCTGCTTATGAGTTTGCTGATATGGGAAAAATGGTTACAGCTGCAGAAAAGTTGTATGGCCCCTATAGGTGGGGAAGGTATGATATTTTGATACTTCCGCCTAGTTTCCCATTTGGTGGGATGGAAAATCCTAATTTGAATTTTATAACACCAACCATAATTGCAGGGGATAGGTCTTTAGTTAGCATTATTTGTCACGAGTTGGCACATAGTTGGAGTGGCAATCTGGTTACCAATGCCACATGGAATGATTTTTGGCTTAATGAGGGTTTTACCAATTATTTTGAGCGCCGTATTGACGAGGAATTGTATGGCAAAACGGAAGCCCAAATGCAGGAAGAATTTGGTAGGCAGGCGCTTGATGCCGCCGTTAAGGATATGGCTGGTAAAGAAAAAGATACCTATTTGAAGACAAGTTACATGGACAGAAGTCCCGATGATGCGACTAATGATATCGCCTACGAAAAGGGGTATTTCTTTTTGCGGACCATTGAAGAGGCAGTAGGCAGACCAGCGTTTGATAAATTTTTGAGGGGCTGGTTTGATGGTCACGCTTTTACATCCGTTACTACCGAGGATTTTGTGAATTATTTGAATAAAAACCTGATAAAGGGTAATGCAGAAGTGGAAAAGAAAATTCGCATTAAGGATTGGGTTTATGGCCCGGGTATCCCGTCTAACATGGTGTATAGCAATGTGCTTTGGAAGGAAGGCGGTAAGTTTAATGAGATTGATGCAATGGAAAAGATGTGGGCAAATAACCCGATGTATAATCCTAATATTTTAAGAGAAAATGTAGTTACTACTAACGAAAAGCGTTTCTTTCTGAGCAGGTTACCAGAAAAGTTAAGTTTTGAACAAATGGATTACTTGGATAGGACCTTTTACTTAACTGCCTCTAAAAATACTGATATACAGTTGATTTGGTATACTATGGCTATTAAAAATAACTATACACTTGCAAATAAACGTATTGCAGCATATTTAATTGAAAATGGTCGTGCATGGCACATTATTCCTTTATATAAGGAGTTGCTTAAAACAGAGCAGGGTAAAAAAAGGGCAAAAGAAATTTATAAGTTGGCCAGGCCCAACTATCACCCTATGACTTATAAGTTGATTGATGCCTTAATGAAATAATGTTTATGCTGGAAATTATTTATCAGGATGATCACCTTATTGCCATTAATAAACCACATGGTTTGCTAGTACACCGTTCTTCCATTGCTACTGATGCTAAGGAATTTGCATTACAATTATTGAGGGATCAGGTAGGGAGGCATGTAAGTCCTGTTCATCGTATTGATAGAAAAACAGGTGGCTCGTTGCTGTTTGCTTTCGAAAAGGAGGTGGAAATTGCGATGCAACAACAGTTTCAAAATGGAGAGGTTAAAAAGAAGTATCTGGCAGTATTGAGAGGTCATGCGCCAGATAGTTTGGATATTGATTATCCGCTGGCTAAAGAAAATGGCACCATACAAGAAGCTTTTACTGCTTTTGTAACACTAAAAAGGGCAGAGTTGGATGTTCCTTTTGGCAAGCATGCTACTTCCAGGTATTCTCTTGTGGAGGCTACACCTACAACTGGCAGAATGCATCAGCTTCGCAAACATTTTGCCCATATATTTTATCCTATTATTGGCGATAGGAAACATGGTTGTAATAAACAAAATAAGTTTTTTTTGGAACAGTGGCAGATGACAACCATGTTGCTGCACGCGTCTGAATTGTCTTTTAAACATCCCGTTACCGGAGCTGAAATATTAATTAATGCTGCTATACAAGAGGAATTTATGCGAATGTACAAGCTTATGGGCTGGGAAATATAGTCTGATTTTCATTTATATGTCATAACATGAGGGTTTATCCTTCAGTCTGACTTTTTTACTACAAAATTCAAAAGTTGAGTATTAACTTTGCTGTGTTTTAAAACCAATACCCCCAAAAACTAAAACAGCATAATAATGAAATTACATATAAAATTAACTTTACTCTCTCTTATTTTTTCTTTCCTTTTTGTCTCTCCATTGTTTGCACAGCAAACAGTTTTGTCTGGCGTTGTTACTGATGCAATAACCAAAGAGACGCTACCTTATGTTTCTTTTATTATAACGGGCAGCGGACAAGGTGGCAAAACAGATTTAGACGGTAAATACAAAATTGCTATTAGCGGTGCTTACAACGAACTTAAATTTAGCTATGTAGGTTACAAAACGCTAATTAAAGTATTTAAAGCTGGCCAAAGTCAGGTTTTAGACATTAAATTGCAAAACGAAGGCATGCAAATGGACGAGGTAGTAATTAATGCGGGGAAGAAACCCAAGTATACCAATAAAGAAAATCCCGCGGTTGCGCTGATTAGGAAAGTTATTGAAAATAAGTCGAAAAATAGGGTGGAGGCTTATGATTATGTTGCCTATAAGAAGTACGAGCGGATGCTTTTTTCTATGAGTAACCTTTCAGACAAGTTTAAGAATAGGCGCATATTCCATAATTATCAATTTCTTTTTCAGGAGCAGGACTCTACTAAAATAGGAGGTAAGAATGTGTTGCCGGTTTTCCAGCAGGAGAAACTTTCTGATAATTTTTACAGGAAAAACCCAGAGAAGCTAAAAACGGTGGTACTTGCAGATAAGCAGGTTAATTTTGATGAACGTTTTATAGATAATAAAGGACTGAGTACCTATTTTGAACGGATGTATCAGGATATTGATATTTACGATAATAATATCTCTGTAGTAAGCAATCAGCTCTTGAGTCCTATTGCTGATGGTGCACCAGCTTTTTATAAGTATTTTATTACAGATACCATAAAAACGCAAACGGCACAATTGGTTGAGCTTTCCTTTACGCCAAGGACTAAAGGTGGTTTGCTTTTTGAAGGTAAACTTTATGTAACTCTGGATGGTAATTATGCTATACAGAACGCCTTTCTTTCTGTAAATAAAAACATTAACCTAAATTTTGTGAGGGCTTTGGAAGCTAAACTTGATTTTGAACAAAATGCTGATCGCCGTTATCACCTCAGTAAAAGCAATTTAATAGTAGATTTTGGTATCAGTAAAAACAGCGGTGCGGGCTTTACTGGTGAACGTACTGTTAACTATAGAGATTATAAGATTAATGAACACCTTGCAGATTCTTTATATACAGGAACTGTACCTCTTGTATTTGCTGCCGATGCTCAGAAGAAATCTGAGCAATATTGGGTAACCAATCGCCCTGAAACGCTTAATGCAGTTAATGCACGTGTTTATACCAATTTGGATACGTTACAAAGTATTCCTTCTTTTAAGAGAACCTTGGATGCTGTTACCATTTTGTTTGCCGGATACAAAGATCTCGGTCCGTTTGAAGTTGGGCCGGTAAACACTTTTTACAGCTTTAATAATGTAGAAGGTTTTAGGGTAAGGCTTGGGGGAAGGACAACTCCTGCATTGAGCAAGCGTTATTACTTTGAAACATATGGTGCTTACGGTTTCACAGATCAAAAATGGAAGTTCTTTTTGAGTGCAAGTTATTCGCTTAATAATAAATCAATATATGCTTTTCCACAGAGTTATGTAAGAGCAAGTTTCCAAAGAGATACGAAAATACCAGGTCAGGAGCTGCAGTTTGTGCAGGAGGACAACTTTTTGCTTTCCTTCAAAAGAGGAGAGAACAACATGCTGTTGTATAACGATTTCTATCGTGTAGACTATATGAAGGAATTTGAGAATCACGTTTCTTATAGTGTTGGCTTGCGTAAATGGGATCAGACTCCTGCAGGTTCACTTTATTTTAACGGTTTGAACAATACACCTTTTAATAAAAATAATAGCATCAGCACATCTGAAGTTACTGTTTCACTAAGGTATGCTCCACATGAGAAGTTTTACCAGGGTAAAGTTTATCGCAGACCAATTATTGATAAATATCCCAAATTGAATTTTAGGTATACCGCTGGCATAAAGGGAGTTTTGGGTGGAGAGTACAATTACCATAATTTCCTGACAAGTGTTGATAAGCGTTTGTACTTGTCTCAATTGGGCTATACAGACGTAACAGTAGAGGGGTCTTACATTATTGGAAAGGTGCCTTTTCCTTTGCTTTCTATCCACAGGGCTAACCAAACTTATGCCTACCAATTGAATTCTTATAACTTAATGAACTTTCTGGAGTTTGTGAGCGACAAGTATGCCAGCATTAATATAGATCAGAATTTTAATGGTTTCTTTTTTAACAGGGTGCCATTACTAAGCAGATTGAAATTACGTGAGGTGATGTCTTTTAAAGCACTTTATGGTGGCTTGAGGGATGAGAATAATCCAGCTTTGAATAGTTCTAGCATGCAATTTGTGAGGAACGATAGTGGGATACCCATTACCAATTCATTAAATAGAGGTCCTTATATTGAAGGTAGCATTGGTGTTGGAAATATCTTTAAGCTACTGCGTGTAGACATGGTAAAAAGATTTACTTACCTAAATAATCCGCTTGTTTCTGAGTGGGGATTAAGAGCCAGGGTGAAATTCGATTTTTAGTGTTTATATTCACGGTATGAACCGTGTTAAACACTATCCTCTAGGGGATTCTGCCATAGTTATTCAATTTGGAGATGTTATTGATGCTGGGGTTAATGAGCAGATCTGTGCCATTTGCTCCTGGTTAGACGATTATACCTTTGAGGGATTTGTTGAATATGTGCCTGCCTATACCACAATAACTATTTACTATCACCCTTGGGTTGTTCCGTATACTGAAATACTGGAAATGGTTAAGGAAATGCTGGCTGGTATTGCTGAAGATCCACCTGAACTGGCAGAAAAGCGAATTGTTGAGATTCCAGTTGTTTACGGTGGTATTTATGGATTGGATATCGATTTTGTAGCTAGTAATTGTGGTTTGAATGTGGAAGAAGTGATCGCCATCCATACTGCGCCTCAGTATTTAGTTTATATGGTGGGTTTTGCACCGGGTTTCCCTTACTTGGGCGGTTTAGATGAACGGCTTGCCGTGCCCAGGAAGGCCACGCCACAAGCTGTAGTATCTGCTGGGTCTGTTGGTATTGCTGGTATGCAAACCGGCGTTTATCCAATAGAAACGCCTGGTGGATGGCAAATTATCGGACGAAGTCCTATTGATTTTTTTGATATCGACAATCAGCAACCGTCCTTGCTAAAAGCTGGAGATTTGGTTCGGTTTAAGTCGATCTCTGAATATGAATACCTTACCTGGAAAGGGGAATCTGATGGGTATTAAAGTAGTTAAGTCGGGCTTGTTGAGCACAATACAAGATTTGGGGCGGATTGGCTACCAAAAAGATGGCGTAATAGTGAGCGGCGCTATGGATACTTTAGCGTTGCGTATTGGAAATTTGTTGGTTGGTAACGCTGAAGGCGAAGCCGGAATAGAAATAACACTTTTAGGTGGTAGTATTCTTTTTGAGCAGGACCAGGTTATAGCGATAGCCGGCGCAAATTTGAGCGCAAAAATAGATGGTGTGGAAGCACCAATCTGGAAACCCTTTTTAGTTAGTAAGGGCAGTATTCTAAGTTTTGGTAAACCGATAACCGGTTGCAGAACTTATTTGCTTGTTCAGGGTGGATTTGAATTGAGAGCAGTTTTATCGAGCTATTCTACCTATTTAAAAGCCGATTTTGGCGGCTGGGAGGGCAGGGCATTTAGAGTTGGTGATTGCATTCCTTTTAAGAAGAAACTGAAAAATTTGACTACGAAGTTTAACTGGTCGGTAGATTTGAAATGTTATCCCTCATTAAATAGCAAAGTCATTCGGTATATAGAAGGGCCCCATTTTGATTCTTTTAAAGATATTCATCATTTTTCAAGGTTTAAGGTAAGTAATCAGGCCGATAGGATGGGCTATCAGCTTGAGGGTGCACGCTTGGAGCTTAAACATAAATTTGAACTGTTATCTACTGCCGTAACATTTGGTACCATACAGGTTCCGCCAGATGGGAATCTAATTTTGTTGATGGCAGATCATCAGACTACTGGAGGTTATCCGATTGTGGCACAGGTGATAGGCGTTGATCTGACTTTGCTGGCGCAGAAAAAGCCAGGGGATGAATTGGTATTTGAACTGACAACACTGGAGCATGCGCAGGAGCTTTTATCGCAGAGAGAAGAGCTGATGAGGCAATTAAAACAAGTTTTAAGTCTTAAACATGGTTAAACGATATATAGCCGACCTAAACTGCGACATGGGTGAGAGTTTTGGAGCTTTCACCATTGGTAATGATACAGCGATTATGCCTTTTGTTTCTTCTGTAAATATTGCCTGCGGCTTTCATGCTGGTGATCCGTCTGTAATGAGGACAACAGTAAGAAATGCGCTTGCACATAATTTGTTAATTGGGGCACATCCTGGCTTGCCAGATTTACCAGGTTTTGGCAGGCGGGAAATGGCAATTTCTCCTCAGGAAGTTTTCGATATTGTTGTTTACCAGATTGGAGCTTTAAATGCTTTTGTGAAATCTGAAGGGGGAAGGATGCATCATGTTAAACCACATGGAGCGCTGTACAATATGGCTGCTGTCAGGAAAGATTTAGCAGATGCTATTGCAAAAGCAGTTTATAAAGTTGATCCTGATTTGTTGTTGTATGGGTTGTCGAATAGTGAAATGATCTCATCTGCCGCGGCCATAGGTTTGGCTACCGCTAGTGAAGTTTTTGCAGACAGGACTTATCAACCTGACGGAACGCTTACTTCGCGTAGCAAATCTAATGCATTACTTACCGATGATAAATTAGCTATTGATCAGGTTATTAAAATGGTGAAAGAGCAAATTGTTATTGCTGAGAACGGTGCGGTTGTACCCATTAATGCGGATACGATTTGTATTCATGGTGATGGCCCGCATGCACTGGAGTTTGCCAGGCTGATATCGGCGCGTTTTAAAGAAGAAGGAATTTCTTTAGTATGAAAGTACATAACAAAAGCGCATTGGCCGGAGCAGCTTTTTTAATGGCAACGTCGGCTATTGGTCCGGGTTTTTTAACGCAAACAACAGTTTTTACCCAATCGCTTGGGGCAAGTTTTGGTTTTGTTATACTCACTTCTGTGCTCATTGATATGGCTGTTCAATTGAACATATGGAGAGTTATTGCGGTATCTGAAATGCGGGCACAGGATATTGCAAACCGCTTGTTGCCTGGATTGGGTAGTTTTATTTCTGTGCTGATTGTACTTGGTGGTCTTGCATTTAATATTGGAAATATAGCTGGTGCAGGATTGGGACTGAATGCATTATTGGGTATATCTGTAATGAATGGTGCAATTATAGCTGCTTTTTTGGCAATCGCGATATTTGTGATAAAGGAGGCGGGCAAAGTGATGGATAGATTTGCACAGTTGCTTGGTTTTGTAATGGTTATTGCCATTATATACATTGCTTTTAGTTCATCCCCACCTTATGCAGCCGCTGCCTATCATACCATTATTCCTGCTAAAATAGACTTAAAGACGATTGTTACATTGGTTGGAGGAACTGTAGGTGGCTACATTACTTTTTCTGGTGGCCACCGTTTGCTTGATGCAGGTATTAAAGGGAAATTATCTTTAAAAGAGGTAACTAAGAGTGCCGTGATGGGAATTAGTGTGGCATCGCTGGTAAGGGTATTTCTTTTTCTGGCTGCTTTGGGTGTAGTTGCAAAAGGTTATATGATAGATGCAGGCAACCCGACAGGTTCAGTTTTTAAGTTAGCAGCTGGTCATGTTGGTTATAAATTGTTTGGCCTGGTCATGTTTTCTGCTGCTATAACCTCTGTTATTGGCTCTGCTTATACCTCAGTATCCTTTATTAAATCGTTCAGTTCTTCAATTGCTATAAATGAGAATAAATATATCATTGGTTTTATTGTTATAGCTGCCATTACCTTTATTGTAGTAGGAAAACCTGTAAGCTTATTGATTATGGCGGGTGTTGTTAATGGCTTTATTTTGCCGATAACGCTTACGGCCGTATTGTTTTCAGCATACAAGACCAGGATTATTGGCGATTACAGGCACCCGTTATTGTTAACCGTGTTTGGGGTGTTGGTTGTTCTAATAATGACATATATGAGCGGTAGTGTGTTAATTGATATGTGGAGCTAAATCAATAATCTTTATATTGGCCTGTACATAATTAGATGCGCAAACTACTCCAAAAATTGTTGACCGATCTGGTTATTCGCTTAGCGAATAAATACAGTTCAAGACCTGATGCCAGCAGGGTACAGGAAGCACTTACAGCTTTGTATAATAGAATACAGCAGGAGCCAGGAAAGAGAGGCGTGATTTTAGACCTGGACAAGAGCTCAAAAGTGATTATCTTCTCTGATCAGCACAAAGGCTCAAGAAATCATTCAGATGATTTTGCGCTGTCGGAAAAAAACTACTTAGCCGCACTCAATTATTATAATGGAGAAAATTTCATGTACTGCAATCTGGGTGATAGCGAGGAGTTTTGGAAAAACACGGTGTTTGCTGTTTTAAAAGCAAATAAGGCCACTTTTAACGCTGAAAAGCAGTTCTTGCAAAGAAAAGCTTTTATCAAGTTGTTTGGTAACCACGATTTGTATTGGGATAATGATCCGCTTGCATGGTATCAAATTAAGCGAGTTTATGGAGAAAAGATGCCTATATATGAGGGGGCTATATTCAGGTATAAGATAGAGAATACTTTATTGTCTATTTTTTTAACGCATGGTCATCAGGGTGATTTGCAGAGCGATGGTAATTGGTTTAGCAAATGGTTTGTTTCCAATGTTTGGGCTCCGTTTCAATCCTATTTGCGTATTAATCCAAATACCCCTGCGTTTGACAATCAACTTAAATCTGCTCATAATGCCATTATGTACAGCTGGACAGCTAAACAATCTAACCTGGCATTAATAACCGGCCATACGCATCAGCCGGTTTTCAATTCTCTAACCCATCTGGAGCGGGTATATATCCAGTTGGAAGCCGCTAGAAAATCTGGAGATAAGGATATGATTCAAAAGCTGGAAGGAGAATTACTTGCAGGCAAAGTAAGTGGAGAAAAATCGCCAAGAATAGATCATTCCAAAAACACTTACTTTAATAGTGGTTGCTGCTGCTTTAGTGATGGAGACATTACCGGGATTGAGATTGCCGATGGAATGATTAGATTAATCAAATGGAAATCAACCGATAAGGGTTCTAAACGTATAGTATTAGAAGAGGCTGGTCTTGAAGTGTTGCTGGATCAAATCAATCCTGTATCTTGAGCTTAATTTATAGTTAAAAAAAAGGATGCTTATTGGTTAAGCATCCTTTTTTGTTGATTAGTTAATCGGTTTATTCTGGAAATTCGCTTGCAAAGTTATTATATCTGGTTTCCATTTCGTCCTTATAGCCTTTTGCTTTATCAACCCATTCAGGCGCTTTATCTTTTAGATCATCTACAATAGATCTTCCTGTTAGTTCGTCTTTTTTAGTGATATATTTAATTGCGCCGTAAACCGCGGCTCCAATCAATGCTGTTTTTAGTAGTCCCATGTTATTTTTGTTAAGTTTCAATTCTAACATATCAGACTATAAAATGTTTTTATTATTACAAGTTCTTGCTTATATTTCTACTTTAGAATAAGTTAGCTACCAAATACCTTATGAAACTGAAGTTTTTTACAATTGCGCTCCTGTTTAATTTGCTACAATTTCAAGCACAGGCTCAGCATTCTTCCTTAAGGATGCAATCGTTGAAGGTATCATATAATCACCGATTTTTGGTCTATGAAAATGGTAAGCCGTTTTTCTATTTAGGAGATACGGCCTGGGAATTATTCCATCGCTTAACGCTTAAGGAAGCAGGAGTTTACATGGAAAACAGACGCCAAAAGGGGTTCACTGTTTTGCAAGTGGTCATTCTTGCAGAATTGAATGGGATAGATGGGCCTAATGCAATGGGACATACACCAATGAGGGATCATGATCCTTCCAAATTGAATGAAGATTTTTTTAAAGACATAGATGCCTTTATCAGATTGGCAGAAAGCAAAGGACTTTATATCGGGCTGTTACCAACCTGGGGAGATAAGTTGTTTAAAAACAGTTGGGGCATGGGGCCTGAAATTTTTAATCAGCAGAATGCAGGTGATTATGGTAAATTTCTAGGTAGTCGCTATCGGAATCAAAAGAATATTATCTGGATTTTGGGTGGTGATCGGAATCCAAGAGATGCAAAAGATGTTGAAGTTTGGAGAGCAATGGGTAACGGCATTGCAGAGGGTGCTGGAGGATACTACAAGACTTTAATGACCTATCATCCGCAACCAAAAGAAAATGGCGGTTCTTCCACTTGGTTTCATAATGATAAATGGTTGGACTTTAATATGATGCAAACTGGACATTGCAAAGACGGAACAAATTACGATAAGATTACTTACGATTATAATCTGAAGCCTGTAAAACCTACAATGGATGGAGAACCTTTGTATGAGGACCATCCGATATGTTTTGACTGGAAAAAGAATGGGTTTTCAAATGCAGATGACATCAGGAAGTTAGCCTATTGGCAGGTATTTTCTGGTGCGATGGGTCATACTTATGGATGCCATGCCATTTGGCAATTTTATGCACCTGGTAGGGAACCTGTAAACGCACCCCAGCACACTTGGCAACACGCGATGGATTTACCTGGTGCAACGCAAATGGGTTATGTAAAAAAATTAATGTTATCAGTTTCTTTTTTAGACAGGATTCCTGATCAATCACTCATTAAGAACGAAAATCTTAAAACCGGCGACTATTGCGTAGCCACCAGGGCGATAGATGGACATTATGCATTTATTTACACGCCAACAGGTAAATCATTACATATCAATTTGCTTAGCATGAAAAGTAAGCAGGTTTACTGCAAATGGTTCAATCCCAGATCTGGCCAGTTTACAAAGCAATTTAAACAGGCCAAGTTGGAAGACATGGCCTTCAATACACCTGATCATGGCTCTGGAAAAGACTGGGTGTTGGTACTTACCACCAAACCTTAAATTAGTTCGACCTGTTCTCTTTATCTGGCCTGATGATCAATCTTAATGTTGGATCATTGGTTACAAAACTCCAAAACCAATTAAATGCGAGTTTTGCCTTGTTTCTAAAACCTGCTATTGGAATGATATGAATAAACAACCATACCAACCATGCAAAAAATCCTTTAAAAAACCCTTTAGGTAAATCTACTACGGCTTTAAATTTGGATATAATGGCCATGCTGCCTTTATCATTGTATTCAAATGGTATAAGAAGTTTGCCATTTATAATATTATCCAGGTTTTTAGCGAGCAATTTTCCATGCTGTATAGCAACCTGTGCCAGTTGCGGATGGCCATTAGGGAATTTCAAATCGGTAGTTTGCATGCTTTGATCGCCAATGGCGAAAATGTTGTCATAACCATTTACCAGATTGAATTCATTAACCAATATTCTTCTTCCACGAGCTATTACCTCTGGGGGTAAACCATTTACGGCTTTGGCAATTACTCCCGTTGCCCAAATTAAAGTAGAGCTATTGATGGTTTCGCCATTGCCAAGAATCACTTTGTCGTCTACATAGTCTTTAACAACCGTATTCAGGTGTATTTTAACCCCTAATTCTTTAAGAACTTTATAGGCCTCATCCTGAGAATTTTTGCTCATAGGTCCGAGAAGCGTGTCTCCTGAATCTACCAAATAGATCTTACCCTGGGCATGTTTTGCTGTCGGATAATCCTTAACTACTATATTTTTACCCATTTCTGCCAGCATACCGGCAATCTCAACACCAGTAGGGCCACCCCCTGCAATGACCACATTTCCAAGTCTTTCCTTGTCCCTGATGTTGGTGGCGCGGACAGCTTCTTCCAATTTTAATAAAACATGGTTGCGCATGTGCAAAGCATCATCAATACTTTTCATTGGGAGTGCTCTTGCCTTTACGTTTTCCAGACCAAAAAAGTTGGTCTCTGTTCCCATTGCCAGCACAAGATAATCATATGGAATTGAGCCATTTTCAGTATCTATGGTGTTTAATTCAGGATTAACCTGGGTTAAGCCACCCATATAAAAGCTCAGGTTCTTTTTGCCTTGAAACATTCTTCTAAAAGGATAACTGATGTTAGAAGCCTCAATGAAAGCAGTTGAAACCTGATATAGAAGTGGGGGGAAGAAATGATAATTGTTCTTATCAACTAATATAACATTGAATTGGAGATTATCAGCTAGCTTTTTAGCTAGGTTTAGTCCGGCAAAGCCACCACCGACTATAACAACTTTTTTAGTAAGAGACATCTTCATGCAATAAAATACCTTCCCTAATTGAATTCATTAATGGCAAGTCGATTTGGCAATCCACGCTTTCGCAATGCTCATGATCTTGATTGTCAAGCTGTATTGTGCCTACTTTCTCTTCTTCTTTGTAAATATTATATTTATTATTGCCAATGGAATAGATGTCGAAGAAATAACCTCGTCCACCCATTGCCACTTCTAGTTTGAATTGTTCCATAATAGTAATCGTACATTTTTATATTATAACAAAATTATTAGCTAAAAGTTTATTGAAATACATGCGAAAGGTATACTATTGACCAGCTAGAAACAAAGGTATTATGAACAGAGCAGCTATAACTCACTGCTAATTTAGCGTTTCTTGATGCTAACTTTATATATTTGATAAATAGTGCGATACCACCAATCAAATGAAAATACTAAAAGCTCTTGTTATCATCCAACTTATTTCAGTTTGTGCATTTGGGCAAAAGTCTGCTTCAAAAAAAACAGTAAAATTAAAGGATGCTTTTGGCGTAAATGCTTTTGAGTGGGATTTTCTGGATGATAAGAATGGATTAGTTGTTAATGAAGCCGAACTTAAAGCAATGAAATCTTTTTCTTCCATAAGACATTATATGGATTGGGAAAAGTTGGAGCAGGAGGAGGGTAGTTATACTTTTAATCCAACAAGGAGTGGTGGCTGGAATTATGATGCATTTTACCAGAGTTGCAAAGCACAAAATATTATGGTATTGGCTTGCCTTAAAACGATACCAAAGTGGATGCAAGAAACTTATCCGGCAGACATGAGGGATGCAGAAAATGTTCCGGTAAAATATGGAAAGGAATTCTCGGATCCCAAATCATACATTGAGCAGGCTAAAGTGGCATTTCAGTATGCTGCCAGATATGGAAGCAATAACAAAGTTGAGCTTTCTTTATTAAAAGTTAATGGAAATCCACGTTGGGGAGGTGATCAGGTAAATGTGGTAAAAAGAGGAATGGATTTGATAAAATATATCGAATGCGATAACGAGCGGGATAAATGGTGGAAAGGCCCTAAAGCGTACTCTTCTGGTAAAAATTTCGCAGCAAACATGTCGGCATTTTATGATGGTCATAAGAACACCATGGGACCTGGAGTAGGTGTTAAAAATGCAGATCCCGGTATGATCGTTGTAATGGGTGGGCTGGCGAAACCAAATATAGCTTATGTTAAAGAGATGATTGACTGGTGCAGAGAAAATAGAGGATTAAAAAAAGATGGTTCTGTTAATCTATGTTGGGATGTGATCAATTATCATTACTATACTGGCGATGATAGTTCGCCAACCGGTGGCGAAGGAGACAGAGGTAAATCTCCAGAAGCTTCCAGTGCAGAAAGACTGGCCAGAGAATTTGTAGGCCTTTCTAAATCTTATGCTGGAAATATGCCGGTTTGGTTGAGCGAAACTGGTTATGATGTAAATGCAGGAAGCCCGCTAAAAGCACTTCCTGTTGGGAATAAAAGTGCGCTGCTAACACAGGCCGATTGGATCTTGAGAACATCATTATTAAATATAAGAAATGGAATATCAAGGGTCTTCTTTTATCAAGCCTATGATTTCAATCTGGCGAATCCAGGTAAATTTTCCTCGTCGGGTCTATTAAATGCCAACAGAACAAGAAAGCCTGCGGCAGATTACCTATTTCAGGCTAGTAAATTAATTGGTAATTATACTTTTTACGCTACAGCAGGAAAGGATGTGATTGTAGACGAATATCTCATGGGTGAAAAAAAAGCATTTATTCTTACAAAACCTACTGAAGATGGAACCAAAGTTAGTATTACGTTGGCGCTTACGGGTGTAAAATCGGTAAAAATATGCAAGCCATCACCTGGATCAGACCAAATGTCTGAAGAGTTGGTAAACGTAAAAAACGGAAAGTTGAACATTTTTGTTACAGAAACTCCGACTTTTATCTTGCCTGTAAAATAAAATTTATAAATTGGCGATAATTACCAATTAAAACCACCAAGCCAATTCGTATTTGCGTATATCTCATACTGATAATACAAAATTTATCATTCCAGTAACCAACCAAATATTGTCAACAACAATCCTAATGAAAAATCTTTACATATTTATAGCGGCCCTGTTTTTACTATCAGCGTGTAATAGGTCTGAAAAAACAGAACAAAATAAGGTGACTGAAAAGCCACTTTTCAAACTGCTTGATTCCACCAAAACAAATATATTCTTTAGTAATAATATATCCGAAACCTTTGAACACAACGTGTTTAACTATCCTGCCTTTTATAACGGGAGCGGTGTTGCAGTAGGCGATTTAAATGGTGATGGACAAGATGAAATTTACTTTTCTGGTAACATGAGTGGCAACAAACTCTATTTTAATCAGGGTGATATGCATTTTGCTGACATCACGGAAATTGCAGGTGTTGCAGGCAGACCAGGAAGTTGGAAGAATGGTGTAAATATGGCTGACGTTAATGGGGACGGGAAATTGGATATTTATGTATGCTATTCTGGCGATTATAGTCCCGAATTAAGAAAGAATCAGCTTTTTATTAATCAGGGACTGAATGCAGAAGGTATACCAACATTTAAGGATGAGGCGGAGAAATACGGATTAGCTGATCCCGCATATAGTACTCAATCCTACTTTTTTGATTATGATCGCGATGGTGATCTTGATATGTTACTGGTAAATGAAAATATTAAAGTACTCACAAATCTTGACGATATAACTATCCAGCAATTAAGGAAAAAGGCTGATTTGCAGTCTGGATCTAAACTATACCGGAACGATGGTGGGCACTTTACAGAGGTAACGGTTAAAGCGGGGTTAAATAATTCTGTACTATCTTATGGTTTAAGTGCTTCTATATCCGATGTAAATAACGACGGTTGGCCTGATATGTATATTTCCAACGATTATTCAATCCAGGATCACTTGTATATCAACAACAAGAATGGAACATTTACTGATCAGTTAAATAATAATCTGGATCATATTTCCATGTATTCGATGGGTAATAATATTTCTGATGTAAACAACGATGGTTTGCCTGACATTTTTACACTAGATATGATTCCTGAAGACAATAAGCGGCAGAAATTGCTGCAAGGATTTGATAATTACGAATTCTTCTACCTAAACCTTAGGAATGGTTTGTACTACCAATACATGCGTAACATGCTCCATATTAACAATGGTAATGGTAGTTTTAGTGAGATTGGACAGTTATCTGGAATCTCAAATACCGACTGGAGCTGGGCGCCTCTTTTTGCAGATTTTGACAACGATGGATGGAAAGATCTATTTGTAACCAATGGTTACTTGCATGATTTTACCAACATGGACGTAGTAAAATACAATGAAAACTATTTTAAAAGTATAAATGGTGATGTGGAGCCAAGACACATTATGGAAATGCTAAGTAAGCTGCCATCCTCTGATGTAAAAAACTACATGTACAAAAACAATGGCAATCTTAACTTCTCTAAAAAAACAAGTAATTGGGGTTTTGACACGCCATCTAACAGTAGCGGCGCAGTTTATTCAGATCTTGACAATGATGGAGATCTTGATCTTATCGTTAACAATATAAATAAGGCGGCCTTTGTTTACCAAAATCAGGGAAGTCCTAAAAGTCATTATCTCAAACTTAAGCTAAAGGGTGAAAAAAAGAATACAGATGGGCTGGGAGCCAAAGTAACCATATACTATGGAAATAAAATTCAATGGCTTGATCAGATGCCCGCTAAAGGATACTTGTCTAGTGTTTCATCCACGTTGCACTTTGGTTTGGGGAACCAAACTAAGCTGGATTCAGTTCGTATAGTTTGGCTAAGTGGTAAACAACAAGTGCTTAAAAATGTGCAGGCAGACCTCACCCTGTATTTGAATGAAAAGGATGCAACTGGTACTTACATGGCACCCAAAGCTAAGCCAGCAGTATTTAATGAGATTGCGTCGCCTGTGGCTTATGCCCAGCAAAAAAATACAGTGAATGATTTTAAGCGTCAAACACTGCTTGTAAATGCACTCTCTTTTTCAGGGCCATGTATGGCTAAAGCCGATGTAAATGGTGATGGTTTGGAAGATGTGTTTGTAGGTAGTGATATTAATATAGCAGGTAAGATTTTTCTGCAACAAAAAAACGGTAAGTTTTTGGGCAGTTCTAAAGCTTTTGAAACAGATAAAGCTAGTGAGGATACGGATGCCATATTCTTGGATGCAAATGGTGACGGCTTTCAGGATCTTTATGTGGTAAGTGGTGGTTACAATAATTATGCGATTAATGATCCACTCTTTCAAGACAGGTTATACTTAAATGATGGGAAAGGTAATTTTACCAAAGCGGTTAATGCACTTCCTTTAATGCACTCTAGTAAGAGTTGTGCGAGAGTGGGCGATTTCAATGGCGATGGTCATCCAGATATCTTTGTTGGTGGTCGGGTAATCCCTTCAAGGTATCCTGAAGCTCCCCAAAGTTATCTGCTCATAAATGATGGTAAAGGAAATTTTAAGGATAAACTTGCAACTATTGCTCCAGATCTAAAATCTGCAGGGATGATCACTGATGCAGCTTGGATAGACCTCAATGGCGACAAGAAACAGGACTTGATTTTAGTAGGAGAGTGGATGCCGATTGCTGTTTATATTAATACCGGAGGTAAGCTTAAGAACCAAACAACCAGTTATTTTGATAAAAAATATAGTGGCTTCTGGAATAAGTTAAAAGTTGAGGACATGAATGGCGATGGAAAGCCTGATCTTATTGTAGGTAACTTAGGTTTAAATAGTCAGTGTAAAGTGAGCGATAGCGAGCCCGCTACCTTGGTTTATAAGGACTTTGATGATAACGGTGCGGTTGATCCTATTTTATGTTTTTATATTATGGGTAAGTGCTATCCGTATGTTACCAGAGACGAGATGCTGGATCAGATCAGTTCTTTGCGCCCAAAATTCCCTGATTATCAAAGCTATGCTGATGCAGAAATGAAAGACATCTTTACTCCAGAGGAACTCAAGGATGCTAAAACACTAACGGCCAATTATTTGAAGACGGCTTACTTTGAGAGTGGTAAGAACGGAAAGTTTAAGGAGAAACCTTTGCCAATGGAGGCTCAGTTCTCGCCTGTATTTACCATAACACCGTTGGACTATGATGGCGATGGGCATAAGGATCTTTTACTTTGTGGTAATATTAATCAATCAAGGTTGCGCTTCGGTAAATATGACGCCAATCATGGTATACTCTTAAAAGGGAATGGTAAAGGAGGTTTTACCTACGTTAATCAGCAACAATCCGGATTAAAGATTAGAGGTGATGTTAGGAGTGTGATTCAGTTAAAAAACACCTTGCTTATAGGTATCAACCAGGATAAAATGAAAGCATATCAATTTAATAACAAATAGTAAACAAACAAATAGAAAACAAACTAACAAACCAAAGAATGAAAAAAATCTTTACCATTATCTTTTTTGCCTTGCTATCAGCTAAAGGTTACTCCCAGGGCTGCGTAGCAATTAGAAGTACAGGAGGTATTTGTAGCCTTACAGGTCACCCCGATAGTGCGAATATGAAAGGCGGAAGCTGGGTCTTTAATGCCAATACCCGTTATTTTATGTCTAACAAGCACTACAAGGGTGATGTTTATCAAGCAGCACGTATCAAAGCTGGAACCGAGGTGATCAACCACCAATTTGCCACTGATTTAACATTGATTAGAGTATTTGACGACCGCTGGTCGGCCATGATTGATGTTCCTGTTGTTTCAAATGCAAGGTCTTCCAAATATGAACACAACATGCCTGCAAATATAAATACGGGAGAAAGACATAGCACGCATTCTTTTGGTTTGGGTGATATCCGAATTGCTGCATACCGTTGGTTGTTCAATCCAACTTCTAGTCCTCAGGCAAATCTACAGGTAGGTCTGGGTATTAAATTTGCAACTGGAGATTATAACTATAAAGATTACTGGCAAAACGTAGGTCCGGGTGGTACACCAGAGTTACGTACTGTAGATCAATCAATTCAATTGGGTGATGGCGGTACTGGTTTAACATTAGAATTGAATGGTTTTGTTGCAGTTGCTAAAAATTTTGGCCTATATGCCAATGCATTTTATTTAAGTAATCCAAGAGAAAACAATGGGGTAAGAACCTATCGTGAACTCATTGCTCCGCCTAAACTAGCAAATGAAGCGATTAGCAGTGTGCCAGATCAATTTATGGGGAGATTGGGTGCAAACTTCGCTATTGATAAATTTGTCATTTCTGCAGGTGCACGTGCTGAAGGAATTCCTGTTCGTGATGTGATTGGAGGGAGTGGAGATTTCCGCAGACCGGGATATGTGATTTCTGTTGAACCAAGTTTGACTTACCAACTGGGTAAAGTAAATCTTTACGCATCTGTTCCTACCGCAGTTTATAGAAAACGTACCCAAAGTATTACAGATAGGGCAAGCTCAACCAATACCTTAGTTGTAAACGGTGATGCAGCATTTGCTGATTATTCTGTAAACGTAGGCATTTCATTTAGACTATAATCTTTAAATCTATTTAGTTGTAACCCTCATCAGGAATCTATCCTTATGAGGGTTTTTTGTGCGATATTTTAATTAAATTAGTTGCTCATCACTAAGTCTATGAAGCATCTGATCATTTACTGTATCCTCTTCTTGGTTATTTTCAAAACATCTGCACAGCAAACGCAAAAACCTGTACTTCACGGTAGCAATTGGATGGCAATAACGGGCAAACCATTGGCAGCAACAGCAGGAGCAATGACTTTTCAAAAAGGTGGAAATGCAGTGGATGCCGCCTGTGCAATGTTGGCAGCAGCATGCATCATGTGGGATACGCTAAGTTGGGGTGGAGAAACGCAGGTATTGATCTACAATCCTAAAACAAAAAAAGTAACCGCAATTAATGCAATGGGTGTTGCGCCTACAGGTGCCACAGTAAAATTTTTTAAAGATAAAGGCTACAATTTTCCGCCAGAGTATGGTCCGCTTGCGGCAACAACACCGGGTACTCCAGGAGGCATCATTTATATGCTAATAAACTATGGCACGATGAGTTTGGAACAAGTTCTTGCTCCCGCTATGCAAATGGCAGCAGGGTATCCAATTGAAGCTCAGGCAGCAAATACAATGGAGCGCCAAAAAGTGCTCATTAAACAATGGCCATACAGTAAAAAAGTATTTTTAACGCATCAGGGAGAAACCAGGGAAGCTCCTGAAGCAGGAGAAATGTTTGTACAAAAGGATTTACTGGCTACACTAACTAAAATGGTTGAAGCAGAACGTAAGGCGCTAAAACAAGGGAAAAGTAGAAAGGAAGCATTGATGGCTGCATACGATCGCTTTTACAAAGGTGATATTGCAGAAGAGTTTGTGAGGGGAAGTAAGGAGCAGGGAGGTTTAATAACAATGCAAGATCTGGCAAACTGGAAACCTATTGAAGAGCAACCGCTTACTGTAAACTATAAAGGTATAGACGTATATAAAATGCAACAATGGACCCAAGGGCCAGTAATGTTGCAGGCACTGAATATCTTGGAGAACTTTGATTTAAAATCGATGGGTTATAACAGTTCAAAATACATTCACACTGTTTATCAGGCAATGAACCTTGCCTTTGCTGACCGCGACTTTTATTATGGTGATCCGTATGTAAGTCCGGCTGAGCCTATCAAGGGTCTGTTAAGTAAAGAATATGCAAAACAACGCGCACAGTTGATAGATTTCAAAAAGAACAATCCAGCTATTGGGCCAGGTAATCCCTATCCTTTTGAAGGTAGATCAAATCCTTACATTCACTTACTGAAAAATAGGGGCTTTGAAATGGATACAACTAAGCGGAATTTTGCACCTGTTCATGATTTAGGAAATACCGCTAAACCGCAGGATTATCATGACATGCTTTGGAGAGGAACAACTTCTGTAGAAGCGGCTGATAAGGAGGGTTGGGTTGTTTCTATTACACCTAGCGGCGGTTGGTTGCCAGCCTGCATAGCTGGGAGAACAGGAATAGGAATGAGTCAGCGGATGCAGAGTTTTGTGCTGGACTCAACCTTAAATCCATTTAATGTAGTTGCACCTGGAAAGCGTCCGCGGGTAACGCTCTCTCCTTCACTAGCCTTAAAAGACGGCAAACCCTTTGTTTCGTCAGCTGTACAGGGAGGAGACACGCAGGATCAGAACTTATTACAGTTTTTCCTAAACATGACTGAATTTGGTATGAATGTGCAACAAGCTACTGAGGCACCAAACTTTAACACCAATCAGCTTTGGTTATCACTGGGCGGCACAAAAACTAGCGATAGAATGCCTAAGCCCGGACAGATATTATTGCAGGATAGGACAACAGAAAGCGTTAGGGAAGAATTAAAGAAAATGGGTTATATATTAAGCTTTGATGACCGCACTAGTGGCCCAATAAATGCTATTTATTTCGACTGGAAACACAATACCCTTTGGGGGGGGTCAAGTAATCATGGAGAAGATTATGGAATTGGCTGGTAAAACTCATCATCTTAAAAACATAAATATGAAAACTATAACACCTTATTTAATCGCCCTTCTTGTTTCTACACTATTTGCATGTAGTTCTACGGAAAAGCCCAATAGTCAAATAGTTGCAACTAAGCTTGATTCTGCTAATATGAAGTGTTACACCGCAGTAGATGGTACAGATACAGCAAAACTAAGCCTCATTACAGCAAAGGATGGCAAGATAACTGGATCGTTGTTAATAAACTACCTGGAAAAGGGAGATAGTGAAGGCAACGTGCTTGGTAAATTCAAAGGAGATACTTTATTTGTTGACTATACATTCCAAATAGGTGCAATTAATAAGACTTTTTATAAAAACCCTCTGGCATTTCTTAAAAAGGAAGACAAACTATTTATGGGTGTTGGTCAAATCGAAATTTTTTTAGGTAAATCATCCTTTGTGAAGGATAAGCCGATCAATTTTGAAAGGGGAAGGTTTGTTTTCTCTTCAAGTCCTTGCCCATAAACTGAGTTTTTACGCAGTTTAATCCAATCATATAGTTGTAATTGTTAAATTTGGGCAGTTCCAGCTTTTAACTATATGAAACTAATGAACGATTTAGAAAGCCGCATCACAAAAAAGATTAATAGCATTATTGTACTTGCAGATCAGCTTCCAGGAGTCATCATCATCCACCGTATGCCTGACTTTGGTGTAGAGTATATGTCTGAGCGCGGATTGTCTGGTTTAAATATAGATCTTAATGAAGTACGAAGCCTTACAGCAGCGGAGTATTATAGTCGGTTTTTTAACCCGGCAGATGCAGAGGATTACTTGCCTAAGATGAAAGGTTTTATCCATCAAAATGATGAGAAAAGCATATCCTTTTTTCAGCAGGTAAGATTGGTATCTGAAAATAACGATTGGGTATGGCACTTTAGTACTACCAGGATATTAATGAGGGACGACAGCAACTTACCATTACTAACAATTACCACCTCTTATCAGGTTGATTCCCTTCAGCATGTCAATAATAAAGTTGAACGATTATTGGAAGAAAATAACTTCCTTAAAGCAAACTGTAGCCAGTTTTCAAAGTTAACTAAACGGGAATGTGATGTCCTTAAACTTCAGTCGTTGGGTAAATTCTCTACGGAAATAGCAGAACAACTCTTTATTTCCGTAGGAACTGTAGAAACGCATAGAAAAAATATAAGGCAGAAGCTTAATGTAAGCTCCTCTTTTGAGCTTTCGCAATATGCCAGAGCTTTCGATCTGATATGATAATTTAACTTTTCTTAGAAGTAGTCAATATGACTACACCTGCAATAAGTATAACACCACCCACGTATGGTGGCCAATTAACACTTTTCTCTTTATCTGCAGAGATTTGAATAGGTCCTGCATCTACTAGATTTTCCTTCTGGGTGTAAGTAAATCCTGTCCATACCAACATAATGATTCCAAGTACAATCATTACTAAAGCTATTGTTCTGTTCATATTATTTTGTTTTATACCAGAATAACAGCAAAGTGTGTTAAATGTTTCTCTTGGTGAGGAACCATGCCCACCATATCAATAAAAACTGGATTATCAATCGGATGTTTGCCAACAGGTGAGACCCAGCACCTGGATGTTCTCTAAACACATCAACTACATGAAATGGCAGGAAAAAGATCATCATGAGTAAGAGGAGTGTAGCGGCTTTTTTGTTGTACTTCGGTAGTAATAAACCCAATCCTGTGGCAAACTCTATAGCACCTACAGTATAATTCACCAAAATAAGTGGCATCCAGTGGGGGATGAACCCCTGATAAAATGCTGGGTTTATAAAATGATTGATCCCTGCAATCATCATAATTATTGCGAATAGCCACTTTAAAAATACTTTCATAAATTTTACCATTAAAAGAAAAAGCATCCCTTTTGAGGATGCTTTTTATTAACTTATAAAATGAGTTTAATTAACTGATCTTAACATTAATAGCGTTTAAGCCTTTTTTACCTTGCTCAACGTCATAGCTAACTGAATCGTTCTCACGAATGCTATCAATTAGGCCTGAAGAGTGTACAAAGATCTCAGCGTCACCATTAGATGGTACGATAAATCCAAAACCTTTTGTCTCATTGAAAAATTTTACTGTTCCTTGTTGCATTGTATTATTAATTAAATATCCACAAATATACATTAATTTATTGTTAGTCAGTAAATTATTTAAAAAATATATTTATCAGCTCAAAAAGGTGTAAAACCATTGTACGTTTAACCTGTTTTAGTATTAAATGAAAACCAAAAATGGAAGCTAAAAAAAATAAAGACCAAACCGTAAAATCTACAAAATCCACAGACTCAGACCAACAAACAAAAAAGGAGTATAACGTAGAAAAAAAGGAAGACATTAAAGAACGATTGTCAGACGAGCCGGATAGTTTGGGTATTAACCTAGATGGAACAAATCCTGGATCAAATGCGCATCAAACTGACTAGATAATTAGCAGGATAATACTAATATTTAGTACCTTGGGTCATCAAATAGTATCCCGAATGAGAAATTTAATGCTCTTTATTTTTTGTCTGTTATTTTCAATGTCATTGTTTGGGCAAACGAAAAGGAAATATTTCTTGAATACAAGAGAGGTTTCCGGCCCCTCTTTCTATTGCCTGGAGCCAACTTCTATAGATTCTGTTAAGAGCTGTAGTGCAGTTTACGCTAGAAAAGTTTATAGGATTGACCCCGGTGATGCAGATTCCGTCCATATTGTTTTCATAAAGGATGTTGCTGATGTAGTTTCTTATAAAGAGTTGCTTAACCTTTATGATCTAAATGATAATGCAATTAATTTTCAACTTGGTATATCAACCTATCCTAATATTACCGATAAAGAACGAACTGTGTTTTCTAAAAAGTATGTAACAGGGGTTCGCATTTATGGATGGACTTCTAAAAAGAAATTCTATTTGTCTGTAAATATACCTCAAATCATAGGAGCATGGCCAGAATATAAAAATGAAGACATTATGATACCCATATTGAGAGCCTTGAATAAAGAGGGTTTTGATAAAGACAGAATTAAAAACAGCGAGGAATGAGAATAATTACACTATTGATATTGGCCTTGTTGTTTTCTTGCTCATTAAAAGCTCAAAAAAATAGCAGTAAAAGGGCTGATTCCATTGATCAGCGTCCAGCACTTGTACTTAATGGGAAAAGAGTAGATGCACTATCACTCTTCCTGCTTAACAAAGCAGACTTCCAAAGTATGGTTTCCCTTTCTCCTATACGAGCTACTAAACGCTATGGAGAAGCGGGTAAGTATGGTGCCATAGTAATTAACTTAATTAAAGATAGAAAGGTCTATAATTGGTTAGAGATCATTCAAATCTTTAGTTTTAAACCATCCCTAGCCTCACTGAAATGTATGTTAAAATTAGATGACTTGGGCTGGGCTTTAATGCCTGCGGCAGATGCGATGATGATTGTTTCGTCAGAATATAAGTTGAATAATTTAGAGGTCACCAAAGCTAACAAAGGAGAACCCATGGTTGTAACTTTTGATCGGGGTTATGATGACTTCAGAGCACCAAAGGTGAATACCCCTTTTGATCAGCAAATGGATTCTGTTACCAGGATATTTAAGTTCGAAGCTGCTCAACGCAGTTCTGGGCGCGCCTACTAATCACTGTAAATCGATATATTTAACGCATGAAACTTTTCAAATCTATTTTAATACTACTGATTCTAATTGCTGTTAATCCTATTTATGCACAGAAGAAGGTGATTGTTGCCTATGTGACATCCTGGACTACGGTAATGCCTGATCCAAATTATGTGACCCATATCAATTATGCTTTTGGGCATGTTAACGACACTTTTAATGGGGTACGGATAGATAATGAAGGTAGACTTAAAAATATTGTAGCGCTAAAAAAGCAGTATCCGAAACTTAAGGTAGTAGTTTCTATTGGAGGATGGGGTAGTGGTAAGTTTAGTGAAATGGCTGCTACAGCGGAGAACAGGAACAAATTTGCATCAGATTGTAAGCGAATAGTGAATGAATTTAAGCTGGATGGTATAGATATAGATTGGGAATACCCATCAAGTAATGCAGCTAAAATATCATCATCTCCAGATGATACTAAAAATTATACCTTAATGATGGTGGAAATCAGAAATAGCATTGGAAATACCAAGTTGCTTACGCTTGCCTCTGCCGCTGATGCCAAATACATTAATTTTAAGGACATAAGCCCAATTGTAGATTTTGTAAATATTATGGCGTATGACATGGGCAATCCTCCTTATCACCATGCAGGTCTGTATAAATCTAAAGCTACAAATGGTTTAAGTGTTGATGAAGCAGTAGATGCGCATGTAAATGCGGGTATGCCAATTGGCAAACTGGTGTTAGGTATTCCATTTTATGGGCACGGCAGAAACGGTGTTGCCGGTTATATCGATTATCGGGATATTGTAAAGCTTACCGGATTTAAGCAGCAATGGGACGCGGAGGCCAAAGCCCCTTACTGGGAAAATGACAAAGGTGAGTTTGTTTTGAGTTATGAAACACCCGAATCTATAGCTATTAAATGCGATTACTTAGTTAAGAAGGGAATGATGGGGGCTATGTATTGGGATTATGGTGCCGATACAGATGATGGAGTTTTAAGAAAAGCGGTACGCGCCGGAATTAAATAAACATGATGAAAAAAATAATATTATTAATGCTCACTTGCATCTTGTTAAGCTCTTGTGGTAACGCACAAAACACAGGTGTAAAATCTGCCGACGGTAGCACGCAACTGACCTATGAGGAATGGCAAAAGGCAGCACAATCCGAAATCAGGTTAAATCCTAAATATGGTAAGGCACAAAAAACCGCTGATCAGAAAGTTGCAGATCAGGAATTGATCAATAGTTATGTGAGTCAGACAGGTAGCAGACACAATGGTTCAGATACATTGATTAAAATCGGATTCAAGTATTTATACAATGGAAATACCAGAACGGCAATGTATCGCTTTAACCAGGCCTGGCTGCTGGATTCTACCAATGCAGATGTTTTCTGGGGATTTTCGGCAGTCTATTTTACCTATAAGGATACCAAAAAGGCCATGGATATGCTAGAGGAAGGCTTAAAGATAAATCCAAGAAGCGCACATTTAATTACCGATAAGGCTTCCATATATCTAACAAAATTCTATAGTGATAAGGATCAACAGGATCTATTTAAAGCAATTATGATCTTGCAAGAATCTTATGAAATTGATCCGCTATACGACAATACGCTTTTTAAGCTTTCTATTTGTTATTTTCTTAAGCAGGATTGTGTAAATGCAAACCGGTATTATAAGGAGTGTATGAAAGTTGGCGGGCGACCAATACCTGCGGATTATTCAGCTGCATTAAAAGAAAGGTGTAAATAAAACATAAGAATATGGTATCCTATAAAGACGAATGGTTAGCTCTTTTATTGAAACAGAAATTGCAGGGGTGGCTCATTGCCAGCGACCGTAATCATATTTTTATTAACGTTCCGGATGATCAGGATCTTGACGTTGCCATGCAGGCATTTCAAACGTTACTCGGTGGATTAAAGATTCAAATTAAAAGCAAACCGACCAAACTTGGTTTCTTTCTTGGCAACAGCATAGATAGTAAATTTTACGAACTGAGCTAAAGCATTATCCTTTACCTCCAAATAACTGATTTATGAACTTGTCAGCCTCTGCATCTGCAGGGTCAGGAAATTCTTGTGCCTGTTCTTCACGGTAACGCCGGCTTTCATCGTCGCTCATTTCTTTGATAGCTCCCCGCCAAAATTTAAAAAACAAGTCTGTCAACAATTTGTAGCTTTTATATAAATCCACATCAGGATATTTTTTGATCCATTCATCTGGATAAGCAAAACCATAAGTTCTATATTCTGTTCCTTTTTTAGTTTCAATCAGGAAATTGCCATTGTATAAAGAATCTCTAACCGTTTGACTAGGCAATGTAAATACTCCAATGGCTGTAATGGCTTTCATTACAGAATCGAGGTCATGGTCTGTAATCTTATATTTTAACATTGGAGAGTCATAGTCGCCTGTCTTTTCATACACTGCCATTAAATGCTCTCTTTTATATAAAAAAGCTTCGTATTTTTCAGTGTTCTTTGCTAAAATAGCAGTGTAATTTGGGCCAGCATGACCGTTAGCCCGGAAACGTACTTCAATATCGTTAGTAGATTTTTTAATGTCAGGAAACTCATTCCATTTACACTCTTTGCAAAAGTGATCCAGATCATACTTTGGAGAAAAGATGGGTATTTTTATATCCCTTAAAAAAGCCCTAAGCATATCATATTTTTGGCTACATGCAACTCCAAAGATATCCTTGTCTGACAGTGAACGATTTCTGGAGCATTCAAAGCACACTTCCAGGTAATCAATCACATTATCATCCTTGTCTAAAAAAATGAAAGCATTTCTAGGAATAAATCGTGCTCCAAAATCTTCCACGCCTACCGCTCCTTTAAAGCCAGTATTGAAAAATATAGCAGACAGTTTATCTATTTGTCTATCATTGAGGGTGGTCGAAAAAGCTATACTGGTACTATCCAGCTTTCCCCCCTTTAAATGTAAGCCGAAGTTCATTATTTTTGAGGTGTCTCTAACCTCACCATTTACGTTTTCATAAGCAATTGCCTTTACCTTAACCGCTTTGTTAAAAGGATACATCTTTAAACGCTGCACCAGGTTGTATTTATTTGTTACCACACATGCTGTACCATTCTCCCCATATTTCTGTGCACTTACATGCAAAAAAGCAAAAGTGAATAACAATATTGACAGTGTAAATTTGAAAGCATTCATATATATATGTTAATACTGAAAGATACGATATGCCTATTATTACTGCAATATTTTTATGCTAAATCCCTTCAACCATTTAGTTTTTACCATCTAATGTAACCTTTTGTGTTTTTTATCGTCTTTATAAGATAACATTAGCAAATTTGAGATATGAGAACTATTCTGATAACACTAGCAAGTTTGATTGTCCTTTCATTACACAGCAATGCTCAACAAGCAAGCTTGGTAGCTGATCAAAATCCACGTTATGAAGGAAGCAGGGCGAAATACATGAACATGTCTGATTCATTAACCAGCAACCAGGGAACAACCATTCAGGAAACCTATAAAGCATACGATTGGTATGAGAACCGGGAAGCAAAACGCAAATTGAGAAGGGAAACTAATTATCAGAACTCGCTGGTAGACTATTCCTTTTATGGTGGTCCTTTCTTTTACCCAACCCTTAGGTACAACAATTTCGGGTACCGCAATTATGGTAATGGGTATAGAAATTACAACAGAGGATCCCATTTTGGTTGGTAATACTGCAATCTTCCAAATAATTAACCCAATTAAATAATACAAATCAAACTATAAATTATGTATTTCAACAAATTAAAAAACATTACTGCAATTGCAATTTTAGGAGTAATGCTTAGTGCATGCGGCAGACAAGTAACTCGTATAAATACAGAAAGTGCGCCGGATATTAGTGGAAACTGGAACGCAACTGATTCCAGGCTAGTAGCAGATGAGATGACAAAAAGCATTGCATCAGCAAAATGGTTGCCTGCATATTTAGAAAGTAAGGCAGGTAAAAAACCAACCATCATTGTTGGTCTGGTTCAAAACAAAAGTCACGAGCACATAGATGCAGAAACCTTTGTTAAGGATGTGGAGTCTTCTTTTGTTAAAAATGGTGCCATTCGTCTGGTTCAAGGGGGTAAACAAAGAGAAGAGTTGCGTGCAGAAAAAGCCGATCAACAAGATAATGCCTCAGTCTCCACAATGAAGAAGTTTGGATTAGAAAATGGTGCTGATTACATTTTACAAGGTTCAATCAACTCTATTGTAGACTCACATAAAAGAAACAAGGTGGTTTATTATCAGGTAAACCTAGAACTTACGGATATACAAACTAACGAGGTGGTATGGATTGGTGATAAAAAAATCACAAAAGCAGTTAAAAATTAGGGCTTAGTTTAGGCCTTATCTATATGAATACCAAAGAATTTTTTAGGGCATCAATTGTAATCGGATTGATGCCTTTTCTTTTCAGCTGTGCAAGTTATAATGACAAGATCGCTGGTTATTACAAGCAGATTAGAGCGGGTAACTATGCCGAAGCAGGTAGAGAACTAGACAAGAATGCATTGCTCAAAAAGCCCAGAAATAAGTTGCTGTTTTTGATGGAGCGCGGAAAAACCAGCCATCTTAATGGAGAATTTGAAGTCAGTAATAATTATTTCAATGAGGCCGATCAGCTGTTGGAGAATGGCTCTGCTGGGGTTGCAGATGCGCTTGTAGGTACTTTGGTAAACCCAATGAATCAGACCTATAAAGGAGAAGACTTCGAAAAATTTATGATCCATTATTATAAGGCGCTTAATTACTTGTACTTAAACAAAACTGAAGACGCAATAGTAGAAGCCATAAGAATAAGTCTCCAATCTCAGGAGCAGGATGACAAGTTTAATAACAAAGAAAAACGCTATTCTAAGGATGCCTTTTCACTAATGCTTCAGGGCCTAATTTATGAAAGTGCAAATGATTTGAACAACGCCTTCATTGCCTATAGAAATGCTGCCGAAGTTTACCTGAATGCAAAGGACAGTACCTGGTACGGCACTACAATGCCTAAAACTCTTGAACATGATTTGTTAAGAATGGCCTATGTTAACGGTTTTAAAACCGAGCTTTCCCATTTTGAAGAGTTATTCCATACCACATACCAGCCACAACCCAAATTAGAAGGAGGAGAGGTAGTCTTCTTTTGGGAGAATGGTGTTGCCCCCATTAAGAAGCAGGAAGAATTCTTTTTCTCGCTAATTAAAGGTAGTAACGGCGACCTGGTTTTTACAAACGGAGGTAATGTGTTCATCCCTTATCAGGGAACGGGAGACATCAATCTTAATGGTGTTTCCAGTCTGCGGGCAACCTATCCAAAATACGTAGCGCAACCCCCATATTATACTGGAGCAACCATTAGTAACGGCCAAACTAATTTTGTTTTTGAGAAAGCAGAGGATATCAATTATCTGGCGTTTAAAACATTGGATCAGCGTTTTCTAAAAGAAATGGGTAAAACCTTAACAAGGATTGCCGTTAAAAAAAGCGCAGAATATGTGCTTAAAGAAAGTGCTAAAGGCACTGGAGAAAAGGGTAAAGACAATAGTTTATTGGAAGGATTAGGTTTTGGTATGCAGTTGTATAGTTTACTATCAGAGAAAGCTGATACCCGTAACTGGCAATCCTTGCCTGCACTAATTAACTATGCCAGAGTCCCTTTAAAAACTGGAGTTAATACCATTACCCTAAATTTCAAAAACAATTCAGGTGGTGATGAAACCAAAACGATAACCATAAACGGAAACGGAAGACTGCAGTTCTATAATTATTCTACATTGAGATAACGAGAACTACTCGGCTGTTAGACCCATTAACAATTCCTGATTACTCATAATAGCATTTTGAACGAAAGTCAAATTTTGTAAACTAATTAAACCGCTTCGCAATTCAATTCCTCTGTATGGAACTTGTTTTAGATGAAGCATAGTAATCAATTATTATTGCTAGTTTTAATAATGCGTAACCTCCTTACCATCTGTTTCATTTTTATTGCTTTGGCTGTCAATGGACAATGTGATACCCTATCATTAAAGAGAGATGCTACGTTGTATGCCAACGCAACGTTAAAAGGCGATGTAAATACAGTTTTGAAATATACCTATCCAAGTCTTTTTAATATCAATGGCGGTAAATCCAGATTAGAGCGGGAGTTTCAAAAAAATAAAATGGAAATGCTTGATGCCGGTGAGGTACTTACGGCAGTTGATATTGTAGATATCTCCAAAGTAAATAGAGCTAACAATGGCTTATACGCAATACTTCACCTTCGATATTCAGGGCATTGTCCGGGTGGAGTCTATAATTTAGCAATACCTATATTAGCGCTCAGTGATGGGAATGGTAAATTTTGGACGTTTATGGAAACAAAAAAGCTATCTAACCCAAGTGTATTAAACCTTTTTCCATTCCTTGATAATATTGCTTCCATTCCAATGGTTAAACTATGGACATATTTAGAAAACCAAAAGTTTAGTGGAGCAATGGTAAACTACAATAGGTCTTTTAAACATAAACTCAGGGAATTTGACCTGGATTTTAGACCCCCTGTTGGTTATAAATTATCCGATTCTATTTATAATATTTACTACGATGGTCGTGGAGGAGCCCTTCATGCTCATAGTGAACTAGCACTGAAATCGGCAGACGGCATCTTAATTTTTATAACATTTAATCAAATAGATACTTTTAATAGGGAGAAATTGCGTGGATTTCCTGGCCCGGGTGGATTGCCTTTTGATATCAACAGAAATTGGATCCCTGCTTTTGATGCCAAATATGAATTATTTCCCACCACTTATTCAAACAAAACATTCAATGCAGACTCCTGCGGGATTTACGATTTTGTTCCAAACAAGCGCGTAAATATTTTGTCTAAAGATGAAAAGTATAAGGTTTTATTTATCCATAAGGAAAATGAATTGGATATCGAAATAATGTATTTTTATACTCCAGAAACTGAACGGTTTTTAAAAAAGCATATGGATGCGACAAGAGATATGCTTAAGTTTAAGTATTGAAATTATAAAGAAGCGACAATTTGGTTAATAGGTAGGGGAATAACTCTGGAAGCCTTTGGGATGGATTCGCCATGAATCCGCGGTGAGTGCGCAGTGAGTCCGCCCTGAGTCCGCCTTTTTACTGAAAAAAGGCGGACTCAGGGCGGACGGGATGCTGACGGAATGCGCAGTCATGCAAACTCCAACCCTAACACATCCCCTAACCATGCCGACGAATTTCCAGACGGTGCTGAGAGCTGATTAAATTACTGGTAATTTGTCAATATAATCGATAGTTTTAAAAGAAAATATTTCGAGTTCATGATTCATGTAACCTGTGCGATAATTGTAAATACAAAAGGAGAAGTACTCGTTACCCAGCGCAGTGCCAATATGAGCCAGCCGCTTAAGATCGAATTTCCAGGAGGAAAAATAGAAGCAGGGGAGAGTGCGCGTGATTGTCTTATCCGTGAGATAAAAGAGGAACTTGATGTCGATATTGAATTGCTGTCTGAAATGCCAGCGAACATTCATTCCTATATTGATTTAGCTATCAATCTAATTCCTTTCGTTTGCAAAATTGTTAGCGGAACCATAAAACTAAAAGAACACCTCAGTTATCAGTGGTTACACCCTAAAGAACTATTAGATTTGGATTGGGCAGCTGCAGATATATTAATTGTAAAAAACTACTTGTCGGCCACCGGTTTTTTGTAGTCTATTTAGGTTTATTTTTCAGTCCTATATTCCTTATAACTAAAAATATGACAAAGACGGCAAGAATTATTAAAATTATTTCTGATAAACCAACATTGTGGTCAAACATTGTAAATGCTAGATTACTCATAGCCTGTAATATAGTTATATAAAGCTAGATTTTTTAGTATATTATAGGATAAGCCTTGGTTTTCTTGTTGATTTAAGGTAGTTTGTTTAAATTAGACAAACAATAGCCAACAAACATGACACAAGAAAACCTTGATCAGATGACTTCTGAAGAATTAATTAAGTATCAAAGATTAATGTCCTTATCAACAAAAATAATTGGAATATGCGTTTTAGTAATGGCAGCAGCAGGGGTATTCATTACTCTTAAACGCGGTTTTAATGTATTTACTATAACACCGATTGTATTTCTGATCATTTTGGGTCTCAAATATACTAACCTTAAAATGGTTAAGGAAGCAGTTAAAGCTCGTGGGTAGATAATTGTTAGTTTTTAAAGTTCATATTTAAAGTTATTTTTCCAATTGTGTAAGTTTCAATCCAGTCTTGCAACTAATTGGTTAAATATTAAGATATGAAATTATTACTTGCCTTTTTAATGGTCACATTGGTAGCCTGCGGACCAACATCTTCTCCTGAGAAGCGTTCAAAAATTAGAGATCAGGATCTTAAAGTTCAGATTGACAGTTTGAAACTGCAGAATAGTGTGATTCTTAATCGACTTGATTCCATCCAGAAGAGATTAAGTCAATTGGAAGCTGATCAGTCCAAAGCTCGCTAATCATGCATCCAATTATACAAAGCAATGGTTAGTAGTGCCGACAAAAATAAAGCTGATTTTGTGCTATTGATTGACCAGCAGAATGGCATTATTCATAAAATATGTCGTTTATATCGCGATAGGACGGAGGATCGTCAAGATCTTTTTCAGGAGATAACCTATCAGCTTTGGAAAGCTTACCCCAGCTTTAAAGGTGCATCTAAAATAAGCACCTGGTTATACAGGATCGCTTTAAACACAGCCATTAGCTCATTTCGTAAGAAGAATCTTGATATAAGCTATCCATCAGAACTACCAGATGTGGCGGATGACCAGGTGGATGACGAACAAATTACCAGGCATGAAAAGCTTTTTAAAGCCTTACAGAAACTTAATGACGCAGATAAAGCGATTATAACACTGTATCTGGAAGATTTAAGTTATCAGCAGATTGCAGAGATCAGCGGAATCAATGAAAATTATGTCGGTGTAAAGATTAACCGAATAAAAACGAAAATCCAATCTTATATCAAATAACAATGGAAGAGAATGAACTGAAGTCGCTATGGAACATGGCAGCTCCCGATAAAAAGACAAGTGAGGAGATTATTTACATGCTGGAAGAAAAGCACCACCCGGTTTTAAAGGGAATAAGAATACAAATTACCATAGAAATAGTTAGTTGGTCGGCCTTTATGCTTTGTTATTTTTCTGCGTTTGATGGCGCCGAAAAGCCGGGTTATATCAACTTGATTCTAATATTTTCGGTATTGGTACCATTAATTCATAATATCTATGGGTACCGTTTAACCAATCAAATGGTAGATAGTCCTACTCTATTGAGTTCATTGAAGAAACGTATTAAGGATACCAAGATTTACGGTTTACGCTCCATTATAACCCGTACGGTATTCACGTTAGGACTGATGATATTCTTTAGTTACAATGTTAATTTTACACCTTCAAGGTTTTATTTGGTGGTCGGAGCGATTATTGCTCTTACAATAATACAAGTGTTTTTACTTAGTAAAATTTGGTCAAGTAGGGTTAAAAAGCTAAAAGAGGCTTTAGCGGGATTTGATTAGGAAGGGAAGCACATATGTTTGTTTACCTCATTAAACCCTTTTAGAATAATATTTGTATTTTGAATTTAAGCGCAAATAGTTTGAAATGTTATTTTAACAAAAAAACCGCAGACAATTGCTCGTCTACGGTTCAATTTTCATAGGTAATTGAAAATTATTTTGGCATCAATACGGTATCAACAACATGGATAACACCATTTTTTTGCATTACATTTGAAATGGTTACTGTACTCATTCCGCCTTTTTCGTCCTTAAGGACAAGTTTTTTACCTTTCATCCAGGCCCAAAGCTTTCCACCTTCTACTGTAGTTAATTCTGCTTTACCACCACCAGCTTTAATTGCTTTTGCAATAGCTTTAGAATCCATTTTACCAGCAACTACATGATAAGTTAAAATTTTAGTTAACATGGCTTTGTTTTCTGGTTTAACCAAAGTTGCAACTGTGCCAGCAGGAAGTTTGTCGAATGCCGCATTAGTAGGGGCGAATACGGTAAACGGACCAGCGCTTTTTAAGGTTTCTACTAAACCAGCTGCTTTAACTGCTGCAACAAGTGTAGTGTGGTCTTTAGAATTAACTGCATTGTCTACAATATCCTTAGTCGAATACATAGCAGCACCGCCAACCATTGGGTTTTTTTGAGCTTGAACTTGAGTTGTTAATGCCATAGTTACTACAGCAACAACAGATAGAATAATTTTTTTCATTTTGTTTTTCTTAGGTATGACAGCATTTACGCTTGCCACGATCCTTTGGTTTTTTAGAACCAATAATAATCGTTAAATGCCTGATATAAAGGTGTGTTTAATTTTTAAACCTTAAATTGAGTAAAGGTATTTATGTTCCTGGTTTTCGGATTTCTCTGGCATTGATGAGAGTAATAGCTTTTCATTGGTAATAAAGCTTGTAAAATCACATTTTGATGTGGGTGTGGTACAATACCAGACTTCCCTTAAGCAGTAAGTGCCGGGATGACTTGTTCCTTTAGTGGGATGGTGAACCAAAATGTGCTACCAACACCAATTTCGCTGTTAACACCAATTTGTCCGTGGTGTATTTTAATGATTTCTGAGCTGATGTAAAGTCCCAATCCAAGCCCGTTATAACTGGTATCACTATGGTCAACTCTGTAATATCTATCAAACAATTTTGCTAGTTTATTGGGATCGATACCTGGGCCTTTGTCTGTTACAGAGATTTTAAGGTCTAGTCCTACTATTTCTATATTGATCAGTATTTCAGTTGATAGTGGTGCGTATTTAATGGCATTATTTACAAAGTTTACGATGATCTGCTCAATTCTTACCGCATCAGCAAATACCTCAAAATTTCCATCACCTTGTGTTATAATATTGTAATTGGCTTCCATGCGTACCTGCTCACAACACTGTGCAATTAGAATTCCTATATTAACCGGCTTTTGGTTAATGTGTAACTGTCCCTCGTTTGCTAAACTTGCATTGAGCAGATCTTCAATCAGAACATTTACTTTGTTCAGGTTTCTATTGGCTTGCCCAATCAACACTGATAACATTTCTGATGCCGGTTTATGTTTTATCTTATCAAGCAATTGAAGGGAAGCTTTTAAACTGGTTATTGGTGTCTTCAACTCGTGACTGGCAATGCTTATAAAGTCATCCTTATGCTGCTGCAGTTGTTTAAGTTCCTCAATATCAGTTGCAGTTCCTACCCAAAGACGAACTTCTTTATGTTCATCCAAAATAGGCATAATACGGATCAGGTGCCACCTATAAACTCCATCAGCTCGCTTTGCTCTGACTTGAAATTCGCCACCACTTTGTGTATTTAAGATACTCCTGAATTGAGTAGCATACATTCGGCGGTCTTCCATTTTTATTACCGCGTTATAACTACGCAATCCATACTCATCTTCAATCAGGCCTGTATAATCATACCATCGTTGATTATAAAACATCACCTTTCCCTTTATTGTATTTGTCCAGGCTATTTGAGGGATGGTTTCCATCATGGTTCTGAAGGTGCTTTCACTTTCAGCAAGCGCTTTTGTTCTTCTTTCTACCCGCTGTTCCAGTTCCTTATTAAAGACAGAAAGTTCTAAATTGATTACCCTAACTTTTTCTTTTTCAGCAATAAGTTTCTGATTTGCTTTTTGAAGTTGTTCCTGCTGAACTTTTAACTTACTAGCTATAATTTGCCTTTCTTTTTCATGCTCAACATCTTTTAATGCCCTGTCTATCTTTGTAGAAAGCGTGAAAAGTTTTTGCTTTGATATATAATCAGTAACACCTTGTTTAATTAATTCTACCGCATTCTCTTCACCAATAGTGCCAGATACAATGATGAAAGGTACGTGTGCATGCTTTTGTTGTTTAATTTTAAATGCGGTAGCGGCATCAAATGATGGCATTGAATAATCTGATAGGATCAGGTTTGGCTGAAAATCTTCAAGGAGCGTTTCAAATCCTGTACGAGTATGTACAATCTTTGAAGTAAACTGCAACCCAGACTTTTGCAGTTCGCGATTAATCAGATCTGCATCAGTTTCATTGTCCTCCAGAATTAAGATCCTCAGCATAGTTATCATACTTGAATTTTAGGTCAGTTAATTGCCACTCTGACTTAAATCCATCCAATACAAACCAATTGCTTTAATGGCTTGGAAAAAATTATCACTGTCTACCGGTTTAACAATATAGCTATTTGCTCCAAGTGCATAACATTGTTCAATATCAGGCCCCTCATTAGAAGAAGTTAACATTACTATAGGAATGGAACTCATTTCTGGATTCGATTTAATCTTTTCAAGCACCTGTAGTCCTGAAACCTTTGGCATTTTAAGATCAAGTAAAATCAGCTTTGGATGGTCATTTATATTTCTTTCACTATAAATCCCCTTGCAGTACATAAAATCTAGGGCGTCTGCACCATCCGTAGCATGATGCAGTTTATTGTTATAACCACTCTTTTTTAATGCACGCATGGTTAACATGGCGTCGTCAAAGCTGTCTTCAACGAATAAAATTTCAATGTTGTCGTAATTCATTTTAAAATTTGCTTATACTAGGCAAGCTGAAATAAAAACAGGTGCCCTTAGTTAATATTGATTCCGCCCACACACTACCATTGTGTCGGCTTACTATTTTTTGAACAATAGCTAAACCTATTCCAGTACCCTCAAACTCAGCTTGGGAGTGTAATCGCTGGAAAACTCCAAAAAGTTTATCATAGTAAGCCATATCAAAACCTGCACCTTCATCTTTTACCGAATATACAATTTGATTTCCTTTTGTATAAGAGTCTATCTGAATTGTAGTATTCTCCTTATATTTTGAGTACTTGATTGCATTAGATATCAAGTTAATCCAAACTTGTTTAATCAATGCCTGGTCGCCACTTGCGGCAGGGAGGGCGCCGATTTTAAATTTGGGTACATTTTCTCCAGCTCCAAACATCAGTTCTTCTCTTACCGAGGATACCAGCTTCATCATATCTATTTCTAAAAAAGCTACCTGTTTTCGGCCCAACTTAGAAAAGGCGAGGAGATCGTCTATTAGCTGCCCCATTTTCTTAGAATTGTTGATGATAGATTTCAGGATCTTTAGTCCATCTTCATCAAATTTATCGCTGTAGTCTTCTATTATTATTTTTGTGTAGCCGTCAATAGCACGTATAGGGGCTCGTAAATCATGCGAAACGGAGTAGGAGAAAGACTCTAGTTCTTTGTTTACAGATTCTAGTTGGGCAGTTCTTTCTATAACTTTTTGCTCCAGTTCATCATTAAGCTTACGCACATTATCTTCAGCTTTCTTTAGTTCCTCATTGGCAACAATAAGCTCAGCAGCCCGCAGCTCTTTCTCTTTGTTTTGAAAAACAAGCTCTTCATTGGCTACAATCAGTTCAGCAGCTCTAAGCTCTTTCTCTTTGTTTTGGAAAGCCAGTTCAGCATTGGCTACAACCAATTCCTGAGCACGCTTTTCTTTCTCTTCATTCTGAAAGACGAGTTCTTTATTTGCAATAATGAGTTCGGCCGCCCGTAGCTCCTTTTCCTTATTTTGAAAAACAAGCTCTTGATTGGCCACTATTAGTTCTGCGGCACGGAGTTCCTTCTCTTTATTCTGGAAAGCGAGTTCATCATTAGCGATAACCAATTCCTGTGCGCGCTTTTCCTTTTCTCTATTTTGAAAAGCAAGCTCTTTATTCGCAATAGCTAGTTCATTTGCCCGTTTTTCTTTTTCCTGATTCTGGAAAATAAGCTCATTATTGGCAATTATCAGTTCACCTGCACGGAGTTCTTTCTCTTTATTCTGAAAATCAATGGCTTTGTTTGCAATGATTAACTCATTAGAATCGTCATTCTCCATATAGCTATGCTGCTTTTGTACTTTAAAAAAGGTGAAGTCTTGGGAAATCAGGTGGTCTTCTGAAATGACTTCCTTTGGGTAAGTCTCTAAATCTAACATAATATTAGCATAACTTAACATTTTATGATTTATGCTATAGAAAGTTTGACTGATTTATTTAAGTTAAACTTCCTTTGCAGTATCTTGCGCAAAAGCACGGCTCAGCATCGTATAAAGTTCAGGATGACTGTTTTGAAACTGTTCTGGTTTTTCGAAAAAATATTCTGAAGTAACAGCAAAAAATTCTGCTTGGTTTGTGATGGCATAAGGATTAATATCTGAATGGCCTTTTTCTATTCTGTTGATTTCCTGATGCATCATTTTAACCCAGGGTGCAGTGTATTTATGCTTAAGAAAACCTTCAGGTATACCATCGGTTGCCCCATCTGCACCATCAACCAGGTGTACAAACTCATGGATTGCCGTATTTTCCTTGCCTGCGTTTTTAGAAAAGCCTTTTTGCAACGCACTTCTGGATAAGATCATTTGTCCATTCATGTATCCACTACCTACCATTCCTTCAATATTGCGGCCTTCTCCCTCAAATTGAAACTCATGATCAAAAGTATCCGGGTACAAAAGCACATTAGTGATGTTTCTATAAGTCCAGCCTTCAAAACCAAAAATGGGGATCACTGCGCTAGCTGCCACCATGATCCGGTCGGTATCGTTAACTTCAAATCCTACTCCCTCAAGGCTTACATAAGAAAGAAACTGCTCAATTTTCTGCTCAAATAAATCTTGTTTAGCCGGGCTTAATCGGTTATAAAATTCAATATGTATGGATAATAGTTGTTTAAGTTGAATGGGTTTATATTGTATTACAGGTTTCTTTTTACGGAATATAAAATAGCTGGCTGCAATTACAACGATCAGGATAGCAATGTAAATCATGGTGAATTATATTTATGCAGTCAATGTAAATAAAGATGATTTGATATTTCGTATAAAAGTCCTAAATTTCTGCGGCAATCAACAATTAAATATACGTGTTAATTTACTATGCGGGGTTTACTTATTATACTTCTTTCATTACTAATTTTTACTGGTTGCCATTCGCCAAAGCAGGAGCAAGCTAATGATATTAGTCAACCAAAACCCATTGAAGCATTAAAATTCGAAATACGAGGAAGTATGTCTGTTGCTTCGGGTGTAAAATTAGCTATATTAACCTACGGTCATGCTGACAATCAAAGCATCGATAGTGCAGCTGTTGTAGGTGGAAAATTCTTTTTTAGTTGCATTATTACAGACATTTGTGATGCCAGTCTAAGAATCAAACATAGTGGCGTAAATAAGATAAACCCTGATAATGAGGATCGTTTGCTGTTTTATCTGGAACCGGGCGTAATAAAACTCATTGCTAAAGATTCTATTGAATACGCAAAAATAGAGGGGTCGCAAATAAACGATGATCAGGAGCTTTTCTTGGCACTCGCTGCACCAAATAAATCCAAGTTTGATGACCTTTCCAAAGCCTACGAAAGCGGTACTGCAGAAGAAAAAAAAGATCAGCAATACCGCAATAGGTTCATAGAAAAGGATAAGCTGCTCAAAAAGGAACGTTTAGTAATGGAAAGGAATTTTCGTTTATCGCATCCAAATTCCTGGTATTCACTGCATTTATTGGAAGAAAGAATTCTTTTAGGCGATGAAAGGGAGGTAAGTACCGTTAAAAAAGAGTTTAATCAATTTTCAAAAGCACTACGTGCAACAAATGTTGGGCAAAACATCAGCAAAGCAATAGTAAACATGAAATAACTTTTAAAATTGGTATGTGAATTGATTATAACTGTTCATGCTTAAAGAATATCCTTTCTACATTAAGGTTCCTGTTATATTATTAGGACTGGTAATTTCAGTATTCATATTATATGTCCTAAAAGACATACTGGTTCCGTTGGCTTTTGCCTGCCTGATAGCAACTTTACTTAATCCATTGTCTAACAGACTTGAGCGTAAAATGCCCAAGATATTGGCAATTATTATTTCCCTGCTATTAGCTATTATAATACTTATTGGTGTGTTTTACTTTTTGTCTACCCAGGTTGCCCATTTCTTTGATGACCTGGATGCAATTAAAACAAAATTCAACGAGCTGATCCATATGATACAAGTTTGGCTTCAAAAGTCATTAGGACTTTCGGCAAGTAAGCAAAAACAATTGGTTAGTGAAGCCGCCAATAGCAGCAAGGGCATGATAGGGCAGACATTAAGTGGCATCTTAGCGATGCTGAGTATTGTATTCTTGATCCCTGTCTATGTATTCCTAATGATGCTTTATAAAACGCTGATACTTAATTTCTTTTACGAAGTGTTTTCTGAGGAGAATCAAGGTAAAGTAGGAGAGATTTTAACAGAAACTAAGTCTGCCATTCAAAGTTATATAGTTGGTCTTTTAATAGAAACCTCCATTGTTGCAGTGTTAAATTCTGCAGCATTAATTTTACTTGGGGTACAAAATGCCATATTAATAGGAGTGATAGGTGCCATCTTGAACCTCTTACCATATATAGGAGGTATAGTAGCCATTGCATTACCTATATTGATGGCAACAGTTACAACAGATGGATTTACTACCCAGCTTCTCATTTTACTGTCTTACGCAGTTATCCAGTTTGTAGATAATAACATATTGGTTCCAAGGATAGTATCTTCTAAAGTGCAGATCAATGCACTAATTTCTATCGTGATTGTGTTATTAGGAGCGGCACTTTGGGGTATTCCAGGTATGTTTCTTTCTATTCCTTTTATTGCCGTGCTTAAGATCATTTTTGATCGTATAGATGGGTTAAAACCATGGGGCAAGCTACTTGGAGATAATGTGCCGACTGAGCACATGGGTCAGTTGAAGAGGTTTAGGAGAAAAAAGACCGTAGCAGCCAAGTAAGTTGTTTCTGATTGTAGTTGTTTGTAGACATTTATTGGCAGTTGGTCGGGATTGAAGTGAAACTGGTATAATAGTATAAATAACCGTGCAACTCTTGCCAGTTCTGGACGTCATATAAGCATGAACCAGAACAATTACACCCGTTTTTTTACTTTATGTAGTATATTGATGTTTTTCAATTTAATGTCGCTGCAACTTAACGCACAAACAAATGATCTTCAAGGAAAACTATCAGGAAAAGTTTTAGATGAATCCAAAAAGGCCTTTCCTTACACCACAGTAAGCTTACTAAATGCCAAAGATTCTACGGTAGTAAAAGGTACGCTAAGTGATGATAATGGCGGTTTTTCATTTTCAGGAATTAAAACCGGAAATTACTTGATAGCTTTTTATATTATAGGTTATAGAAAGACATTCAAAGGTCCTTACCAGTATTCAGAAGCATTAAAAATTCATCAGATAGGAGAGGTACAGTTGTTGCCAGATGCACAATTGTTAAAAGGCGTAGAAATAGTTAAGCACAAGCCATTGATTGAGCGTCAGGTTGATAAGACTGTGATCAATGTAGAAAATAGCGCTCTTGCAGCGGGTAACAGCGCTTTAGAAATACTACAAAAATCGCCGGGAGTAACGGTGGATAAAGATGGAAATATTAGTCTGCGGGGCAAACAGGGTGTTAATATCATGCTTGATGGAAAGCCAACCTATTTGTCATCAGAACAATTGGCAAATCTGTTGCGTTCTACAGAAGGTAACGCAATACAAAGCATAGAGCTGATCACTAATCCCTCCTCTAAATACGATGCTGCGGGCAATTCGGGGGTCATTAATATCAAACTTAAAAAGAACAGGAATTACGGAACAAATGGTGCGATAACTGCAGGTGCAGGTTATGGAAAATATTATAAGGCGTATGGCGGACTAAACTTAAATCATCGTGAAAAGAAGTTTAATATATATGGAAATACTGATTTTGGTAAAGGTAAGAGATTTGGTAGTACCGACATCGTAAGGGTAAACAATACTGTAGCAGATAAGACCTATTTTGATCAGACCAATTTAGCGCTAAAGATTAGAAGTAATGGTAATTACAAGGCGGGTATTGATTATTTTGTTAACGACAATAATACCATAGGGTTTGCTTTTAATGGCTCAAACAGCAACGGAAATAATAGTGCTAATGTGCTTACGCTGATTGGCGACAGGCCCGGTAAAGCAGATTCTTCTGTAGGGGCAAAAAATCCCAGCGATTCTCATTATACTAGTATGTCTTACAACCTTAACTATAAGGGCGTTTTAGACACATTGGGTCAGGAAATCAGTGCAGATGCAGATTTCTCACAGTATATCGGTAAAGAGAAGAATGACTTTAACAATATGTATTATGATGCTGTTGGTAAAACTCTTAAGCCAGATTACTATTTCAGGAATGCCAGACCAACAAAGACAACCATCCGATCTGCAAAAACAGATTACACTTACCCAATAAATAAAGAGACTAAGCTGGAAATGGGTTTAAAGACCAGCTTTGTAGCTACAGACAATAACTTTATGTTTGAGAACTTTGAAAACAACGCGTGGACCAATGATCAAAAAAGAAGCAACCAGTTCTTATATGATGAAAATATTAATGCAGCTTATGCCAATCTTGGAAAAAAATTTAAGGGGACCTCTTTGCAATTGGGAGTTCGCGCTGAGCAAACCAATTCTAAAGGCAATTCCATCACTGATAAAAAGGTAGTAAACAGGCACTATCTAAACCTGTTTCCAAGCCTATTTATAAATCAGGAATTATCAAAAGATCATGAACTAGGTTTCTCCTACAGCAGAAGGATAGACAGGCCGGATTATGGTTCTCTTAATCCTTTCATTAGCTATGTAGATTTGTATTCTTACCGTTATGGTAACCCATTCTTAAAACCACAATACACCAATTCCTTTGAGCTTTCTTATGCCTACAAAAAAACCTTAAACATAACAGTTGGCTATAGCCGTACAACAGATGTAATAACAGATGTTTTACTGACGGATACAGTAAAGAAAACCATTTTCATTTCTAATCAAAATCTAGCTACTCAAGATTCTTACAATTTAAACATCAGCTATCCATTACAAATAACCAAGTGGTGGAATACCAGCAATAACTTAACTACTTATTATAATAATTTTAAAACTCCAGATTTGTTGGGTGCAAAGTATGATAGCGGAAAGGTGGCACTAAATTTTAATACAAACCAAACTTTTAAATTAAACACAACTACTAGTCTAGAAATGAGCGGTTACTATCAGTCGAAGCAAATCTCCGGAACAATAGTTATTGATCCGCAATATGGTATAGACTTTGGGATTAAGAAATCTCTTTTGGATAAGAAAATGGATTTTAAGCTGGCTGCAAATGATGTTTTCAATCTACAAAGAAGTAGAATAACAAGTGCCCTGCCATCTCAAAAATATGTTGTAAAAGAGCGTTGGGAGAGCCGGGTTTTCCGTTTAACCTGTACCTATCGTTTTGGAAGTAAAGAAATTAAGGCTGCAAGGCAACGTTCCAACAGTTCGGAAGATGAAGGTAGACGCGTTAAATCGCAATAACATAACCTTTAGTCTGTGTTCTGGTCATTAATGTTTTACAAATCCCGCAACGCGGTCGTTGTTAATTTCTATAAGGTCGTTTAATACTGTTGTGTTTTTCATAATGGTAGTTTTGGTAATACAACATCCCCTTTAATAAGTTGTTTTTAAATTTTATAGATTTGTAGGCTTAACCTCATTCAATGCCCTTTAGTTTAAACCTGTTTGATTTCTCTAAGAAAATAAATTACAAAACCGAGGTTTTGGCTGGTCTAACCGTAGCCATGACTATGATGCCCGAGTCTTTATCCTTTGCCATACTGGCTGGATTTCCGCCCCTTACAGGCTTATATGCGGCTTTTATTATGGGATTGGTAACTTCCATATTTGGAGGCAGACCGGGTTTGATTTCCGGCGGTGCCGGAGCAGTGGTAATTGTGCTAATCGCTTTGATGAAGACGCATGGATTGGAATACGTTTTTGCCGCAGTGGCAATGGCAGGCGTTATACAAATCTGCATTGGCTTATTTAAACTGGGTAAGTTCATTAGGCTAGTACCACAGCCTGTTATGTATGGCTTTGTAAACGGGTTGGCAGTTGTTATCTTCATGGCACAGTTAGCGCAATTTAAAACTGTTGTTAATGGTACTACAACATGGTTAATCGGTACACCATTAATGATAATGGGTGGATTGGTGGCCTTAACCATAGCAATTGTATTGTTTTTTCCAAAAATAAGTAAAGCTGTTCCATCATCGCTTGTAGCCATTATAGTTGTTTACCTGCTGGTATTGGGCTTTGGTATTCCTACCAAAACAGTTGCAGATATAGCGTCTGTAAGTGGTGGTTTCCCACCGTTTCACATCCCTAGGATCCCTTTCAATTTTGAAACACTAAAAGTTATTTTTCCGTATGGAATAGTTATGGCAGGAGTAGGTTTAACAGAAGGATTGCTTACTTTAAATCTGGTTGACGAGATCACGGCAACAAGAGGCAATAGGAATAGAGAATGTATAGCACAAGGTAGTGCCAACATCTTAAATGGATTTTTCTTTGGTATGGGCGGATGCCCTATGATTGCCCAGACTTTTGTAAACCTTTCTGCAGGAGCTAGGGCCAGACTTTCTGGTATTGTTGCATCGCTAACTATCCTTGCCATCATCCTGTTTGGTGCTCCTATAATCGGTCGCGTACCAATGGCAGCTTTAACTGGGGTAATGATTATGGTAGCTATAGGTACATTTGAGTGGGCCAGTTTTAGGATTATTAATAAGATGCCAAAACAAGATATCTTTGTAGGCATTACAGTAGCAATTATCACCATTGTGCTCCATAATCTCGCCCTTGCGGTGCTAATCGGAGTCATCATATCAGCTCTTGTTTTTGCCTGGGATAGCGCGAAAAGAATAAGGGCTAAGAAATATATAGACGATACCGGTGCAAAACATTATGAAATATACGGACCGTTATTTTTTGGATCTGTAACGGCCTTTAATGAGAAATTTGATATAGTGGCAGATCCGAATCGGGTAATCATTGACTTTAAAGACAGCAGAGTGGCAGATATGTCTGGGATAGACGCCCTCCATAAATTAACACAGCGCTATCAAAAAGAGGGTAAAATGGTTTTTTTAAGTAACCTAAGTGATGATTGTAGGATATTGCTAAAAGATGCTGCAGGTATTATTGAAGTTAATATACTGGAGAAGTTATAGTCTACTAAAATACCGTAATAAGGCTGCCAATAATTGCCATGACCAGAGCAATGATTACTGCAGGAACAAAACCTTTTACTTCAAAATCAGAAAATAAAACATCTGCTAATTTTATCATCAATGCTGTTACTACCAGATGGATAAGAAAGGAGAGTAGACCCAGCGTTACAATATTTAGCGGCACCCTGATTATAAAACCAACTGTTGCATTAAGTAAACCAATAACAAGCGCCACCCAGATTGCAGTAACATAATTCTTAATACGTACTGTAGGCAGTAGATAAGTCATACCTAAAAGGATACCTGCATCAATAAGCAACTGTATAATAAAATTCATAGTGTTTTTATATTTACTAATGTAACAATTGATTTGTTGAGGTGTTAATATAGTAACTAAAAATAATATTATGGCAAGTTTTCAGGAAATCATAAACTCAGATAAACCGGTACTGGTAGATTTTTCGGCCGAGTGGTGTGGGCCATGTAAAATGATGGCACCAATACTGCAGCAGCTTAAAGGAATGGTGGGAGAAGAAACTACTATTCTAAAAATTGATGTGGATAAAAACCCCAAGGTCTCTGCCCAATATAACATACAAGGTGTACCAACTTTAATAGTATTTAAAAATGGAGAAATTAAATGGCGACGAAGCGGCGTAATACAGGCCAGTCAGCTAAAAGGTATTATTGACGGTTTTTCTTAGGGCTTAAATAAGTTTTTATTTTTTAAAACCATATATTCAGGTAAAATTTGCTGTATGGGAAGGTTGTTAATTATACAATATTGGTTTACAGCATGTTAAATACCTGTATAGATCCATAGTATGTTCTCAGAAATTAATAAGAATGTAACCAGTTATGTGAGTTTTAGCGTTGAAGACCTTGGTCAATTCAATAAGCTATTAAAAAACAAGACTTATCCTAAAAAAACCTTTCTGCTCCGTGCCGGAGAAATTTGCAACTTTGAAGCTTTCATTGTAAAGGGATGTTTACGTAAATATTATATAGACGATCACGGTAATGAAGTGATTATTCAGTTTGGTATAGAAAATGGATGAATAAGCGATATAGCAAGTTTCGCAAATCAAAAACCCAGTAACCTTTTTATCGAAACACTGGAAGATTGTGAACTCCTTTACCTTAACCCTCGCAGTAAAGAAGAATTATTAGAAAAAGTGCCTTGCTTTGAACGCTTTTACCGCATTCTGGTTGAGCGTAACGTGGCTTCAATGCAAAACAGGCTGTTTTTTAGCATTGCTAAAACTGCAGAGCAGAAGTATCTTGATTTTTTGGATCATTACCCAACTATCCCCCAGCGCGTAGCGCAACACTATATTGCATCCTATTTGGGTATGACGCCTGAGTTCCTGAGTAAAGTGCGCAAACGAATGGTTAAAGAAAAAAAATAGACATCATATTCTTTCTTGTCCTAGTTCAATGCCAGGTGATTTATGTCACCCTATCTTTGATGTATTAAAAACAAAAAGATCATGGAAAATAGAATTTTAGGCATCCATCACATCACTGCAATAGCAGGAGACGCCAACCGCAATTTTGACTTTTACACCCGGATATTGGGATTACGTTTCTTAAAGAAAACAGTAAATTTTGATGATCCGCATACCTACCACTTTTACTTTGGCGATGAAACAGGTAGCGCTGGTACCATCTTAACTTTCTTCCCATGGGGTGATGAAATACAACAAGGCAGAAAAGGATCAGGTATGGCTACAGAGATTGGTTACGCCATTCCAAAAGGAAGTATCGACTTCTGGATCAAAAGATTTGAAGACAATAATGTAATTTATAATAAACCTGCAGAAAAGTTTGGTCAGAAATATTTAACCTTTCTAGATCCTGACGGTTTGAAACTGGAGCTTACTGAAGTAGAGAATGACAGTCGCAAACCATGGGTAACCAATGAGGTTACTACAGAAACAGCTACAAGAGGTTTTCATCATGTAACGTTGACGTTGAAAGATAAAACAGCTACTGAAGCTATATTAACTGATGTGTTTGGTTATAGACTGATGGTAACAGAAGGTAATAGATTCCGTTATGCAACTGATGCTGCTAATGAAACTTCAATAATAGACATCGTGGAAATCCCATCAGAAAACAGGGGCTTTAATGCCAACGGAACGGTACACCACGTGGCATTTAGAGTTAAGAACGACGAGATATTGATGGAGTTCAGGGAAAAAATAGTGAAACTTGGCTTGAGTATCACACCTCAAATTGACCGTAACTATTTCCATTCACTTTACTTCAGAGAACCAGGAGGCGTATTGTTTGAAATTGCGACTGAAAACCCAGGCTTTACAGTAGATGAGCCCTTGGAAGAATTGGGTCAAAATTTAAAATTACCAGTACAATATGAAAGTCAGCGTGCAGAAATAGAAGCAAGATTAGTAAAATTAGATTAAGCTAAAGATCATGAACTATCAATCATTAAAATACATATACAAAGCTTCGGGAAATCCCGATGCCAATACCCTTCTTTTATTACATGGAACAGGAGGTAATGAGAAAGACCTGATCTCGTTGGGCGAAAGCTTTGGCGCAAACATTAACCTGTTAAGCGTAAGAGGAAACGTTTCTGAACGTGGTATGCCCAGGTTTTTTAAACGTTTGGGTATGGGAATATTCGACGAGAAAGACATTGCTTTCAGAACAGATGAACTACTGGCTTTTTTACAAGATACTGCCGTAAAAGAAGGCTTTGATATCAGCAAACTCATCGCCCTTGGCTATTCTAATGGAGCAAATATCGCAGGTGCGATGCTGATAAAATACCCTAATGCTTTGGCAGGTGCCATCCTATTCAGACCAATGCAGCCATTTAAAGAACTGGGTACTATTACAGTGGAAAACGCTGTACCTATTTTTATTACCAATGGCGCTGCAGACCCAACTGTTGATCCGAAAAGTACCGCGAATTACCTGAAGGCTTTGCTGGCAGGTGGTTTTAATGTAGAATCAGTTAGCTTGCCCGCAAAGCATAATTTGACGCAACAAGATGTAACGCTGGCTTTAAATTGGTATAGTAAATATTTTAGCTATATTGGTGTATAAAACCAAATATCATGAAGCTCCTCTTTTCCCTCCTTTTAACAACAATACTCAGTTCAGCATACGCACAAAAGGTTAGTCGAGATATGCTTATAGTTGACCTCAATGCTGATAAAGGTGTTGTTGTTGCAGATGGTGATAAAGTAGAGCGATGGAAGAACCAGGTGAAATCTTTTGTAGTGAAAGACTTTTCCAAGCGGGATGAAGGAAGAAAAGTACCCGGATCTGGACGACCACAACTTACCAAGAAAGTCACATCGCTTAAAGGCCATAACACCCTTGTGTTTAACAAACAAGAATTGGTTAATATGGATGAAGATGCTTTTGATCACCTCACTAAAGGTGGCGGATACACCTGGTTTGCAGTATTAAAGGCTGGAAAACAATCCGGCGAGTTACCTAATGTAAATTGCTTTTTCGGTAACCTGCGCAACAAGCCAAATAATGAAGGCTTCTGGGGAGGTTTTAATGACGATAATAGCTTCTGGATGAGCAGCAGAAACGCCATAACGTTCGGTCGCTGGGATCAAAACAACCCTTATGTAACATCTAAAGAAGTTGTAAAACAAGATCAGTATTACCTGATCATGGGCAGAATGGGGAAGGGAACTGAAACAGTCACCCTTTCTTTATACCTTAACGATGGCGCAAAACCAATTACCTGTAATCCATTTCCGGTAAGTCAAAACGTTAACCCTTCTAGGATGGCAATAGGTCAGGAACGTGATGCTGTAGAACATCCCGGCAGAGAGTCATTTGTTGGTGAAATGGCTAGGTTTATGCTTTTCGATCGCCCGCTTACCGATCAGGAAATGGAGTTGAGTGCAAAGGAAATCGTTGCCTATTACGGAATTAAACCCTATGTCCCAATTCCATCGCTAGGTGAGGTACTAGGTGTTAGAGATTATGATCTAGATAATTCAATTTTATATGTTATAAAGGATGGTAAAAAAGATATTATTCTAAAGGGATCATTTCATGGGTCAGGTAACCGCAGTGTTCTGAGTGTTATACCTCAGAAAAATATAGCCTCATTAGAAGTGTTAAAGGAAGCTAGTGCGACGCACTTTATGGTAGTGATGGTAAGGACGGAGTTATTATTATAGGTATTATTGACTCAGAGATGGAAAACGTCCGCAAAATCCTTAAAGCAGAGGGCTTCATCGATTAACCCTCGTTCCTTCTTTGTCATTCAGGCTAGCCTTTGTCATTCAGCGCGCAGTGAAGAATCTCTTTAGGCTCTTAACAACTCCGATCAAATTACTGATTATCACAATTGCACTATATAAAATCTTAACAAAAATAAAAAGAACTTTCTTAGCGATTTAGATTCTTCGCTGCGCTCTGAATGACAAGAAATCCCTTGAATGACAACGACTGGACTGAATGACAAGAAATGCTCTGAATGACGAATATTATAAAGAAAAAAATAACTTTTAATTAATAAATGTGTTTGTCATAATTGTTTCTGCTTTAATTTGCATGGGAATAGGTTCATTGCCTTGAGCAGATGCATTTTGGTTTAACTTTATATTGCCCAGTATATCTTGCTTCATTTTGATTTCAGTAATCATCCCAGTCTTCTTGTCAATTTTATTGTTAGAAGTCATTGTGCCATTCAAATTGTACTGTATCGGTAAACTACCGGGACCGGTGCTTTTAAAAGTCAATTTAGCCTTCATACTAACTAAATATTCAGAACTGGTTATTTTATCCAATGTATAGATCGACTCAATATTAGGCAGCATAATTTCATTACCACCAGATCTATTTGTAGTCCATGTATCACCCTCTTTAATTGCCTTATTGGGATAAAGACTAGTACTCATTTGGCTGTTTTCTTTAATGGCCTTATCACCATAAGAATGAGCCATTTGCTTTAACATAGCGGTTTTAAAAGCCTCCGGAACCCCCGGCATATTGCTAAATAACTTAGAGAAAAGAGAATCAGCACCAATAGTTTCAATCACACGACCAGTATTAGACATTTTAGTAAGGTATTCTTTGCCCTTTAACCCGTCAAGGATCTTAGCCACAGTGTTGTTATCTGTTGGAACAGCTACTCCATCTTTAACCATTTTTACCGACATGGATACATAAGTGATCTTAATTGTATAAATAGTATCGGTAACATCCACAACTTCAGCTAAGTTCACCGCATCTGAAATACTCGTGGTAGACATAGGTTTGCCCATTATGGTCTGACTGGAAGTCGATGTTGAAATCATATGCTGATTGTATTTCTGACCTTTGTTTAGTTTAATCAGTATCCTTTCAGGTTCAGATTTGCAGTTAAAAAGGAAAGTTGCAGCTAGGAAGAGCAATAAAGATTGTTTCATAAAGCGTTATTTAATTATTCGATTAAGGTAATAAAACTAATGGATTAAACAGCTACTCCAAAATCTTTATGGTTCTATGCATAGTTTACTTTAGCAAAGTATTGATTCGATTTATAGTGCTGCTTGCTGATGGTCTAGGGGCTTCTTCATTAGCAGCTTTACCTGTTTTATCGAATATCAAATACCTTGGGATAGTTTTAACATTAAACTGTCTACTGAAATCATCAGACTGATCATAGCTTAAAAAATAGTTTTCACCCTCAATCTTGTGACCTGCGACTAACGTTTTCCAAATACTTTCAGTTGGCGAGTTTATGCAAATGTAAAGGAATACTACATCTTTACCTGCCAGCTTTTCCCTTAGCTTCTTTGAATTTCCCATTTCCATTAAACAGGGCACACACCAGGTTGCCCACACATCCACGTACACCACCTTGCCTTTGTATTTGTCTATAATGCCTTGAAAAAAGGCAGTCCCAGGCAATGTTTTCGCATCATTATAAACTGTTTTGGCTGATGGCTTATCCTTATAGAATTCACGATAGGCTTCATTGTATTCTTTAAGGAACTGGGCTTTTACCGGATTATTATTTACTATCTTTTTGTAGTCATCAATTAATGAATTGATATAAACCAGCTGATTAAATTTTAACTGGGTTCTTAATAATTTGGTTAAATATATGTCTCTTATAAAAGGGTCGTTATTTTTAGAAATGTAATCGAAAACTATCCTATTGCTATAATCGGTTGAATATTCACTTCCGTAGGAGGCCATGTAATTATCATAAAAATTCCTTCTATCTGCTCCGCTAGCTCTATTAACAGTGTCTGCTATTCTTACGAATAATGAACGCTCAACTGATGGAAATTCCGGATGTGCTTTAAGCAAGTATTCTGCCAGCATTGGAAAAGTAACCTTTATCGCTTTATAGTTTTCCATCGCTTCACGTTCCAATATCAGATAATACTGATCCACAATAAGCTTGTAGTTATCATTGCCAAATGCAGCAGGGTTATTTAGTACAATTCCATTTGAACTTAAAAAATTTAGCAGATCTGGATCTTTTTGCTTTGTTCTAGATAGTGCCTGAAATATAAAATTAGCGGCAGTATAACGCATCTTCATATCTAGCTGATTTCTTAAGAACACACCTGTTTTATGTTCCCTAAAATAATTGGCGTTATAAGCCAAACCTTCCTTAAGCTTTTTAGTAACATATTGTTTAAAAGCGGGATAACCATCAGGCTTTATTGAATCCAGCTCACTATACTCTAAAAAACTCGCTTTTGGATCTAGGTCTGTTTTATTGGTATAGGCCACCTTTTGATTGTTGATGTCTGCCATCTTTCCTTTAAAATCTGCAGTCCTAATCTTATGATCTTTTGAGACATAGAAATTTAGCTCCATATCGCTACCTGGGGATACGAAAAAGTACAACTGAATTAATCCACCAAATATGATATCCTCTCCCTGAATTTTATAACCCTGGACTAGTGAAATTTGCTGATAACTATTTACCTGAAAAGTGACTTTAAAATTTCCTGCGGTGTCCTTATTTATTGGAATCGTTACACGTTCATTAGTAACCAAATCTCTATATTGAAATGCGAAAGCATCAACCATACTCCCATATAAGGCCAATTGTTTAATATTTCCTTTTATGGTGATGTTCTTTTGCTCAGCAATTTTAAGTTTCGATAATTTATATTTCTCCCCGTTTTGTGCAAAAGTTACAGATTGAGAAAGTGTTAAAAAAGCCAAAACAATTGTAAGCCGAAGATATAGGAGAGGAGTGCGCATATGATATCTGGTTATTAATCAAAGGCAATATAATAAAAATGAGCTAATCTCTTATTTTATCATTTTATGCGCCTTCAAAAATCTAGTCTCACCAACGCTAAAATGATCGTCGTCAATTGCAGGTGCAGAAATTAGCTTAGCAATGTTTAGCTCATCCATAATATCTACAAAATTCTTGTAGCTGGAAGCTTTAGTGGGTTTGATAATTACTACTAAAGATTTCCGAGGATTATTGGCATTCGCTTGAGCCACTTTATTTCTGTTATTGCTAATATGGCTTTGGATTTCGCCAAAAGTTGAAACAGTGGGGTCAGTTTGTCCATCAACGCCCATATACCAGGCAATTTCATTTTTAGCACCCAATAGGATTGTCATGGTTCTTGAGGCGGGGAGCTCATTCCATGCATCTATATTTTCGTCGGGTTTGGCAATATCCATTGCTATTGGTTTGGATAGCGAGGTGGTAAGCATAAAAAAAGGTGATCAGCAAAAATGCAAGATCAACCATTGCGGTTAAATCCACTTTTGGAGCTGCTTTTCTGTTTGAGGAAATACTTAATTCGGCCATGATATTAGGGGTTAGGTTTAACTTATGATGTATCCTAAGTCATTATTCCATACATTCAGATTAAAATAAGTTACGCCTTCTAAAAATATCTTTTCACCAGCTAATAGATGCCCAATAATCCGACCTATTAATAGGTTTGATAAAAATCATATCCACAAAAAACCTGTAAAAATTGTAAATCTTAAAACGTTTTCCGGTAGTTAACCATTGCACCTACATTTAATACAATTGCAAAGCCCAATATAGTAAGCAGATGAAACCTGATGTCATACAAGCCGCTTCCTTTTATGATCACCATACGCATTACGGCTATAAAATAGCTTACAGGGTTAAACTTTGATACCATTTTAGCCCAGTCTGGCATACTGTCGATAGAGGTAAACAGTCCTCCCATTAAAATAAAGATCATTATAAAGAAAAACATGATCAGCATGGCCTGTTGCTGAGTATCACAAAATGTAGAGATTAGCAAACCAAAACCCAATATAGCCAGCAAGTAAACCATTACGAAAGTGTACAAGGTGATTAAGCTACCTAAAGGAACAATTCCATAAATACAGAATGCCACTAAAAGTCCGAGTGTGAAAACCACATTGCCTAAAATCCAAAAGGGGATAAGCTTGCCCAAAATAAAATGATATTTCTTAACCGGCGAAACGTTGATCTGCTCAATGGTGCCTGCTTCTTTTTCTTTTACAATGTTTAATGCAGATAGAAATCCACCAACAATGGTAACCAATAGGGCCATAATCCCCGGAACCATAAACAACTGGTAGTTCAAATTTGGATTGTACCAGTTGGATGATTGTATTTGAATGGTGGGCGCTAAATTAAACTTACCGGGAACTTGCAGCTTGCTCCTCAATTGTTGATTGTACTGCTGGATAATTTCGTTAATGTAACCTGCACCGAGACCGGCTTTAACACCATTTATGGCGTTTACAGCAATAAAAAGCCGTTCAGAGTTTTCCCTAAGCAATATAGATTCAAAATGAGGTGGAATCTGCAGAATCAAATCGGTTTTATCATGCTCCACCAGCATAAGCGCCTCATTATAGGAGCTGCAATAGCCAGACAACCTGAAATAACCAGATGAAGTAATCTTGCTGATCAATGCCCTCGAATAATCGGAGTGATCATTGTCTACCACTGCCAATGCAATATTCTTTACCTCAAAATTTGCTGCAAGGGGTAAAATTATCAGCTGTATTACAGGCATCACCATAATTACAACCAGAATGGCCTTGTTCCTAAAAATTTGCTTAAACTCTTTTACCAGTAGAAATTTTAGTATTCTCATGCCAGTCTGATTTTAAAGCTTTTAAGACTTATCAATAGTAAAAATAGAGTAATACCTACCAGTATCAACGTCTCTTTCCAGATGTAAGAAAAGCCCAATCCTTTTATCATAATGCTTTTTACAATGAGGTAATACCATTTAGCAGGCACAACATTAGAAAACACCTGCAGGGGTAAAGGCATATTCTCTATGGGAAACAAGAAACCGCTAAAAAGTAGGGTGGGTAACAGCATCCCCACTAAAGATATCAACATGGCAGTTTGCTGCGAATCGGTCTTTACAGAGATAAAAATACCTAGGGTGAGGCAGGTTATGATAAATAAAATGCTTTCCGCAAACAACAACAAGATGCTGCCTGCAATAGGTAAGTCTAATACAAAAACGCTGAGCAGCAATATGGTGATCACATTAATTATGGAAAGAAGTAAGTAAGGCAGGGCCTTTGCCAATATCACCATGATGGGTTTAAATGGCGAAACCAGCAATATCTCCATGGTGCCATTCTCTTTTTCCTTTACAATGGAAATCGCAGTCATCATTACGCAAACCAGCATCAGCACGAGCGACATAACGCCTGGTACAAAATTAGGCGCGCCTTTAAGCTGTGGGTTGTACAACATCCGCAGCTCAGGTTGTATACTGTAAGGCAGCTGATTCGTTACATTCATCTCGGTCTGGTAGTCTCTTATTATCGAAGAAACATAGTTGGTTAAGGTTGTTGCCGTATTTGGGTCTGATGCATCAGCAATGACCTGGATCTGTGCCGTATTTTGATGCTGCAGACTTTCTGCGAAGCCTGCAGGAAATACGATGGCCATTTTTATTTTGCCGGTTCTAAAAGCAGCTTCCAAATCATTACTGCCAGCAATGATTTTCTCAATCTGAAAATAGCGACTCGCCTCTATCCTGGTAATGATGGCCTGAGATGATAAATCCTTCGCATTATCCACGACTACTATAGTCGAGTTTTTGACCTCATTGGTTAGCGCGAAACCAAATATCAGTATTTGCACCACAGGCATACCGAACAAAATAAACAGGGTTTTCCGGTCTCGCAATACATGGAGAAACTCTTTTCTTACAAATGATAAAAACTGTTTCATGTTATTCCCCTCGTTTTGCTTCCCTTGCCAAATGGTAAAATACCTCGTCCATGGTGTTTGCGCTAAATTGTTCCTTCAAGTTTGAAGGCGTATCCAGTGCAGCAACTTTCCCATCAACCATAATGGACACCCTTTTGCAGTATTCTGCCTCATCCATGTAATGTGTAGTTACAAAAATGGAGATGCCATTGTCGGCAGCTTCATAGATCAACTCCCAAAACTGTCTTCTCGTTACCGGATCAACGCCGCCAGTTGGCTCATCCAAGAATACAATTTCGGGCTTGTGGATTACCGCTGTAGAAAATGCAAGTTTTTGTTTCCAGCCCAATGGCAGAGAACTTACCATCTTTTTAGCCTGATCCTGCATCCCTAGTTGCAGGAGCAACTCATCGCCATTTTTCTTTATTTCCGCATCCCTAAGCCCGTAAATTCCCGCAAAAAAAGTAATGTTTTCTTGCACGGTAAGGTCATCGTATAGGGAGAATTTCTGACTCATATATCCGATGTTCTTTTTTATCTGTTCCGTTTGCTTATACACATCAAAACCGGCAATCGTTGCCTTTCCAGAACTTGGGGTAGACAAGCCGCATAACATCCTCATGGCTGTGGTTTTACCCGCACCATTAGCCCCCAGAAAACCAAATATTTCACCCTTATTCACTTCAAAAGTAATGGCATCTACTGCTGTAAAATCTCCAAAACGTTTTGTTAGTCCGTTGCATACAATCACCTGTTCCATTAGCCTAGCAGTTTAATAAAGCTGTCTTCAATAGTTATATCCGCTTTTTTAACCATAACCTCCTTTAGGCCATGCTGTTCCAGGTAGTTAACCAAACCATTAGTATCTGGCGTTCCCTTAAATGAAAAATGCGCAAACTCACCAAAAGCATAACTGCTTAACCGCTCCTGATATTTAAGTAATTGCTGCAACAACTGATGCATGTTGGTAGCCTTAACCGCAAACAAAACATCAGGATAACTTTTAATGATATTAGCAGGTGTGTCAATAGAAAGGATTTTCCCTTCCTGAATCAAAGCAATCCGGTCGCATAGGTTGGCTTCATCCATATAAGGGGTTGATACCATGATGGTAATGTCCTGTTTCTTCAACCTTTTTAGCATCTCCCAAAATTCCTTACGGGATACAGGATCCACACCAGTAGTAGGCTCGTCAAGAAACAATACATTAGGTTTATGAATTAAGGCACAGCACAATGCTAACTTTTGTTTCATGCCACCAGATAATTTACCTGCCCTTCTATTTTTAAAAGGCGCTATCTGAACGTATATATCTTTAATCAACTCGTAATTTTCTGCTACAGTAGTACCAAACAGGGTAGCAAAAAAAGATAGGTTTTCTTCGACAGTAAGGTCCTGATAAAGTGAGAATTTACCGGGCATATAACCAATAGTTTGACGAATTTGCTCAAAATCTTTAACTACATCCAACCCGCCAACTGATGCCGAACCGCCATCAGGAAGCAGGAGTGTAGTCAGCACCCTAAATATACTAGTCTTGCCCGCACCATCAGCACCAATCAATCCAAAAATTTCCCCCTTATCTACAGAAAAAGAAACGTCATCAACAGCCACCTTCTTTTCCTTGCCATATATCTTAGTCAAATGGCTAACAATTACGGTATGCATAACTATAATTTTACTTCAGCATACATGCCTATTTTTAAATAGCCATCATTCTTTACCTTCACCTTAACGGCATACACCAGGTTGGCACGTTCCGCTTTAGTTTGTATGGTTTTAGGCGTAAACTCTGCCTTGTCGCTTATCCATTCCAACTTGCCGGTATATTCCTTATAATCACCCTTTGCAGCATCAACAAAAACTTTAACCGTTTGGCCCAATTTAACAGAAGGGAGCTGCGCTCCGGTAATATAAACCCTTAATATGATGTTAGTTAAATCTGCTATTTTATATAAAGGTTTACCAATAGTGGCCATTTCACCTGGTTCAGCATACTTAGTCAATACCGTTCCGTTGGCTTTATTTACGATACTAGATTTTGAAATCTGATCGGCAATCTGTTCCACCTGCACCCGCAAAGTTTGCGCTTCATCGTTAATACTGGTGGTGCCAATACTCAACTCTGCGCGCACCGCATTCATCTGTTTCTTTAAAACCGATACCCTACTATTTGCATCATCCAGTTGTTTCTTAGTAGCGGCATCTGCCTTTACCAGGTTTTCCATGCGTAGCTGATCTGTCTGCGCCTGTTTCATTTGTTCCCGATAAACATCCAATTGGGCATTGGCATTGGGTCTCCTGCTTTTTGTGGCCTTTATCTGCGCCATTAACTGCTGTCTTTTTAAATTTAGCTGTGTGGTATCAATATAACCCAACACCTGGCCTTCTTTTAAAACATCGCCTTCGGCTACATTTAAAGCTTTAATGATACCCGAGGCTTCTGCAGGGCTAATGGTTTCTACCGCTTCAAAAGTACCTGTGGCATCAAACTGGCTCTTATCGGCTGAGCAAGACAACAATAAGGCGGATAGCGTGATATATAAAATTATTTTCATGATCGTTTAGTTACCAGTTATTAGAATTTGTCTGTATTGGGCCAATAGCAATTCAGTTTGGTGTACGGTTTTACTTTGAACCGCCTCATGCTCCTCATTAACCTCTCTCAAATAATCGCTCGGGGTGATCACCCCATTCTCCAATTGTGCCAGTGCAGCCTTTTTTACCCTGCTGCGTAGGGTAATTATTTCATCATCAGTAGCCAGGTATTGTTGCAGTTTATCAATCTCTGCAGATTGTAGCTTGACCAATTGCTGTGTTTGAAATAAGAAAGCACCCTTATCTGCTTCCAGTTCCTGCTTATTCAAATCAATCAGCTGGTTTTGTTTCCGGGCGGTATATAAACCAGAGAAAGACCAGTTTAAACGAACACCGCCAATGTAATACCATTCAAAACCCTCCTTAAGAAAATTTAGGGCTGGGTTGCCAATTCCGCTTTGCACAAATAAGTTCAGTTTGGGGCGGTTGCCTGCCAATATTGTTTTCTTTCCTAAATCAAGATGCGTATTGCGGTATTCAAACAAGGCCAGTTCAGGGCGATGGATGTCTGTGGTTTCTGCAAGTGCTTTCGGAACTGATAGTTTTGTGTTATCATTTAATTCCCTGCCTATAAAAAGACCCAGCATTTCCAGGTAGGCTTTTCTGTAACTGCGGATACTAATGGCCTGCTGATCTGCTTTCAGGTACTCGGCTTTTAACAAATCCACGCTACTGCGATAAGCCGTTCCAGCAGCCAGTTGTGCTGCTATCGATTTGATACCGATGTTGAGGTCGTCCTTTAACAAATTGTTTTGGCGCAGCTGCTCTTCAAAAAGCAAAACACCAAAATACAAGTCGTTCACCTTTTGTTTTACAGCATACAGGTCTACCTCCAACTGTTGCTGCATTACTTTGGTTTGCGAGGTACTAAGGTCTTGCTGTTGTTTAATCATGCCACCATCATACAATACCTGATTTATTTCACTGTAGGCTTTATATTGATCTTTATTTAACGACGATATAGAAGTGCCCGGAATGCTGATGGGTAACTTGGTAACAGCCGACTGGTATGTTGCCTGACCCAATATGCTGAATTGCGGGAAGTAGCCCTTGGCAATATTATCTACCGTATATTCATTGCTAAGGTCAATCAGTTCGCGCTTTTTGGATAGGGGATAGTTTTGCCTTGCCAGCTGGTAGCAATCCTGTATGGTAAGTAACCCGTTATTTTCCTGAGCATAGCCAGCGGTGGCGAAGAGCAAGAGTAAAAAAAACAGTTTCATATATTAGTGTTTAATATTTCATTTTAATCATGAGGTCAAATTGTAGATAAAAAAAAGCTAAGCCTCCAGCAGGGCATTAAACCAAATACCAATTAGGTTTTTTCTTTCCGCTACAAGTGATTCAAATGCCTTTCCTGTTATCACGTTAGCAGCTTCCAAAACCGGCTGACAAATAAATGGGAAAATAGACATGCCCAATAAGTTTAACATTAAATGAAGCGGATTGATGTCTGGACGCCTTTCCTGAATTTGCTTAACGAAATAAGATTCAGTCAATAATTTACCAGCATGAATTTTGTCGCCAAACATTTGAGGATTATTGCGTATTTCGCTTAACACAAATAATGGTAAACCAGGATTGTTGACCAGCATGGTAATGTAAGCATCAGCAATATCGCTGGCCTTTTTTTCCAAAGTCGTATCCATATTGTTCACTATCGGTCCTATAGTACCAAATAACTGAACTACCTTTTCGGCCATTATGATTTCGAACAACTTTTCCTTACTTCTAAAATAGTAGTTTAGCAAAGCGAGGTTTAAGCCAGATTCCTCGGCTATATCCCTTGTGCGCGTAGCCGCATAACCTTTTTGGGTAAAAACCTTTCTTGCGGCTTCGATAATTTTTTCTTCTGTGCTGGCGTCTTTATCCTTTTTCATTTAGGGGTTGTTACATAAGCAAAGATAGTATATTGAATTATATTAATCAAATGATTAAATTGAATGATTTAATTTAAAGCGTGTTATTTATTTGTACATTACATTATGCTTTTTTTTGGTTAGAATTTACGTTACAGAACTTTATGAAACAACTACTTGCTTTTTTAATCGTCCTATTTAGTTTAAACTGCTTTGCCCAGAATCAATCTATAAATATTGAATTGAAGAAGCAACTAGATACAATTCTATTGACAGATCAGGGATTTAGAGAGTTCTCTGACACGGAAGTCTCCGAAAAGCGCAAAGATACATTAGCGTTATTATTAGGCTATACAAAAAGTGAAATCTCGAAACAAGGATGGAAACTTGTTCAAAGATCAGATTCGACAAATCTGGCAAAGGTTGAGCGCATTATCGCTAAATACGGTTACCCGGGAAAATCCATCGTTGGCGAACCTACAAATACAGCGGTATTCTACACTATTCAGCATTCGGGGAAAATTGACCAATATTATCCAATTATTGAAGCAGCCGGTAAAGCCGGAGAACTTCCATTTAGATTTGTAGCGATGATGCTGGACAGGAAGCTTGCCAATGAAAACAAGGAGCAGGTTTACGGCACGCAGGTTTACATGAGAACCATCAAGAATCCAAAGACTGGCAATAAAGAACCATTTGAATATGTTGTGCCGATTAAGGATCCTAAAAATGTAAATAAAAGACGCAAGGACGCTGGTTTCGACAGTACTGTAGAAGCTAATGCCAAAAGGTTGGGTATCGTTTATAAACCTTACACGCTGGAAGAGATCAAACAAATTTTGAGTACTGGCATTATTTCAAAGCTTCAGTCTTTTTAATCGCAAGGCATTGGCTATTACAGAAACAGAACTAAAACTCATGGCGGCCGCGGCGATCATGGGCGAGAGCAAAAGTCCGAAAAACGGATAGAGAATACCAGCAGCTATAGGTATACCTAATACGTTATACCCAAAAGCAAAAATTAAGTTTTGCTTTATATTTTGCATCACTTTATGACTTAAGGCTTTTGCTTTTACAATACCTTGCAAATCTCCTTTAAGTAACGTAATCTGTGCACTTTCAATAGCTACATCTGTACCCGTGCCCATTGCAATACCAATATCTGCCTGGGCCAAAGCAGGAGCATCATTAATACCATCACCTGCCATTGCCACTACTTTACCCTGAGCCTGCAGTTTTTTTATCTCTTCCAATTTATCTTGTGGTAAACACTCAGCCCTGAAATTGCTGAGTTTCAATTCGTCGGCCACCGCTTTGGCGGTATTGTGGTTGTCGCCAGTAAGCATTATCACTTCCACACCCTCCGCCATCAATTTTTGAATGGCAATTTTACTGCCGTCTTTTATTGCATCAGAGATAACCAGGAAACCCTCCAATTTGCCATCAATGGCGAAATAGGAAACCGTTTTACCTTTCTTTTGCTCAGTAATGATCATATCTTTTTGATTTTCGGAAATGCCTACATTCTTATCTTGCAACAATTTATCATTACCAATAACAATGCTTTTATTGTCTACCATTCCTACTACACCTTTACCGGAAACCGCCTCGAAATTTGAAATAGGTTTTAAAGACTGATTCTCTTTTTTTGCCTTATTTACAATCGCTTCCGCTAAAGGGTGTTCACTTTGCGCATTAATTGAAGCAGCCAGTAACAAAAGTTCATTTTCCTGATAATCTTGAAAAGCATGTATTTTTTCCAGAGATGGCTTTCCTTCTGTAATCGTACCTGTTTTATCGGTAATCAGTACATCTACTTTATTCATTTTTTCGAGTGCCTCAGCATTTTTTATCAATATGCCGTTTTGAGCACCTTTTCCAACCCCAACCATCACACTCATAGGCGTGGCTAAACCCAGCGCACACGGACAAGCTATAATCAGAACCGCTAAAGCATTAACAAAAGCATAAACATAAGATGGTTCAGGTCCGTAAAACTTCCAGACAATAAAGGTAATAACTGAAGCAGCTATAACAGTAGGCACAAAATACCTGGCAACCTTATCAGCTAACTTTTGAATAGGAGCCTTGCTTCTGCTGGCATCATTTACCATTTTAATAATCTGCGCAAGTAAAGTTTCATCGCCCACCTTCTCGGCTTTCATAACAAAAGACTTATTGCCATTTATGGTACCAGAACTCACTTTATCGTTGATATTCTTTTCTACAGGAATGGGTTCTCCCGATATCATACTTTCATCAATATTGCTGCTGCCTTCCGTAATGCTGCCATCAACAGGTATTTTATCACCTGGCTTTACCCGCAGCAAATCACCCACTTTAATATCGTGGATGGAAATTGTCTTTTCTGTACCATTCTCAACCAATATCGCCTGTGTAGGTGCCAATTTTAGTAGTTCTTTTATAGCACCACTCGTTTGGCTGTGCGCCCTGGCTTCGAGTACTTGTCCCAATAGCACCAAGGTTAAAATAACAGTTACAGCTTCAAAATACAGAAAAACACTGCCATCCATATTTTTAAACTGATCTGGAAAAATAGACGGAAAGAGCAAAGCGATCACACTAAATATAAATGCTGCACCAGCACCTATGCCAATCAGGCTAAACATATTTAGGTTCCAGGTTTTGAAAGAAGTATAGGCGCGTTGAAAAAACATCCAGGCGGCATAAAATACCACTGGTAGTGAAAGCGCAAATTGCAACCAGTTTTTAACATCCACATTAAACCAGTTGTTTATTGGGTTGTTGGGTATCATTTCGCCCATTACTAAAATCAGTAGGGGTACCGTACACACTACCGCAATCTTAAATTTTATAAGTAGCGTTTTATAGGATGCATTATCATCCTCCTTCGGTTCCATAGGCACCAGATCCATACCACAAACGGGACAGTCGCCTGGTTTATCGTACAATTTATCACCTTCACAATGCATTGGGCAGTAGTACTTTCCGCTGCTGCTAGATTTTGAAAGAGATGCCTTTGATGGGGTTGCTTCCATTTGTTCATTCAGCATTCCAATACCATAATGCCCGCCATCTTTTACTAATGCAGCTTTAAAGTCTTCCAGAGGAATGTGTTTATCCATCTCTATACTAGCTGTCTTTTCTTCAAGATTTACCTGAACTTTAGTTACACCATTAACTGTGCTTAAAGTTTTTTCAACGTGATTACTACAGCCACTGCAGGTCATGCCTGATATTTGATATTGATGTTCCATTTTCTAGCAATTGAACTACAAATCTCGACAAATAGAATAACAGGCGTGTTACACAATTATGAGTTTTATTTATAACATTTGGCCTTAGTCATCGTTCTTCAATAATTTTGTATGTTTTGTTGATCTGCCATAAATAAGTTCGTGAGTTCCGTACGTTTTATTTAGATTGCCTCTTCAAAAACCCGGTGCGTATTTAATGGCTTCATTCCCAATTCCAGAAAATGAAAATGATCGTTTAAAAGCGTTAGCTTCTTATCAGATTATGGATACACTTCCAGAGACAGATCTTGATGAGCTTACGCAACTAGCATCAGAAATTTGTCAAACACCTGTTGCCCTGGTTAGTCTTTTGGACGATCAGCGACAGTGGTTTAAAAGCTATGTAGGAGTAGATGCTAAAGAAACACCAAAAGATCAGGCTTTTTGTTCGCACGCGATACTGAATCCACAGGAAACAATGGTGATCACAGATGCACGTACTGACAAACGGTTTTCTTCTAACCCATTGGTAACTGGCGATCCAAATATTGTCTTTTATGCAGGAGTACCGCTGGTAAATAATGAAGGTTTTGCATTGGGTACCTTATGCGTAATAGACAGGATGCCAAGGCATTTAACTGAAGGTCAAATTAAGGCACTTAACATATTGGCAAAGCAAGTGCTGACTAAACTAGAGCTGCGAAGAAAGATGGTAGAGTTAGAAAAAGCAAATTTGATATTGAAGGAAAACAATGCTTTTATCCGTGATTTTGCATTAACAGCGGCGCACGACATCAAAAACCCACTTAGTTCCATGCTGATGACTTCCCAACTGTTGCGTTCTGCGCTTGAAAATGAGGATAATCCAAGGGTCTTAAGATTGGTAGATATGGGTATCAATTCTGCAAAGCGGTTAACCGAACTGGTTAATTCTATGTTGGATTATTCTTTAAAACCATCCTTATTGATGTCGGCCAATGAAGAATTCATACTTGATGACTTGTTGGTTAAGATATGCGCATTGGTAAATCCGGAGGAGAAGGCCAGTATCAATTGGGTGAAAAATGATGACACCGTCCATTGTTCAGCCATTGCTTTAGAGCAGATCTTCTTAAACCTATTAACCAACGCCATTAGGTATAACGATAAAGATCAGGTTATAATTCATATCGAGTTTATGGATTCAGCAGATTACTACCATTTTAAAGTTACCGACAATGGTATAGGCATCGCCGAAGTTGATCAAAATAAAATCTTCGAAAAACATACCACACTTAACGTTATGGATCGTTTTGAACAAGCTGGAACGGGTATAGGCCTGGCCAATGTAAAAGGGCTAATAGAAAAGCTGAGTGGGCAGATTGAAATCGAATCTGAAATAGGGAAGGGCAGTACCTTTAGTTTCATTATCAGCAAGAACCCAAAAAACGCAGAATAGATCACTGTCATATTCTTGCTGAAGTATGCTATCTACTTCCAGATCGAATTCACTTAATTTTCCTGCCTCCTTCAAGCCCATTAACCTGGCCATCATTCTGGTAAATTTTTGAAGCTCAACTAATATATAATCTCTTTGGAACATTTGTTATGTGGTTTTAATAGTCGCAATAATGATCTCCATAATTTCCTTTGCATTAGCATAAACCATGAAATGTCCGCCGCCTTTGATGACAAAATCAGGATGCGTATACTTTATGGGCAAGATATTGTCTGCCGTTCCGTGAATATGAGTAAGATTTCCAGGCCGTTCGTTATTTCTCCAGTTTAGTATACAAGACATAGCCCACTTAATAAAAGCCGGATCACTATCCAGCACCAATTGCTTTAGTAGTTTTCGTTCATCAGTGGTTTTAGCACCAAGGAATTTCAAGCCGATGGTGTTTCCAGACTTTAATAATGCCTCTGGAATAGCTCTCTGCAAAGCGATACTCCCGGCTGCTTTAAAATACCAGGGTAGGTCTTTATAAACCGGCGTGCTGGATATTAAAAAAGTATGTATAGGATACAGCTTTTTTGCAATTTCTGTGGCCAGCATTCCGCCAAATGACAATCCAACCAAGTAAAATGGGTTAGAAGTATCTATACCCAAAGAAAGACGCTCTGCATATGCTACCAAAGATTCATTGCGCAAAGCAGAAATCCAATTCAAATGAACCAATTCAAATTGTTTAGGGAAGACAAGCTTTCTAAAAGCGCGGCTATCCGCTCCAAGACCACTAACGAAATATATTTTAGTCATCATCATTCATTTCGCCAATAAAATCATCTGGCCCCAGTAGTGAAGCAATGCTTTGATCTGAAACGAGTGAAGGAAAACCCAATTGCTTATGCTCGTCGGGCATCCCAAACCTCATAAACGCGAAAAAGGTTATAAAAGCAAGGATAAATAAATTGAAAAGTAAAAGAATTAGCTTAGTCATCAATAAAGGTTTGGCAGTTAGCGTTACATTAAGGCTAATACCATCATATCTACAGTCAAAATTGCTCTTAATGGCCATGTACAGTCTTTTTATATAAGCAATAGCTTACAGGAATGGTTGGAAGTAATTTCTCCGGCTTACTAATTGTTTCTATTTGAAAGGTTTGCGATTGTGCTGAGGCATTTAAAGCCAATAAAGCAATGCAGAGTAGCGTTAATAAAGATTTGATCATAGCAATACTTGGTTAGATATGAACTATGGTGCAAAGTATTCATTTATTTCATAGGAATTGGCATTTTCTGTTACTGATCAGGTAGCTTTAATCACTTTCTATATATTCTTTTCGTAACTTTAAGTAAATCACTTGATCAAAAGGAACTTTGACCCTATCATAATGGCAAAACAGGTAATAACTGAAATTACAATCCAGGAACTCAATAGACAGAAAAATATCCTCATCGGTATTATGCTTGGTGCTGGTATCGTATTATTCTTCATAGCGGGAGGTACCTTATACATGGTATTTGAAGAAGGACGATATTATATGGTCTTAACTATTATTAGCTGCATTGCCTGTTTGATCCCGGGATTTATCGGATTGTCTGAGATCAATAAAGAATTCAGTAGGCGAGCCATGGCAAAATAACGTAACTTAAAATCACTACCAAATTTATGGTCAAATTACGCCTCATTCTGTCATTTTTCCTTTTAACGGTATGTTCTGTCAAGCTAGCAGCGAGACAAAATGTTGCGTTAAAAGACGTAGTGAAGGTGGGGTTGATTAATAGTCCTGATGGCTTTTTTGGTGATCCAACTTTGTTTCGTAAATATGAGATTACTAATGAGAATGGAAATTGGATTAGCAACAAAATTTGAATAGCACATCAAACTTCTTAGTATTTAGAAGTATTTATCAAAATATTTCATTTTAAAGTTGGTATATGTGTAAGGAATAGTAGAAGTTAGTCGAGCCAAGCAAAACAACTGGCTATTGCAATGAAGAAATCAAAAATACCAACGCCCTATATTTTAATAAAAGCATATACTGATAGCGAGTGGGACAAGTGCAACTTTGCTATTTTTCATATTACCGATGAATGGAAGAGTAATATGGAAAACCGGGTAAAACTCTTAAAGCCGCTCTTGGATACCAAAGACTTTTACAGCATGGCATTTATGGATGTAGTAGTGGGATACTTTAAGTTTAGGATAACAGGTCGTTCAAAAGTGAGTTCAAAACTTAATGCTGCTTCTGTATTTACTAATGACGAGGATTGGTGTTATGTAGATGCGAATCCTAATATGATAAAAGTTCTTACACGAACATTAAGCCAGCAGCATGCACACAAATTCGTTCTGTTAACTGATAATTCTGGTTATTATACATCCACAGGAAACCATAATGGCGAAGAATTCTGGACTGAAGACTTTAAACTCTCCACCTTTATCGATGGGCTATAAATTCCATTCTTCGTAAGAGAATGCTATTTATTTTTATGTTTCTTACCTTTTGAATGTCCTTTCCCTTTTCCTCTGGACTTCCCGGGAGCATAGTTTATGTAAGCATTCTCATCACCATTCTGTTCAGGTTGCGCATTCAGACTTTCTGCGTTGGCAATTGAATCCTGTAGCCTCTGGTTCTCCAGATTGATTGCGGCTGTATCAGTTAATTCTTTTTCCGGATTATTTAGCATCGAATAACCGCCAAATAAGACTAATAAAGCTAGTAAAATCCCTAAACCTATAACTACAGGTTTTAGTTCCCCCAAAGATTTGGGCAACCAGGTTGCAAAATGTTTTTTGTTACCTGGATTGAGGGGATCGCTACCCCTAGTTGAAGGTAAAACTTCCGAATTTCCTAAAACATTTTCTTCAGTATGCTCTAAAGCAGGAGGAGAAGAATCTACAAGGTTCAACGCACTTCCTGCTAAAATTGCAGCACTTGCCGGATTGTAAATAAAAATATCTTTTGAGGAGATGCTGTTTACAATCGCTTTATGTAAATCAATACCAGAACCGAATCTGTTTTCAGGTCGCTTTTCTAAACATTTAGCAACAACAGCAAGTAACCAACCGGGAACAAGCATTTCAAAGTCGCGTTTTTGCTGCTCCCAGTTTACAGGCAAATTTTGCTTACGTAATTCAAGGATATCAGGGGGTGCTGTTTCCATATGGGAAATCATAACCGAAATTCTTGAAGTTTCGCTTTTGTTATTTAAAGGAAAAGGAACTGATCCAGCTAACAATTCAAAAAGTATGATCCCAAAGCTGTAAATATCAGACCGCAAAAGCAGTTCTCCTTCGTTCTGTTCTGGCGCCATAAATTCTATTGCTCCAGCACGCCGTAAACTGGTTCGTCTTTGTTCCTCAGTCATGATAGACAAGCCAAAATCCAACAACATATAGTTGCCCGTCTTAATGTCAAGCTTCACATTGTTGCTTTTTATATCCCCGTGTTTAACAGATACATTATGGCAATGGGCCAACGCATTGGATATTTGTTCGGCAAATTTTATGGCCTCGCTTATGGAAAAAACCTTTTCATGAGGTGGCTGAATTAAATCCTCTAAATCCGGACCTTCAATGAATTGCATTTCAATGAACGGAAGGGACCCACTTTCTGTAATACCAGAACTTAAAATTTTAACAATATGAGGATTAGGGTTCTCATTTACCTTTTTAAGTTTAGATACCTCGTTTTGAAAGTCCCTGTAATTTTTGTCATTTACATCCTCACTGTGCAAGGGGGTGGGTAAAATTTTAACAGCGGATATCACTTCACCACGCCTGACTTTATAAACAGAGCCTTGTCCACCAGTGCTTAAAGCACCGAGATTTTCCAGCCCTTCGGTTATTGTAAATACTTTAGCCATTTGGTGTAAATATGCTCATATTAATTTCAGTAAATTACCCTTAATTGAAAACAATAGGTGAATTAATACTTTCATCTTGCTCCACTATCTTGTGTGTCATCAGGATTGTGTAAATTACCTAGCTATTTTTTCGTAATGTTGCATTATGAGCTTTTTAACAGCCGAATGGAGGAAACTGGCAATTGCCAATTATGTTATAAACCCGCAGTTATTGGAACCCTACCTTCCTGCAGGGACAGAACTAGATCTCTGGAACGGCAACTGTTATGTTAGCTTAATCGGTTTCCTATTTAAAAACACAAAGCTTCTGGGAATTCGTGTACCATTTCATTCCAATTTTGAAGAAGTTAACCTTCGCTTTTACGTGCGTTACAACGATCAGGGAACCTGGAAAAGGGGAGTGGTGTTTATCAAAGAAATAGTGCCGAAAGTTGCCCTAACCTTTATAGCCAATACCATTTATAATGAAAACTATGTCGCTACCGCGATGAAACATAGCTGGAATGAGGCAGACACCAGTCGCGAAGTTGCTTATTCCTGGAAATGTAAAGGCAAATGGCAGCACATCAGCGTGATTGCAGATAAAGAACCCCAACCAATACCTGAGCACAGCGAAATAGAATTCATTACCGAGCACTACTGGGGATACGCCAAATGTAATGCGCTTAAAACCAATCAGTATGAAGTTAGGCACCCCAGATGGGAGCATTATCCCGTAACCAGCTTTAATATCAATTCAGATTTTGAGTTGAACTACGGAAACACATTTGCATTTTTAAACCAACAGCAACCCGCTTCTGTAATGCTGGCAGAAGGATCGGTAATTTCAGTGGAGGGTAAGACTGTGCTGCGGATACCAGCCCAAATGTAACAATACGCCCCCATCCTTATCTAAAAGCCGACTAAACTATAACTGTATGGCCGGCTGGAAATTATTCCCGAAGAAGGATGATGCACAAATAAAGAAGAGCAAAAAGAAAGAATGGTTTGATGCCATTGTTTTTGCTGTTGTTGCGGCTACACTGATCAGGGTATTCTTTATCGAAGCTTATACGATTCCGAGTGGTTCAATGGAGAAATCACTTTTAATTGGCGACTACCTTTTTGTAAGTAAAGTCAATTATGGCGCCCGCATACCAAATACACCAGTTGCGTTTCCTTTTGCGCACCATACCATGCCAATTACCGGCACAAAGGCATACTGGGATGGCATTCAATTAAAATACCATAGGCTGCCTGGGCTTTCAGCTATCAAAAGGAATGATATTGTCGTATTTAATCTGCCAGTTGGCGATACCGTTGCACTGGAAAACCAGGAACCCAGTTACTATACTTTAGTGCGGCAATTTGGCTGGAAATCAATTCACAATCAATACACCATCACCAGCAGACCGGTAGATAAAAGAGAAAACATCATCAAAAGGTGTATCGGCATTTCGGGAGACGTGGTGAGCATGAAGAACGGCATCATTAGGATTAACGGTAATATATCGGCACTTGCAAATACCGGACAGATGCCTTATAAGATTCAGTTCAAAACGCCCAACGTTAATTTCGACGTGTTTACCAAGCTCGGATTTAACGTGGGTGAAATGCAACAGCTCAGTACGGATACCTACCTGGCCATAGCTACCTCAGAGATGATAGCGAATATAAAAACCCTCGATTTTATAAAAGCCGTTGAGCTAGATGTGAAAGCAAGCACAGTAGATGATGGCGATCTTTTTCCACTAGACAGCAATAGGAAATGGAACGTAGACAACTTCGGACCGGTTAAAATTCCATCGAAGGGTTGGACAGTTCAACTAGACAGCAATACCATGCCATTATATTACCGGGCAATTAGAACTTATGAAGGTAATAAAGTAGAAAAGAAAGCAGATGGCTGGTACATCAATGATCAGCGTACTTCCACCTATACCTTTAAAATGAACTATTACTGGATGATGGGGGATAACCGACACAATTCCACTGATTCACGCTACTGGGGCTTTCTACCCGAAGATCACGTGGTAGGTAAAGCACTTTTTATATGGATGAGTTGGGATAAAGATGCTTCTTTCCTACACAAAATCAGATGGGATAGATTGCTGAGAGGGATACATTAGAAAGCTGGAGGCATTTTCAAGCTTCCTCAATCTGCCTTGTCATAATTTCTATTCCTTCTTCCTGAGATGTTATATTTCCAAATTCGCGCATGGATTCCTCATCTGTATAAATACCGTTGCGATCATTCCATTGTAACCATTCGAGTATTTCGTGCCGCTTCATTTTTGCAATTTCTTGTTGAAGAGCATCACCCTTTAATTCCATTATTTTATATCTAGGGTCACGTAGTTTCCAGATATCGTTCATGTTTAAATCATTCATAATACTAAACTGGTTGGTTTTAAATTAAAAATACAACTAAATGGGGAAATATTTATAAATAATATTGCTACTTTTTTCAAATGTGTTTATAGCTCTATGAATGTTATAGAACTTTAAAATTTTTAAATTGTTATATAGACGGATTGTAATTAAAAACTAGAAAGCGTGATTAGCAAAGTTCCAAGATTCAAGAAAGACGGTAGATTTCATGCTACGTTAGAGCGAAGTAATCTAATGTCTAAAATAAGGCATAAAAATACCAAACCTGAAATGTATCTACGGCGTGCCATGTGGAATCGTAACTTACGATTCAGGATTCATGTTGATAACCTTCCAGGCAAACCAGATATTGCAATAAAAAAATATAGACTTGCAATATTTGTTGATGGTGAATTTTGGCACGGCTACAATTGGGAAAAGAAAAAAAAATCTATTAACTCAAATAGAGAATATTGGATTCCAAAAATTGAGAAAAATATTCAAAATGATATCATTATTAATGACAAATTAAGATCTATAGGATATACTGTATTCCGATTTTGGAGCTTGGATGTTTTTAAGTCTCTACCGAGATGCCTAAATCAAATTCTTCTATACATTGAATCTGCTGAACGGTTCGCTATTCCTGAAAGTTAGTGTGTTTTACTAAAAATAATAGTATTTGACTATCAATCGTTTATCTAAATCATAGAGTATTTTTGACATAATATTTGCAGATATGCTAATATGATGGTAATATTGATAATCAAATTAAATTATATGTCGATATGGAATGACAAAACCAAAAGACTCTTAAAGTCAGAGTTAGTTAAAAGAGGAATATCTAATGCAGATTTGGTATCACTACTAAAACATATAGGTGTAAATGAAACCAAAGCCAGTATCGATAGTAAGATAAGTAGGGGAACGTTCAGTGCTGTCTTTTTTCTACAATGTCTTTCTGTTATTAATTGTAACAGGGTAGAAATTGAAGGATATAGTAATTACTTGAATTTAGTAGCTGAGCCATCGGAAGATTTTTTTTACCAAAAAAAATGAGGAACAAAACCATAAAATTTATTGATCTATTTGCGGGTTTAGGAGGCATTAGATTAGGATTTGAAAAGGCATTTAACGACTTGGGATTTTCAACTTCGTGTGTTATGACTTCCGAAATAAAGCGCTATTCTTTGGAAACTCTTCACCACAATTTTAAGCATGATTACTTTGTTGGTGATATTTTCAAGGTCAATAATGAAGATGTGCCTAACTTCGATTTTCTACTTGGAGGATTTCCTTGTCAACCTTTCAGTGCCGGAGGAAAGCGACAGGGATTTCTTGATACTAGGGGAACGCTTTTCTTTGAAATTGAACGAATTCTCAGAGAAAAAAAGCCATATGGTTTTATATTAGAAAATGTCGAAGGCTTAGTTAAGCATGATTTGGAAGCAAAAGGAGACGAAATTGGTCGAACTCTTAAAACTATTATTTACAAACTAGAAGTCGAATTAGGTTATAAAGTGTCTTGGAAGGTGTTAGACTCTATTCACTTCGGAGTACCACAATCAAGAAAGAGAGTTTTCATAGTGGGAACAAAAGATATTAAAGTTGAAATGAATCATTTTGAGCCGAGATACTCCTTACTAAAAGATATTTTAGAAGAGGGTCTTCCATGTATGGAAGGTGATTTTGTAAATAAAATTCTTGCTCAATTTAATATAGAAGATCTTTTTGGAAAATCAATCAAAGATAAAAGGGGTGGTAACAACAATATCCATAGTTGGGAAATTGGCCTCAAGGGAGAGGTCTCTAAGGATCAATCAATATTACTTAGTCGACTTTTTCGTGAGAGAAGAAAGAAGCATTGGGCTGCGGAAATAGGTATCATATGGATGGATGGTATGCCGTTGACATTAACTCAGATTCAAACTTTTGCCTATCCAGATTTATTTTCTATAGATACAAATGTCGCAGATATGTTAGAAGATTTAGTAAGAAAAGGCTACTTAAAGTTTGAACATCCAAAAAAATTGGTAGAAGAAACAACGATTGAAGGTATTCGCACATTTAGAACTTACGATTATTCTAAACCTAAAGGATTTAATATAGTTTCTGGTAAACTAAGTTTTGAAATAAATAAAATCTTAGACCCTAAAGATATTGCCCCAACAATTGTAGCAACCGACGTCTCCAGACTTGCTGTGCCAGATAGGAATGGATTAAGAAGATTGACCATCAGGGAAGGATTAAGACTGTTTGGATATCCAGAATGGTATGAGATTCCTGTAAAAGAAAGTGAAGCATTTGATCTTTTGGGGAATACTGTTGCAGTACCGGTAGTCGAATTTGTGGCTAAGTCAATTGCTGAAGCCTACGCAACATATCATAATTATTTAACTTCTAATAAAATACCAGTATGCTCTTCATAATTTTTTAGCACTTGAGCAAGCCAATGTCCATTTGTATGTCTAGTTTGAGGATATTGATACCTTGTGTCATTTAGCGCTGTTAAAAATTCTTCCTTGGACCCGAATGGAGCAAATTTGGCTCTTTTTCCATACCAAATAGATGGTCTTATATTATATATTACGCTTTTTTTCTCTTGAACTTTTAGAGGATAGGTTCCGCTTGGACAGGCTAGTTCCCATATTTTTTTCAACCATACGTCCTTAATTGTTATTACGCTTCCATGCATTTCATAGGCAAAAATTAGATAATCTGAATCAAGCCGATACGAACTTGTTAAAAGAGAATTGCAAAATGAATCAAAGTTGGCAATATCAAAACCGGGACCTCTTTTCCAATCAAAAGTTTTAACTTCTAAAAGATCGATTTTTTTATTGTGCTTATTTAAATAGAAGTCGGGAAATACTTGAGAGTTTACATTTTCTTCAAACTCTACAAACTGTGTTTGCATCCACGCTTTTAACCATTCTTGAAGTAAATTACCAACAGTATCTTTTGTTTCTATCAAAATTTCCAAATCTCGAACTGTAAACTTGATTGAGGCTTGCTCACCAATAATTTTATATTCTTCAACTAGTTTGATATAAAGGTCTTGAGCTGTTAATTGCATATTTCGCGAATCTGATATTTAAAAGTTTAAACGTAATAATGCAATGATAAATATAAACGATGAAATTACATTTATTTTGATGCCATTTCACGTAAATAATTTGCAGTTTGTTTACGTTCTTGAAATAAATTTCGAATAATTGATTTCGTATTTCTATAACCTTTTTACCCAAGAATAATTAATTCAGCTATTATGGATACATTCATTTTGATTAAAGCTGTGCATTTACGGTTATCAGCTTTTTACTCACGAATTGCTAGCAAATTTCCTTCGATTCATTTAATCGAAATAAGTTAACAATTTATATGCATTTATTTACGGACGTATATTGGTAATAGCAATTAGTTTATAATTGTGATGCAAATCTAAAGAAGTAACAAGTCTATCAGGTAAATAACAATTGCGCAATTTGTCAATGTGGTTTTTGAAATCGAAGAATAAACTCATTATTAGAATAAACAAAATCATCTATTTTAGTAATTTCTTCTCCTGCTATGACCCTGATGCTACCGTTATTAAGTTTCATCATTTGATTTATCTGCCACATACCAATACCATCCCCATTTAATTTAGATTCTTTTGCAGTTTTTCCAGAAAAACCCTCCGTAAAAATCTTATCAGTTTCTTCTACGCCAATGTAAAGACTTTTCATTTTGAATCTGACATCAATAAACATCCCTTTTTCCTGAAACAAAATTTCAATGCTACTATCTGGCATCGTGTATTTTGATGCGTTCTCTATCAAATGATATAATGCCACCTGAATACTTTCATAATCAATGAGAACTTTTCCGAAAAATTCTCCAACTTTTACATAGATGCCCTTGTTTGTAAAATCAGTAAAAAATGTATGAAGTACATTCATCAAAACTTTTTGTACCGGATGATTTCTAAATTCCATTACAGCATCTTCTCTATCTAATTTTTTGTAAATTGAGAATTCAGACTTCATATGTATGTTATGCTTTGCAATTCTTAAAAACATTATGGCAGCTTTTTTTGTGTTTTTTCTTAGTTCACTTTGAATAAAATCGAGCTGCTTTTGGTAATCAGAAGTTAGAAGATCTTGTGGAACTAAATTATATATTTCCTGAATATTGTGAGCGTTTATAGATGTTAAATTATGCACCAAACGATTGACACGTTGCTGTTCAATCCGCTTCGCATCTTTCTCATATTGTTCTTTAGGGATTAGTAAATCATAATAAGCATATGATAAAGCTTCTAGTTTTTCTCTAAACAATTTTGTCGTTTTGGTCTCATCGCAACATAGAAAAGTCGTCCCACTGTTATTTAAAATCTTTCCTTGTCTTCTCTGGCCTCCATACTTTGGGCATGGGTTAATCGTTGAACCTTTGCTGGTACAATCCTTCGAACAGACAATGCACTCGGCCGCGAGGTTGTCAATAATGCGTTCACCATTTTTTGAACTTATAGAGTAATGTTTCACTGCATTCCCTTCGATAAATTCTCAACTAAATCAATGAACTGATACGGTTCTGCATTTTTAGGGAGGCAATCGTCAACCTGTCTCAGTGCTTTATGAAATCTGTCACCGAGAGTTTCTGCAGAATAGATAACTATCTTTTTCTTAGGATATTTGTTTTTGAGAGCAGTTGCTAATCCCAAACCTTGGTCTTCAAACATCGTTAAACCTACGCCATTTATATCAACAAAAATAATATCACTCTCTGTTACAATATTATTATCTAAGTCTGTTATGTCCTTTATTGCCCTAGTATTTATCCATCCTGCTCTTTTCAAAATAGACACCATTTTATAATCGGTGTGATTGTCATCAACAAATAAGATTTTTATAGTGGATTTCATTCGATTTTCACTTTGACTAACGTCTGAACCAACTGATTCATTCTCTTGATATGGCTTTGTATAGTTATTTGTAATATTGATTGGAATATTGTTAGTATTAGTTGCGTTGGAATTGTTAGTTTCAGAACCGATTAAACGCTCAATATCTTTAATGGGTTTTACACTTTTTTTTGTAAAGTTCTTATAGGCAATGATTAAACCACTACCAGATATGGCGACAGCAACAAGGTAATACCAATTCAGTGTCCAAAAATTTGGCGCAATAATTTCTGAGAATAATCTGTTCATTTAGTCTATATTATGGTTATATTTTATCATTTATAAATCTTCTAGTTGCTTTAATGATAAGATTTTTAAAGATAAGTAAATTAATCGTTAAGTGAACATATACTTTATATGCGTAACTTTCTTCAAGTTATGTCTTGCTAATAACCTGAGTTCGATTTAAAAAAGTGTTATTTGTGTTGAAGCATCAGTTTGATATTTGATTGCTGGTTTTTTCGGAAAGAAGCTATAGGCGA
>NZ_JBSRZD010000009.1:0-157236 GCF_054057295.1 Pedobacter sp. UYP24
AATCTTTTTATTCTTTATCAAACTCCGTTCGATAAATCCCCGTTTTGTTGGGACTGCAAAGGTAAGAATCTTTTTGAATCTGTCAAGCTTTTTTTTATCTTTTTTTAAAGCCCTAAAACCCTAAAAAATAAAACCTCAACATCTCCATCCTTATCCCCCCAGCTTATCAATGTACTAACCCTAACTACACCCCTTATCCTAATCCCTTTCCTCTGTAGCGGGTTGCAAAAGTAGAAAAAAAATCAACCACACAAAATATTTATAACAACTAATTTGTATCAAAAACTTAAACCCCTAAGAAACAAGTACAAAAAGTTTGAAACGAAACAGTTTAATTTAATGAAAGCCGTTTAAAGAAGGTAAATTGTTAATCCTTGCTTCCATACAAGGAGTGCAAAAAGATCTTGTAGGTGCGGTTGAACCTATATTGAAAATAAATAGAATCAAAAATATCTTTGTCACCGTATTTCAGTGTGATATATATAGTGTAGTGAAATACAAAAATTCAATGCTGCTTTATTCTCAAACCTTTTCTATACACTAGTCCTCCAGCTTTATCAAGCTTGGTTTAACTACTACAGATTCTATAAATAGATATAAATGCTCATCAGTCCGGGTCCAAATGCTAATGACTCTGCAAGGATTCGCTCTTCGTTTACACCTAATATAGCATTAATTGTAATTTAATTAGGAGTTAATAAGGAGTTACCAGGGATTTTGTCCCTGTTACCTCCCTGTTAGGTCCCTGTTACCTCCCTGTTACCTCCCTATTAGTTATTAATCAAATATTAACTATACCCAACCATAGGATTAACTTATGATTATCTTTATCAATTCAGAATAAGTAAATATAAAAGGTTTTTCCTGCTAAATTACCAAAGCTCGCTATTTTTGTACTTTGTATAATCCTGCAATAGTAGCACCGCAATTTTAACAACAATTTTCAATAGTCTCATGAGCATAAAAAAACCGTTCTTTAAAAGCCGCAATGGCATATTTGTGATCATTGTAGTGGTACTAGCCTCCGTTATAATTTGGAAAACGTTTACACAACCGGGTACTGAGAGCTTAAAGGGAAACTTTAAACAGGTAGCCTTTTTACGTAATGAGCAAAATACTGGTCCCGTAATAAGGGTATATGCGGTAACCGTAACAGATACTGTTTGGAAAGAAATGGTAGATTTTGGCAATTATATGCCCTACAATAAGTACGGGAATACTAAGGTTTATTACTTTCTAAACAGCAAGCCCTACCCTACCGCCTTGCAGTTGGGCAAAATAAATTTCAACAAACTATTTAATGTGCATTGCCTGGGTATGTACCAAAAGGATTTTATGAGTCAGGTAACGTTTCTACGTACAGATTCTATAAATTAATCTCCAGGATGGTACTCAAAGGGAAGCTGATCGCCAATTCTCTTTTTGGCCCAATAACCCTGTATATAGAAACTGCGGTAATCTACATAGCTTCCTTTTTCATCTATTACTGCATTTTTCAAATAGAGTTGCATAACAGAGCCATCTTTACCCATTTCTTTGGTTATTGCATCCTGCTTGGAAAAATCATCTGCAACAGCGGCCGCTTTAACGTTATGATAGATATAAAGTCGCTGTTTAAACTTTAGCTCTACAAAACTACTGTCTATAGTAAAAAGAAATTGCTCCATGTTAACCGGATTTGGATCTAGCGTTAAGGGATCAAATCGGTTGGTAATATTATATGTTAAGAATCCTTCTGCTCTTGTTGTATTCAAATAGAGAGATCTAAGGTAATGCATTAAAGATCCGTCGTAAGCTTTCTTTCGGTTAACCTTCCATACTGCCTGCTGGTTTTCATCGCCTTGCATGTTCTCAAAAATAGATTCGCCGTCATAGCTTGTAATACCTGTACCACTGTTGAAACGGAAATTTCTTAACAGGTACCTAATCTTATAACCCAGATTTTTATTCTCGATAATTAAAAAGTCGCTGGTTGTAGCCTCCAATAAAGTTTGTTTGGTACTAAATTCTAGCAAATCCAGATTGGTAATCTTACAATTTCTGGCATTTTGAGATTCGCCAAGAAAATTTTTGATAAAGGTTCTGATTTGAGCAGCGCGCTGCGAACCATTACCAATCACTACCTCGGCAAGGATAATCTGCTTTTCTGACAATGTAATATTTACTGCGGCAGACTTATCCTGGATGAGTACATTCTTTTTAACTGATGCAAAGCCGATCATATTGACCACTACCTGGTAAGTACCCGGACTGAGTTTTGGAAAACTAAAACTACCCAAACTATCCGTCTTGGTTATCCTTTTAGAGCCATTTAAAAATACTGTTGCAGCTTCAATTAACTTGCCATCAGCAGTTTTAACCACCCCATTAACAGAAAATAATGTTTGAGCTTGTGCAGCAAAAGAGCCGAAGACTACCGTGAGTAAGCAAAAAAATAATCTCATACTTATATCGCTTTGTAAAAAAAAGCCATTACAACAGCAGCAAAAAACGTGCTTAAAAAGTTAACGAAATTATTGCCCACTCTGCCGCTTCTTTCTAGCCATGCCCCTAAAAATGAATCCATTATGTTACCAGCTAAACCCGCCAGGGCAACCAACAAAGCAATTTTGTTAAAACCAGAAAAAGCCAATCCGACTAATAAAGACCCGATAAAACCAATTAGTGTTCCTTCCAGACTAACTACACCATCTAAACCACGGAGGTCTTTTTTAAATGTGAGCACATTAAAAAATCGGCTTCCGTATACAGTACCCAGTTCTGAAGACAAGGTATCACCAAGCGCGGATGCCAAACTAGCAGCCATCATTGTAAAAAATAGTGGGGCTTGTGGGGGAAAAATTAGCGTACAGGTTGCGATAATAGCTGACATTCCCCCATTAGCAAAAACTTGCCCGGCGGTTCTACCATTTGGATCACCAATGCCTGACTCATATTTTGCTTTAAGTCGCTTTTTGTGACTGGTAGCAACCACGCTTAAAATAAAAAATAACAGCAATAAAAAGACACCTTTTAAATCTGCAGCCAGAAAAACGACAATACCAATTATAGCAGCAAGTGCCGAAGCTAAAGGCGTAAGTTTCTTTATTTTAAGACTGGCTATAATGAATACTACCAACAATGCCGCGAGAAAAATTTCCTTATGCGCCATTTGTAAACCTATACCCGTTTAAGATCCGGCAACCAGTTTACGATAGACCTCTTTATTTGATCGGCAGAAAGACCTTCTGCAACTGCTTTTTTTACAAGGGCAGGAAGTTCATCGTCTGGTGCGAAACGCAAGGCTGCTATTTTGCCGAAGGAAAGCTGGTCTTCAATGGGTTCAAATCTTTCTTTAGTTAACACATAATACCGAAACCTCATTTCTAAAACTATAATTCTGTTTTGCCCAATTAGCGCATAATGCTGTCTAAGCATAAAAGAAAGCCAACCCACCATAAACACTAAAGCAGCAATAAAAATCCATAGCAATTGATTCTCTCCGGAAAATGCTTGGTAAATAGCAATGGCCAGTAGAAATCCTACAACGGGGAAGAAAACAAAATGGTGAGGTGTGTAAAAACGGGTGTGGTTCTTATAGTTTTGCATTACAGCTAATGTTTTAATAAAAATTATTGCTAATATAGATTATATCACCTCGTGTAAGCCCTTTTTTAATACTTTTTGGTCGATTTGTTTTTTAGGATCATTAAGAATGATCTGAACCTTACCATTATACTCAGTAAGTTTACCAAATACGTTAATTTTTTTATGAAGGAATAACTTCAATACATCATCAGCGAAATTTGGGTAATCCTTTTTATCAATAAAAACGGTAAGCAATTGGTTTGGAAACGAACCGCCAATATTTAAAAGCGTATGACTATCAAAAGATCTACCGCTATAAACAGAGTCGACCACGTAGATTTCTTTGCCGACCAATGTTTTCAGATCTTTGTATTCCCTTTTTGCAGTGTTGTTTATAGGAACTGGTTTCTGCGCTTTAAGATTGGTAAAAGCAATTAACAGAAGGACTAAAACTAGTGTAGATTTCATAAAAATTTTAATAAAGATATTAAATTCTTCACTTTCGAATTGACAAAGAATAATAAGAAACCCGAAAGATAAAATCTCCCGGGTTTCTTCCCTTTCCCCTCTTTTCCGTCTCATGTGTGTATCAACCTCACGCCATCCTTCCAAAACCCACCGTCGCCTCACCCGCTTCTGTTTAACAAACGAGAGAATTGAGTAAACAGATGTGGGTTGATATCGCATTTACTTTTCAATGACATAGGATCGGCCTGTACATTTTCATTTGTTAAATAATGTTAACTGCCAAACTGATTATGTAGCTTTTACATAGCTTAGCGTCCTACTATTTTAATTGACGTTATCGTATTATTACTTATCTTTGCAGAATGTTTAAAATTAAACACATAACACTATTAAGTTTTACCATCATTGCGCTTACCATTGCGGGCTGTAAAAGTCAGTTCGAAAAAATAAGAGCAAGTAATGATGTTGCTAAAAAAAACCAGGAAGCAATGCGGCTTTATAATAAGAAGAGCTATAGCAAGGCTTTGATCTTGTTTGAAGACCTATCACAAAAATACAGGGGAAGAGACGGTGCGCAACAGTTAAATTACTATTATGCAATGACCCTTTATAAGTTAAAGGATTACACTACTGCAAGGTACCAATTTAAGGTATTTGCAGATACCTACCCAACCAGTGAGTATGCAGAAGAATGCCGCTACATGAGCGCTTATTGTTACTACCTGGAATCACCAGAGCCAAGTTTAGACCAGGAAAACACCTACAAAGCAATTGATGCACTTCAGCTTTTTATTAACTTTTACCCGAAAAGTGAACGTGCAGTTGAAGCAACTAAATACATAGCAATTTTGCGCACAAAGTTAGAAGATAAAGCATTCGCAAATGCGAAGATGTATTATGAGCTTGGGGGTTATGATATTACCAATTACAAATCGGCCGTAATTGCATTAAAAAATGCGCAGATTGAGTTCCCTGATATTAAATACGCGGAAGAAATGGATCTTTTGATCATAAAATCCCAGTACAATTATGCTAAAAATAGTACAGAAGAGCGCCAGGAAGATAGGTTTAACGAAGCGATAACTTACGCAAATGAGTTTATTGAAGCTCACCCTAAAAGTGAACTAATTGCTGAAGCAAATGTTCTTAAAAAAGATAGTGAAGCAGGCATAGTAACTGTAAAAAACTATTTAGCTACCCAAACTTCAATTAACGAGAAATATAAAGCTCAGCTTTCTAAAGAATCAAAAAATAAAAGAGATACGACTATTAAAACCCCAATAAAATAATGAATACGAATAAACCTGCAATTCCAAATACTACGGTTACAAGAAATGTTAATGATCTTGATCAGAAAACAGGCAACATCTATGAGTCTTTAGTAATTATTTCTAAAAGGGCTAACCAAATTTCAAACAATATGAAAGAAGAATTACATGGCAAATTAGCCGAGTTTGCTTCTTCAAATGACAATTTGGAAGAAATCTTTGAAAACAGGGAACAAATTGAAATCAGCAAGCATTATGAGCGTATGCCTAAGCCTAGCCTTATAGCTGTTGACGAGTTCCTTAATGATAAAATTTATCACAGAAATCCTGCTAAAGAGCAACAATAACACTTTGCATTGGATTAGATTGCATCTATGCATTAATAACCATGCTAAAAGATAAAAAAATATTATTGGGCGTTTGCGGCAGCATTGCAGCTTACAAAGCGGCAACCTTGGTTAGGTTGCTTATAAAAGCTGGCGCAAACGTTAAAATAATTCTTACTGCCGATGCGGCGAATTTCATTACGCCACTTACGCTTGCTACCCTCTCAAAAAATCCAGTATATACCCAATACTTTGAAGCCGAAACAGGTGTTTGGAGTAATCATGTGGAATTGGGGTTGTGGGCTGATTATATGATAATTGCCCCTGCAAGTGCAAATACGATTGCTAAAATGGCAAACGGTTTATGCGACAATCTCTTAACAGCTGTATATCTTTCTGCAAAGTGCCCGGTATTTTTTGCACCAGCAATGGATCTGGACATGTGGAAACATGAAAGTACGCATCAAAATGTGGAAACACTCCGCTCCTACGGAAATACATTGATCTCTCCGGGAACAGGTGAACTTGCCAGTGGTTTATACGGAGAAGGAAGAATGGCAGAGCCTGAAGAAATTGTAAATGCTTTAACGGCATGGGTTCGCAAAGGATTACCATTACTTGGGAAAAAGGTTTTGGTTACTGCCGGCCCAACTTATGAAGCCATTGATCCGGTTCGTTTTATAGGAAATCATTCCACAGGGAAAATGGGCTTTGCAATTGCACATGAATTTAAAAGGTTGGGTGCTGATGTAACTTTGATAAGCGGACCAACAGTCGAAAAAAATGAATCAGGAATAAAGCGGATTGACGTAGTCAGTGCTGCACAGATGCTGGAAGCTTGCAAAGAACAATTTGTGGATGCCGCGATTACCGTTATGTCTGCCGCAGTGGCAGATTATACACCTCGTATCGTAGCAGAACAGAAAATAAAAAAATCTGCAGATGAGTTTAATGTGGATTTAAAGAAAACGGAAGACATACTGGCTACCCTCGGCATGCTAAAAGCGCCGGGACAGCTACTTGTTGGCTTTGCATTGGAAACCAACAACGAAGAAGCACATGCCATTGCTAAGTTGAAGAAAAAAAACCTAGACTTTATTGTACTGAACTCCTTAAATGATAAAGGGGCAGGCTTTAAATCAGAAACCAATAAAATAACTATCTTTAATAAGGCATTTGAAAAGAAGGTATTTGGCATAAAATCAAAAATTGAGGTTGCTAAAGACATCTGCGCTGAGGTGCTAAAGATTGTTTCCCAATGAAATACTACTACGCTTTAATTTTCTTATTGATACTTTGTATTCCTTCTGGATTAAAAGCCCAGGAACTAAATGCAAAGGTGCAGATTTTGGCACCCACCGTACCAAATATTGATAAAAGGAACCTTGAAGTACTGCAAAAAAACATCAGGGAATTTCTGAACAACAACAAATGGAGCAATGAGAATTACACCCCTCAGGAAAGAATTGAATGTAATTTCGTAATCACCATTACAGAATGGGACGGCAACTCCTCCTATAAGGCAGAGGCACAACTCCAATCCAGCAGACCCGTTTATGGCTCTGCCTACAATAGCACCTTATTAAATTTAAGCGACAAAGACTTTGATTTTAATTATACAGAAGGCCAATCATTGGACTTTTCAGATCAAAACTTCATATCGAACTTAAGTTCACTATTGGGCTTTTATGCGTACACAATAATCGGCCTTGATAAAGATAGTTTTAGTCCGCTGGGAGGAACTACTTATTACAAAAAGGCATCCACGCTGCTTAATAATGCACAGGTATCCGGAAATAAGGGTTGGAAGGCTTTTGATGGCTTAAGAAACCGATACTGGTTAAATGAGAACTTGTTAAATAAAGGATTTGAAGAGCTTAGGGTGTTTATCTATGATTACCATTTTAATGGACTTGACAAATTGCAGGACAATACTGGCAGAGGTATAAAGAAGATGATTGGCCTAATTGGGGGTTTAAAACAGATGGACAAACAAAAATTGGGTTCTATTTTTCCGAATTTCTATTTTGCCAGTAAAGCAGATGAAATAGTAAATATTTTCTCCATAGTTACTGGTGATCCTTCTGACCGCCTTAAAGCATACAACATTCTTATTGAGGTAGATCCTGCAAACATTAATAAATATGAAGCTTTGAAAAAAGCCCCTATCCCAATAAACCAAGACAACAAAAACAATTAGTCAGCTATTATGCTCCAAAAACTCACTATCCGTAATTATGCGTTGATTGACAGTGTTGATATTGAACTTGATAAAGGTTTGAACATTATTACCGGAGAAACCGGTGCAGGAAAATCAATTATGCTTGGTGCATTGTCTCTAATATTAGGTCAGCGTGCCGAAACTAAATACTTTTATAATCAGGATAAAAAATGCATAATTGAAGGCCAATTTAGATTAACAGATGATTCCTTAAAAGTACTTTTTGAGGAAAATGATGTAGATTTCTATCAGGAAGCAACATTAAGGCGGGAGATCTCCACAGATGGGAAATCGAGGTCATTTATCAATGACACACCTGTTAACCTGACTGTTATGAAAGCAGTAGGTGAGCAATTAATAGATATACATTCTCAGCATGCCACATTGGAAATAAATGACCCGGCATTCCAACTGTCTGTTGTAGATACTGTTGCCAGTCACGCTGTTTTACTAGGAGACTACCGTAGTCTTTTCAAATCGTATAAGAAAGCCCAACAACAATTGGGTTTAATGAAGACTGCTGCAGATGAGGCCAGAAAAAAACAAGATTATGAACAATTCCTTTTCAATGAACTGGAGGCTGCATCCATAAAGGAGGAAGAACAGGAAAAACTAGAAGCAGAACTTGAATTATTAAACAATTCTGAAAGCATTAAAAGGAACCTACTAACCGCAGCACGGCTACTTGACGATCAGGAGGCTGCAGCTACCTCCTTAATAAAGGATGGCGTTAGTCAGTTACAAGCAATTGAAAATTTTAGTGCAGACTACCTAGCTTTAAACGAGAGACTTAAATCTGTATTAATTGAGGTAAAAGACATCACCGCAGAAATTACCACGCTGGAAGAAGACATTATATTTAATCCAGGTAGGATTACAGACCTCAATAGCCGATTAGATACCATTTACGCTTTGCAACAAAAGCATAAAGTAAATACAACAGTTGAATTAATTGCAGTAAAATTAAAGCTATCTGATAGCCTGGCTGATCTTTTAAATAGTGATGAATCGATTTTAAAACTGGAGAAGCAATTGATTGAGATGATTGCAAAGCTTGAAAAAATGTCTGTTATACTATCTGCAAATAGAAAACTGTCTATTAAAAAAACGGAACAACAGGTTGCAGCAATATTGGTGAATGCAGGGATGCCAAATGCAAAGATTAAACTGGAGCAGCAAGAAATGCCGGAATTTAATAAGGATGGTAAAGATGCTATCAGCTTGCTTTTTTCAGCAAATAGCGGTCAGCCGCCAGCACCTGTTGGCAAAGTTGCTTCAGGAGGTGAATTATCCAGACTAATGCTATCGATCAAGTCTATACTTGCCAAACATACTGCACTTCCTACATTGATATTTGATGAAATAGATACCGGTATATCAGGCGAAACCGCAGTTCGTGTAGGAAATGTTATCGGGGACTTAGAGCAAAACATGCAGGTGATTTGCATTACCCATTTACCGCAAATTGCTGCAAAAGGAAATGCACATTATTTTGTTTACAAGGAAGAAGGCAACAAGCGCACAACAACAGGTATTAAAAAGCTACAAGCAAATGAACGCGTGGCAGTTATTGCAGAGATGTTGAGTGGTAAAAATCCTGGAGATTCTGCCTTGCAAAACGCAAAGGAACTGCTAATGGCAAACTAATTCTTTATCGGTCGTTTCCTCATATTTTTCTTATTTTCGCCAAATTGATCAAAGCATAACAAAACCAACATATATGTACAATTTATTAAAAGGTAAACGTGGTATCATTACAGGTGCATTAGACCAGAATTCTATTGCTTGGAAAGTAGCCGAAAAAGCGCATGAAGAAGGGGCTACATTTGTATTAACCAATGCGCCAATTGCAATGAGAATGGGAGAGATTAATACACTTGCTGAAAAAACAGGTTCGCAAATTATCCCTGCTGACGCTACTAATGTGGAAGAACTAACCAACTTGTTTACCCAATCTCAGGAAATTTTAGGCGGAAAGATCGATTTCGTTTTACATTCTATAGGCATGAGTGTTAACATCCGTAAAAAAATACCTTACACGGAATCGAATTACGATTATTTTATGAAGGGGATTGATGTATCTGCATTGTCGCTGCATAAAATGCTTGCCGTAGCTAAAAAACTGGATGCAATTAACGAAGGTGGTTCTGTTGTAGCATTAACTTATATGGCTGCTCAAAGAACTTACCCATTCTATACAGATATGGCTGACATTAAAGCCATGTTGGAATCCATAGCAAGAAGCTTTGGTTACCATTATGGTGTAGATAAAAAAGTTCGTATAAATACAGTTTCTCAGTCTCCTACTAAAACAACAGCGGGTACAGGTATTAAAGGATTTGGCGATTTCTACGATTTCGCAAATTCAGTTGCACCGCTAGGTAATGCTGATGCCGCGTCGTGCGCTGATTACTGCATTACTTTATTCTCTGATCTTACCCGCATGGTTACCATGCAAAATCTTTTTCATGATGGTGGCTATTCCTCTACAGGCGTTAGCGATAACGTAATGAAAAGATTAGGAGTAGATGCTGACGCATAAAACTAACTTGTAAACTTTCTAATAACAATACTTGATCCCGACGTAAAAAACCGGGATCTTTTCTTTTTGCAGACAACGCTTATTTGGTTACATTAGTACAATGATCCGTCATCTGTTAATGCTTTTTATTCTTGTCGGTTGGTCTTTTTACTGCTGTGGTCAGGAAACTTATTCTATAAAAGGAATAATTAAAGATAAAAAGGGAGAGACCCTGCCTGGTGCTTCCGTTTATCTAAGCGGATATAAGATGGCTACAGTTGCCAATAATGATGGTAAATTTGTTTTGGAAAACCTTAAAGCCGGCAATTACGACGTATTGGTACAGGTAATTGGCTTTCTGCCTCAAACCAAGAATGTGATCATTTTTGATAAATCTGTAAACGTTGAAATCGTACTTGAGGAAAATGTAATGCAGTTAAGTGAAGTTGAAATCAAAGTTGATCCCAACCGGGGATACTACCTCAACCTTTTTAAGAAATCATTTATCGGTGGAACGCCAAATGCTGAGCAATGCATTATAAAAAATCCAGAGGTAATCCGTACAGATTATGATAAGGATACTAAAATACTAACCGTAACTGCAACGGATTTTCTAATTATAGAAAACAAGGCCCTGGGGTATCGGATCAAATACTTATTAACCTATTTCGAGAATGATGGTCGTGAAAATTTACTATTCTATGCCGGACACCCACATTTTGAAGAAATGGAGAAATCTGAGTCCAGAAGAAAGCGGTATAATAAATTAAGAGAAGAAGCATATTTAGGCTCATCACAACATTTTTTTAATTCTCTGTATCACCATCGGACCAAAGAAGATGGATTTATTATCCATAAGGTGGCAAAAGTTCCAAATAAAGACCGCCCTAGTGAGGCAGTGATAAATGCCAATTTAAAACGCTTTATTACCCCCTATACCCGTGGTGCTAAAGTGTCTGATACACCAACAGATTCCGTTAAATACTGGCGTGCGAAAAAGAATGAGCCTTTGATATTGTCTGTTTTAAACAGATCTGAAGTATTGGTAGATACCTTGGTAAAAGATATGTTTAGCGATGTAAAATCCATCAACTATAATGATGCACTTTACATCATTTATACTAAAGAAAAAGAATCAAAAGAGTACACACAGTTTTCAGGAAATAGCGTAACCCGACCAAATGATATTTCAAATTATCAGGTCTCTGTTGTTTATCAGCTTCTCAGACCAGCTAGTTTTTATGAGAATGGTAGCATCTTTGACCCGAGATCACTTTTATATGAGGGATTTTGGGCTTATGAAAAAGTAGCTGATATGGTACCCATGGACTATATTCCTCAGGCAAAAAAGCAATAACTTATTCGTCGAAATACTAATATTATTAGTATTTTTATGGCATGAGCTTGGATAATGATCTTTCAGAAAACTACCATAAAGGCCGTGGTGCCCAATTTAATCCCCACAACAGGTTTGCGAAAAATGATTACGTGAAGGAACATGATGAAGGTATAGATGATTGGGAAGAGGTGGCTCAGAAAACAACATTCATACTTGGACAGTCAAAATCTATCGTAAATAAAGTAGCCAGTCCGGATGTTGGTATGGCCTATTCATTAAATCCTTACCAGGGTTGTGAACATGGATGCACATATTGTTACGCACGTAATACACATGAGTATTGGGGTTTTAGCGCCGGGCTAGATTTTGAACGCAAAATTATTGTTAAAACTGAGGCGCCTGAATTATTTAAAAAGTTTCTTGAGCGAAAAGGATGGGATGCAAGTACCATATCGCTTTCTGGAAATACCGACTGCTATCAACCTGCGGAAAGAAAATTTAAAATAACCCGTCGGCTACTTGAAATTGCCCTGGAATATAGGCAGCCGATTGGAATGATAACAAAAAATTCTTTGATATTAAGAGATATTGACCTACTAAAGGAACTGGCCAGCCTAAACTTATGTATGGTTTACGTATCCATCAACAGCTTAAATGAAGAGCTTAGGTCAAAGATGGAACCTCGAACAACAACGGCCAAGCAACGCTTAAAAGTTGTGGAAGAATTAAGTAAAGTGGGTATTCCGGTGGGTGTGATGGTTGCGCCTTTAGTACCGGGCTTAAGTGACCATGAAGTTCCTGCTTTGTTAAAAGCAATTGCAAATTCAGGGGCTATAGCTGCTGGATATACTATTGTTAGACTTAACGGTACAATTGGTGATATATTTAAAGACTGGTTAAAGAAAAATTATCCGGACAGGTTTGATAAAGTATGGCACATGATCCAGTCTTGTCATAGTGGCAACGTAAACGATAGCAGGTTTGGTGAGCGAATGCGGGGAGATGGGAACATTGCACGGCTGATTAATGACAATTTTAAGCTTCACTGCAGATTGAATCACCTCAATGAAAAAAGAACCGAACTAAACCATAGTCTTTTTAAAGCACCTAAAGTTCAGCTCAGCTTATTTTAAAGTCCTATATTCAATTTTATTAAACCAGAAAATTATCGCATTCCCGGTAAGCCTGAATTACCCTTAACTCTCCTTCTTTTCCCTGTTTCGAATTGCCGTGCTCCATACCCATTACACCTTTATAACCCTTCTCATACAAATGTTTAAAAAGACTCTTATAATTAATCTCGCCGGTGGTGGGCTCATTTCTGCCAGGGTTATCGCCAATTTGAAGGTAGGCAATTTCATCCCAACACCTATCGATATTAACCATTAACTGCCCCTCTGTTCTCTGCATGTGATAAATATCAAATAAAATTTTACAGGAAGGGCTTTGTACTGCTTTACAAACGGCGTAAGTTTCATGAGTTTGTTGAAGAAACAACTCAGGGGTATCGCTAAGCGTTTCCAATACCATCACCAAACCATGGGGTTCAAATATTTCAGCTCCAGCGCGCATCGCATCAATTACATGCGCAAACTGATTGCCATAAGGAAGTTTACGTTCGTAAAACCCGGGTACTACAGTGAGCCATTTTGCATTACATCTTTTTGCTGCTTCTACTGAGCGTTTACAGGTATCTATAAATTTATCTTTAAATTCTTTTTTACCCGTAGTGAGAGATATCTTCCAGTTATCTCCACCATCAACTACGAAAACTCCCATTCGCATTCCTAATTTGGCAAGGAGGTTGCCAATTTTTGTCTGATCTTCTACCGATCTGCCTAAAAACCCGTTGTCTTCTATAGAGCGGAATCCTTGATCGTACATATATTGAATCTGATCAAGAAAGCTATTGCCGGCATTGTTCCTGAACATGCCTTCATGCGGAGCATAATCTAGATTAAAGGCTTTTCCTGCCAGCTTTTCCAGATCAGGTTGTGCGTTAGTCGTAGCAAGTACGCTTGTAGTGGCCCCGGCAAGAACAGCTCCGGTGGCTACAAAACTGTTTCTTAAAAATTCAACTCTGTTCATATGTATGGTTTAAATTTTGGTTATTACTAATTTAAAAAATATTATTCATTCACGATCATCTTTCTAAATCCAGCCGTCATTATATCTTTAACCGCTCCGTGTTTATCGTGATATATCATATAAGCTTCAAGAACTTTTATAGATTTTACAAACTTCAGCCCTTCGTCAACATACATGGCCATAACAGCATTGTCGTAACCATCTGCAGTTATTGCATTCTGGGCATAAAGCGTTACAATATCATTTCATTTTGTAAAGGATATCCTGTTTTAGGATCAATTAAATGAGATATTTTACGGTTCCCTTGTTACAGGTATTTTCTATAATATTTAACCTAATCTAATTATCTGTAAAATAGAAGCAAAATTTCATAAGTCAAAATTTAGCAGGGCAAATTGTATCAAAATGTGTAAAACCAGCACTATGTCTAAAGTTATTGGAAATGAGGTTGTACAAAAAAGCCCTCTGAAAAATTAATTTCCAGAGGGCATATCATATAAAGTAAACTTATTCTACGCTTCCTTCTTCCTTTTTCTTCTTCTTACCCGGACTTTTATTGTCTACTACAATCAAATCGCTTTCTTTATCATAATCGATCTCAAGCGTATCACCATCGTGAATCTCTCCTTTCAGAATTTCTTCTGCAATTGGATCTTCCAGGTATTTCTGAATAGCTCTCTTCAAAGGTCTTGCACCAAAATTGATATCAAAACCTTTATCAGCTATAAAATCCTTTGCTCTATCTGTTAATTTCACTTCGTAACCCAAGTTATGGACACGGCCAAATAACGATTTTAGTTCTATATCGATGATTTTAAAGATTTCATCTTTACCTAAAGTATTGAAAACTACAACATCATCAACTCTGTTTAAAAACTCCGGAGCAAATGCACGTTTCAATGCACTCTCGATAACACCTCTAGAATGTGAATCAACCTGATTAACTTTAGCAGTTGTAGAGAAACCTACCCCCTGTCCGAAATCTTTTAACTGACGGGCACCGATATTAGAGGTCATAATAATGATCGTATTCCTAAAATCTACTTTTCTGCCCAAACTGTCAGTAAGCTGACCTTCATCCAATACTTGCAACAAAATATTAAATACATCAGGGTGTGCCTTTTCAATCTCATCTAGCAAGATCACTGCGTAAGGCTTACGGCGAACTTTTTCAGTAAGCTGCCCACCTTCTTCATAACCCACATAACCTGGAGGCGCACCAACTAAACGTGATACTGCAAATTTCTCCATGTACTCACTCATGTCTATCTGAATCAGTGAATCATCACTATCGAACATAAACCGTGCAAGTTCTTTAGCTAACTCTGTTTTGCCTACACCTGTAGGGCCTAAGAAGATAAATGAACCAATTGGCTTTTTAGGATCTTTTAAGCCTGCCCTTGTACGCTGAATTGCTTTAGTTAGTTTCTTAATTGCATCATCCTGACCAATAATTTTCTCTGCAACAGTTTCATACATATTTAACAATTTGATGCTGTCTGTTTGTCCTACACGCTGCAAAGGTATACCGGTCATCATAGATACCACTTCTGCTACATTATCTTCAGAGACAGTATATCTTTTTGATTTGGTTTCATTCTCCCAAGCAGCTTTTGCACGATCAAGTTCCTCCAACAAATTCTTCTCCGTATCTCTTAATTTAGCAGCCTCCTCATATTTCTGACTTTTAACTACCTTGTTTTTTTCAAGTTTAATTTCTTCAATCTTGTTCTCAATTTCGATAATGTTATCAGGAACATGAATATTTGTTAAATGTACTCTGGAACCAGCCTCATCTAAAGCATCAATAGCTTTATCCGGCAAAAACCTGTCGGTTATATATCTGGAAGTAAGCGCCACACAAGCATTTATAGCCTCATCAGTATAGGTTACACCATGATGGTCTTCATATTTCTCCTTAATACGGTTAAGAATCTCTATAGTCTCATCAGGCGTTGCAGGCTCAATCATTACCTTTTGAAAACGACGATCAAGCGCGCCATCCTTCTCAATATATTGACGATATTCATCAAGAGTAGTAGCACCAATACATTGTATTTCGCCCCTTGCTAACGCAGGTTTAAACATGTTTGATGCATCCAATGATCCTGATGCTCCACCCGCTCCAACAATGGTATGAATCTCGTCAATAAACAGGATAACATCTGTAGATTTCTCCAGCTCATTCATAACAGCTTTCATTCGCTCTTCAAACTGCCCGCGATATTTAGTTCCGGCCACTAATGATGCCAGATCAAGTGTAACCACTCGTTTGTTAAACAATACTCTTGAAACTTTTCGCTGTACGATTCTTAATGCCAATCCTTCTGCAATTGCAGATTTACCAACACCTGGTTCACCAATTAATATTGGATTATTTTTTTTACGACGGGACAAAATTTGAGATACACGCTCTATCTCTTTCTCACGACCAACAATTGGATCTAATTTACCTTCTTCAGCAGCCTTAGTTAAATCCCTGCCAAAGTTATCCAATACAGGCGTTTTAGATTTAATGTCTGATACCTTTTTAGGGCTACTGAATGTTTCATCCTCACGGTAATCATCATCACCACCAGTAGAGGAACTATTTTGCGGATCATCCCTGAAGCCATTTTTATTCACCTCAACTTCCTGTTTGAATACTTCGTAATTAACGCTGTATTGCAAAAGTATTTGAGAAGCAATATTGTCATCATCCCTCAAAATAGACAACAATAGATGCTCAGTACCTATTAAATCACTCTTGAATATTTTGGCTTCTAAATAAGTAATCTTCAGTACTTTTTCAGCCTGCTTTGTTAAGGGGATATTTCCAAGATTAACAGTAACACTTGAAGTTCCTCGTACAGAATCCTCAATTGATCTGCGAAGCTTTGACGTATCAACGCCTAATGATTTTAATATCTTGATGGCCATACCATCGCCTTCGCGAATTAGGCCTAACAACAGGTGTTCTGCGCCTATATAATCGTGACCTAATCTCAGGGCTTCTTCCCTGCTAAAAGATATCACGTCTTTTACTTGTGGAGAAAATTTCGCTTCCATATATACCTTTATAAATCCGGACTGCTCTAAACTATAAAATTTGTTTTATAAATACACCCCTGATTTTTTTATTTTATCAACAATTACGCCATCCAATACCAAATAGATGTACCGACTGCCGTAATTTCACAAATGTTACCAATTTTTGACTTATTTGCTGATATTAGCAGGCTAACAAGCAAATATGTCAGACGAAAAAATAATCTTTTCTATGGCGGGGGTAAATAAGATTTATCCACCCCAAAAACAAGTTTTAAAGAACATATACCTCTCCTTTTTCTATGGCGCAAAAATTGGTGTAATAGGTCTGAATGGGTCGGGTAAATCCTCCCTTTTAAAGATCATTGCCGGACTAGATAAATCCTTCCAGGGCGAGGTAGTTTTCTCTCCGGGATTTACTGTAGGTTATCTTGCCCAGGAGCCTGAGCTTGATGAAAATAAAACCGTAAGAGAAGTTGTTGAAGAAGGCGTTGCCGAGATCACCGCGATCTTAAAGGAGTACGAATCTATCAATGAGCAATTTGGTCTTCCTGAAGTTTATGAGGATGCTGATGCTATGGATAAATTAATGGCTAAACAAGGCGAGCTTCAAGATAAAATAGATGCTTTAAATGCTTGGGAACTAGATAATAAACTAGAACGCGCAATGGATGCATTGAGATGCCCTGATCCAGAAACCAAAATCGGAGTTTTATCCGGAGGCGAACGCAGGCGAGTAGCTATGTGCCGCTTGTTACTTCAGGAGCCTGATGTTTTATTATTAGATGAGCCTACCAATCACCTTGATGCAGAAAGCATCGACTGGCTGGAGCAATTCTTAAAGAACTATAAAGGTACGGTAATCGCAGTTACACACGATAGGTATTTCCTTGATAATGTAGCTGGCTGGATCCTGGAATTAGACCGTGGCGAAGGTATTCCATGGAAAGGAAATTACTCTTCATGGCTTGATCAAAAAGCTAAACGTTTAGCTCAGGAAGAAAAAACTGAAAGCAAACGCCAAAAAACATTAGAAAGGGAGCTGGAATGGGTACGTATGGCACCTAAAGCGCGTCATGCAAAATCAAGGGCACGTTTGTCCAATTACGATAAGCTGGCTTCTGAAGACTCAAAAGAAAGAGAGGACAAATTAGAGTTATTTATCCCTGCTGGCCCACGTTTAGGGAATGTAGTGATTGAGGCTGAGAATGTTACTAAAGCATACGGAGATAAATTGTTATTTGAAAACCTTAGTTTTTCTCTTCCACCAGCGGGTATAGTAGGTATTATTGGTCCAAATGGTGCTGGTAAAACAACCTTATTCCGCTTGATTACACAACAGGAAACACCTGACACAGGAACCTTCCGCGTTGGAGAAACAGTTGAACTTGGATATGTTGACCAGATGCACAATGATCTTGATCCGGCAAAGACTGTTTATGAGAACATTACAGATGGATTAGACAATATTCAACTGGGTAACAAAGCAGTTAGTGGTCGCGCGTATGTATCTAAGTTTAACTTCAATGGCGGAGATCAGCAGAAAAAAGTAGGCGTTTTGTCAGGCGGAGAAAGAAATCGGGTACACTTGGCCATTACACTAAAGAAAGGTGCTAATGTATTGCTTCTGGATGAGCCAACAAATGATATTGACGTAAACACTTTACGAGCATTGGAAGAGGCATTGGAAAACTTTGGAGGTTGCGCCGTTGTGATTAGTCACGATAGGTGGTTCCTTGACAGAATCTGTACCCACATACTTGCTTTTGAGGGTAATTCTCAGGTCTATTTCTTCGAGGGGAATTACAGCGATTATGAAGAAAATCGCAAAAAACGTCTTGGAGATGTTACTCCCCACAGACTGAAATACAAAAAACTGGTTTAAAAAAATAGGGTGCAAATAAATTGCACCCTTATTTTATGTTCCTGTTTTTAAGCGTATTGCTTTAATATTTTCTCTAGTAGCACCTTAGTTTTTTTGATACCTTCTTCTTCAGAAAACCCATCTCCCTCAAATTCAATTCCAACAATACCTGAAAATTTAGCATCGTGAATGATCTTGAACATTTTTGTGTAATCAATATCTGGCTCCTCACCCCTTTCATCAAACTTGAATGTTTTAGCGCTAATTCCTTTTGCAAATGGAGCCAAATCCTTAACACCTTGGTAAATATCATACTGCCTGTCTGCGCTAATCTTAAAATTACCAAAATCTGGTAACGTACCACAAAAGGGACTATTTACTTGTTTCATTACATCAGATAGCCACTTACCATCAGAGGAATATCCACCATGATTCTCCACAATAATATTGATTTTACTCTTCTTAGCATATTCCGTTAACCTTCCCAAACCATCAACAACAGCAGTTTTAACTTCCGCTTCTGTACCATTACCAGCAGCATTAACGCGAACGGTTAGACATCCTAATGTTTTAGCAGCATCAACCCATTTGTAGTGGTTTTCAATTGCCATAGTTCTTGCCTTTTCATCAATATTCCCTAACTCTCCTTCACCATCAACCATAATAAGGTGGTTTTGAATCCCTTCGCCCTTTGTTATTGTTAGTAGCTCCTTCAAATAAGCAGGATCTGTTTCCTTTTTATTGAAAAAGGGACTCACATATTCTACTATATTAATTCCAAATTCCTTTTTTGCCCTCATGGGAAAATCAAGGTTTGTCATTTTTCCTGCAAATAAAGCTTTATGGAAAGACCACTCTGCTAAGGATATTTTAAAAAATTCCTTCTTGGCGCCAGCCAGTACATCAAAGGGAAGTAAAGAACCTAAACCGACTGCTGCACCCAGCATACCCAGGTCACGTATAAAACTTCTGCGGTCTTTTATGTTAGTAGACATACTTATTTTTTATTAAAATTATTATGAAAAAACATCAACTGGAAACCAATGGCATTTGTCCAATATTCCCAATTGTGCGCGCCTGGTCTAATCGTAAAATCGTGAGGGATATTATTATAAACTAATTTCTCATGAAGCTTTAAGTTTACATCATAGAAAAAATCGTCTCGCCCACAGTCAATATTAATTGCAAGGCGATTGGGTATCAGCAAATAAGTAAGATTGATTACCGAATTCTGTTCCCATCTTTCAGGATATTTATCCTCTGCACCTAGCCTCTTAGCAAGATCCCAATTTAAAGGAAAAGGTCTGATATCAACGCCACCACTCATACTACCGGCAGCTCCAAAAGTATCCTGATGTTTAAAAGCCAGGTAAAGTGCTCCATGACCACCCATACTTAATCCAGTAATTGCCCTTCCTTTTCTGTCTTTAATGGTTTTATATTTCTTGTCTATAAAGCTTACCAGTTCAGTACCAACATAGGTCTCGTATTTCCAGGCAGGATCTTCTGGGCTATCAAAATACCAGCTAGTAACATTCCCGTCCGGACAAACGATGATCAGTTTAAAATCATCAGCGTATTTTTTTATCAAAGGAACCTTATCTACCCAACCAGAATATTTGTCTCCAGCCCCATGAAGTAAGTAAACAGTAGGATAATCCTTTCCTGCTTCATATCCTTCGGGTAAAATAACAACCGCTTTGATATTCTTTTTCATTGCAGTACTATAGGTATTCACGGTATCAACCTGAGCAGAAAATGCGCAGTTTGATAACAAAAATATGGCTATAGCAATTAAGAATAGGTATTTTCTCATAAGTTAAACCCAGCTACAGGCTGCCCCAACTAAAGCGGCATCTTCCCACATTTCTGTTCTTCTGATAACTACAGATTTGTCCACTATTTGTTCCTTAAGCTTCACGATAAAATGATCCCAAGTCCTTGCTATATTTCCTCCAATAACTAAAACCTGAGGCTTTTCTTCAGCTATAAAGTCATTTAAAAAAGAAGCGAGATTATTGGCAAATTCATCAAATATCTTTGCCTTTGTATCGGCGCAATCCGTATTCAAAAAAAGCTCAACGTTTTTGATTTCTTGACCTGTAAGTTCTTTATACCGCTTTAAAAACCATCTAGTTGAAATGTATTCTTCTGCTATGCTATCAAGAAATGGTACAAAAGCCCTATTCACATCCTTTACTTCACCACTGCAGTTACTAGTAGAGCCTAATCCTGTACCAAGGGTTATACCAATGGCACGATCAAAATCAGCAGCTGCACCAGAAGCCAGCTCACCACGCAAGAAAGCTTCCGCATCGTTTATAAAAAGAATATCCTCACCTGGAATCCCAAGGCGTTCAGCAAGTATTTCACGAATGTTCATACCATATAAAGCATCGTATTTCTGCATCCCTTTCATTAAAGAGATCCCCTCTTTATAGTCAAACGGACCAGGCATAGCTATGCCTATTTTGGTAGATTCGTCTCCTGATTTAAGGATTAGAGAAGAAAGTGCCTCTACCCAGGAAACAAAAATTGTCTCAGCCTCATCCATGGATGAAACGCGTTCACGCTTCATACTATGGTCAATAATGGTATAAGATTTGCAATCTACATGTGCTGCCGTGATGTGGGAGCCCCCGATATCTACACCAATAAATGGCAGCTTAGACGGATTAGAGTTCATAGTATCGTTTTATTCTTGGTTTAGGAGAATCTAAAAGATTCGATTTCTAAATTAAGGTTATTTAAACCGTTTTAGCAAGCCTTTACCAAAAAATAATTTAACGGTATCTATTCATTTGTTACTACTTTTAAAGATTGGCAGTATCTTCCTTTGGAGGTCGTGGTCCACGCTTATGAATTACCAGGCCATTTAAGAAGTTTCTAAGAATCTGGTCTCCGCATTTCTTAAAGTTGGGGTGTTCATCCTTCCTAAAAATATCACCAAGCTCACTCTTAGTCACTATAAAACCTACAAGTGCCATTATCTTCATAATGTCATCGTTTGTTAATTCAAGCGCTACACGTAATTTCTTAAAAATATCGTTATTACTCATATTACATTGCTATTTCAATTTTTACCTTTTTGTTTTTTATGCGTTCATTGGCCAGTGCTTTCAACACCTTGTTAACCATCTTACGCTTTACAGCCACATAGGAGCTTTGATCTTTAACTTCAATTAAACCCACATCTTCTTTCTGCAAACCACCTTTCTTTAGCAGAAGACCAACTATATCAATCTTATTTACCTTATCCTTCTTCCCTGCAGCTATATATAAAGTCTGCCATTCACTGTCTGCGGGTATCTTAAAATTGCCTTTTAAATTTTCAGTTTCTATATCAACTTTAAGAAAAGGATATTTCTCATCGTCTGCAATAACTAAATAAGCTGTCCCTTTTGCATTCATCCTCGCCGTCCGACCGTTCCTATGCAGAAATGCATCTTCTGTATAAGGCAATTGATAGTGTATAATACATTCCACTTCTGGAACATCTAAACCTCTGGAGGCTAAATCTGTTGTAATCAGTATTTTTATACTTCCATTCCTAAATTTCAGCAGGGCACGCTCCCGCTCATCTTGTTCCATACCACCATGAAAAATATCATGTGCCAAATCCTTATCAATCAGTAAATCACTAATACGATCAACTGTTTCTCTATGGTTACAGAAAATCAAGGTACGTTTATCGCCAATCTTACAGATCAACTGAAAAAGTGTATCCAATTTATCAGCAGCAGTGGTCAATACCTTTTTAAGCTTTAAGTCGGGCGCTACTTTAACGTCCTTTAAAAAATCTATTTCTACCGATTTCCCTATCCCCGTAAAATCAGGGATTGCTTCCATAGCAGTCGCAGAGGTAAGTATCCTTTGTTTAAGCGACAATAGTTTCTTTATAATGTAAGACATATCTTCCTGAAAACCAAACTCAAGGGCTTTATCAAATTCATCCAGCACCAATGTGGTGATACCAGATTCATCAAAGTTCTCATGTCTTAAATGATAGGCGATCCTACCCGGTGTACCTACCAATACCGCAGGCGGCTGCTCAAAGTTATTGCGCTCCGTTTTAACCGGATGACCACCATAACAGCAGTTAACTTTAAATCCGGTCGACATCAGCTTAAATACTTGCTCAATCTGCAAGGCTAGTTCTCTTGAAGGAACAAGTATGAGTGCCTGCACACGGTCCTTTTCAAGACGTTCTAAATTATCAAGCAACGGTAGCAAAAAAGCCAATGTTTTTCCAGAACCTGTAGGCGCAAGTAAAACAATATCCTGCCCTTTTTTGGCAGCATTTATTGAAGCCAGCTGCATATCATTCAGCGCAGTAATTTTTAATTTCTCAAGGATCTTTTCCAACATAAGTGGTCAAAGATAAGATACAAACGGAACAATGAAAGTATGCAAGCTAAAAGAGAGGCATAAAGTGTTGACAACAAGACAATTGTTAGCAATTAAACAACATCTTTTTAACCTGACTTTAATTTAATAGCCTTAATTTTAAAAAACATCATACCTTAAACTAACATGGAATGACCTGGAAAAAATTTAGCGGTGAGCTGATTAGTTCATCAATTCTTGAAGAAGTTGAAAATGCCATCATCAGAGAAACCGAAAATGGTTACAAATTAAAAGTTTGCATCGGAACAGATTCTCAGGTAAAGGGAATCCTTACTGATTTTGCCACTGTTATTGTTTTGCTTAGAGAGCATCATGGGGGGTTTATGTATATTCATCAGGAAAAAACCCCACAAAAAATGAGTATTAAAGAGCGTATGCTCGTAGAAGTTCAAAAATCTATTGAAACAGCATACTCAATCTGCGATTTACTTGATCTTTACGATGTAGATTTAGAAGTACATGCAGATATAAATACCAACCCTATGTTCAAGTCTAACAAAGCGCTAAATGAAGCGATGGGCTACATCTTAAGTATGGGATTTATATTTAAAGCTAAACCAGAAGCATTTGCCAGTTCAACCTGTGCAGATAAAATGGTGCACTAAAGCATTACCATATTTATTGCAAATTACCATTTTGTGGTTGAAACGACCTCAGGCTTTTTGACGTCTTTTTTAGGCTCAGCAACAGTATTTCCAATTATTAATTCAAGCTTGTCTGCCACTTTTTTACAACCCAGCATTACTGCAGCCATATTAGATTCCCATTCAGAACGGTTTATTTTGCTAGGTGTTTGTTCAAGAGGAGTACTTACAGTTCCTGGAACAAAGTTACTAAACCTGTCACGCACATAAGGAGTAAGTGAAAAGTTGGTAAGAATCAAACGATATTTACCCTCACGCAGTGAAACCGAAACGCTGTATGTGGCATCGCCAGAAGGGTGACCAATACCTACCAGTTCTTTTTGAATGATCATTTTCCCTTTCCCAGAAAATAGGGTATCATTTTCACTATTCTTCAATTGTAAAGATTTTGAATTCTCTTTAAAAAACCGCTTTACATTAGCAGCCATTACAGCCTTATTTACAAGTTTAAGCTCCTTAACTTGCACAAAGGCATACTTTCCTTCCTCATCAACAGGGAGTATTTTCTCTTGAGAATAAGAATGAAGGCTGAGCATCAATAAGGATACAAAAAGGGTAAATCTCATAATTAGTAATATAAAAAGGCTGTCAGAAATGCTCCTGACAGCCTCAAATTTAAATAATAAAGTTCAGTTATTAGAATGCGTATACCGCAGCTAAAGAGAACTGAGAAGCACTTTTAGTTGGCGCTCCACTACTTTTTACAAAAGTAGTAGGTGTTGCAGCTCCATTGAAAATACCTGTTGTAGAGCCATTATCAAATCTTATTTCAGGAATAAAAGTTAAGCCACCTGCTTTAACATTAGCAGATATTGTAGCAGCAAAAATACTTTCACCAGCAAGTGGACCGAAAAGTACACCACCGTTATCTTTGGTTTTAAAATACTCGCCTCTAACGCCCAATGCAAAAGATGGAGTGAATGCATATTGCGGATAGAGTGCAGCACCAGTAAACCCAGTTTTGTCTGCCCCTAATCCTGCCGACCAGTCAGCAACGTTTAAGCCCAATTTGAACTTTTCAGTAACTTGATAAGCAGTAGTTAAATCAACTTCAGTTCCTGAAACATAACCAGTAGCAAGGTTCAAATATGCAGTCCAACCTTCAACAGGTGACACCATTAACTGAGCTCCGAAAGTTGACACACCGAATTTAGGGCTAGCCGTGTAATTGTTCCAGGAATCATTAAACGCTCCTACCATTAGGCTTACTTTTGGAGTAAATGCGTAAGTAGCTTTTATGCCTGCATTTTGGAATGGTCCATTGGTAAACAAGTAAGAAGTAGAATAATTAAAGTTAGCAGCTGGAGAAATAACTTCATAACCGATAAAAGTTCCCATGAAACCAGCAGTCATTGTTAATTTGTCTGTAAAAGCATAATTAACGTATAAGTTTTGAATATGAAAAGACTCAGTACCACTTGAAACTATAGACTGAGCTTGGCCACGCGGACCGAAAGACAATTCTCCAACAAAAGAAGCTTTACCAGTAGTTTTTTTCAAAGCCAAATCAATCATACCTATTGATACAGAGTTATGATCGGAAGCAAAACTCGTTGGAAGGTTAGAAACCTTACCAAAATCGTATTTGTAATACGTATCAACGGAACCAGAAATCTGTAGTGGAGCTTCTGTTGCTTCTTGAGCGAAAGCTGCAGATGTAAAAACAAAAGATGCGATGGTTAGTAGTGATTTTAATTTCATAATAATGTTTTTTTTGAGTGAATTTAGATGTATACTTTAAAATTTGTTTTCTACTTCTTGCCCTTCAACGATCAGTGTACCTTGAGAATATTTCTCATTATGCTGACTAGAATCTAATCCTTCTTCTTCTTCTTCTGAGGTAACTCTAATTGGTTGAATCAGGTTAATAATTTTGAAAATGATGAATGACATGACAAAGCTGAACACTACAACAATTACAACACCTTTTAATTGGGTGATAAAAAATGCAGGATTACCGTAAAACAAGCCATCAACACCAGCACTGTTTACAGTTTTTGTTGCAAACACACCGGTTAATAGCATACCAACAATACCTCCAACACCATGACAAGGAAACACGTCCAATGTATCATCTAAACTTGTTTTTTGTTTCCATGAAACAGCAAGATTAGAAATGATTGCCGCTATTGCCCCAATAAAAATACTTGAAGGAATGCTTACAAACCCTGCGCCAGGAGTGATTGCAACTAAACCAACAACAGCACCGATACAGAATCCAAGTACAGAAGGTTTTTTACCTCTTGATACATCAAAGAACATCCAGGATAAACCAGCAGCACCGGCAGCAGTATTTGTTGTTAAGAATGCAGATACAGCAAGACTATTAGCTCCAAGTGCAGAACCTGCATTAAAACCGAACCATCCAAACCAAAGTAAGCCAGTACCAATCAATACATAAGGAATGTTTGCAGGCGGCACTTCTTGATGCTCAATATGAGACTTTCTACGTTTTAACACCAATGCACCAGCTAATGCAGCCATACCTGCAGAGATGTGTACAACTGTACCACCGGCGAAATCTAAAACACCCATTTTAAACAGGATGCCATCAGGATGCCATGTCCAATGTGCTAAAGGTGAGTATACAAATATTGCAAACAATACAATAAATAAGATGTAAGATGTAAAGCGGATACGCTCAGCAACAGCTCCAACAACTAGTCCTGGAGTGATGATAGCAAACATCAATTGGAAAACAGCAAACAAAGAAAGAGGAATTGTTGCAGCAAGACTCCATGACGGGCTTGAGTTTACTCCTTGAAAGAAAAAGAATGTTTTAGGATTTCCAATAAAACCGCCAATCGTTTCTCCAAATGCAAGACTAAAGCCAACTACTACCCAAAGAACAGTAATTACACCTGCTGCTACTACACTCTTAATCATGGTGGATAGGATGTTCTTACGATGAACCATACCTCCATAGAAAAATGCCAGACCTGGTGTCATAATAAATACCAAAGCTGATGCTATTAATATAAATGCAATATCTGGTCCGCTGTATTTGCCCTCATCAAAATTAGGAAGCAAGGGAATAAAGAGAGCCGCAACCGCAATTATTAATAGAACTGCAAGTGGGCCCCATTGTTTGAATAAAACTTTCGCCATAAATGTGTGCTTTAACTGTTAGTAATTATAGTTTATTTGATTTTTTGATAAAACTAATAAATATTTTCATAAAAACCATTCTAAAACAAACTTTTAATGTAAAAAAGTACAAAAAAATCTAATTTAAATACTTTATAGCAACAAAAACACACTGATTATCTTATTTTTACTTTAATTAACAACAAAACAACATAAAAATATATGCTTTTTTAATAAATGAATAAAAATCACTGGAAACAATAAAAGCGTATATTTAACTACTTATGAGACCTTATCAATTCACATTTTCACAAAAATTACCTATTCCACTAAAAGAATGCTGGAACTTCTTTTCTTCACCAATGAATTTGGCTAAAATCACTCCACCTGAAATGGCTTTTACCGTCACTTCAAAAAAGGAACACCTTAAAACTATGTACGCAGGGATGCTAATTACTTATAAGGTCTCGCCAATGTTTAATATTAAACTGAACTGGATGACGGAGATTACTCAAGTGGAGGACGAAAAGTATTTTATAGATGAACAACGCTTTGGACCTTACCAATTTTGGCACCATCAGCATCATTTTAGAGAAATTGAAGGTGGAACGGCAATGGATGACATCCTTACTTATGGCTTGCCAATGGGTTTTGTTGGAAGCATAGCCAACAGTTTATTTGTAGAGAAAAAAGTTAAGGACATTTTCGAATTCAGACGAAAGAAAGTTATCGAACTGTTTGGCGATTACACAACAGCTACCGATACATAGGCAGATCCTTGCACCACGCCTCTTCTTTCTATCTCCTTATCTATATAGGTTTGTATTGCAGATTTGTTTAATCCCCAGTTAGGAGCAATCAACAAATCCCAATCAGATATTCCAAATAACCGTTGTATAACAACATCTGGCCGCAGCAGCGGAATAAGTTTACAAAGCAAATCGGTGTATTCCTCTAATGAAAATAATTTAAAAGGCTCCTTTTTGTACTTTGCTCCCATTATAGAGCCTTCAACTATATGAAGGTGGTGAAACTTTACAAACTTAATTTGCGGAAACCGGTTTATCTCATGGATATATCCCAACATCATCTCTTCTGTTTCCCAGGGAAAACCAAATATAGTATGCACACAAAGATCTAGTTTACTATTGTCCAAAAGCTTTACGGCCTCTACAAATTCAGCATGACTACAGCCCCTGTTAATTTGATTTAAGGTCTCGTCGTAGATAGACTCCATACCCATTTCCAGATCTACATCAAACCGGTCTGAATAGCTTTCCAAAAGCGCTACCTTTTCGGCATCTATACAATCGGGCCGTGTCCCAACAGAAAAACCTACTACATCTTCTGGATTAATAGATAGGGCTTCATCATACATCATCTTTAAATAATGTACCGGTGCATAGGTATTGGTATTGGGTTGAAAGTAAACAATAAACTTATCTGCTTTATAAAAACCCTTACCTCTCTCCATACCTTGTTCAAGCTGCTCACGTATGGTTGGAAGCTTACGGGAAAGTTCTGGAGTAAAAGAATCTACATTGCAATAGGTACATCCACCATAGCCTTTACTGCCATCGCGATTGGGGCAGGTAAAACCACCATCAACAATTACTTTAAATACACGCTGTCCTTTGTATTTTTCTTTAAGATGCGTACCGTAATTGTTATAGCCTTTAATTCCCTGATCTAGTAGTGTTCCCAATTCGATTGTATTTTTTTACAAAAATACAAAAAAATAAGTCATGTTATCGCCCGTCAAGCCACTGGCCTGCAAGCACTGTATCTGTAAAAAATTGAGTTACTACATCGCCAATTGCTATATCTACACTTCTTTTTGCGGCAAGTCTGCTAAACACACTGGGCGAATACACCCAGGCAAAGTACTTAAGACCAGCTCGTTCCATCATAGGAAACCACTCGTTGCCTGCCCAGTCTGCCGCTTCAGACCATGAGCCCAGCACATGCGTATTATCGTTCAACACTTTAGTACATTTATTCTTCTCCAGCATTTCTAACATAAGCATTCCACCTCTTTTTACAGTTTCCATGTTCTGGTAGCCTGTCCAATCAACTTCCAGCATCTTTGCAGCGCTATTGTAGGTGATTGCAATGTGCTCGTCCTGGTAATAGGTATCAGTTTTTACCTTCTTACTAATCAACTCATCTGTATGCAATGGCAGCCTAAAAAAGAAATTAGCCCCGTTGCCCGGTTCACTCTCTATCCAAAAACTACCCTCATGTCTTTTTAATATTTCTGAGGAGATGAACAATCCTAAACCCAAACCCTCAAATTGCATTGCAGTATTGTCTACCCGGTAATACCTGTCAAATAAACGATCCAAGTTGTTTTCTGCAATACCAATCCCAAAATCTTGTACAGACACAACAATATTATCCAGCTCTATCCTGCTGTTTACGATTACTTTTTTACCCTGCGGTGAATATTTGATAGCGTTTGAGAGGAAATTTTGCACTACTTGCTCTAACCTTAGCTGATCGCCAGTATAGCTAATCTGCTCATTATTTTCCAAAATAATCTCATGGGTAGTTGTGGTATGCTGCACACTTTCTATACTTCCAGAAACCATTGCTGCAAAATTAAATGGCTCCATGTTATAGTGCATCTTGCCTGCATTGATCTTCGTTACGTCCAACAAATCTCTTATCAGCATTTCCAGTCGGTGCACCTGCTCTGACGACTTTGATATGAAGTTTTTCATGCGCTCCGGATCTTGTGATCGCTGCATTAACTGATTAAATGCTTTTATGCTGGTTAGCGGTGTTTTTAACTCGTGACTGGCAATAGAAATGAATTCGTCTTTTTTGCGCTCGCTTATAGCAAGCTCTTCCATTGAAACGGCAAGTTCCTCGTTAGTCGCCGACAATTCTTCATTAAGCGCCTGCTGTTCCTGTTGGCTTTGCTCTAATAGTTTACGCGATTCCACAATTGGGGTGATATTAATAACCGAAGCCATAATTGCTTCAATATTTTTTTCAGCATCATACAATGGAGAATATTGAAAATCTACATACATTCTTTTATTACCATCTGTAGTACTAATAACTACCTCTATTTCAGAGATAGATATTGATTTTCCTGTATCATAAACCTGCTCAAACAAATCTAAAAATGGCTGATCAATTTGTTCAGGAAATACCTCAACAAACTCTTTTCCTATTACCTGGTCTCTAGTACGACTCCACATCTCAAGCATCGGCTGGTTCACTATTTCTATTTTCAGGTTCCTACCTTTAAAAACACCTATGCCAACTGGTGATGTCATCACCATACTTTGCAACCTATTCTCGCTTTCTACCAAGGCCTTAGTCCTGTACGCAACCCTTCTTTCCAGATCGTTGTTTAAAGTAGACAAATTTTCTTGTGCCTGTTGAAGCTCTTCATTGGTAGACCTTAACTCTTCATTTGCCACAGCTAATTGTTCATTCAATGCCTGCTCATAATCAAACAGGCCTTCTTGTTCAAAAGCAAATGAGTTGTTAAGGATATTCCCAATATGTAATCCAACTGAATCCAAAAAATGTTTGTAATCATCATCCAATCGTTTCCTTGGTGATACCCCGATAACCATATAGCCGCTAACTTTAGCATTAGAGGTATTGACTGGCACTACACATACTTCTCTACAAACCTCTCCTCTAACATTCACAGGAAGCTGTTCAACAAATTGACTAATGTCATCTACATATACCGAATTGTTTCCCTCTTTAAGTTCAGGTATAGGCCATTTTGCTTTTATAATTTCTTTAGTTACCGTTCCAGTAAATAAAGAAATTTGACCTCTTATCTTGTAATTTTCAGAAAATGTAAATAAAAGGCTAAAAGGAATATCCTCAGTAGCAGCCCCTATTAACATTTCTATATTTAACAAGCTATCAGCTGTAGTTCTGGATAAATTAGCCATCAATAATTGATACAGCAACTGTTTCCGCCGCTCATTGATCACTCTGTAGGTGGTTTCTATAACCACATTAAACACACCGCCAATTTGATTGTTGGCGTCCATTATTGGCGAAAGTGTATAATCGAAATAGCATTCCTCCACATAACCGTAACGGTTCATCAGCAACAAGGCATCTGGTTGCCTAATAGACTCTCCCAAATTTAGTACGCTATTAAATTCTGGCGCTAAACCATCCCAGATCTCCGGCCATACTTCCGGGCCTGGCTTACCAAGCGCCATAGGATGTTTATCACCCGGAATACTGCTCCAGGCATCATTATAGATTAATGTAAACTCCTTGCCCCAGTACAAGGCTATTGGAAACCCTGAATTCAGACAAATATTTACCGCCAATTTTAAGCTTTCCGGCCAGTCTTCACGTCTCCCAAGTACAGTGTTAGACCAGTCTTTAGTTTGTATTAGTTCAGCTAACTTCATTAAAGATTTTCACAACAAAAGATATGCCCATTTATTTGATTCCGTTCTTGCTTAGTATATCTCCTATATTTATCCCATGCTTCTCCCACATTTGTCCCACTAAAAGCACCTATATCGGCACTTATGTGGGACAAATACCAGATAAAGTACGATTATATACCTTAAACATCATACCCAAAAATTAAGCTATACCAGATTCCATGTCAAAACAGGCAACATTATTGCTATATTCACACCAAATAACTTTGACACATTAAATGATTGAAAAAACCTCTTTTTGGCAACGAATTGGCGTTCAGGACTGGTTTCTGACCAATAATGAAGGCACTGCGGCTGCAAAAGCAAAATCCCTTACTCCTAATATTGTTTTTAAATACATTATTGAGAAGTTCGAAGAATCTATGGCAGAACTTTCTTTTGCAGAACGTATTGTTTTTTACCATGAATACATTATTTGTCTCAATGCAGATGACTATCGTGAGTTTATGGACAACAAGAAAGGTATATTGGGATTAATTGCTCAGGAATCTGTTAAGAATTTTTACGAAATATTGAATCAAAAAATCAATGATGGTAAAAAAGCAGAGCCATCCAGTAATAAATGGGTATTCCGTTTTGTATCTCACCCAGATTACAAACCTGGTGATAAAGGTTTCATAGGCAAATTGCTTCCAGACAATAATAAAAAAGAGGAAAATTTAAGGGTCACGTTTATTCCTCGCCAAACGGGTATGGCGCAGACGTTTGATATCAATAATGACATCCTCAAAGATTTTATATTCTACAGTGAGGGGTATTATGAAATACCTTACGTGAGCACCTTGATATTCGACTCTAAAACTCCGCTTCAAAAAGAAAATGAACTGCTAGCAAGATTTGAAACTACCCTGCCCGATAGGGCTTATTCTGGGAAAAAAGTAGAATTTTTAATGAAAAAAGAAGAGATCATTGTAACAGGCGAGGAGGATTCAAGAGCTGAGGATTTTATATTTAAAATACCTTCAGAATGGGTTAATTCACCTCACCTTAAAATAAGATACAGCAATGCAGATGATAAATTTTACCTGGCATCTTTTGGAGAAAAAACGATAGTTAATGAAAATCTGATTGAACGAAGCGACATCAATGGCCCAAAATGGACAGAGTTGCCGCTTAACTCCAGGATCATTCTAAATGGAATTATAGGTATGAACATTTTTAAATCGTAATTGAGTATGTCACATATTCTTTCCATAGCATTCCTCGTTCTCTGTTTGGCAATACTTATTTCACACTTTAGACACGTTAAAAATTCACCTGAATAAGATGAGTAAAAATTATTTTGGAATAACAGATATTGGCAAGGTTCGAAGCAATAATGAAGATACCTTTATTGCAAAAGAAACCGCTTCTGGCGATTTTATAATTGCCTGTGTAATTGATGGCGTGGGTGGTTACTCCGGTGGAGAAATTGCTGCAGAGATTACTAAACTATCAGTATTAGAGCATTTGAGTAAGCCTGAGGGTGACATTTTATCACTCATGAAAAAGGCAATATCAGAAGCGGATGCAAAAATTGTTGCAGAAAAACAGCAGGTAAAAGAGCTGGAAAATATGGCTTGTGTATTAACATTGGCTATTGTAGACCTGAAAAAAAATATTTTGCATTATGTTCATGTAGGCGATACAAGGATGTATCTGCTACGAGACAATTCTTTAGTTAAGATTACACGTGATCAGTCTTTTGTGGGTTTTATGGAAGATAGTGGACGCTTAACAGAAGCAGAAGCCATGAAACATCCCAAACGTAATGAGATCAACAAAGCATTAGGCTTTGGGACGAATCTGAAGGATCAGGAAGATTATATAGAAATGGGCCAATCGCCATTTTTACCCGGAGATCTATTGTTGCTCTGCAGTGATGGTCTATCTGATATGCTCAATAAAAATGAGATCATAGCTACGCTAAGCGAAGGTAAGGATTTAGCTGAACAAGGAACAAAGCTTGTTGCCGCAGCAAATAAGAATGGTGGCGCAGACAATATTACCGTTGTACTGGTAAAAAATACAAATCCTCTTGCTAAACATGAGGCCACTAAACCAGAGCAGCCAGCCAAACCATTAGTTGCATCTCAGTCAGCACTTTTTGATGAAGTACAGCCGACAACCAAAGTTGTCGCAGAAGAGAGAGTAGAAATTCCTATTCGGGATGTTACACCAACAATTGTGTACAAATCACGATATGGCCTAACTCTTTTACTTTCTTTAACCGCCCTTATATTTATGATTAGCACAGCATATTTAGTTTGGTTTTATGATATCCACCCAGCTCGCCAAGTGAAGCAACAGCCGCTTACAGAGGTCACAGAAAAAAGAAATACCAAAGAAATTATGCTTCAGGACACCCTCAACAAAATGAAGGGCCAAACACTGGTATTGACAGATTCACTCTTTTCATCGCCCATTATTTTACATCAGCCGCTGGAGTTTAATAGGGATACCATTTATTTAAAGTCTGATAAAGAGTTGGTCTTCATTAGTGATTCTCTTTATAAGGGGGTTGCAGTAAATGTAAGACCGGCCAGCAAGTTTATACAATTAAATAATATTGCCTTTGAGAATTTCAATACGGCCATCTTAACAGCAAATAATGCATTGGTATTAAAAAACGTACGTTTCACCAATTGTCCCAATACGATACAAAGCACATTTAACCTGTCGCAAAAGAAATATATTAATGGTAAGATTCCATTTAGCTCTTTTACAGCAGATTCGTTATCTCTGAAGGCCATTGATTAGCATGAATAGAAGGACTGAACGCATCTTTATTTTATTGATCACCATTGTTTTAGGTGCATTATTTTTTACACTTTTCAGTGTGTTGCAGCATAGCTTCTCTGATGTAAATTCCCGTTTGGAGAGTGGAACAATGATTAACTTAAACAATAAGCATGCTGGTGCCTACATGACCCGCCTTTTACAAAAAGGGTATTATTTTGAAGATAAGCGCGACATCGCAATTATTGAAAGTGTGGTTACTAAAGGCATAAAATCATTCGCTGAACCCATCGACAATGTTGGAGAATTAAATAAAAACAAGTTTTTTGTTGATGCAGATGTTGCCTATTCCTCAGGTGGGGAAGTATTTAAAAAGCGTGTTGCAGATTCAAGAGCATTATTAGGTTACACAGGTGATGATGAGCAACGCTTTTATCAGGAACTAAAGAGCCCCCCGTCATTACCAGCGGTAAAAGATCTTGCGCTTGGCGAATTCAATATTGAAGGCAATATTATAAACAAGGAAAATAAAGCAGTTGCAGGTGTGCTGATCAAATTATCAATGATCTTACCTCAGGATAGTGGTTATGTAGAGAACGATTCTATACCGTTAAAGCCTGAACTGGTTTCATACGTCCGTACGAATGCTGACGGTCATTTTACTTTTCAGCATTTACCCTCTGGTAAAGGTTTTGAAATTTTACCCCTAAAGCCTGGCTACCAGTTTGGCAGATCTCAGGGCGTACAAGAATTGAGCAGCGATGCCAGTTTTACCTTTAGGCAATCGCCACATACCATACGGCTATTTTCTACGCGCGACTTTAAAATTCTAAAGAAAGAAAAATCACTTATCGTACGAAGCATTTCTGAGTACAACCAATGGTTTTGGATTATTGTAGGTAGCTTTTTTATTGGCTTCTGGTTTTTACACTTGGTAATGAGCATTAAATTCCCACAAGCAGACCAATTGGTACTGCCGCTGGTCATGCTCATGACAGGTATTTCTTTTATAACGTTATTAAGCTTGCAGGATCCGCTAAGAGATCGGTTTTTGGCTAGAGATTCGCTCTTCTTTTTTGGAATTGGCATCATAGGTATATTAATTGTCCTATTGATAAATTTTAGAAAATTCACGGTGGATTCCCGTTTTTATCGGATGTTGGTATTAACCAATAAAAGTAACAAGGCTAATGGCTGGCAATGGGCAGTAGCAGCACTTGGTCTTTTGGCATTGACTATTGTATTTGGCAGTGGTCCTGAGGGTAGCGGGGTAAAAGTAAACCTATTTGGTGTACAGCCAAGTGAGATTGTAAAGTATGGCATTATTCTCTTCCTGGCAGGTTTTTTTGCCAGTAATGAAAAATTTATAACAGAGTACCGCAGCTGGAAAAAGAGGTGGTACTTTTTCTCTTTTGCTTTGGCAGCAATGCTTATCGCTATTTTATTGTATCTCGTTTTGGGAGATCTTGGTCCTGCAATGGTAGTCTGCTTTACCTTCATTATTCTATTCTCCTTTTCAAGGGGTGATTTTATGATGATGCTGATAGCGATTATAGTTTATAGCTTATCAGTTTGGTTTCTGAATATATGGATTGCCAGCCTTGCAACGGTTATTGTTATTGGCCTAACCATGTTCTTTAATAAGAAACAGACCAGCGAATCGGCTGTGATGGTAATTATGGTGATGGCGGGCTTTCTTTTGATAGACCAAATCCCTTACTTGGATAAGTTGATACCAGGCCCCGTTAACAGGCTTTCTGAAAGAAAATCTATCTGGCAGGATCCATGGAATAATGAAGTTTATGGTGGCGACCAGGTTGCTAATGGAATTTGGGCAATGGCGGGTGGTGGCCTTAGTGGTCAAGGTGTAGGTGAAGGGTTTGCCAAAACCATTCCCGAAGCACATACTGATATGATCTTGCCTGCAATTGGAGAGGAGTTTGGCTGGGCAGCAATAACAGGTATATTTATTTTATTCCTCGTTTTACTAAATCGTTCCATTGTTATAGGGCGACGAACGGGTACACCATTTCTATTCTACCTTTCAGCAGGCGTTGGGATCAGTCTCTTTGTACAGTTCCTCTTAATTGCAGGAGGATCAACTGGTGCTTTACCCCTTTCTGGTGTGGCATTACCCTTTATTAGTTATGGAGGCTCGTCACTTGTTGCAAATATGCTGGCCGCGGGTTTTCTCATTTCTGTCTCTAAAGTTAAAGGAACAGCCTTACAGATGGAATTCATCACTAAACAGCAAGATAAGAATTTGGTCCCTGCTCTACTTTCGGCCAGTATCGCTGTGCTCCTTTTAACTGTAACCGTTTCTAAATATGTAATCGATAATAAGAAATGGGTAGTGCAGCCTGCACTTGTAGCAGATAAAAGTGGCGCCAGGATGTTTAGTTACAACCCTCGTATTGCCATATTGATGAACAAATTGGAAGCTGGTGAATTGTATGACCGAAACGGTAAAATACTGGCGACTAGTAATCCTGATAAGATTAGAAAACAGCTTAATGTTTTAAATAAGGCTGGTATTAATTACAACCTTGATTCTGCAATGCATAAAAGAGTTGATCGTTATTATCCTTTTGAAGCGCAAACATTTTTCTGGACTGGCGATGTAAACACAGGCGTATTTAATGGTAGTACCAATGGTTATTTTGGTGAATATGAACATGCCGCTGAACTTAGAGGTTTCCACACGCCTATTACTTCATTAAATACAAAAGCAAACAAGTATAGAGAAGACCGTTTCTTGCCCCGTGGTGTAAAAGAAATGACTGTTGGTAAAAGAGATTATTCAGAGTTAGCACCTTTACTGCTCGCTGGTATAAATAGTGTTGAAGTTGCAGCATTTAAAAAACGAAATAGGGATGTTAAGCTGAGTTTAGATGCGCGATTACAAACCGCCATTCAGCATTCTATAAGTCAGGATGATTCTTTAAAAAACAACCGGGTTTCAGTTGTGGTTATGGAAGATATTACTGGTGATGTGCTAGCTTCGGCTGTTTATCCATTGCCACAGGTTAAGGATTGGGAATTGTTGACCATGACGACTGCCGAACAAAATAAACTGGCAGGTTGGTACACCAATGTTGATCTGGGTTTTACCTACGCTACCCAACCAGGATCAACAGCCAAGGTACTTACCGCAATGGCATCATTTAACAAACTGGGGTTAGCCGCCATACAGAAGACTTTTAATGTAAGCATGAACGAAAGGATCCGGACCAAAGGGATTGAACCTGATGAGACAGGAAAAATCAATCTGGAACGTGCTATTGTAAAATCCAACAATGTGTATTTTATAAAGTTAGCCAATCAAGAACACTTGCAGGAGGATATGGCTACGCTGTACCTAAAGACGGGCATGTTTTTGCGCGGCGTTGGTGGCTACTATTTTGATAAAGCCTTGAACAACGAAAAGCAGGAAGAGAAATGGATGGACCTTTGGCGACGAACCGAGTTCAATACGAAGCCTAAATATGATCCTGAAAATATAAGAAGAACCAGGGCGAAAGGTATTTCGGGTATGGCATGGGGCCAGGGTGAGCTTATTGCTACACCCGCAGCAGTAGCACGATTAGCTTCTGCGGTAGCAAATAAAGGAATGCTGGTCCCAAACAGATATGTATTGAAAATTAGCGACTCTACAGTAGCTGTAAAACCAGGAATAAAGCTGGCAAACGATCCTAAGTACGCCGAGCTATTGACAGATTTTATGCTGAAGCAAAGTGCAGGTAAATCTTCTACGCTTGGATTGACTGTTGCAGGTAAAACGGGTACCCCAGAAAGGGTTTGGAAAAAGGAACGCATAAATGATGGTTGGTATGTATTCTTTGCACCTAAGAAAAATGGTAAAGGACATATTGTAGTTTGTGTAAGAATAGAATCTACAAAAGGTTCAAGCAAGGCTGTATTATTAGCAGGCCAACATGTGGTACCTGTTCTGAAAGCGCTAGGGTATCTGGAAGAAACAATAAAACCTGCTGTAGTGGCGGCTATGAAAAAAGTTCCTGCAACTGTTGCAGCAGAAAACCAGGTCATTAATTGATTGTTGATTTAAAAAAGAAGAGATGTTTAATTTATTTAATAAGAATACGCCGGAAAAACCTCAAGATGTGAAAGCTATAAGGGAATCCCTTCTGGTTTTCATTAAGCAGGAATTACAAAAGATGGAAGGTGGAGAAGGCAGGAATATAAAGGGTTTTCAGCTATTCATTTGCTGTTTATCTGCAGAACAATTTATGTACGATTCTGCATTGTTTTCTGCAGAGCAAGATCGTTTTAAAAATGAGATTCAGCGCATTGCGGATGATTTTGCTATAGATCTGCCAGAGGCCTGGACAATGGAAACGCTCTATGTTGATGTGTTACCAGAAAGTGCAATTAAGATGGCAAATCTGGATGTGGCATTCTACATCAAGACACCAGAGCATGTTGCAATCCAAAAACTGGAGACTGGATACATCAAAATACTTGCAGGTGAAGCTGAACAACTAGTTTACACAATAAAATCTGGAGACGGAAGAATAAACATTGGAAGAGGGCGACAAGCGCAGGATACAGATGGTTTTTTCAGGAATAACGAAATTGCTTTTCCAGACGAGAGTACAAATGAATGCAATAAATACATTAGCAGGCAACATGCACACATAGAATGGAATAATGAAGCGGATGCGTTCATGCTTTTTGCCGATGATGGCGGTGTACCACCAAGAAATAAAGTTAAAATTCGTTCTAAGTCAGATCATAATCCTGTTAAGTTGACTTTTACAGAACTTGGATTTGTACTGCATGAAGGCGATCAAATTATATTAGGAGAATCTGCTGTACTAGTGTTCAGCTACAATCAATAAACAGTAAATGGCAAAGGTATTCACAATAACAGATGGATTAGAAAATATGGGTGCGCTGAGTACTGGCGGCCAAGGCTCTGTTTATAAGGGTAAACGCATGGGTGCCATTATCTCTGCTGTAAAATTATTACCTACACCTATTTACACGGAAAATGCAGAAGATAAAAACTTCAGGGACTTTCAGAACGAGGTAGAGAAACTGAAAAAAGTTAATGAAGACCCTAACCCTAACGTGGTAAAAATCATTAACTCCGGACTAACAGAAAGCGGGTCTTTTCCATTTATAGAAATGGAGTACATAGAAGGTCCAGATTTGGAGCAATTGCTAATAGCACCACATCCACCGGTTTTCAGCATAAGGGAAACAATTAAATTGGCTACTCATCTTTCAAATGCGCTATCACATTGTCATAGAGCTGGTGTAAAGCATGGGGATATTAAAAGTAATAATGTAAAATTCAATACTGATACAGGTAATTATATCTTGTTGGATTTTGGTCTGGCAGTCATGTCCGATGAGCAGCGCAGGTCTAGTCTTCGCCATGCGGGCGCCGTTGAGTTTATGGCACCAGAACAGCATGAAGGTGAAATGTTATTCCAAACGGATATCTACAGTTTTGGCGTTATCGTTTATGAATTACTTGCGGGTGTTGTACCTTTTCCATTGATCAGCAAAGGTGAGTCTAACCGTAATCAGGTGATGTTGGCACACATAGAAAGAGATATACCTGATCTTATGCTGCTCCGAAAGGATAAGCTACCAGAAGAATGGAATGAGGAAAAGAAGGCGGCAGAGATGAAAGTTCCTGAATGGTTACTCGAAATAGTTGCAAACTGCCTAAAGAAATCACCATCAGATCGTTATCCAAACGGAATCACATTGCATGAGGCAGTATGTAACCAACTGGAAAATAATATAGTTGTAAATACAACTATGCCTCTTATTGAGAAAGATAGGGAAGCTTTAAGGTTAGCAGAAGTAAATGAGCAACTAACTGCAGAAGTAAATAAATACAGAACATACTTTAAAAATAGATCTATTTATATAGGTATTGCAATGGTATTGGTTTGTTTGGTAACTTTAGCATTAAGTTCATTATTTAACAGTGGGAAAAATTCGGAAACTGTATTGCAGGAAAGGGCAGTAATCGCTAAAGCAGATAGTCTTAAAATAATGAAGAGCAAAGACGCGGAAAGTAAAAAAATCAATATACCGGCAAAGAAGAAAAAAGTACCGGCAAAAACTAAAGATGGTCTAGTAAATGATGTTCCTGAATTTTAACAGCGCTAAAAAATGAGTAAAGTATTTACTATAACAGAAGGATTAGAAAATATGGGAGCCCTGCGGACAGGTGGTCAAGGCTCAGTGTACAAAGGAAAAAGAATTGGTGAGATCATCACTGCTGTAAAAATATTACCCACACCTATACATACAGAAAATATAGATGATAAAAACTATAGGAACTTTAAGAACGAAGTAGAGAAACTTAAAAAAGTAAATGAGATTCCTAATCCCAATGTGGTAAAAATAGTAAACTCAGGCCTTACAGAAAGTGGTTCATTTCCTTTTATAGAAATGCAATACATAGAAGGGCCAGATTTGGAAGAACTACTTCAGCCGCCACATACGCCTATTTTCACTATCAGGGAAACAAAAAAACTGGCACATCAACTGGCTAATGCACTGGCACACTGCCATAGAGTTGGTGTAAAACATGGTGATATTAAAAGTAACAACGTAAAATTTAATACAGATACAGGCAACTACATATTGCTTGATTTCGGATTGGCTATCATGTCTGACGAACAGCGCCGCAGCAGCATACAGCATGCAGGTGCTGTAGAATTTATGGCACCCGAACAACATGATGGAGAAATGTTTTTCCAGACCGACATTTATAGCTTTGGAATAGTATTATACGAATTGCTTGCCGGCCAGGTGCCTTTCCCATTAACGAATAAAGGAGAGGCTACAAGAAATGCTGTAATGGTATCTCACATGGAGAAACCTGTTCCTGACCTGCTGGTACTGCGTAAAAGTAAAATACCAGAGAACTGGTCTGCAGAGACAAAAGCAAGGGAAATGAACATCCCATTTTGGCTAACAGAGGTAATTAAGAAGTCTCTGGAAAAAAATCCGGAAAAACGCTATGCCAATGGAACGGAACTTCAGGAAGCAATCTTGCATGAAAATATTGAGCAAGCAAGTGTTCCTTTGGTTAAATCAGTGAAAGTATCAATAGCAACACCCGTACCACCTACATTAGACATGGGCACTATCAATCCTGGTGAATTACGATCGCCAGATACGATGGAAGTATCCAAGCCATTATTTATTTCACTTATTTTATTACTCTTAGCCTCAGTTGGATACTCTTCGTATTCCTTATTTTTTACAAATACAGACAGCAAACAGGTTGTTTATCAAGACTCTCTTGCTAGCCATCCGCCTGATACTCCTGCATTAAATAAACCCTATCCGGTTCATCCTGACACTACAAAAATCATTACTCCAAAAGTAGTGATAGACACAGCAAAACGAAGTGCAGAAGTTGATAGTTTAAAAAAGGCATACATAGCGCAAACGGGCGACAAAAATGTGAAGATTGATCCCCCTGTTGTTCCTGTAGACAATGGAATGGAACCTGTGTTGGTTAGTGATGGCAAGAAGTATAAAATGCCAAAAGGTGCTGCATATTTTTATGATGACCCAAGTGCCGAATCGGTAAAACATGGTGTGGCAATAATCGGGGTAAATTATAAGATTAGTGTGCTGGATGAGCAAAATGGCTTCATTCTAATTACCCATACCAACAACGCTGGAGAGGTAACAAAGGGATGGCTAAATAAGAATGACTTAAGAGAAATTGTACAGCGTTAAAAAAAATAAAACTTTTTCAAACTATCCGTGTTATGTTGATAGTTTGTTTGGTTTTGTTGATCTGTGGTGGGTCAACATCTATTAAAACAGGGATGGCCTTCTAGCTTATCCCTGTTTCTTTTTTAGTCCGGCCCTAGCTTTCCTTTTCCTTTGTTAGATAATAAATTGGAATCCCTACAATCATAATAAGTACACCCCATCCACAAGTTGCAAACTTGTACCTAAGTAGTCCAATACACAGTGCAGAAGCAAGTATGATGTATAGTGCCGGTAAAACAGGGTAACCAAAGGCCCTGTAAGGTCGCTCAGCATTTGGCATTTTTCTTCTAAGAATGAAGATTCCGTAAATGGTAAGGATATAAAAGATCATCACTATGATGACTACAAAATCAAGTAGATCTCCATACCTGCCAGTAAGACAAAGTGCCGAAGCCCATATTCCTTGTATCCATAAGGCCCATTCGGGAACGTCAGACTTATTTAACTGAGCTGCCTTTTTAAAAAACAAACCATCTTTAGCCATTGTATAATATACACGTGCACCTGCCATTATCAAACCGTTGTTACAAGCAAATGTAGAGATCATAATCATTACAGCGATAATAATTGTACCTGCCTCACCAAAAATGTACTGCGCGGCAACTACGGCAACCCTATCAGATTTAGCTGTTGCAATGACATCCAAAGGCAATACAGCGATATACATCAAGTTTGCAAGTATGTAGATTACTGAGACAATAAATGTTCCAAGAAAAAGACTTAAACCTACGTTGCGCTGCGGGTTTTTAATTTCTCCGGCTATAAAGGTAACCCCGTTCCAGGCATCACTAGAAAACAATGAACCTACCATAGCTGCAGATATGCCTGAAAGCAATAGCGAGCCGTTGATGTTAGTCCAACTCATTGTTGTGGTATTGAATGCTCTTGGTGTCCATACGTTGGCCCAGTTGGCATTCCATATCTCCGCTTTTGCGGCAAGCGTAAACCCAAATATAATTAAGCCAAACAAAGATAATATTTTGATGATGGTAAGGATAGTTTGCAGGATTTTACTGTCCTTAACGCCTTTACTATTTACGTAGGTAAGAAATACTATGGTAATAATTGATACAATTTGCGCAGCATTCAATTTAAAACTACCCAACTCATATAGTATGTTTTCATTACTCAATGGTTCATAGAGGTACGCAGCAAACTTGGAAAAGGCTACGCCTACTGCAGCAATTGTTCCGGTTTGGATTACCGCGAAAAGACTCCAGCCATAAAGAAATGCAATCAGTTTATTGTAGGCTTCTTTAAGGTATACGTACTGCCCTCCAGCTTTTGGAAACATCGCACTTAGTTCTCCATAGCTAACTGCAGCTATCATGGTAATTATAGCGGTAACCACCCAAATGGCAATAAGCCAGAAGGCAGATCCAACCTGTCTTGCAATGTCTGCACTCACAATAAATATTCCTGAACCGATCATTGATCCAACAACGAGCATTGTACCGTCCAGCAGACCGAGTTCCCGCTTAAATGAACCGTCTTGAATTTCCTTTTCCATTATATTATGAGTTAGTTTTGCTTGGTTCGCTAATATATTTAAAATTTGCAACTTATGTGAAAAACTACTTTATATCGGGTATATAATGAATAACTTGATAAAATATTTGGTAATTTCATAAACACCGTTATTTTTGCATCCCCCACTATATTTTACCTGGCAATAAAAGTCGCCATAAAGAAATAAATGTAGTGGAGGAACTAACCAAATACTAAAAGCTAAAACTAAACAGAACATCAATTATGGAGTTTTTACAAGACAATTTAATTTATTTGATCCCCGTGCTGGGATTGATCAGCCTCATTGTGATGGCGGTCAAAAGCGCATGGGTGAACAAACAGGATGCAGGCGACAAAAATATGCAGGAACTTGCAGGCTATATTGCGGATGGTGCCATGGCATTCTTAAAGGCTGAATGGCGCGTGTTAAGCATATTTGTACTTTTTGCGGGAGCACTTCTTGCCTATTCTGGAACCATACACGAAATAAACGGCAGGCCAATTCATTCCAGTTGGATCATTGCTGTTTCTTTTGTAATTGGTGCGGTTTTTTCTGCAACTGCCGGTTACATTGGTATGAGATCTGCAACAAAAGCAAACGTACGCACAACACAAGCAGCGAGAACAAGTTTAAAGCAAGCTTTAAAAGTTTCTTTTACTGGCGGTACAGTGATGGGACTTGGAGTTGCCGGACTTGCAGTACTTGGCTTGGGCAGCTTATTTATTGTCTTCCTTCATTATTTTGATGTCATAGGTGTTGATGGTGTAAATCGCATCAATATGAGAACAGCCATTGAGGTATTGACCGGGTTCTCTCTGGGAGCTGAATCTATCGCTTTATTTGCGCGCGTTGGAGGTGGTATCTATACTAAGGCTGCCGATGTAGGCGCCGATCTTGTAGGAAAGGTAGAAGCTGGAATTCCGGAGGATGATGTGCGTAACCCTGCAACTATTGCCGACAACGTAGGTGATAACGTAGGTGATGTAGCCGGAATGGGAGCTGATCTTTTTGGCTCTTATGTAGCTACAATTTTAGCTACTATGGTGTTAGGACAAGAAATCACTGTTGTGGATAAATTCGGAGGCATGTCTCCAATACTGCTGCCAATGGTAATATGCGGACTAGGTATTTTATTCTCTATTGTAGGAACATGGTTTGTAACCATAAAAGATGAAAATTCAAGTGTACAAAATGCTTTAAATTTAGGCAACTGGTCATCCATTTTAATCACAGCTATTGCTTCTTACTTTATTGTAATGTGGATGCTACCGGACACCCTAAGTCTTAGAGGTTATGAATTCTCAAGTATCAATGTATTTTACGCCATTATGGTTGGCCTAATCGTTGGAACCATTATGAGTGTGGTAACAGAGTACTATACTGCAATGGGTAAAGGCCCTGTTAATTCAATTATTCAACAATCATCAACAGGACACGCCACCAATATTATTGCTGGGTTATCTGTTGGGATGAAATCTACGGTAATTCCTATTTTAGTTCTGGCAGGAGGTATTATGGCGTCCTACCATTTTGCAGGATTATATGGTGTTGCAATTGCAGCAGCTGGTATGATGGCTACAACTGCCATGCAACTGGCTATTGATGCATTTGGACCAATTGCAGACAATGCCGGTGGTATTGCAGAAATGAGTCAGCTACCTCCTGAAGTTCGCGAACGCACCGACAATTTAGATGCAGTAGGAAATACTACGGCTGCTACAGGAAAGGGATTTGCAATCGCATCAGCAGCGCTAACATCTCTCGCACTTTTTGCAGCATTTGTTGGTATTGCGGGCATAACAGCAATCGATATTTATAAAGCACCTGTATTGGCAGGATTATTTGTAGGTGGTATGATACCATTTGTTTTCTCAGCACTATGTATCCAGGCAGTAGGTAAAGCCGCAATGGACATGGTACAAGAAGTACGCAGACAGTTCCGCGAGATCCCTGGAATTATGGAATATAAAGCAAAGCCTGAATATGACAAGTGCGTAGCGATTTCAACCAAAGCATCCCTCCGTGAGATGATGCTACCAGGTGCAATTGCATTGATTACTCCAATTGTTGTAGGTTTCATCTTTGGCCCAGAAGTACTTGGTGGTTTACTTGCCGGTGTTACTGTTGCAGGTGTTCTGATGGGAATTTTCCAGAGCAATGCCGGTGGCGCATGGGATAATGCCAAAAAATCATTTGAAAAAGGTGTAGAAATCAATGGTGAGATGTACTACAAAAAATCTGAGCCGCATAAGGCTTCTGTTACTGGCGATACAGTAGGAGATCCTTTTAAAGACACTTCAGGTCCGTCAATGAACATTTTAATTAAATTGATGTCTATTGTTTCCCTTGTTATTGCTCCTTACATTGCAATTAGCAGTACTCCGGGTGTTTCTGAAACAGCACCAGAAAGAAAAGCCACTACTATAATGGTAGATTCAACTTTAAAAGTAATAAAAACTGTTGATGTACAAGGAAACACCAAATTAGATACAATTAATAATGCAAGTGACGCCACAAAAGTTATTGAATAACGATAAACTACTTTATTAATTACAATTGTTACGAATAAAAGGGATTTTGAGATAAAATCCCTTTTATTTTTAGACATATTTTCTTTACGTTTGATTTTCGTAATTCATTTTAAAAAACTAAACTAAACTTATGGGTCTTTTTACAAAGAAATCAATTACACAATTACTCGCCGATGCCTCGGAGTCTGAGAAGACTTTAAAGCGGACGCTTACCGCAGGATCGCTGGTCGCTCTCGGTATCGGTGCAATCATTGGTGCAGGTTTGTTTGTGCGTACTGCTTCTGCTGCTGCGCAAAATGCTGGCCCTTCTGTAACCATCGGATTTATAGTTGCAGCCATAGGCTGTGCTTTAGCCGGCTTATGTTATGCTGAGCTATCTTCTTCCATTCCAATTTCAGGCAGTGCTTACACTTACACTTACGCCACAATGGGTGAGTTATTGGCTTGGATTATAGGATGGGATCTAGTACTCGAATATGCAGTGGGTGCTGCAACTGTGGGTATTGCCTGGAGCGAGTACCTAAATAACCTGTTGGTCAACGTCTTCAATGCCAGTCCCATTCCTTATGAATGGTGCCACTCTCCATTTGAAACATCTTTGGCAGGGGTAACAGGTATTATGAATTTACCAGCACTATTTATAGTATCGTTATTGAGCTTATTACTAATTAAAGGAACTCAGGAATCTGCATTTGTTAACGGAATTATTGTAATCACAAAAGTAGCTATCGTTATCCTGATTATAATTTTTGGATGGGGCTTTATCAATCCTGCCAACCATACACCATATATTCCTGAACCATCTGTTTTTACAGACAGCGAAGGAATCAACCATAATTTTGGAGGTATAATGGGTATCCTCGGTGCTGCAGGAACAGTATTCTTTGCCTTTATTGGTTTTGATGCGGTAAGTACTGCCGCTCAGGAAACAAAAAATCCTAAAACAGCCATGCCGATCGGTATTCTTGGATCTTTGGCCATCTGTACTGTGTTATATATACTATTTGCTCACGTATTAACCGGACTTGCGCCAGTAGAGTTTTTCAGGACTAATGGAAAAGAAGCATCTGTAGTAGCTGCCATTCATAGTTTCATGCCTGGTTATGAATGGCTTGGTAAATTAGTTACAGTGGCTATTCTTGCTGGATTTTCTTCAGTAATACTAGTAATGCTATTAGGACAGAGCCGCGTATTTTACTCAATGAGTAAGGATGGATTATTACCTAAAGTATTTAGCGACTTGCACCCTAAATTTAAAACACCTTACAAAGCCAACCTAATTATCCTTGTACTTGTTGCATTATTTGCCGCATTTGTTCCGGGAGATATCGTAGGAGACATGACAAGTATTGGTACATTATTCGCCTTTATCCTGGTTTGTGCTGCAGTAATTGTGCTTAGAAAAACCGAACCTAATTTGCGAAGGGAGTTTAAAACCCCATGGGTGCCTTTCCTTCCAATCCTTGGTATTATTGTTTGTTCGGCCATGATATTTGGTTTACACTGGACAAACTGGCTTAGATTAATTGGCTGGCTTGCTATTGGTTTTGTGATCTATTTTGGTTACAGCAGAAAGCATTCTAAACTTGGTAATGAAGGAATAACAGTTGATCCAGTTGATCCTCCAGCACCAAAACTATAATTAAAATTACTTCTAGCAGCCCCTTCCAAAAATCTGGAAGGGGCTTTTTTTTACCATTTAATTCTGCAAAAGCTATACCTTTGAGCAATTAATCGAATTGTTCAGCTATGGAATTCAACTTCAGCCAGATCCTGTCTACCTCAATGGTGCTGTTTGCAATAATTGATATATTGGGCTCTATACCAGTTGTTATCGAACTACGAAGGAAAGCCGGCCATATACAATCAGAAAAGGCATCAATAGTTGCTACAATCCTAATGATCATTTTCTTATTTGCCGGAGAAACTTTACTAAAAGTGATTGGTCTTGATGTCGAATCTTTTGCAATAGCCGGATCTATAGTCATCTTCTTTATTGCTATGGAAATGGTACTTGGGTTGACCATCTTTAAAGATGGAGATGCGCCTGAAACTGTTTCTATTGTACCTCTTGCCTTTCCACTTATTGCCGGAGCAGGAACCATGACTACTTTACTTTCATTGAAAACCGAGTACGCTACGCAAAACATCATCATCGGTATTTTGATAAACATGGTTTTTGTGTACGTGGTATTAAAGAATACAGAAAGACTGGAAAACCTACTAGGTAAATCTGGCTTAAACGTACTTAGAAAAGCATTTGGTATTATCCTGCTTGCTATTGCAATTAAGTTATTCAGGAACAATACAGGACTTTAAAAAAAGCTTGATAAATATTAACAACTCAAAGCCGGTATGCCAGTCAACAGAACTTATTGTTTGATTAGTCTTGCTGCAAACATGGTATCAGCCTTATCATTATAGCCCTTTATCACATCCATCCTTTCCACTTTTAATGGTAGATTTTCCGTTAACCATTTAACTACTTCCTCATTTTCTTCAGTAAAAACAGAACAAGTAATATAAATAAGTGGTTTTCCCTGCTTAAGATACTTCACCACATTAGTGGCGATTGACTTTTGAAGCTTAGAAAAATAAGTCACCTTCTGTTCATCAAAATAATAGAGCATTTCAGGTGTCCGGCCCCATGTTCCCGAACCAGAGCAGGGTGCATCAAGAATAATCCCGTCAAATTCATAGTGATGAAGCTCCTGATCATTGTTTTTCAGTAAATCAAGAACCTTTTTTTGATACTTCTTTAATCCAGCCTCTTGAAAGCGCTCGTCAAGGTTGTTTAAGCTATTTTCTCTTACATCGCTTACAAGTAGCTGTATCTGCGGTTCCAAATCATGCAGAAGCAGTGATTTTCCACCAGAGGCCGCACAGCAGTCCCACCAATAATCCCACTTTTCAGGTGCAAAGAAATCCCCGGTCTTTTGAGAGGAAAGATCCTGTACCTGGTAGTATTTTTGACTTTTTAATAAGTGATCTAATTTTGTACCGTTTGGTAAAGCAATGGTCTTTTCTGAAAGTTGAGTGAAAGGAACATCTACAGCTAGTAATTCATCGGTAACTACTTTTAAATGCGCCGCTTTTATTCTTAGAAAAAGATCAGGCTGGGTTAAATAAGAAGTATAAAAATCATCTTTCTCAATAGCACTGCTAATTGCTGCGTTAAAATCAAATAGGTCTTCCAGCTTAAACTCTGGATACGCTTTCTCTATCAGCTCAACTTTATGCACAACACTTTCAGCTACCTGATCTTTAAGATCTGGCAGGTAACTATCAATTATTAAACTGGAGGTATGATTACAAAGAAAGTCTGCAATAGCTAATCTCTGCAGTTGACTTTCATTCTTCAATGCATTACCTAGTCTAAAAAAACTATAAATATAACGGGTAGCCCAGCGCCTATCGGAGGAACCCATTTGTTTGTTCTGCTTAAAGTAAGCAAATAAGAAACGATGAAGTGGCAATACACCATCATAACTTTTAAAAATTTGTTCAAAAGCTCTAACCTGATGTTCTACCCTCATTTAACTACAGTTAATGCGAAATTGTGATATTTCAATAGCATTACGCTTGTATTGATGTAGCCTTGTTTAGGATCATACTTAAATGTAAAGTTATTTTGCAAGCCACTATATTTTTCTTTTGTTAAAAACTGTTGATAATTTTTTCCATGTTCGCTTATCAGCTTTGCAAAATAATAACCTGAATCAAATCCTTTAAACGCATATTCACTAGGTTCAAAATGAAATGCCAAACGATATTTCCTAATAAATTGAGCTACTTCTTTGCGGGTATAGTCTACTTTATAGGAAGAACTGACAATGGTATTCAATGCCTGCAGCTTATCTGTGTTGTAGCTCTGCTTAATCCAATCCGGATTTCCGTACAAGTCTATTGAAAGTCCTGCATTCTTTAATTTGATCAATTTATCAATGGTTGCAATAACAAACTTTTTATTAGAAGAACTGAGCAGGATAACGTACTTTTTGTTCTTGATCAGTTTAAGTTCCATCGTATATACCGATGCAAATTCCTGGAAAAAGAAGGATTTATTGGGATCTTGAAAGAACTTCCTTAAAGGAGCTGCCATTAATTCATTGTCTGATGTTGCAGGATTGATAAGGACCACTACCGTTTGAACAGGATTATATTGTTGAGATACGTACTCGGCTATTTTCTCTGCATGCAAATCAACATTACTGCTCACCGAGATCATGTTCGGATTATTGAATTCCTTAGGATGGGTGGCCGCAAGCGGACTAACAATAGCTATATTTTTCTCTATAGAATAAGACCTGATGTGTTTCAACCCATCCGGAAAAATAGGGCCTACAATAAGGTTACTTGAAAGTAATTTACTGTTTTGTATTAAGCCATCTATCTGTGAATTATTATCACGGGTATCGAATACATTAAGCTTAAAGTTTAAGCCGGATGTAGCTGCAGAGTCCATACCCAACTTAAAGCCCTGGTAAAAGTCAATTGCCATCGCAGATTTTTCAACCTCAGCTTTTGTTGCAGTTTTCAAATTTATGCTGTTTAGCCTAAATGGCAACAACAAGGAAATAACCCCCTCGTTAAATTTGGCTACAAGCTTTTCAGGCTGTTTCTCTACTGCCTTAGGCATGTTCTTCGGTTTGGTAACCACGGGTATAACCTTTGGAGAACAAGCTGCTAGTATTAATCCAAGAAGAGCAACGAGCCAGAATTTACTCCCACTCAATAGTTGCCGGTGGTTTTGAGCTAATATCATATACAACGCGATTTATCCCTTTTACTTTGTTAATGATCTCATTCGAAATTTTTGCCAGTACAGGATACGGAAGGTGACACCAATCTGCTGTCATCCCATCTACTGACTCTACTGCCCTCAGACATATTACATTTTCATAGGTACGTTCATCACCCATTACTCCTACAGACTGCACAGGTAAGAATATAGCGCCTGCCTGCCAAACTTGATCGTATAATCCTGCCTCTTTTAAGTTGTCTATGTAAATCGCATCTGCTTCCTGAAGTATGGCTACCTTTTCTGCCGTAACTTCTCCAAGAATCCTGATGGCCAGACCCGGACCTGGGAAAGGGTGACGACCTATGATGAAATGTTCTAAACCTAAAGATTTACCAACCCTTCTTACTTCATCTTTAAATAAAGTATTCAATGGTTCAACTAGTTTCAGTTTCATGAAATCAGGCAAACCGCCTACATTATGGTGAGATTTTATGGTAGCCGATGGACCTTTTACTGAAACAGATTCAATTACATCTGGATAAATAGTTCCCTGAGCAAGCCAGATCACATCCTCTACATCATGCGCCTCATCGTCAAATACCTCTATAAATACCCGTCCAATTGCTTTACGCTTTAATTCAGGATCTTTTAATCCAGCAAGCTGACTTAAAAAACGATCTTTAGCATCAACACCTTTGATATTTAAGCCAAGATGTTTGTACTGTTCCAATACAGCCTCATATTCATTTTTACGAAGTAGTCCGTTATCGACAAAAATGCAATGCAAGTTCTTTCCAATCGCCTTGTGTAGCAAAATGGCTGCTACAGAAGAGTCTACCCCACCAGAAAGCGCTAGAACAACTTTATCGTTACCCAGTTTTTCTTGCAACGCGGCAATTGTTGTTTCAACAAATGCATCGGCCGTCCATTCCTGCTTACATCCACAGATGTCAACAAGGAAGTTTTCCAGCAGTTGCTTTCCATCCGTGCTATGTGTTACTTCTGGATGGAATTGTATTGCATACGTCTCTGAATCTTTAACCTGGAAAGCAGCAACCTTTACACTATCGGTGCTTGCAATTAGTTCAAAGTTTTCAGGAACTACAGTAATGGTATCTCCATGAGACATCCAAACCTGAGATCCTTTGCTAATATTTTTAAGTAATTTGTTTTCTGTAGCAACAAAGCTTAGGTTAGAACGACCATATTCTCTTGTTGAGGATTGCTGTACTTCGCCACCCATTTGCTGAGCGATGTATTGAGCACCATAACATACGGCTAGTACTGGATAATGGTGATGAAACTTTGCAAGATCTATTTGTGGAGCATCTTCCTGACGAACAGAAAAAGGGCTTCCAGAAAAAATGATTCCTTTTACGTCTGCTGTAAGTTCAGGAATGTTATTGAAGGGATGTATTTCGCAATAAACGTTTAACTCGCGTACCCTACGGGCAATTAATTGTGTGTATTGAGAACCAAAATCGAGAATAATGATTTTTTCTAGCATGGCCAAAGTTAAGAAAATTTAATGACCTCCACACCGAACCTTCGCAAAAAATCCACCCCTTCATCACTTGGTAAACCTTTATATGCTGCATAGGAATCCCTATATAGTACAATTTTAATACCTGAAGATAAGATCAGCCTGGCACAGGCAATACAGGGAGAAAGTGTGGTATAAAGCGTGGCACCGGAAATCTTTGATCCATTTTTAACCGCATATAGGATTGCATTTTCTTCAGCGTGCAAGGCAAGCGAGCAGCTCCCTTTCGAATCTCTGTCGCAACCCGTATCTGGCCATTCCTCATCGCAGTTATGCGTACCTGCAGGTGGCCCGTTATAGCCAATTGAAATGATTCGGGTATCTTTTGCCAGCACAGCACCTACATGCGCACGAACACAGTGTGAGCGCGCCGCAAGGTCTGATGCCAGGTTCATGAATATGTGATTAAAGCTTGGTTTACTCATTTTTTACAATAAAAAGGCTGGCTAACTCCTGCAACAGAACCAGCCAGCCTTTTGGTGAAACTTCTTTAGTGACCTCCCTCGGCCTCTATTTTTTCTATGTCAATTCCTTGTTTCCTTAATTCATTACTTACCTTCCAGGCAAAGAAAATCAAATAGGCAAATCCTATTACAGGAACAATATAAGAACTATGTATACCTATGGTATCAGCGAGCTCTCCTTGGATAGGAGGAATAATTGAACCTCCCAAAATCATCATGATTAGAAATGCAGAACCCTGACTGGTATATTTACCAAGACCAGTGATCGAAAGTGCGAAAATTGATGGCCACATGATCGAACAGCATAATCCACCACTAACAAAAGCAAAAATGGCAATATGCCCTTCCGTGAACAATCCGATTAGCATAGCTAAAGCACCTATTGTTCCAAAAACAGCAAGAGTTTTTGCGGGTTTCTCTTGACCAATAAAGAATGCCACAATCATAACAACAATACATATTGCGTATGGGAATAGGCTATTTATATCTGTTCCTGTTGCATGATTTACACCTAAAATAACAGCAAAAGCTATGAAAGGCACTATGATAGTAAGTGCAGTCTTAACAGATTTCGGCAGACTAAAGGCGCTAATTGCTCCCGTCCATCTTCCAACCATCATACTGCCCCAGTAAAGAGAAATGTAAGGCTTAATTGCTGAATCTGCCAGCCCACCAAAATTAGGTTCTTTTAGTAAGGCGCCCAAGTTACTTTGAATCGTTACCTCAGTTCCAACATACATAAAGATGGCCAACATACCCAATATCATTTGCGGGTACTGCATTGCACCCCACTTAGGCAATGTTGCCTGATCTTTTTTGGTAAAGTAGGCATAAAACAAGGCACCAAGAATAATGGCTAATGATGAATAAACAAACACTGATGCTGTAACGCCAGTAAGGGTAGAAAGAGGTCCGGCAGCAGCAACCATCAGAAAACCGAGTATCATCACCACCAATGGACTGTTAGGCTTTGGACTTGCTTCCACCGTTTCATTGCTGGTCACATCTGGCAACTTAGAGATCGAATAAAAAATTGCAACAGCAATAAAAAGCCCTGCTAGTATATAGTATAAATTGTTTATAGACGAGATTTCTACAACTTTTGGAATCGCATCACTCGCACTCCCAAACAATACCACACTCACAATTACCGGCCCAAATAAGCCACCGAGGTTATTTACCCCACCTGCCAGATTTAGACGATGTGATCCACCTTCAGGAGCCCCTAAGGCAACAACAAAAGGATTCGCTGCCGTTTGTTGCAAGGAAAATCCAATTGCGATAACAAAGAAAGAAAGTAAAATAAATACGAAAGATCCAGAACCTACCGCAGGAATCATCAGTAATGCTCCTCCAGCAGAAAGTATAAGTCCGAATATGATACCTTTTTTATATCCTATTTTATTAAGGATATCTACGCGGCTTGCCTGAGAAGCAAAATATAAGATTAGAGACCCAATAAAGTAACCACCATAAAATGTAAAGTCAATTAATTGCGATTCAAATTGGGTTAAGCTAAAATGCGTTTTGCAAAACGGAATAAAAATTCCATTTGATGCTGCTACAAAGCCCCAGAAGAAAAACACTGTAATAATTGTATACAGTGCCGTTCCATAATTCTTTTGTGTCTGTTCTGAACTCATATTTTAATTTAGTTTTTAATGTGATAAACATAAATAAAAAAAACTGTACACGAAAGTAGAATAAATACAAATACACTTTAAAGGCTGGCTTTACACTAAGACCATACAAGAACCATATTTAGACCATACTTCTACACAAAACAGGTACCTTTTTGCGAAGGAGTATGGTAATTGTATCGAAGAAGTATCGAACCAGTACCGAGTCTATCCACATCCTATCCTGCTCTTGTCTTTACGCAAAGCCTGATCAAGTCACAATTAAATAAGCAACCTGCAAGCCACTGACAATGTGCTGTTAGTACCCTTTTCCGGTCAAATGACGTACTAAAAAAGGTCATATGATGTACCAACTGATGTCATATGACCTTTTTTAGTACACCGCTATTGGGTAAATTTGTAGTACACAACGCGATGTTAGCAAGCAGTGATGCATGTGAAAAAGTTCTTTGACATATTTTTAAAATTGGGCGGTTTAACCAGTGGGTTAAGACTGCTCTAATTATTTCGGCTTCTAAATCTTACTAGAACTGGTTTTAAAATATCACTGTTTATGTTTAAAATTGCATATTAGCATAATATATCTATTGAACTGAATGTTTGAAGCAATATTACAAGGGATAGGTGCAGGGGTTTTATTTTCGTTTTTAACGGGCCCTGTATTTTTTTCTATGATCAAAACAAGTATTGAATCGGGCTTCAAAGCAGGGTTTGCACTAGCTATTGGTGTAATATTCAGTGATATAATTTTTATCTCCTTAACCATCTTCAGTTCTCAGTTTGTTGATTATAATTCGGAGTACAATCAATACATAGGTATTATCGGTGGTTTGTTTCTGTTTGGTATTGGCACTTATTATCTATTCCACAAAGTAAAAGTAAACTACGAGATTGCGCATACCATTAAAGTTCGCAAACGTGGATATATATTGAAGGGATTTTTAATGTGCCTGCTCTCTCCATCCACACTCATGTTTTGGATCATGGTTGGCGGGGTTATTTCGGTACAGCTTCATTACGATATGGCCGAGAAAGTCGTGTTTTTTGCAGTTGCCATGACAACCCAGCTATCGGTAGATTGTGTTAAAACCTATTACGCTGCTAAGCTCAGAGACAAAATCAAAGAAAAAAATATACAGGCATTAAATAAAATAGCCGGAGCAGTGATCTTGATCTTTGCTATCCGGCTATTTGTACAAGTAATATTAAAACACTACCACTAATTCTTTTTAATAAGCTCTTTGGTTATTTCCTTCTTTCCAGTTCACAAAAGCTTTATTAACCACTTTATTTCCACCTGGTGTTGGGTAATTTCCAGAAAAATACCAGTCGCCACTATGATTAGGGCATGCAATATGCAGATTATCTAATGTCTGGTAAATCACCTTTACTTCTGCATTGATATTTTCAGGGGTGATAATCTTAGTAATCTGATCTGATATCTCCTGTTGTTTAAACGGTCTGTAGATATCTTTCACATGATTCACAATTTCTTCTTTGGGAAGCAATAATGAAGCTTTACATTTCTGATAAACTTCTTCAATGATGTGCTCCATTCCATTCGCCTTTAAAAGCTGGATTGCAGCCTCAAATGCAACAAATTGTCCCATTTTAGACATATCAATACCATAACAATCCGGATAGCGAATTTGGGGAGCAGATGATACAATGATGATCTTCTTAGGATGCAACCTATCGATGATTTTGATAATACTTTGTTTAAGCGTAGTACCTCTAACAATAGAATCATCAATTGCAACTAAAGTATCTACATGATTTTTAATTACTCCGTAAGTAGTATCATAAACATGCGCTACCATATCCTGCCTGTCAGCATCCTGGGTAATGAAAGTCCTGAGCTTAACATCTTTGATTGCCAACTTCTCCACTCTTGGATTCATGGACAACAACTCGTCCAACTGCTCATCTGTTAATGTCTCCTTTCGGTGAAGTAAGGTCTCTTTTTGAATATTCCTTATATAACTGTGCAGACCTTCAACCATTCCATAAAACGATACTTCTGCCGTATTTGGAATAAATGAAAACACCGTATGCTTTAGATCTGAATTTACTGCTTCAAGGATCTGATCACACAACAGTGCCCCAAGATGCTTACGTTCGCGATAGATCTCTGCATCGCTACCCCTGGAGAAATAGATACGCTCAAATGAACAAGCTCTTTTCTCTTCAGGCTCCCTGAATATTTCCTGACTAACAGTCCCATCTTTCTTTACAATCAAGGCGTAGCCTGGTTGTATTTCTTTAACATCTCTAAATGGAATGTTAAACGCAGTCTGGATTGCCGGTCGTTCTGAAGCAGCTACAACAATTTCATCATCCTGGTAATAAAACGCAGGCCTGATACCAGAAGGATCTCTTAAAACGAAAGCATCACCATTACCCACTATTCCAGAGATCGCGTAGCCTCCATCCCAGTTCTTTGCAGAACGTTTCAGTATTTTAGCGATGTCCAGGTTATCAGATATTTTATGGGTGATATCTATATTATCCAAGCCCTCTCTTTTATATTCGTCAAAAAGAGTTTGGTTCTCATCATCCAGGAAGTGACCTATTTTCTCTAAAACAGTTACCGTATCTGCCTGTTCCTTAGGGTGCTGACCAAGCTCATACAGTTGTTCTAATAACTCATCAACATTGGTCATGTTAAAGTTACCAGCAATTACCAGATTCCTGGTCATCCAGTTATTCTGACGAAGAAAGGGGTGACAGTTCTCAATGCTGTTCTGCCCATGCGTACCATACCTAAGATGACCCAACAAAACTTCTCCAATAAAACTCACATTTGCTTTAAGCCATTCGGCATCCTGCATAAGTTCCGGTGTATTATTCTGAATATCAACAAACTTGTTCTGTACATAGCCAAAAATGTCTGCAACAGCATTCTGAGCCATGGATCTGTACCTACTAATGTAACGGTGCCCGGGCTTCATATTTAGCTTAATGGTAGCTATACCCGCGCCATCCTGACCACGGTTATGCTGTTTTTCCATTAAAAGATAAAGCTTATTGAGTCCGTAAAGTGCAGTACCGTACTTTTCCTGGTAATACGAAAGTGGTTTTAAAAGCCTGATAAAAGCTATCCCACATTCGTGTTTTATCGAATCACTCATTGGTCTCCTAATTGAGCCGCAAATTTAGAGTTAATAACTTTCAGAACCTAGAAAGAAATGCAATGTAAATTCAGATTACAGTCATAATGAACTTACACGTCAACATGCTCAGATTTGACCTGTTTATTGAAAAAAACAGAGGCATGCTCATCAAATGTTTTAGCCTCTCCAGAAGTAAAAAAGCTTCTTTTACCATTCCTACCCAGCTTTAACTCCATTTCCGGATGCTTCTCTAAGTAAATAGCAAGGCTGTTTGCCACAATCTCCCCTTGCCCAACTAGTTTCACATTTGCAGGAAGCACCTGTTCAATCTTGGAAGCCAACAGCGGGTAGTGGGTACAAGCTAATAATATGGTGTCTATCTGCTCATTTTTTGAAAGCAGGTCGGCTATATATTTTTCAATAAAATAATCAGCTCCTGGATTAATGTGTTCGTTGTTCTCAACCAAAGGAACCCACATCGGACAGCTCTGTTGTTCTACGGTTACTGCCGGAAAGAACTTGCCGATCTCCATTAGGTAAGATCCAGAATTAATAGTACCTCTGGTTCCCATCACGCCAATAACATTTGATTTGCTGTAATTACCAATCACCTCAGCAGTAGGCCTAATCACACCAAGCACCTTATTTTCAGGGAATTTAATGGGAAGAACTTTTTGCTGTATGGATCTTAATGCTTTGGCCGAAGCCGTATTACAAGCTAAAATAACTAATGGACAACCCTGAGAAAAAAGCCATTCTACACATTCAAGCGTATATTCATAAACCGTTTCAAACGAATGATCGCCATAAGGGGAGCGGGCATTATCACCCATATAAACATAATTGTAATCAGGAAGCTTCTCCACTATGGACTTAAATACGGTTAAGCCGCCGTATCCTGAATCAAATATTCCTATAGACTGATTTTTCATGAAAAGAAAAGCGGGATTGAGTTTTATTACTCAATCCCGCAATTTAATTATTTAACATCATATACGGCACCTTTGGCACCAATAGGTGTTTTAAATTATTTTTTTGGTGCAGCAGTAGGTTTGGCTACAGGTGAAGCTGCAGTTGCAGAAATACCTAGTTTAGTTTTAATTAATGCAGTGATGTCTTCACCTCCATCAAAATAAACCAATGCTGGATTTGCCACATCAAATACGTAAGCATAACCTTTTTCTTTTGAAACTGCATTGATAGCTGCAGCAGCTTTTGACTTAATTGGGTTAAAAATATCAGTGTTTTTTTGCTCAAGTTCTTGTTGTGCTTTAGCCTTTGCATCTTCGATACGTTTTTGAAGGTCTTGCAGATCAGCACCTGCAGCTTGCAATTCCTTACCAACAGTTTCTTTGTTTGCTTCGCTAATTGTTTTTTCCTTGGCTTGTGCTGCCTGATACTTTGTTTGATATTCAGCAATCATTTTGTCGATGTCAGCAGACTTTGTCTTAGAAAGTGCTTCCAATGCGGTTTGGCCAGCTTTAAACTCAGGCATTGCCTCGATAATCAAAGCCGAATTCAAGTGTGCTAATTTTTGTTGTGCATTTGCCATATTGGCAGTAAACAGTAACCCAGCTGCTACAAAAAATGCGTTCCTTAACTTTCTCATCTCTATTGTTCTTAAAAATTGTTGTAATTTACTTATTTATGTGTTATTTCAAAATAGTTCCTGGCTTATAGCCTAATCTGGTAATCACGTCATTACTTACATCGTAAGTAATGCTTGCGTAGATCATCATGGTTGATTCGCTACTTTTATCAAAAATGAAATCAAAGAACTTGGCCTTCGCAATTTCAGCAATGGCTTTAGTTACCTTCTCCTGAATCGGACTTAAAAGCTTTGTCCTGTTTTGGAATAGCTCACCATCCGGACCGAAAATTCTGCGTTGAAAATCTTTAGCATCTTTCTCTTTTTCGATAATCTCGTTCTCTCTTCTTTTTCGCATATCTGCAGTTAGCAATACCTGGTCGGCCTGGTAAGCTTTGTACATTTTATCAATATCGGTAAAATTATTATCTACCTGCTTTTGCCATTGCTCAGAGAGTACATTAAGCTGACTTAATGAAGATTTATACTCAGGCAAATGTTTCAAAATGTATTCTGTATCCACGTAAGCGAACTTTTGTGCAAAGGCGCCAAATCCGGCAAACAGAAAGAAGCAAATTAAAAAGTATTTTTTCATTTTATTATGTTTTTCAATAGGTGTCAAACGTTCAATTAAAACCCTCCCAATTGCTGGGCAATACTAAAGTGGAACTGGCCCTTATTGGCATCTGGTAAACCCGGTATCTTATCAAATCCGTATCCATAATCCACACCAAGCAATCCAAATATAGGCAAGTAAATCTTGGCTCCAACTCCCACAGATCTTCTTATATTAAAAGGATTAAAGTCGCTAAACTTATCCCATGTATTACCACCTTCAGCAAATGCAACAACAAACGCTGTAGCAGATTGGCTTGCAATTACAGGATACCTTAGCTCCATTACGTATTTGTTAAAAATCGGACTACCTGACTTTTGAGCAAGATTTACATTAGAACCCACAGGAACTACCGAATTATTGGCATATCCACGCATAGCAATCAGTTCAGAACCTTGCAAGAAATCAAAACCCTGCATACCGTCTCCACCCAATTTAAACCGCTCAAATGCAGACTGACCAACCGCTCTGTTATATAAACCAAGGAATCCAAATTGCGCTTGTGCTTTAACTACAAACTTACCCGCTAGTCTTTGGTACCACTGAGATTCAAATTTCCATTTATGGTATTCAGTAAACTTATAACGCTGCTTGTCTGACGCTGTGCTATAATTTATATTATTTAATAAAGAATATGGTGGCGTAGCCTGAATGGTAAACCTGAAGATAGACCCATCAGTAGGGAAAATTGTACTGTTTCTTGAATCCCTGCTTAGTTCTTGCGTTAAGTTGAAGTTATAAGATGTTCCAGTATTAAACAAGTAACCAGGATAATTAGTCAAGATATATTGCTGTGCATTGATAGAGTGTGTAAGCTGGAAATAGTTGTCCGGAAATTTTAATACCCTTCCCAAACTGATAGTTACTCCATTCAAACGGATTTTTTGAGCATTCGGACTAGCAGAACTAGCACCATTTGACTGAGATGAAGTGAATGCACTTACCCCAAAACTAACTGGCTTCTTTCCACCAAGCCATGGCTCAGAAAATGAGAAACTGTACGACTGATAATATTTACCATTGGTCTGCCCCCTTAAGCTCAACTTTTGTCCATCGCCTTTTGGCAACGGTTTGTATGCAGCACCGTTAAACATATTTCTCAGTGAAAAGTTATTAAAGGTTAACCCTAAAGTTCCAATGATGTTACCACCACCAAACCCACCAGATAGCTCAATTTGATCTGAAGGTTTTTCTTCCACTGTATATTCAATGTCAACTGTACCATCAGCCGGATTAGGTTTTGGAACAGGAACTGTTTTAGATTCATCAAAATAACCAAGTTGACCCAATTCACGTATAGTACGCACTAGAAGCTCTTTAGAAAACTTCTCTCCTGGTTTTGTACGAACCTGGCGCAATGCAACGCGATCGTGCGTTATGGTGTTACCCTTAATCGTTACGCGATTATTGGTATACTGCGGACCTTCAGCAATACGCATTTCCAGTTCAACAGTATCACCATAAATTTTAGTTTGAACCGGCTCTACATTAAAAGTAAGGTAACCATCATTCAGGTATAAACTGGAAACATCTTCACCAGACGGGCTTCCACGAAGTTTCTTTTCTAGCTTCTCTTCACTAAACACTTCACCTTTTTCTATACCCAATATGGTTGATAAAGCTTTGTCCGTATATTTTGCGTTTCCTGCCCAGGTAATGTTACCAAAGTAATATTTAGGCCCTTCAAACAGGTCTATTTTGATACCAATAGATTTATCGTTGTATTTATAAATGCTGTCTTTTAGAATCGTCGCATCACGATAACCCTTCTCCTGCATTTTAGCGATAAGCTTTACCTTATCTTCATCATACTTTTCCTTATTGAACTTGCCCGAACCAAAAATCTTATAAAAAGCCTGCTGTTTAGTCTTTTTGAGGAATTTTCTAAGTTTTGCAGAAGAAAAATCTTTATTTCCGGTAAAGTCGATTTCATGTACTTTAACCTTGTCGCCCTTAGTAACAAATACTTGTAAAACCATTCCATTCTCAAGATTGGGATCAGCAATAGTTTTGTATTCTACTGAAGTAAAGAAATACCCTTTACCCAATAAATATTTCTTAATGATGGCGGTAGTGGAATTATAAAGGTTTTCGTTAATAATTGCCTTACCCTTTTTCTCATTAATCTTTTCAAGAATATCCGTCTTCTGAGATTTACTTAATCCGTTCAATTCAAAAGTACTCAAACGCGGGCGTTCTACCACAGCAATATCAAAATAGACACTATCTCCATCAATCTTACTGATATCCAATTTGATGTCATCAAATAAGCCCTGAGCCCACAATGCTTTAATTGCATTTGCAGTTGCTTCACCAGGTAATGTGATCCTTTCGCCTTTGATCAATTTCGATAAGGTAACGATTACCTCTTTATCAATAAATTGAGTTCCACTAATGGTAGTTCCACCAATAATATATTCTTTTGGATTGAAATAATCGAGGTCAAGACCATTCACCTTTAAGGTTGGCTGGGCAGGAGGAGTTTGTGGACGGGTAATTTGTGCCATGGTTGGTAAACCAATCAAAAGCAAAAATATGAGTTGATATATTCTTTTCATTTACAATCTAAAAATCGATGCTAAGTTAATTTAAACACCTGTTAAAAAGTGTTAAAGTTAAAATTAGTTCAATTGTTCACTAATTTTACCAAAGCGGCGTTCGCGCTTTTGGTAGTCTACAATAGCTTCAAAAAGGTTCTCCTGTCTGAAGTCAGGCCATAAGGTATCGGTAAAATAAAGCTCCGTATAGGCCATCTGCCACAATAAAAAATTACTTACCCTATGTTCCCCGCTAGTGCGGATCATCAGTTCAGGATCTGGCATATTAACTGTAGTCAGCTCCTTTGTAAAGTTCTCTTCATTGATATCAGCTATACTGATTTTTTTGTCTTCAATCTGTTGTGCAAGCTTTTTGGCCGCATTCAAAATCTCCCACTTCGCACTGTAACTTAAAGCAAGTGTTAATGTGCAGCGGGTATTATTTGCAGTTTTATCCATCGCACTTTTTAAGTCGTCAATACATTTTTGTGGTAACGATGCGATATCGCCTATAGCATTTAAACGGATGTTATTTTTTGTTAGCGTAGGTGTCTCCTGATTGATAGTTGATATCAATAGCTCCATCAGCGCATTAACTTCGTCAATAGGTCTGTTCCAGTTTTCAGTCGAAAATGCATAAACAGTTAAATATTTAATGCCTATATCTGCACAGCCCTCTACTATATCTTTAACAGAAAGCACACCGGTTTCATGACCAAAATGCCTAAATTTTCCCTGATTTTTAGCCCACCGCCCATTACCATCCATGATAATCGCTATATGTTCAGGAAGGCGTGTTTCGTCAATTTGTTCTTTGAATCCCATTATAATGTGCAAATATGCCTAAAATGTATAACATTTTTGGGACACAAAGGTAAAAGATATGCCAACACCTACAAACATATATGAATCTCTTTTCCTAAAATCTCCTCTTTGAGTTCCAATACGCCCGTAATCAGGGTTTGAAGATGGGTTAGAAAGTTTTTCACGAATTGCCCTATTCTCATCTGCCGGCCAAACATTTGGGTCTGCATAAACCCCACTCACATCATCCAGGTAATCTGTAAAAGCTGTTCGGTAACCTATCTGCGTAAACAAACCCCAACTGTCTTTAATTCTAAATTTTGCTCCTAAACCATAAGGCACCGATAATGCAAAATTTCTATAGGCATTCGCCTGCCCTTCTGTTTGATAAAACCGCAGCCGGTATTCTTGTACTTCAGTCGAATTTCCGATTTGGTAATTACCTTTGGGACTAAAAAAAACTAAACCCACGCCTGTAAAAATATAGGGTGTAAAATTCTTAGTACCACCTCCGGCAAAGTATTCCAAAAAGTTAAAGTCTGCTTGCAAGCTTACTTCATTTAATGAAGTACTAAAATTCAATGCCCGGTTTTGTTCATATGCGTTACTACTCTTAAGGTCGTTAGCTTTAACCTTACCGAAGTTGTAATGCAATCCAACCGCCCAATAAGGGTCTAAATTAATCTTCAGATAGGCCCCTGCTGATGGCCCGCTTACTTTTAAATATTGTGTTTGATTCAGGTCTCCAATATAAGCAGCACCTCCTGCCGCTAATCCTATCTCAAGCTTCTGGGCAGTAGTATTGCTATACTGAAAAGTAAATAATACAAAAAGCCCAGCAAAAAGTAGCTTATATCGCATCTTAATAATTCCGCGTATCAATGCCCCACAACAACTTGTTCCGCAGCGTGGTCAGGTAACTCTCCTCATTTAACCGAATTAAATTCACATGGAAAGATGCCTTGTTTAAAGTTATTTTAACAGACCGGTCTACTGTTTCAGTTCTGGAATCACAGGAAACCAGGAACTTCGCGCTGCGCGCTTCAATTTCAAAAGTGAGGGAAACATCATCCGGAACAATAAGCGGCCTTACGTTTAGGTTATGTGGCGCAATGGGCGTTACCACGAAATTCTGCGAACTCGGATAGATAATTGGACCGCCACAGCTTAATGAATATGCGGTAGAGCCAGTAGGTGTGGCAATGATCAACCCGTCTGCCCAATAAGAGTTCACAAATTCATTGTTCATATAAGCATGAATAAGCATCATTGCAGAATTGTCTCTCCTGTGTATGGTAACGTCATTCAGTGCAAAATTCACATCACCAAAAAGGCCTTGTTTTGAACTAAAATTTAGCAGTGTGCGCTTATCTAAGCTATAGTTTTTATTATGGATCGCCTCAATGGCAGTCTTTATCTCATCTTTATTGATACTGGCCAGGAATCCAAGGCGACCAAAATTGATACCGATTACAGGAATCCCAGAATCTCTAACCAATGCCAGCGTATCCAACAGCGTTCCATCTCCTCCAAGACTAATCAATACGGCTGTCTTACCAGGCAATTCCTTGTGGTCCTGAAAAGTGATAATGTTATCGGGAAGCTTAATTTTATCGCTAATAAAATCCAGATATTGTTTATGTACCAATATCGGAGTATCATATTGTTCAAGTACAGTAAAAACTTCTTGAACAAAAGGTAATACACTGTTGTTAAATTCTCTGCCGTAAATTGCAATCATTAATTAAACGTTTAAATAATTCATAAATGAATTATACCTGTCTTCCGTACCATCGTCAGAAAGTGTTGTATTGAATACAGCTTTTACCTGATAATTATAACGTTCAAAAGAAGCAATAATACCCGAAAGTTCTGTCTTATTAATTTTAAGCGTAACCTCTAGCTTCGTAGAATCCGGGAAAGATTGTACATAGGATGATAGGATTTGCGCATTATCGGCTTCTACAATCTGGGCCATATGCGACAAGGAATTATTCCTGTTGCCGATTTCCAGAACAATGATACCCCCTTGCTCTTTAACTGCATAAATCTCTGAGGTGTACTCAATAATGTTATTAATTGAGACTGATCCCAGATAGTTCTTTTTATAATCCAGTACTGGTACTACAGAGATTTTTAACTGGTTAAATAGCCTTATAATATCATACACATGTGCATCTTCATACACAAACGGATTAAGCAGTGGCAAAGAAATTGACCCGATTGTCTGTTGTGTATCCTTAACTTCTAACAAATTTTCTTCAGCAATTAGGCCCAAAAATTGGCTTTCGTTTACTATAGGCAAATGGCTAAGTTTAAACTCGGTCACCCTTTCCAACGACTTCTGAACTGAATCAGAGGCTTTTAGCGGTGGTATTGAATTGGATATGAGTTCAGATGCAAACATTTATTTCAATAAAATTCTATTTAAAAACTTGTCAAGGTAATCGTTAAAAACCTCCGGTCGCTCCATCATAGGCGCATGACCGCATTGGTCTACCCAATTCAACTCAGAATTTGGGAGCAACTGATGAAATTCATCAGCAACCTCAGGTGGAGTAACTTTGTCCTGTTTTCCCCAGATTAGTGAAACAGGTATCGTTATTCTGGATAATTCTTTAGACATATTGTGGCGTATGGCTGATTTAGCCAGGGCCAAAATTCGTATTACCTTTGATCTTTCATTTACTGCCTTAAAAACCTCATCTACCAACTCCTTTGTTGCAGTAGCTGGGTCATAAAAGGTAAACTGAACCTTTTCACGCACATAATCGTAGCTCTCTCTTCTTGGAAAGGAGCCGCCAAATGCATTCTCGTATAAACCAGAGCTGCCCGTCAGTACCAGTGCTTTCACATATTCCTGATGTGCAGATGTAAAAACAAGACCAACATGCCCGCCTAAGGAGTTGCCTATCAACACCACCTGGCCAAGCTTCTTAAATTTGATAAACTTGTGCACAAATTTAGATAAGCTTTTTACACCGAGCGTAAGTAGCGGCAATTCATAGAGTGGCAATATAGGAACAAGGACATGATAACGATCCTTAAAATGATCTATTACCGCTTCCCAGTTACTCAGCTCACCCATTAATCCATGAAGTAATACCAGGGTTTCGCCTTTTCCAGCTTCAATATATTTAAACCCATCATCTTCTATTACTTCGTATTTCATGTGATTTTGATATGTACAGCTACTAAGTTAGTAGACTAAATTTAATTTAATGTAAAAAAAGCAATATTTGTGTATCCATAACTACAAACACAATTTATGCCAATTGTGCTTTAACCAACTCTGCAATTAGTTTTCCGTCTGCCTTACCAGCCAACTCTTTATTTGCCAGCCCCATTACTTTACCCATTTCTTTTGCAGATGTTGCACCAGATTGCTTAATCAAATCAGCTACGATCAGCTCCAATTCTGCCCGATCTATCTGCTGTGGCATAAAGCCGGCAATCACTTCAATTTCCTCTTCTTCAATAAGGCTTAAATCTTCCCTGCCTTGTTGTTTGTAGATATCTGATGATTCCTTACGTTGCTTTACCAGTCGCTGTAATATTTTTAGTTCCCCTTCTTCCGTAATTTCTTCTGCTGTCCCTTTTTCCGTTTTTGCCAGCAATAAAGCAGCCTTGATAGCCCTCAAACCTCTTAACCTTGGTTGATTTTTTGAAAGCATTGCTTGTTTTATTTCCTGATCTATTGTAGTTGATACCATGTTAATCGTATATTTTAGTTTCTATTTATTATAGTAGCTGCTGCTTGTGCCGTTGGCATAATCAGCATATCGTTTATGTTTACATGTGCCGGCCTGCTTACCGCAAACCAAATCGCCTCAGCAATGTCATTTGCAACAAGTGGTTCCAGTCCGTCGTACACCTTCTTTGCCCTGCCATCATCTCCTTTAAAGCGTACTTTAGAAAATTCAGTTTCCACCATTCCCGGGTTTATTGCGGTAACTTTTATCCCGTAAGGCAGAAAATCTATACGCATGCCTTGGTTTAATGCATCAACCGCATATTTTGTTGCGCAGTAAACATTCCCATTTGGATATACCTCCTGACCGGCAATAGACCCTATGTTTATAATATGTCCTGATTTCTCTTTGATCATCCAGTTGGATACAATCTTGGTGGTATACAATAAACCTTTCACGTTTGTGTCTATCATGGTATCCCAATCCTGAATGTTCCCTTTATCAATCGGATCTAAGCCCTGACTAAGTCCTGCATTATTAATCAGCACATTCACTTTTTTCCATTGGGCTGGTAAAGTTTCCAGTTTGTAAGACAAGTCTTCGTTATCCCTTACATCAGCAACAATAGATTTAACTTCAATAGCATATTTATCTTCCAGATGCTTTGATATTTCAACAAGAAGACCTTCTCTTCTTCCCAGTAATACCAGATGATAACCTTGTGCTGCGAATAGATGAGCGCAAGCTGCCCCAATTCCTGAAGTAGCGCCTGTTATTAAAGCAATTTTTGCCATAGTCGATTATGAATAGTTAAACAAATTTATAATTTTTTTGAATGTTGCTGCTACTCGAAAAATAAACTGAAAGTCACATGACGCAGCATTAGCTTATCTATCGGGGCCGCATAGCGATGCGGCTCATCAATAAGCACATTATTGGTAGAGTAAGACAACTTGATCTCGGGCGACATCTTGAAATATTCAAAATAAAGATCCAAACCAAATCCAGCCTCATAAGAAATAAAACTGCGGGCATTGTTCACTAATTTCTCAGTTGGGTCTGTAACCAGACTATTATTTGTTTTTTTCTTTGACGATATATCTGCTGAGTATTTCGCCCCGCCTAAAACATAAGCCCTAAAATTATTACGCCTGTCAGATTTTATTTTAATCCCTACTGGAAACTCAACCAGCGTCGTTTGGATCTTTTTAAGGTTATTATCTGTTGCGTTAACATATTGATAGTCGATGGATCGGTCGTTAAACACCAATACAGGTGTAAACCTTACGTCAGCATTCTCCGCCAAACGTTTATTTACAACAAAACCAATCCCAAAACCAGCAGAAGGTTTAGAAGAGATAGACCTTAAAGCAGAAGTATTTGGTACCTGCCCATCAGGATCCACATAGGGATCTTGCCAATTTGCTTTTTTTAAAATCTTGAATTCAGAAGAGATGTACTGAAAAGTAAAACCATAATGCAAAGATTCATCATCTACCCCCCCACCCCAATTTTGGGCGCTTGCGGTAAGTCCAAACAATAAAAACAATACAAATAATTTTAATCTCATTCTATCAATTACTTAATACCAGTATAGATTGCACTAATACCGAAGGTGAGCCTTCTATCTTTAGCATCCTTAAATCCAACTTTAGCCATAATGGCTAGAAAATCCTTACCATCAGGAAAGGCGGCAACAGATTCAGGCAGATATTCGTAAGCGCGACTATCCTTTGAAAAAAGTTTACCCAGCATTGGGGTAATGTATTTAAAATATAGATTATAGCCCTGCTTAACAGGAAAGTTTCTGGGTTTAGAAAATTCCAGTATCACTATTTTACCGCCGGGCTTTAAAACTCGGTACATGTCAGCCAAACCTTTCTCCAGGTTTTCATAGTTCCTTACACCAAAAGCAACAGTTATTGCATCAAAATGATCATCATCAAACAACAATCCTTCAGAATCACCTTTCTGTACGGAGAAAATAGGTGCAAGATTGCGTTCTACAATCTTTTTACGGGCAACACCCAACATACCCTCAGAAATGTCTACACCTATTATTTGATCCGGGTTCAGCATTTTTATTGCTTCAAATGCGAAATCACCGGTACCTGTTGCAACATCCAGCATGATCTTAGGCTTAAGCGCTTTAAGCTCAGCAATTGCCTTTTTACGCCATATAATGTCTATGCCCATAGACATAAAATGATTTAAAAAATCATACGTACCAGAAATGTTGTTAAACATATCGGCAACCTGTTCTTTCTTGGTTGCAGTTGGAGAATGATATGGAGTAATGTTTTCGTTCATAGTGCGGCTCAAAGATAAGTATTGTTGAAACTTAATTTTCTACCTTTGTCAAATGATTATAAAATCGGCAACATTTATTTGCAGCAACACAAAGGTTTCTGCGCTGCCTATCGCCAATATGCCGGAATACGCTTTTATTGGCCGGTCAAATGTAGGAAAGTCGTCGCTCATCAATATGCTGGTAAATCAGCATGGGCTTGCAAAAACCTCCCAAAGGCCTGGTAAAACACAATTGATCAACCACTTTCTAGTTAATGAGAAATGGTATATCGTTGATCTTCCTGGATACGGTTATGCCAAAGTATCCAAAAACAGTCGCGAGAACTGGGAAAAATTCATTCGCAATTACATCACCAAAAGAGAAAGTCTTCAATGTGTATTTGTACTGATAGATAGCAGGTTAGAGCCTCAAAAGATAGACTTGGAGTTTTGCTGCTGGATGGGAGAAATCCAAATACCTTTTGCGCTCGTATTTACCAAGGCTGACAAACAATCTACTGTAAAAACAGGGCAAAATGTGGCCGCTTTTAAAAAGGCGCTTGGTGGATGGTTTGAAGAGATCCCACCATCTTTTGTAACTTCAGCAGAGAAAAGTACAGGCAAGGATGAAGTTTTGGAATTCATCACCAATGTAAATCTAGATTTTGCAATGCCCATTCTAACTCCTAAAGAAGATTATTAAACTAAACACATGAAAAAGTACTTTTCACTTGTACTATTTGCACACTCCGTATTTGCGCTCCCATTTGCAATGATCGGCTTTTTCTTGGGTGTAACTACAACAGACAACCCTTTTAACTGGATCCTTCTCGTACTGGTTATCCTTTGCATGGTTTTCGCAAGAAATTCAGCGATGGCATTTAACCGGTATCTGGACAGAAACATTGATGCAAAGAATCCGCGCACGCAAATGAGGGATATCCCGGCGGGAAAAATAAAGGCCAATTCTGCACTGCTATTTGTCATCGTAAATTGTATACTCTTTGTAGCTACAACCTTCTTTATCAATACGCTTTGCTTCTACCTCTCTCCTATCGCACTTTTTGTCGTGTTATTTTACAGTTACACCAAGCGATTTACCGCATTGTGCCATCTAGTACTCGGCTTAGGCCTGTCGTTAGCACCAATTGGCGCCTACATTGCCGTAACGGGGGCATTTCATGTTGTACCTGTGCTATATTCCTTTGCAGTATTATTTTGGGTAAGTGGTTTTGATATTATTTATGCGTTGCAAGATGAAGACTTCGATAAGCAAGAGCATCTTCATTCTATTCCAGTAGCCCTGGGCAGGAAAAATGCGCTCACGCTTTCGGTTGTGCTTCACGTTGGCGCAGCATTATGTGTCATACTCCCTATCCTATTCACCAGCTTCAGTTTCATCTATTACATAGGTGTAACGTTTTTCTGTGTAATGCTTATTTATCAGCACTTACTTGTTAAACCTACCGACATCAGCAAAGTCAACAAAGCTTTTGCTACCACAAATGGTTACGCTTCAGTAGTATTTGCAATCTGTTTTTTATTGGATGCCTTACTAAGAAACCATTTTAACTTCTAGATCATGATCGACCTTACCATACCTAAAAAGAAAAGAAATTACATTCCGCAGGAACTTGAAATTAAATGGGAAAAACTAGAACCGATTCTGGAGGAACTCCTGGAACGGTCTATCCGCAATGTTCATGAACTGGAGCAATGGTTAAAAGACAAAAGTGAGCTAGAGGCTGCGCTTGAAGAAGATTTTGCCTGGAGATACATCAAAATGAGTTGCGATACCACAAATGAAGCTCTTGTTAAGGATTTCCAGTATTACGCTACAGAGATCGATCCAAAATTATCACCGCTATCCAACCGATTAAATCAAAAATTTAACGACAGTACTTTTATAGATGAACTGGATCCCGACAAATATTTTGTTTTCATCAGGGCAGTAAGGAAAGCCATTGAGCTGTACCGCGAAGAAAACGTAGAGCTTTTAACCAAACTACAAGTTACACAACAAAGGTACCAGTCAATTACGGGCTCCATGAGCGTAATGATTAACGAGCAGGAATATACCCTTGAGCAGGCTGCAAACTTTGTTAAAGACACCAGTAGGAAGGTTCGTCAGCATGCCTGGGAAACCATACAGCAACGCAGACTAGTAGATAAAGATCAATTGAATGTTTTGTTTGATGAGCTGATCACTATGCGCCACCAGGTAGCATTAAATGCCGGGTTTGAAAACTACCGTGATTACATGTTCCAGGCATTAGGACGCTTTGATTACACGCCTAAAGACTGCTATCACTTCCATGAAGCCATAGAAAAAGAAATTGTACCAATTCTTAGAGAACAGGCTGAAAAACGAGCTGAGCTACTTGGACTTGAAGAATTAAAACCATGGGATCTTGACGTGAGTACCTCCGGCAAACCGGCACTTAAACCTTTTACTGACGGAGTTGAATTAATTGACAAAAGCATTTCCTGTTTTAATGCAATAGACCCTAAACTTGGTCAGCTGCTAGCCATCATGAAACACAATAACTTGTTTGATGTGGAGAGCAGAAAAGGCAAAGCACCAGGCGGTTATAACTACCCCCTGGCAGAAACAGGTGCGCCATTTATCTTTATGAATTCCGCTAATTCCCTGAGGGACCTAACCACCATGGTACACGAAGGTGGTCACGCTGTACATACTTTTCTTACTGCAGGTTTGGAACTGAATGATTTTAAGCACTGTCCTGCCGAAGTTGCAGAACTGGCTTCCATGAGTATGGAGCTCATATCAATGGATTATTGGGACATCTATTTCGACAACGAAGAAGATTTATTACGCGCTAAGAAAGAACAACTGGCTGATGTGCTCAAAACCTTACCATGGGTTGCAGTGATTGACCAGTTTCAGCATTGGATTTACACCAATCCTGGCCATAATGCAATAGATAGAGAAGATGCATTCAAGCAAATCTATACCCGCTTTGGTCACGGCTTTGCAAACTGGGACGGACTGGAACATGAGTTTGGAAACGTTTGGCAAAAACAACTTCACCTATTTGAAGTGCCTTTCTATTATATCGAATATGCTATTGCTCAACTTGGCGCAATAGCGATTTGGAAAAACTATAAAGAAAACCCTGAAAAGGCACTTGAGCAATACCTGGCCGCACTTTCTCTAGGTTATAGCAAGCCGATTAATGAAATTTATAAAACTGCGGGTATTAAATTCAATTTTAGTGTAGATTATATAGAAGAGTTGGCTGCTTTTGTCAAAGATGAATTACATAAACTAGGTTAAATTAATTTTTATGTTTGAAAAGTTATTTAGAAAGAAATCCATATCCAAAATCCTGGCAGATGCGGAGAATGGGTATGGCGATCACGGAACCACACTTCATAAAACACTTGGAGTAAGAGACCTTACCGCCTTTGGGATAGCAGCAATTATTGGCGCCGGCATTTTCAGTACAATTGGCAAAGCCAGTGCAGATGGTGGCCCTGCTGTAATCTTTCTATTTATATTTACGGCTTTGGCTTGTAGTTTTGCCGCTTTTGCCTATGCAGAGTTTGCATCTATGGTACCTGTTTCAGGAAGTGCCTATACCTACTCCTATGTAGCTTTTGGAGAATTGGTGGCCTGGATTATCGGCTGGTCGCTCATCATGGAATATGCCATTGGCAATATTACGGTAGCCATTTCGTGGTCTGATTATTTTACTGGGCTACTCTCCTCCATAAAAATACCGGCACTGGGCATAAATGGAATTAACCTGCCCGACTGGATGACGATGGATTACCTCTCTGCATTTAATGGACACAAGCATGCAGAGGCATTGGTCAATGCAGGCAAGGACTTTAATGACCTTGATAATGCCACCAGGATTGCTAATAACGCATGGAATACAGCACCTAAAATTGGAAACTTTCATTTGGTAGCAGATTTACCTGCGTTGGGCATCATCATTTTCATCACCTGGTTGGTATACCGTGGGATGAAAGAATCACGAAATGCCAGCAATGCCATGGTTATCGTTAAACTAGCAGTAATTCTGCTGGTACTTTCCGTAGGTGTATTCTATGTAGATACTTCCAATTGGCATCCTTTTGCGCCAAATGGCGTTTCAGGAGTATTAAAAGGCGTTTCCGCAGTCTTCTTTGCATACATCGGATTTGATGCCATTTCAACCACTGCAGAAGAATGTAAAAATCCGCAGCGTGATCTTCCTCGGGGTATGATGTGGGCAATCATCATCTGCACCATTTTATACGTTGCGATTGCCATTGTTTTAACAGGAATAGTGAATTATAAATTACTGGCTGTTGGAGATCCTCTGGCCTTTGTTTTCGATCAGATAGACCTTAAACTGATGAGCGGTATCATCGCCGTAAGTGCGGTATTTGCAATGGCCAGCGTACTATTGGTATTTCAAATGGGCCAACCACGTATATGGATGAGCATGAGCAGAGACGGACTATTGCCAAAAGCATTTTCAAGAATTCATCCAAAATACCAAACCCCTTCCTTCGCAACTATAGTGGTGGGCTTCGTTGTAGCGATACCATCGCTTTTCATGAACTTAACTATCGTTACTGATCTGTGTTCCATCGGTACTTTATTTGCTTTTGTACTGGTCTGTGCAGGAGTTCTTGTCCTTCAAAACAAGCCTGATATCCAAAGAGGAAAGTTTAAAATACCCTATGCAAACTCCAAGTATATTATTCCTTTTGTATTTGCAGGTGCGATTGTATTAGCATTCACGATGTACAAAAAAGAATCTACCTCTTTTTTACTCAATACCCCTAGAGTTTATGAGCCTGTTTCCTTTTTAACGTCATTAAACGCCGAAGAGCTATCAGCTATCAAAAAAGAAATTAAAGCTGCAGATGCTGAAGCTTTTTTGAACAGTCTTACGCCTGCACAATATGAAGATTTCATGTCTGCCTCAACCGTATCTGCCGATAAAAAATACGAAAGTGGATTAAGCCTCTTTAAGCATAAAATCCCGATGTGGATCTTTCTGTTCATCTGTGTAATCATCACCTACTATTGCATCACTAAAAACTTGTCATTGATTCCCGTATTGGGACTAATCAGTTGTCTTTATATGATGTGCGAACTGGGAATATCCAATTGGATAGGCTTTGGAATATGGTTAATAGTGGGACTTGTGGTGTACTTTATGTATGGATTTAAACACAGCAAGCTTAATTTAAGCAAACAATAGGGGAAGTAAGGGATTATTTTTTCTTTTTAATCTACATTATGAGAATAAATCTCTACATTAGATGTTAGTAATTATATTCAGTGTATGATCTGAATATATTCCCTTCCTATTTATCCCTAAAATTGTTTGGTTGGAAACCCTACAATAAAGGCTCCTCCCCGGGGCCTTTTTATTTTTCCCTCGTCATCACATAAGAACCCTCACTTTGCTTCAAAGTCATTTGATTTTTAGCTGTATCAAAAAATTACAAATTCGCAAACCTGAAGAATAAGCTACCAATAGACTTAAGGGTGGTATATTTGAGAATTATATGATTGCCAATTTCTAAAAGTTAAATGAGAATAGGCACCAGTATAAATTGATCTTTTGCTTAAAAGTGCCATAGATGCACTTGCCCTCACGATGCAACCCATGGCATCAATTGTGCAGGATATCGGTCGCCCTTTATTTCACCAGGCGCGAATGCTTTGTTGATGATATTCATTTCATCTGCTGAAAAAGTAATTTCAAGCGCTTTCAGATTGTCCTCTACCCGGCCTGGCTTATTCATACCAACAATTGGTATAATATCCTCACCTTGATTTAAGAGCCATGCCAAAGCCAGTTGACCGGCGCTTACACCTTTTTTAGCAGCGAAATCCTTTAGCCATTCGACCTTTTTAAGATTATGTTCGAGGTTCACGCCCTGAAACCTTGGGAACATATTTTTGTAGTCGCTGCTAGCCAGCGGAAAACGCATCTCTCCGGTTAGCAAGCCGTAGTAAAAGGATGAATAAGGAACAATACTTACACCTAATTCCCGGGCTACGGGCAATATCTCGTTCTCTATAAATCGGGTCGCAAGGGAATATTCAATTTCAAGCGCGGAAACGGGATGAACGCTATGTGCACGTTTCAATTGCTCGGCATTAGCTTCGGACAGCCCTAAGTACCTTACTTTTCCTTCAGTTATCAGATCTTTAATTGCACCAACAGTTTCTTCGATGGGAACATTCGGGTCGATGCGTGCGGGCTGATATAGGTCAATTTCATCGACACCTAATCGTGTCAACGAATACGCGCAGAAATTTTTGATGGCTTCAGGTCGGCTATCTAAGCCCAAAAAGCGACCTTTAAAGTCCCGTAAAGTCCCAGTCTTAACACTCAGTACAACGTTGTTTCGTCTTCCTTTAATGGCCTCTCCAATCGTTAGCTCATTAAAGCCCATTCCGTAAAAATCAGCAGTATTTATAAAACTTACACCAGAATCTATCGCATGTTGCAATGTTTTAATTGTTTGTTTTTTGCTGTTTTCACGCTCTTCAGGTGCGGGAGTATCCATTCGTGTGCCAATGGCAATAGGAGATATTTCTGGCCCATCTTTCCCAAGTTTTCTTGATCTCATAGAAGTATGTTATTTTAATCAAAAGTACAAAAAACAAACTTGTTCTGATAATTAGGATCTATCACATAGCTACATAAAGTAATTCTCACTAACTCGGCAAAATATCGCTTCTACCATTGCATTTTATTTAATACTAGAATTGATTATTATTTTCTATATCGAACAAGATTAGAACTTTACAAAATATTGACGCAGAAAAAAGACTAATTACATACTAATTGGTATGTTTGTGCCATATTATTTATATGTCGAAAGCAGCTACCACTAAACAAGTTATTCTTCAAAAATCGCTTGAACTCATTTACAAAAATGGGTATCAGGCAACCAGCATAGATGACATAATTGCAACCACCACTGTAACTAAGGGTGCTTTCTTCTACCACTTCAAATCAAAGGAGGATATGGGTTTGGCGCTTATCAATCAGGTATTCTATCCAAAGGCCATAGCCGCAATTGAGGCGTCACTTTATAACCCTAAAAAGGCAACAGAAGCAGTTTATAAAATACTTCATTCACTTCTCTTTGATTTTGACGTTTTTAATATTGCTTATGGGTGCCCTGTAGTAAATCTGGTCGAGGAAATGTCTCCGGTTAACGAATCTTTCAAAAAAGCGCTAATCCACCTCATCACTCGTGTGCAGCAAATATTGGAATCCGCATTTTTAAAAGCCCGAATGGAAGGACAGATTAGGCAAGACGTAGATTGCAGAAGGGTTGCTGCCTTTATTCTTGCAGGATATAGCGGCGCAAGGAATATGGGTAAGCTGTTTGGTAAAAAGTCATATTTGGATTTTCTAAGAGAAATAAAAACATATCTAAAGAATTTAGAATAAACAGCTCGAAATAAAAAAATGTATAATATCTTACTCCCTTTCCACTCTATGATCAGATGGCTCGTTCTAGCGAGTCTGATCTATTCTATATATATATCTTTCATCGGTTATACTAAAGACGAACAGTTCACTCAAAATAATGATCGCGTTCGTCACTGGACAGCTACAATTGCACATATACAGTTGATCCTGGGTATCTTGATTTATACGAAAAGTATGGTTGTAAAAGCCTTTTTCTCAGCATTACCAGAAAGCTCCAGCACAATGGAATTGTTTTTTTTTGGAGTTATTCACATATTTTTTATGCTTATCGCAATCGTTCTCATTACAATTGGCTCAGCAAAGGCAAAGAGGCAATCAGAAAGCAAAGATAAGTTTAAAACGATATTGATTTGTTTTTCCATAGCATTGCTAATCATACTCCTGGCAATTCCATGGCCATTTTCGCCGCTCTCTAATCGTCCTTATATCAGAACATTAAATTAAAATATATTATGGATTATTTTTTAAAAACACAAGTTGGCAGGTTGAGGCTTATCGGCTTCCTGGAAGGTATATCATTACTTATCCTGATTTTTATTGCCGTACCAATGAAGCATTTTTACAAAAACCCCAGCCTCGTTAGCAATATGGGCCCAATACATGGAATGCTTTTTTTGTTGTTTATTTTCTATACGATCAGTGTAGGTGTAGAAGAGAAATGGAAGTTTAGCGTTACGACCTGGAAAGTATTAATTGCCTGTATAATTCCATTCGGGACATTTTACATTGACCGGCACATTCTAAAAAAAGCTCAGCAAGAAAAGCTTGTCATGGATCAATTGAACAAGTAATAGTTTCAAGCTAATTACTTGTAGGATCTACATCCACAGAAGACCTGAATTTGTAATAATTAAAATGAAAAATAAGGTAGGAAGCAACGAGGTTGAATAGGAAAAGTGGCCAGAATAGTTGGTAAACTATTACAAAGAAAGACACTATGAATATGCCGAAGGCAAATTTTGCATAACCATCCTGATTGGCGCCAAATAAATGTAAGGAACTATAAAGAAGCGACATGATACTCAAGCAAAGCATCAGCATCCCTATCGCTAAAATTGAAGGCAAAGACCACAATAACCAAACCGCCTCGGGAATTAACAACATGGCATGCATTAAGAATTTTGAGCCAAACAGTTGGAAGTTCCCAAATGGCAGATTTCTTGTTAAAGTCAAAAACGAATCCTCAAATTGCTTCTCTTTAAAAATCAACATACAATGGGCAACCGCAATAGCAAGCATGGCAATACCGGTTACCCGTATGTCCATCTTGCCGTCCGAAAGGAGCATGAACAGGCCTATTATCAACAGATACGACAGGAATTTTAAAAGCAGATATTTTAGTTTCAACTGATCGAATACCTGATAAATAAAAAGGCTAAACAGTGGCTTCGCAAATCTCCTTGTTAATTTCATTATAACAGATTGATTACTACCCTCCAGTGATTTATCAATTAACCAGCTGTAATAGTAAGCGCTCAAAAATGTTATCGCAGTGATGAAAACAAAAATCAAGGCAGCAGAAAGATAGTACTGGTGAGTAATTGCAAGACCTACACTTACCAGCGCGTAAAAAAGCACCGGAAAGCTAATTTTCAATTGAACTATCATCCAGCCGGCCAACTTCTGAGGTCTGGTATAACTGTTCATACTATAAAATAAAAACTGCTGATGAATCATAAAGATCCTTCCCGAAACAAAATGACAACATTTTAAAACGTACAACATCATCACACCAAAAGCGATCATCATTGCAAGAAAGTTGGTTATAAACAACAACATCAAGCTTTTATGAAGTTCTATAACCGCCTTTAAAGAACCGGGACCAAGATTAATAAGTAACAAAATTAAAAAGAACCCCATGTGTTCCTTATAGAACCTATCAGAAAAAATCTTTGACAATACGTTAACTAACGATTTTAACATAGAATGCTATTTACTTAAAGTTCCTGATGCGACAGTCAACGCTTTAACTACAGGTAGCTTGTCGGGATCCAGTTGCTGATGGGAGGTAATCAAAAACGTAGTATGGTTTTTTTCATGTTCATTAGCCATCCAGGAATATAGGATATGAAGCGATTCTACATCAATTGTGATGAGCGGTTCATCTAGCAAAATGATACTGGGATTGCCAATAAACGCTAATAGTAAAGAAAGTTTTTTGAGCATTCCGCTCGAATAAGAGTTGACCTGGTTAGCTATATAGTCGCCCATCTTCATACTCGCCAATAGCTCCTTACATTGCGTTACCGATCCATTTTTAGCAGACCTAAACAAGTCGACTAAATCAATACCAGTAATAAAAGGAGGAAATAGCGGTTCTGCCTCACTAAAATTCACCTTTTTACGGTAATTAACCGGATCGCTTTTCAGGCTTGTTTCCCCATTTATAACAATATCCCCATTACAAGACAACATACCTGCCATCGACTTTAGCAATGTACTTTTGCCAGAGCCATTAACACCTTTTACCCAGAATATTCCGGGTTCCAAATCCAGTTGAGGTATGGAGAGTACTGTAGTTTGACCGTATGACTTTTTAAAATCTTTAAAATGAATCATTGGATAGGCTTGCCTTTAGGTTAAGTTCTATTGAGATAATCCGGATTACAAATTGTTACAAACGATTAAACAACCTTATTTAGTTGTTTAAACAATCATGGCATCTGCAAAACAATATTTTGATATCTAATTATATTAATCGTAATATTGCGATACTAACTATGGGACTTACAAAGACTGAAATTTTTACAACAGAGCAGAACCAGCTTTCCACGCTTTTAAAGGCAATTGCGCATCCTGCACGCATTGCAATCCTACAACAGATTATCTCTGCAAATGCCTGCATCTGCGGCGATTTGGTAGAAGAACTGGGCCTTGCACAGGCAACAATTTCACAACACCTCAAAGAATTAAAAAGCGTGGGAATCATACAGGGAACAATTGAAGGGGTAAAAGTATGCTATTGCATCGAACCCACAAGTTGGGCAATGTTGGAATCACTGCTTGGTAATTTTCTTGGATCCTACAAAAAACCAGAAAGCTGTTGTTAGCTTTTTTTCAACTAATCAATCGTCAAATTGCAATATTATAATAAGTATTAATTATGAAGCTATCAGAAATAAAAAAGATTCTTTCAACAGCCGAAGCTGTAAACTTCCAGTTGCACAATGGGACAATGGTTCCAGCGCACTTCCATGTTACAGAAGTAGGGATCATTACCAAAGACTTTATCGATTGCGGCGGTAAGGTGCGACATGAAAAGGTGGCTAATTTCCAATTATGGGATGCAGAAGATTTCGAGCATCGCTTAAAAGCAACAAAGCTTTTGAATATCATTAGCCTATCAGAAAAAGTATTAGGAATGGAAGATTTGGAGATCGAAGTAGAATATCAATTGGGAACTATTGGCAAATACGACCTTGGTTTTGATGGCGCAACTTTTCTATTGATCGCTAAGCAGACTGCATGTTTGGCAAAAGACGCCTGCGGTGTTGAAGAAGATTCAAAACTAGAAATGGTTAATTTGGCAGGCACAGAAAACAGTTGTACCCCTGGTGGTGGGTGTTGTTAAGCAATTGCATATGAAGAAAAAAGTATTGGTATTATGCACTGGCAATAGCTGTAGAAGTCAGATTGCTGAAGGCTACCTCAGGTATTTTGCTAGAGAGGAAGCAGAAATATATAGTGCAGGAATAGAAACCCACGGCGTTAATCCAAAGGCTGTTGAGACTATGAGAGCGGATGGGATTGACATTTCAAGGCACACATCAAATAACATCAACGAATATAAAAGTATTGATTTCGACTATGTGATCACCGTTTGCGACAATGCAAAAGAGAGCTGTCCATATTTTCCGACCAATGCGGTAAAGCTTCATCACAACTTTCCAGATCCTGCAAAAGCAAAAGGCAACGATACAGAGGTTATGGAACAGTTTCGAGAGGTGAGAGAAATGATCAGAAAATACGCACAAAACTTTGTAAACGAGAACTTAAAACGTTAAAATGAGTGCAAACAACTGTACCCCGATAGTAGGCAGAAAAAGACTCGGCTTCCTTGATCGCTACTTAACCCTTTGGATATTCGTAGCCATGGCAGTTGGCGTAGGGATTGGGTATTTCATTCCTTCCTCATCTGGTTTTATCAATTCTTTGTCCAATGGCACAACCAATATACCGCTGGCAATCGGACTTATTCTCATGATGTATCCGCCGCTGGCAAAAGTAAAATACGAAAAGATGGCTGAAGTCTTTAAGGACACCAAGGTGTTGAGCGTTTCGCTGATCCTGAACTGGGTAATCGGGCCGCTATTGATGTTCTTTTTAGCCATTACATTTTTAAGAGACTACCCAGAATATATGGTCGGGGTAATTCTGATTGGTCTTGCCCGGTGCATTGCTATGGTGGTCGTCTGGAATGACCTGGCTGAAGGCAACCGAGAATATGCGGCAGGACTTATCGCATTGAATAGCATCTTTCAGGTACTCTTTTACAGTGTCTTTGCCTACATTTTCATTACCGTTCTACCCCCCTATTTCGGTCTCAAAAGCCTTGAAGTAAACATTACCATAGCAGAGATTGCCAAGAGTGTAGGTATTTATTTAGGTCTGCCATTTGGAATGGGAATTATCAGCAGGTATACCCTAATCAAGCTAAAAGGCGAAGAATGGTTTCAAAACAAGTTCGTGCCGCTAATTTCACCTCTCACGCTAATTGCCTTACTTTTCACAATCGTTATCATGTTTAGCTTAAAAGGGAATATGATTATAAAGATCCCGATGGATGTACTACGCATTGCAGTACCGTTGGTGATCTACTTCTCCATTATGTTTGTAATCAGTTTTTTTGCAGGTAAATACTTTGGAGCAGACTATTCCAAGAGCACTGCAATAGCTTTTACTGCAACGGGTAATAATTTTGAACTTGCCATCGCAGTGGCAATTGGTGTTTTCGGCATCAATTCAGGTCAGGCATTTGCAGGCGTAATTGGCCCTCTTGTAGAAGTTCCCGCATTAATTGCATTGGTTAACCTAGCCTTCTGGTTTCGGCGGAGGAGTTTTACCTAAAAACCTTAAAATCTTTGTAAATCATGAAAGTTCGGACTCTTTCTTCTTAACGAATAGTAAGCGAGACTTTGAACAAAAGGTACCTACCCAGCAAACTCGTACTACTTGTTGATTCCTGGATGTTACTCACATAAGTGTTTGTAAACGTTTTTACATTGTATAAATTTTTACCTTGAATGGTATAGGTTATTCCAGATTTAGTTGGCTGGTAGATCAGCTCAGTATTTAGAATTCGATAATTTTTGTTGTTTAATCTGTAAAGGTCGTAAGATGCAACGTGGAATAAATGCTTTCCTATTTTACTCCTCGAAACTAAAGCGTATTTGTATGAATTGTTGGAATTGATTTTAACATCAGATAAATAGGTATTACTTTTCAAATAACGAAATTCAGTTGAAAAATTAACAGGTAATTTAAAACCAGTACTAATATTAAAAACTATGGATTTACTGATGTCGGAATATGGATTAATGACCTGACCTATTGCAGCATAATATTCGCTGGTTGAGGCGCTCAAATCCAGCGAAAAATTACTTGCTACAAAAGGAACAAATTTTTGAAAAACCAAATTACCTTGAAAAATTTTCACTCCCTTATAAAGGCTTCGTTGGGAATAGTAAATCGTATTATCGAAAAAATTTGTAGCCAAGAACCCAAAGGGGCTGAATTTGGCGCTTCCGTTTGCCTGGAAAGAAAAATAATTCTTTGAAAAATCACTGTTGTTATAACCAACTTCAACTTTTTGGGTAGAAAAACTATAAATTTTATTTAAACCTGAATTTACGTTTCTTACATCTGTAAGAATACTACTTTGGTAATATTCCAGACTACCAGGACTTTTATTTTCAAGAGTATAACGGATCTTTAAAGTTTGAGATTCGCTAATCTTAGCGCTTAACGACAATTCTGGTTGCAAGACCAAAAAAGAACTGTCTCTTCCATAGACAACTATTTGTCTTAAACTTCCCGTCATTAAGGCCTGCAGTCTTATCCTTTTATTATCGAAAGTATATTTTCCACCCAAATAAGACTCTCTGATAATAAAATTATTGGCATTAATAAATTTATCAGCTAATAATTCTGGTTCATGACCACTATCTGCATTGTATAGGGATGTAGCTATTTTAGCATCCAAAACGTTATAACCAATATTTGTATAAAAATAGTTATATCCTGATTTTTTCAGCAACTGAATATCGGCTTTAGTCGTGTTTGTGCGTATTGAAGCAAGTTGAAGTAAACTACTCGCTCCACCAAAATATGGAACTACAGTATACAGATTCGAGTTTACGTTGTAGTTCTGCCTCAAGTCTTCAAATTTGTGGTTTATGGTGGTTATTAATGCGATATTGGCATTGAGCTTTAATACGTATTTTAACTGCCCGCTAATACTCTTTAACCTATCTGACTGTTCTTGACTTACTGAGTCGGAAGGATTATAATTGAAAAAAGAAAGGTCTTTAGATAAATACTTTTCGGGTTTAAAAGTTGTTGAAAAAGCGACAACTAGTCTCGATTTCTTATTTAACCGCTGATCGGCAGTCCACTCAGCCTGGTAAATTTTGCTATTACTATTCCGGTTTTCTTTATCAAAAGTTCTGATGGTATCCGCTGTATAAAAAAGGCGGTTATCATTCCGTTCATCATACAAATTATTAAGAATTCCATAAAGACCTAAACTAATTTTTAGCTTGTCTGTAACCTGGCTTATTGCAGAGATACTTCCAGCTAAACTTTTATTTAACCTAAATTGGTTGTTATCAAAAGGGTTGGTACTTTCAATTGCATGATTGATAAATTTATTGGTTTGAAATGGTACGCCATTATTACTCAAACTAAGTAAATCATCTTGATATTTACCTGTATTATTGTTATTTACAAAAGTAAAAGCCTTAAAACCTTTGGTAAATGACACGAGATTCGCAGTTAAATCATTCCGATTATTGCTTCCATAGCTTAAATCTAAACTTCCGGAAACACTCTTCTTCGCTTTCACTTTAAGATTCAGCACCACCTCATTTGAGCTAATAATTCCATTCATCAGATCATCTTCCACATAATTTTCAATAGCCTGTACTTCTTCAACAAGCTGAGGCTTTAAGTTTTGTGTAATGGTTTTATAATTATCTCCTGTCATGTCATCCCCTTCCAGTAAAATTTTGGCAATTCTTTGTTGATTGAAATAGATTACGCCATCTTTACTTACGGTCATACCAGGCATTTTTTTAATCACGCTTTCAATATTCTGATCCTCTGGACTTGTTAGCCTGGCTACATTATATTTTGTGGTATCATTGGTTTTAGTGATAATGGGAATATCAGCTATAATCTTTATTTCATCCAATTGTGTGGCATCATCGGTCAAATTAAAATTATGGTTAACCAGAAAAGGCTCCTGCAGCTTTGAAACATTTATTGTTAAAGTGTCTTTTTTTAAACCAATGTAGCTTGCAATCAAATACAAATTTGCAATGCTATCAATATTTGCTTTTAATTCATATTCCCCATTCACATTTGACATGGAGTAGGCTACCAGATCAAGACTTTTTGCGTTTTTTAATTGCAGTGTAACGGATGGCATAGCCGAACCGTTATTACTCAGCTTACCTGATATGGTTAGTTGTTGGCAAAAACAACTACTCGAAAAAACAGTAAGAAAAAAAGCGTATAAATACTTCAAATTAAAATTTCTCCATCTTTGGAGGAAGACTTATAATCATATCAGACGAATTTGAACCATCAACTTTCAATGATGCTCTGGAGAGTGCTTCATTTTGCTTTATCTTCTTATTTAGGGCTACAATGAAGTCCTTATGTGTAATTTCCTTATCCTTAGCATAAGCAGTCGGGACATTTAAAATTGATTGGGGGAAATTCTCTTTTAAATTAATACCAGTAAGTTCATAAGTATAAACAGCCGCCGCATCTTTAACTAAAACAATTAATCCAGGTAGGCCACAAAACTTCCATGGCCCATTTGATATCGCAATATCATCTGTATACCATGCTTCATAAGTGCGTCCCCTAAATATTGTAGTTGCCTTTACGCAATTATAATTGGATATTTTGCGTTTTTCGTTAGAAACCCTCCATTTAAAATTTGAAAGTGTATCTTTTATAAGGTAATAATTACGTTGAACATTATCACCTATCAGGAACTGTTTAGATAGAAAATTTTTGTAAATGAAATTAGTTTTTTTCGTAGAAATAACAATAGTTTTAACAAGGCTATTATCTCCATCTGCAATCAATTCAGTATTCGTAACCTTTGGCAGTGGAACCTCCAGAGATCTATTGCCTGAAAAATAGGTCATATAATTTATTATGCGAGGCTCATTTGTAAAACCATCTTTAATGGTTAGTTTGTAATTCAAAGACCCTTTTATTTGTGCAGAAGCATTTAAACCAAATAAAATTATAATAAAAAATATTGATTGACTAACAGCTTTTCTGTTTGGCATAAAAGAATATTAAGAAAATTAAAGTGAAAAAAAAGGGCTGTAAATTTGAATTTACAACCCTCAAATAATTTTTAAATTTAGTTAGCAGCCATCCATTGCGCTACCGGTGCCATTCTCCACTGTGCGTCTGCCATAGCCTCAGCACAAGTATTACCATAACCATGCATTGTGGCTCTGTCTACTACATTACCACTGCCATCAACAAATACAACGGTGTAAGTAGCTTGGCAACGTGCCATTACAGCTGTTTTTGCTGTTACGAAAGAAGATAATGACATTATGCTAATTAAGCACATTGTCAAAAGTGTTGCGATTTTTTTCATAGGGATATTTTTAAGTGGTTTTAAATGAAAAGGCAATAAAAGTGCCATAATTCGTATTAAAAAAGAAAAATTAATATCTTCCAAACTTTCTGTACTGGCTTCCATTCCTTCTGCTGTATAAATCCTATTGACGCCGTCCTGATGGATTACCAGTTGTATATTACTGGCAGTCTCAATTACTACGAGCACTATTTCCGCAGTGCGATGTAAATTTAATACATCAGATCTTACCGCCAGGTACCATAATAAGTAATAATTGTTTAGCAAGACCAACAAAACGGTTACTGAAACAGGATGTGTAAAATCATTACTTATTTTCCTTTAGATTCATACTCTAGGTTTCCTTGGAAACCTAAGCCTTGCATTGTTCCTGGAAAAAACTTAGAATACCTACCGATTATTTTCATTTCCAAGTCGCATTTCAATAAGCTATTAGAGATTAATCTATATTGTTATTTAGTTGGTACATACTTGATAGATAGTTGGTACATAGTTGATACATCCGTAGATGTAGCAAACATGAATGAACAAATGTGTTAACTATGTTTCATTCTTTATGGGAAAATTAACTCTACTGGTATATTAATCGGAAAAGTTGGCAAAGCTGCCAGCTATATGCTTAATGGTAAAATAATAAAACATCATTAAAGTTAAGGAGATGATTCCATTTAGCTGGATCTTGTGATACTACCATTATCACAAAAATCATGGATTGAAAAAATTGAGAACTTTGATCCTCTTTGCGGATCAGTTCCGTTCCTATTTTTATAATATAGGGTATCTCTAGGGCCTCTATAGGGCCTAATTAGGGTATACATAGGGTTATTGCCCAATTAATACTTATGAGATAGCTATCAAGGTATCTGAACAAAAAGAAAAGAGAATTAATAACATTGATCGTGTTTCGATATGAAATGCATACAAATCGGTGTTTAATGGGTGTGTTCTGGGTGTTTGATGGCTGTTGGCTCGGTGTATTCACCCAGAACATACCCCTAGAAGGCCGAAAAGACCCAGAACTTATACTTTTTTGTGTACAAGTAATATAAACGAATATCCAAACACACTAGCCAGAATATTTAGACATATACACAATAGTATAAATCATAAATAAAAATGTCATGGCTAAAAAACATCAAGGATGTAAGCTTCAATTCCAAGAATGATAAAATTTTATCAGGTCACTTAACGAGCTTATCAATAAATGAGGAGACTTCAGGATTTTCATAATAGGCACCTCCTACGTGATGGAAGGCAATGTTCCCTGCCTTATCTAAAATTACAGTAGTTGGCATTGATCCCGAAAAATACTCATTTGGAATTTCACTGGCTGATATAAATACCGGAAGGCTTAAGTGTTTGTTATTCATGAATGCTGTTGAGGCCGTGATCTTTCCATCAACATCCACCAGGATAAAAATCACGTTTTTGTTGTCTTTATATTTTGAATACAAGCTATTAATTGATGGCATTTCGGCAATGCAAGGAGGGCACCAAGTTGCCCAGAAATTCATAAAAACCACTTTCCCTTTCTGATCGGCCAATGTGATCGTTTTTCCATTTACATCTGTAAATAAGACCTGCTGTTCAGGAACTGAAGTTCCATTCTGCTTAGCGTTTTGTCGAATATCTGGTTGAAAAAAGCCCACTTTCATTAATCCCTGAATCAACAACCCTTTAGCTTCCGGACTAAAAACCATGGCAAGCATAAAAAGCACGAGTATCGTTGTGGTGATATTAGAAAAAGTTAACCACTGTTTATGGTCCTTTTTAGTGTTGTGATTGCTCATATTGCGAAATTACAATTTTCATTTCTCCGGTCATCTGTTGATTCCTGATTTTACTGCTAAACTACAGAAGCTGCTTTAATCATTAGTTTCACTATTTACGCTTCGATTAATCACATACTAATTCTTAGTTTTATAGCAATCTGGGGCAGGAACAAAATAATTAATAGATCATATTTTGCCTAACTATTTTTTATTTGTTCCTGCTATGGTGTATCAATTGTAACTATTGGTCTAGATATAAGTTTATTCATTTACATATCTTCCATTGAATAACCTGCGAATTCGACTTTATATTTGGACAACTCTTTTTGTATCGATTGTGATTTAATTTCAAGCATGCTTAAATTGATTTTTTTAGCATTGCGCTTCACCTCTGCTAAAACAGCAGTTTTATCAAGTTCATTGATTGCGATCAGGTCAATCTCATTTCCACCCCTTGTGTCCCAGTAGCTTCCTATTGCTGTAATACGTTCGCTTTCAGCCAGTTTTTCTCTAAAATATTTTTCCAGGATCAATCCGCTATATTGCTCATAATTTCCACCTATATATTCTCTTAGCAATTCATATTTACCCAATTCAATCATCGACTGATTTGGGTAAATAAATCTAAACCAGAACCTCAAATAGTTGTCGCTAATGCTCCATTTTGCTTTCCTGCTTTCAGGCTTAGAGAACATAGGCCTATTTTTACTGATCAACAAATAGTCCTTCTCCAGGTTAGCTAAATAGGCACCGGTATTCTTTCCGACAATAGAATCAATCTCTGTCTGTGTTGTTTTTCCTGAAGCAATCAATTGTAATATAGAAAAATAGGTACCATATTCCTTACCAAACTCTGAAATAAGTAGATCCCTGCCCTCCACTAGAAAAGGACTGTCAGACCTTGTTACGAAATCAAACATTTTGGCAACCTTTGTTGCCCCAGCCTCCATCAATAACGTTATATATTTTGCTATACCTCCCGTAATCGCATACAAACAAAGTAAATCTTCAGCTTCATATTTAGGGTTATAATCACTCAAAATCTTTTTCATCACGCTTACCGGAAATGCCTGAAGTGTAATTTTTGAAGTTAAGCGCCCAAATAAAGGTTCTTTCCTATTTTCAAAAATCCGTAACATGAGTGAGTATATTGACCCACAAACAATAAAGTTAATTTTCGCCTGGTCCTTATATTTATCCCAAAGCCGTTGAATATCACTAAAAATTCCCGGGTTTACATATTCAAATTCCTGAAACTCATCAATGACAAGCGTGTAGTGCGTTTTGGTAGCATAGATCAGCAATTGCTCAAAAAGGTCTTGGAAGGTAGTAATGCTGCCAAAGATCTGTAATCCCAGCGCATCCTGAACTTCGCTTTGCAACTGCGTACACAGCAAGCGCTCATTTTTGCGGGAAATAAATAAATAGAGATATTTCTGATTCTTTACAGACTCCAGCAGTAAGGACGTCTTACCAATGCGCCTACGGCCCACCACCACCGTAAAACAAGCTGTGCTTTTTGATTGAACCTCATTTATCCTAAGTAATTTCAGCTCTTCAGATCTTCCGTAAAATCTCATAATTATACTTTAACAACCATTATCTTAATGGCCATTAAAATAATGACCATTACAAAAATACAATCCTAATATATTAATTACTAATTTGAGGTAATTTTTTATTTTATTTTTCGTGCAATGATAAGACTCATTTTATGGGTCTTATTCCCTATTTTTAAATATGAAAGCATTATTTTTTGCAACTTGTCTGCTAGCCTCACCAATTATTCTTGTTACTGATAATTTAGAGGACAATACCCCTATCAATAAAATACAGGTAATTGGATCTCATAACAGCTATAAACAAGCAATAGATCCCCTATTATTTAATTTCTTTCAAAAAATGGATTCGGTGTCGGCCAGTAAAATTGATTACGAACACCTCCCTTTTTCTACACAGTTGGATTTGGGCCTAAGAAACATGGAGTTTGATGTTTATTCTGATACTTTAGGTGGAAAATATGCACATCCAAAAGGATTGGAATTGGTTAAAAACCAAGCGCCGTATGATGAAAAAGGGGAGATGAAGGCCCCAGGCTTCAAAATTCTCCACATTCAGGAATTGGATTTTAGAAGCTCGGCCTTAACCTTTACCGATGCATTGCAGCAATTAAAAAAATGGTCTGATAGACACACGGATCATAGCCCAGTTTTTATCACCTTGGAAGCAAAAGACGAGAAAATTAACCTGCCTGACATGACCATTCCCGAGAAATTTAGTCAGCACACTTTTGACGAACTTGATAAAGCCATCTTGACTACCCTGGGAGAAAAACATGTACTAACGCCAGATAGGGTAAGAGGTAAATATAAAACGTTGGAGGATGCGGTATTACATCAAAACTGGCCCAAACTGAAGAATGCAAAAGGAAAATTTGTCTTTATTCTTGATGCTAGAGATGAAAAAATGGAGACTTATATCAAAGATCATGCATCGCTGAAAGGTCGGGTTTTATTTGCAAATGCAGATGCAGGAATGCCGGAAGCGGCCATCATGATCAGAAACAACCCAAAAGATCCGTTGATCCCACAGTTGGTTAAAAAAGGTTACATCATCAGAACCAGAGCCGATGCCGATACTCAACAAGCTAGAACAGAGGATTATTCTGATTTTGAAGCTGCAGAAGCATCAGGGGCACAAATCATCACGACAGATTACTACATAAAAAGCACTCATTTCAAATCAGATTTTCAAATCATTTTCAAGAACGGTAAGTACATTAGAAAAAACCCATTATTTTAATCAAGCTATCTGCTATGTCTTTTCTTACCTAGCAGCCGCAGCTAATCGTTAAGGTAAGAGGATCACTTTTCCATAGGCAGTCCGTGACTCCGCAAACTTCATTGCGGTTACAATTTCACTTAGTGGATAGCGGGCTGCTATCTGTGGCTTCAATTTCCCGGCCTGTACCAATGCCATGAGTTGATCGTAATCTGCGGTCATATCTGTCATAAATTTTATACTGCCTTTTCCTGCCCAGATATTGTAGAAAGTAGCGTCCTTTCCGTTTGGAAATACCTTCCACCAGAGCACCTTTGCAATCAGATAAATAAAGGGTAGCCACAATGAGCGTGTTGAGTTTAATTCTGATGAAATGGCCATGCAAACCAGCTTCCCACCTTTTTTTATTAACCGGAAAGAACGTTCAGCAGTTTCTCCGCCTATGTTATCAAAAACTGCCGCGACACCTTCTGGAGCTAGCTTGCGCACCACCTTATCCCAATTGGAATCGTGATAATCAACTGGCTCGATACCTTTTTCTCTAAGTACCTGATGGTGGCGGGCGGAGGCCATTCCGATGATCCGCAAACCATCCAATTGTGCCAATTGCGTCAGGATGGTCCCTACCCCACCATTAACTCCATGTACTAAAATGGTATCTCCACTTTTTAATTTTACTGCGCGATGTAACATTTGCCAGGCAGTAATGCCGTTAACTACCAGTGATTCTGCCTCTGCCGGATCAACATTTAATGGAACGTTTAGCAAAACACCAACTTCAGCAATCACATGGCTGGCCCAACCACCTGTTTTAGTTAATGCCGCTACACGTTTTCCTAACCAATCTGCATCAACTCCTTCGCCACAGACAGTAACTGTACCCGCCAGGTCATATCCCGGAACGAAGGGAAAAGAAGGCTGACCAGGGTATCTTGCTCTACGCATAGATTGCTCGGCAAAAGAAATACCAGTAGCTTCTACCTTAATCAACACTTGTCCGGCTCCCGGCGCAGGTATTGAAAGTTTTTCTATTAAAAAGCCCTCTGGTTGTACGATTCCAGGTAAGACTACTTTTATGGCGTTTAGATCAGCAGTTGCTGAATTTGAACTTGATTGTTGATTTAATATAGTTTTCATAATTCGATCTTTTTATTTACAGATTGACTTTACAAATCTATATCACCTGGCCTTCTCAAAATTGTAAGAAAACGAAGCAAGGGTATTGCTTAAATACTCCTTATATTTATCAGGTCTCTTATGGAAAACAGCCTATTGCCCGATGCCGAAAACGGCACATATTACCCTGCCGGATCTCCGCTGGAGCTAGTGATTAGCCATTTCTATCACTTTGATTTTTCAATGAATAAAGAATCAGTTAGTCACCAATTGGTTCCGAACCTGGAAATGATGCTGGCATTTAGTTTCGGTACTCCTGTAGAGATTAAACTTCCAAAAGCATTATCAACTCCGCTGGTAGTCAGCAGATCGGCAATTATTGGCCCGCTGAGGCAATTGTTACAATACAAATTGGAGCCGGGTGCGGACTTGTTGCTGATTAATTTTAAGTTTAATGGATTCCATCGCCTCTTTAGCAATGGAATTAAAGAATTGAAGCAAACAGGGGCTACCGGGTATGAAGGGGTGATAGCAGATGCGGATTGGATGGAAGACTGGTGGGAAGAGCTGGCAAAATTACCAGATACTGAACAACGCATTGCTAGGTTTACGGAATTAACTATTGCCGCAATAAGCACAAGTGACATGCTGACTAGCGCCATTATTGCCAACAATATTTTTTTTAATGACCCTAAACTGGATCCCGCAAAAGCTTTTGCTGAAAGTAATGGGGTTACACCCAGAGCTATACAATTACGTTTCCAGCAAACAGTGGGCTATTCTGTTAAGGAATTACTGCGCTACCTGCGTTTTAAGGCCGTAGTTACAAAAATAGTGGAGCTTAAAGGGATAAAGCCTAATCTGATGGAATTGGTAGAGGCGCACAATTACCACGACCAGAGCCATTTGAATAAGGATTTTAAGTACTTCTTGGGCATGTCGCCATTGCAGTTCTTTAAGCAATTAAAAAGTGGCAGTATTTGCATCAATGCGGATACCTACTCTTCTACTTCTTAATTATTCCGGTTAATGTTAAAATGGAACGATGTGGTATAACGATTTTATCTTTCGGTATTTCCTCCAACTTTAGATCGGATGTTGAAGATGTTAAATTTGCCGAAACAAGCTTCATTTTGCCACCAATAATATGAATATCGGCAGTAAGATCTTCCGCATTCGGGTTAATCAGGACAATACTTATACTTTTACCTTTTTTAAAAGCGGATGCAAGTACTTGATTTTTCGATTGCGTTCCTGATGCCTTAACATCGATTCTTACCGCGCCAGGTTTTATAAAACGACTATAATTACCTAATGCCCATAGCATTTTACTTGCATAAAAGTTCCCTTCAACTTTATTTTTATCGAGATAGATTAGTCCGTCTTTATAGTTATAAGGAGATAAAGCCGTCCACCATTGCCAGGCTGTGGCATTGGCAACTGTTAAATCAGTGTGTATTACAGTCGCCAGATATAAAGCGGCATCTATCCCTAAATCGCGACCCCTTCCTTTAATTTCACCAGCATTATCGCCAAGGATACAATATTCAGACTGCCAGTAGTTAAGCCCTGGTATTTTTGAAATTCCTTCTGCTATCGCCTTGCGGGCTCTAGTTGATAGCTCTGTTGGAGATGTGGAAAAATAACTATGACCAGTTATAGTATGAGCTACTGAAGGTAAATTACCAACGTAGTTTTGACCGCCAGGTTTGAAAAAATCATTGATCTGTGACCCTGTTCCATGCTTGTCACCATCACGGATCAAATATTCAACACTACCCGCTTCAGCAATGATGAGTTTTGTCTTCACTTTTTCACTTACAAATGCTCTATTAATTGCTCCTGTAACGCCCGCAATTTCGGTATTTAAATAGGGTGATCCTTCCTGAGTTCCATCACTCCAGTCCCATTGCGGTTCATTTACCGGAGAGAGGTAATTAAATTTAATTTTGCTGATTTTTTCAACTCCGCTTATCACCTTAACCAGAAATGTTGCAAAATCATCATATCGGCTAGCTGCGATATTGACCTTTCCATTGCTGGAAAAAGCTTTCCCGTTGACCGTATAATTGACCGGTGGGCTATTCGTGAAAGCTAGAAATTGATTTACTTTACGCTCCTTTGCTGCTTTTAAGAACCAAATTTGTCCGGATTGTTTTTCCCAGTTATAACTGCCATCTGCATTTAAAAAGGATTCCGCTCTTCTCCACTCATCCCTAATTCCACTTTCCTTTCCTTGCTCAGTACTTCCGGCACCTATATTGAATCGCCACATGGATAAGCCAATTCCTTTGGGCGATCCATCAGGAAAATTGTCGTTACTGAAAAGTAAGTCTGCAATTTTATTTTTCTTTTCGTCAGGCCAGTTGCCCACAAACTGACATGCCCAGGCATCAGATGCTCCAAAATTATTGATGGTTTGATATGTTTTTGTGAGGTCGATATTTAAAGAGATTTGCTTATCTTGACCACTAGCAGCAGAGTTAATAAAAAGGGCAGCGGTAATAAGTAAAAATAAGGTATTTGTAAGGCTTTTGTGTTGCATCAAATTACGGTATCTACTAATTCATTGAGTTATCCATTGTGTTTTGCCGACCTATAGGTTGCCGTCAGGTCGCAAATTTCAAAGATAAGGTCTTAATGAACGACAAACAAGATTTGACTCCGCTAAAATTGTGTATGAATAATATAGTATAATCTTAATTTTTTTCGTTTATTTATAAATCATCCTGACCAAATATCGAATAACGCCTGATGAAAAAATATACTTGCAAAGTCCAATTTTTGATAATATCTGCCTTTTTGCTAGTCTTTGTAATGACTGCACAAGGACAAACGAGACAAATTCATTTTAATCACCTGGATAGCAGGAATGGTCTTTCAGAGAACAATGTAAATTGTATACTTCAGGATTCCAGGGGGTTTATCTGGATAGGAACCAGAGATGGTTTAAATAGGTTTGACGGCACCAATTTTAAAATTTTTAGACATAAGCATAAGGACAATAGCACATTAAGCAATGATTTTGTTACCGATTTGGCAGAAGACCATCTAGGCAATATCTGGATAGGGACAAACGAAGGGGGACTTAATAAATACGACCGTAAGCAAAACCGCTTTTATAGTTATGAACATGACGAAGCAAAGAAAAATAGCATTGCAGCAACAAGGATTAATACGATTGCAGTTGCTGATGATCAAACGATCTGGCTAGGTACAACTAATGGTCTTGATCATTTTGATCCAAAAACAGGAACTGCAATTCACTACCAAACTTCAGCTGCAGACCCAAAAAGCATCAATAGCAACGCGGTAACGGCTCTGCTTGTGGACAGCCAACACCGCCTTTGGGCCGGCACCCAATACGGACTTGGTCTCTTTGACTCAAAGACAAACTCCTTTCACCGATTTATAGCTGATAATTCGAAGGGAGCAATATCTGGCAATGGAGTCACCTCAATTTTTGAGGATAGTAAAAAGAGAATTTGGATTGGCACCTATGATTTTGGATTAAACTTGTTTGAAGAGTCTACAAATACCTTTAGGATGTTTCGGCACCAGGCGGGACAGGTTAATTCACTGGCACATGACGATGTAAAAACCATCTCTGAGGACAATAGCGGTAACCTTTGGATTGGAACCGAAAATGGTGGCCTCAGCATCCTTCATCCAGACACCTGGCACTTCATTACACATGTGCATGATGAAATTAACCAAAACAGTTTGACCAACAACTCTATCAACATCATCAAAAGAGATCGTGCAGGCAATATGTGGATTGGGGTATATAGCAGTGGGTTAAACCTTTATAAAATTCAAAGTAATAACTTTTTGCATTATAATCATACTTCATCTAATAGCATATCTAATAATTTTGTGCTCAGTTTTCATGAGGATAGTCAGGAAAACCTTTGGATTGGAACTGATGGTGGCGGCTTAAATTTCCTGGATAAAAAGACTGGAAAATTTAGCGCCTTCATGAAAAATTCATCTCCAGGCAGCATCACTGGGAACTACGTTCTGGCGATAGAAAGCGATAGTGCTGAAAACTTGTGGATAGGTACTTGGGGAGATGGCATTAGTATTTATAATCCAAGGACTAAAAAATTCAGGACATTGAGAAACGACCCTAAAGACCCGGGAAGTTTGGGTAACAATAATGTTTATTCGATTGCTCCTGGTCAGGGTGGTGAAATGTGGATAGGTACCTTCGGGAGCGGTCTAAACAAATATAATCCCAGAAGCGACAAGTTTGCTCATTTCGAGCATAATTCTGCAGATGCTCATTCTATAAGCAGCAATCTTATTACCGCCATTGAACCCGATAGAAAAGGTAACGTATGGGTAGGTACAAATGACGGGGGTTTAAACTATTATGACCAAAAAAGCAACAGTTTTACACGGTATGAAAGTGGGAAAGGCAATGGATTGAGCGACAATACCATCACCGATATACTGGAAGACCACTTGGGTAATATTTGGGTCACTACGTTTGCCGGTCTCCATAAATTTAATCCGCGTACTTCTAAATTCGAAGTATTTTCTGACAAGAATGGGCTAAGTAACCATTATACACAGGCTGTGGTAGAGGACAAGCATGGAATATTATGGGTTAGTTCAAATGGAGGTTTGTCTAAATTCAACCCGAAAACCAAACGATTTATCAATTTCACTGTAGAAGATGGCATCCAGAGTAGTGAGTTTAAACAAAAGTCAGCTTTAGTAAGCCGATCTGGAGAGATTTACTTTGGTGGCAATAATGGATTTAATTCTTTTAATCCTATGACTATTGGTACAGCTGATTATCAAACTCCCGTGGTGATTACTAAGTTTCAATTGTTTAATAAAACCGTTGAGGTCGCTAAAAATTCGCGGGACAGTTCTCCACTAAAACTGGATATTTCTGAAACAAAATCCATCAGGCTAAACCACAACCAATCTTTTATTTCCTTTGAATTTGCAGCACTGGATGCCATATCTCCCGAAAAAAAACGTTATGCGTATAAGTTAGAAGGTTTTGATACCAACTGGAACGAAGTAGGAAACAACAACAATGCAGTCTATACCAATCTGCCTCCTGGAAAATATGTATTTAAGGTTAAAACCCAAAGCAGCACTGGTATTTGGTCGCCCAGGATGGCAAGTATTGAAGTCACTATTGTTCCACCCTTCTGGGCAACCTGGTGGTTCAGAGTCCTGTCAGTCCTGGTTATTTTCGCAATCATTTATGTGGTGTACCGGTACCGGATCAACTCCATACTAAAACAAAATGAGCTACTGGAAAACCTGGTGAAAGAAAGAACGGCTGTAATCCAGAACCAGGCTAACGAAATGCAAGCGCTAAATGAAGAACTGCAGGCACAATCTGAAGAACTGACCGTACAATCTGAAGAACTTTATGCGCAAAAAGATTACGAGCAAGCATTAAGGGCTGAAGCAGAAAAAGCCAACCGTGCAAAAAGCATTTTCCTGGCCACCATGAGCCATGAGATCAGAACCCCAATGAACGGTGTAATTGGTATGGCCTCCCTGCTTGGTGAGACGGAACTGAATGCCGAACAAAGAGAGTTTACGGAAACCATTATTTCTTGCGGCGACAGTCTGCTGAGTGTGATTAATGACATCCTTGATTTTTCTAAAATTGAATCTGGGAAACTGGATATTGAAGAGGAAGATTTTGAACTGTGCCAGGTTATTGAGGAAGTTATGGATTTGTTTGCGCAACAGGCTGCCAGAAAAAACATTGACTTGATTTACCAGATTAGTACTGGTCTTCCCGATTATATAGTGGGCGATAGTCTTAGGTTAAAACAGGTACTTATCAACATGACCAGCAATGCATTGAAATTTACCTCAAAGGGTGAGGTTTTTATCAATGTTTATAATGTAGACTCTGGGTCGCCAGATGTGCTAACCCTAGGTTTTAGTGTCCACGATACAGGAATTGGTATTCCTGAGGAAAAAATGGATAATCTTTTTAAAGCATTTAGTCAGGTTGATTCATCAACTACCCGAAAATATGGTGGCACAGGATTGGGCTTAGTCATTAGTGAGCGTTTGGTCAATTTAATGGGTGGTAAAATATGGGCGACCAGTGAAGCCGGAAAAGGATCGATATTCCACTTTACGATACAGGCTCGTGTTAGCAAACAGGCACCTGTGCAAACCACATCAGAAGTAAACCTGGAGGGTCTTTTAGGTAGTAAGGTGCTGATTGTAGACGACAATAAGACCAATCTAATAATTCTTAAAACTCAATTGCTAAACTGGAACCTTGTTCCTATTGTAAGCAATTCTGTAGGGGAGGCATTAGAATATTTGGAGAAAGAACCAGATATTAAGCTAATCATTACGGATATGGAAATGCCTGAAAATGATGGCATTGACCTTGCAAAGGCCAACATGAGGAATAAAAACCCTTTACCAGTTGTGATGCTCAGCTCTATAGGTGATGAGACCAAGCATAAATATCCAGGTCTTTTTTCTGCCATCCTAACTAAGCCTGTTAAGAAAAAACAATTGTTACGAAGCATTCAAGAAGCCCTGAAAACACAATTATCAGCACCAGTTGTCTCAATACACACGAAGATTCTTGAAGAAAATTTCGCGCTAGAATTCCCTTTGCGTATACTGGTGGCAGAAGACAACGAGGTTAACCAGCGTCTGATTTTAATGGTATTAAAAAAGCTAGGTTATGAAGCAAAGTTGGCAGAAAATGGACTTACAGCAATAGAAGCCATAAAAAGCGATATTTACGACTTGGTATTAATGGATGTGCAGATGCCAATAATGGACGGTCTGGAAGCTACACGTTTGATTAGGAAGCTTTTAGTTAAGCAGCCTTACATTATCGCAATGACTGGAAACGCCATGCCTGAAGACAAAGCAATTTGCCTGAAAGCCGGGATGAATGACTATTTGGCTAAACCTGTTAAACTGGAAAGTATCAAAAACTCCATTAAAGAGGCTGCAAAATAGAAGCTAGCGGTAGATTGGACAAACGTAATAACTTGTTAAATATTGTTAAAAGTGTAAATTAGAAACAAAAAGCTTGATTTTTTTGTTTTATTATTTATATTTTTGACTTCACCAATATGAGTATAAAACGAATTGTAACGCTTGTGCTGAATATCTTTTGCCTGATTGGCATTTGCGTATTAGGCAGTACAGTTGTTTTTGCTCAGAAAGCGGATAGTTCTATCAATAGTATCCGATCTAAAAAGATGGTAAATACGCCTCAAATTAAGGGTACTGTACCCACCTATAAACCAAAGTATCTTTTTGGTTTTATTCCCTATGCGGAAGCAATTTCTGCAAGCAAAACGACTCCTACTGGTATTGCTGCTAAAAACGATAAATTACTTGCCGTATTAAAGGTTTATCCGAATCCTGTAGATGACGAGGTAAATGTAATCGTTCGCATAGATCGTGAAACTAGTTTCTCTGTTAAAATTATGGATCTTCTTGGCAACGAGGTAGTCACGCTGGCAAATGAACGTATTGGCGCAGGTGAACAGACGAAGACCTATAACATCCCTGAACGTTTGAATACAGGAATCTATTTTCTGAAGGTTGTTGCCGGATCTGAGACCGTTGTAAAGCGCATCTCAGTACTATAAAAGGCTAACATATTTTCCTTTTTCTGTCTCATAATTCCTATTTTCGTAAAAACACTATTGAATGAAAATTATTGCTATTGGCCGTAACTATGTCGCGCATGCTAAGGAATTAAACAACCCCATTCCAAATAAGCCTGTTATTTTCCTTAAACCAGATACTGCAGTTCTCAAAGACAACAAGCCTTTTTATTTGCCAGAATTTTCTAGCGATATCCATTATGAAGTTGAGGTTGTGTTGAAAGTTTGCAAAGAAGGAAAAAATATTGCAGAGAAGTTTGCATCGAAGTATTTTGATGAGGTTGGTCTGGGTATTGATTTTACTGCAAGAGATATACAAACAGATCATAAAACCAAAGGCTTACCCTGGGAACTCGCTAAGGCATTTGATAATTCAGCAGCAGTTAGCGCCTTTTTACCGAAGGAAAAGTTAGGGGATTTAACACAGCTTGACTTTGATCTGGAAATAAATGGTGATCTTAGACAAAAAGGAAATACCAGCAACATGCTTTTTTCTTACGAGCAAATCATTGCTTTTGTATCACAATACATCACCTTAAAAAAAGGAGACCTCCTCTTTACGGGAACTCCAGAAGGCGTTGGACAAGTGCACCAGGGTGACAAGCTGATTGGTAACCTTGCAGGTAATAAATTGTTAAATTTTGAGATTAAATAGCAATGGTAAAATCATATCTCTTATTGTTATTACTTGCTATGACAATAGTGCAAACCAATGCACAGCAAATATTTAGCGGCAACAAATATCCACTTAATAATTTCAGAATGCCATTGGATATTGCTCCTCCTGCACTTGCAGGATCCTTTGGAGAGCTCAGGTCAAACCATTTTCATTCTGGCATGGACTTCCGCACTAACCAGCGCCAGGGCTACCCAGTTTATGCTGTTGCAGATGGTTACATTTCCAGACTAAGGGTGCAAAATAGTGGCTTTGGATTGGCGCTATATATTAATCATCCAAATGGATTTACCTCTGTATATGGACATCTTTCGAGGTATAGTCCGAAGATTGCACTCCAGGTTAAAACGCTACAGTATCAAAAGAAAAGCTACGAGATAGATGAGTTTCCAGATCAATTATTGATACCTGTACACAAAGGTGATGTGATTGCTTACAGCGGAAATACAGGTAGCTCTGGTGGACCACACTTACACTTTGAAATTAGGAATACCAAGACGGAGCCTACCATAAATCCACAGTTGTTTGGACTGGAAATCCCAGATAATATACCACCGGTTATCTCTTCCATATATGTATACCAGTTAAATAAAAAGCCATTCGATGAATTTACTTCCAAGCGTTTTTTACAAGTGTCAGGTAGTTCTGGGAGTTACCAACTCACTGGATCATCCACCCTAAATTTAGGTGGAGAAATTGGATTCGGCCTTGTGGCAACAGACCGACATAACGGTGCCTCAGGGCTTAACGGTGTTTATTCTATAGAATTGTTTCTGGATGGAAAGCATGTATTTACTTCAGCAGTTGAGAGTTTCGAGTTTGAAGATAGTAAAGCAATCAATTCCCATATTGACTGCCCACTTTATATGAATACCAAAAGAAGCGTTCAGAAAAGTTTTGTAGATCCTGGCAACCCACTTACCATCTATAGCAATCTGGTAAACCGCGGACGCATTGATTTTAACGATGGCACTTTACATCAATTAAAATATATCGTAACTGATGGCAAGGGAAATAAAAGTACACTTAGTTTTCAGGTTAAGGCAGAAATGGCTTCGATACAAGCTACTCCTTCACTGGGATCAACATTCTCTTATGCGAAAGACAATGAATTTAATAATGACCAAATTAAGGTCCTTTTACCTAAGGGAACACTTTACAACGACCTTAACTTTGTTTACAAGACACAACCAAAACCGACAGCTAATGCATTTTCTTCCATTCATCAGATCCACAACAGCCTTACCCCGCTTCATATTGGATTTGAATTATGGATAAGGGCAGATAGCAGTCTTGATAAATATAAAGACAAAGCATTGGTTGTAAGTACTGGCAGGGCCTCACAAGGAGGTTATTACGAAAACGGTTATGTAAAAGCTAAACCCCGGAGTTTTGGTAGTTTTTTTATTGCAATTGATACGGTACCACCTATTGTTTTACCACAAAACATCACAAACGGTAAAAACATGGCAGGCATTAGCAAGATGATGTTCAAGATCCGCGACAATCTTTCTGGCATTAAAAGCTTTAATGGGTATATAGACGGAAAATGGGTTTTGATGGAATTTGATGCTAAAACAGCATCTTTATGGTATACATTTGATGAGTTAACCTCTCTCGGAAAGCATACCTTTGAATTGGTTGTGGCAGACATGAAAGACAACATTAAAAACTATTCAATTACATTTTACAAGTAAATACGATGAGCGAATTAAAGGAAGGCCAAAAGGCACCAGAATTTAGTGTACAAGATCAGGATGGAAATCAAATTTCTCTGGCACAATTTGTCGGAAAAAAGGTTGTACTTTATTTTTACCCAAAGGATGACACCCCTGGTTGTACAGCAGAGGCTTGCGATTTCAGGGATAATTATCAAGGACTTGCAGCCAAAGGTATTGTAGTACTTGGTGTGAGTACGGACGATGAAAAATCACACAAAAAATTCATTAACAAACACCAACTGCCGTTTCCGCTACTCGCAGATACAGATAAAAAGATTGTAGAAGCTTATGGAGTTTGGGGAGAAAAAAGCATGTATGGCAAAACGTATATGGGCACCAATCGCAAAACATTTATTATTGATGAAGAAGGAACCATTTTACACATCATTAGTAAAGTAGACACTAAAAATGCCTCAGCTCAGGTATTGGACCTTTTATCGGTTTAAATAAATTGTTGCTCCTGTCTCTATAATTGTGCATTAAGGTTTCTTAACAACATGTAGTAAGCTATAGAATTATAGTCGGATAGGCATAAATATGAAGACAATTTTATCTAAGTTTGTTTTATTAATCAATAACCAAGTTAATGAAACATACAATTAAAGAATTAGAAGATATTGCATCCCAGGTAAGAAGGGATATTGTTAGAATGGTTCATGGATGCCAGTCAGGCCATCCTGGTGGATCTTTAGGTTGTGCAGATTTCATGACCGCACTTTATTTTGAAGTGATGAATCACTCATCAGATTTTACAATGCTGGGTAAGGATGAAGATTTGTTCTTCCTGTCTAACGGGCATATTTCTCCTGTATTTTATAGTGTTTTAGCCAGATCTGGTTATTTTGACATAAGTGAAATGGCTACTTTTAGAAAGCTTAATTCTAGGCTTCAGGGACATCCTACTACGCATGAAGGACTTCCGGGCATTAGAGTAGCATCAGGATCTTTAGGGCAGGGAATGTCTGTTGCAATTGGTGCAGCGCTTGCTAAAAAGCTGAATAAAGATAAGGCTATTATTTTTTCTCTACACGGAGATGGCGAATTACAGGAAGGCCAAAATTGGGAAGCAATTATGTATGCTCCTTTTAATAAAGTTGATAATTTGATTGCAAGTATAGATTACAATGGACAACAGATTGATGGTCCAACAGAGAAGATATTGTCTTTGGAAAATCTTCAGGATAAATTTGAGGCTTTTGGATGGCATGTGATCAATTCTGATGGTAATGATATGGAGGCTTTAGTTAAAGCGCTTCACTATGCAAAATCATTAACTGGCAAAGGCAAACCAATTTTAAACTTAATGAGTACCCAAATGGGATATGGTGTGGACTTCATGGTAGGATCGCACAAGTGGCATGGTGTTGCGCCAAATGATGAACAATTGGCATCAGCATTAAATCAGTTAACAAGTTCCCTAAAAGATTATTAAGCCGACCAAATAAGAATGAAAAAGTACACATATACTGAAAAAAAAGATACACGCTCTGGCTTTGGCGCCGGATTGTTGGAAGCTGGACAGAAAAACCCTGAAGTTGTAGCACTTTGTGCTGATCTTGTTGGCTCTCTAAAAATGGAAGCATTTATTAAGGAGTTTCCTGAAAGGTTTTTCCAGATTGGTATTGCAGAAGCAAATATGATAGGAATAGCATCAGGCCTAACCATCGGTGGTAAAATACCATTTACAGGTACATTTGCCAATTTCTCCACAGGCAGGGTTTATGATCAAATCCGCCAGTCAGTAGCTTACTCAGATAAAAATGTAAAAATTTGCGCATCCCATGCCGGTTTAACCTTGGGAGAGGATGGGGCTACACACCAAATTCTTGAAGATATAGGTTTGATGAAAATGTTGCCAGGCATGACTGTGATTAACCCATGTGATTACAACCAAACTAAAGCAGCAACAATTGCCATAGCAGAGCACCATGGCCCTGTTTACCTGCGTTTTGGAAGACCAGTAATTCCTGTATTTACAGATCCTGATCAAAAGTTTGAGATAGGTAAAGCATGGATGGTAAATGAAGGTACTGACGTTACAATTATTGCCACAGGTCATATGGTTTGGAAAGCAATTGAAGCTGGAGAAAAGTTAGCCGAGCTAGGTATTGATGCCGAGATTATAAACATCCACACCATCAAACCACTTGACGAGGAAGCGGTACTAAAATCTGTTAAGAAGACAGGTTGTGTGGTTACTTGTGAAGAACACAACAAATTTGGCGGACTGGGCGAGAGTATTGCCAGACTTCTTTCTACTGAATTACCTAGTCCACAAGAATTTGTAGCCGTGAATGATAGCTTTGGAGAAAGCGGAACACCTGATCAGTTAATGACCAAATACGGCCTCGACAGCATAAACATTATTGAAGCAGTACAAAAAGTGATCAAAAGAGTTAAGAAGTAACAGCATTACCCTATATGAAGCAAGTTGAAGACTCAGAGATTCTCGAGAAATTTTCAAATGAAAAAACTCGTAACGAAGCCTTCAACTTGCTTTTAACTAAATATCAGCAAAAAATCTATTGGCATATCCGCCGACTGGTAATTGATCATGATGATGCAGATGATCTTGTTCAGGATGTATTTATAAAGGTTTGGAAAAACCTGGAGAAATTCCGCAGTGACTCGCAGCTTTATACTTGGATCTATAGGATAGCTTCCAACGAATCAATCACATTTCTAAATAAGAAAAAGCAAAAAAACAACATACCGTTAGATGAAGTTTCGTTAGAACTGAATGAAACTCTTGTTGCTTCTTCCTACTTTAATGGAGATAAGATCCAAATGAAATTGCAGCAAGCAATACTTACCTTACCGGATAAACAACGTCTGATTTTTAACATGAAATACTATGATGACCTTAAATATGAGGAAATCTCTGAGATTACAGGAACGAGTGTAGGTGCTTTAAAAGCTTCTTTTCACATAGCAACAAAAAAAATTGAAGCTTTTTTGCTAAATGATGACGTTACCTTTTAAACCTTTTGCGATTTAAAACATCAATATATCTGTAATGGGAGAAAATTTAGAAAATAAGGATTGGAGAGCGGAGGCACCCACATTAGCTGGGATTGCTGTGAGGGAGGTGTTTTCTGTTCCAGATGGCTATTTTAATGAGTTAAATACGCAGATATTATCCCGGGTTTATTTGGAAGAATTAAAGTCTGAAACCAGTAACCAAGGCTTTGAAGTGCCCGAATTATATTTCACTGGCGTGGCAGAAAGTATCAAAACGATAACATACTTAGAGACCTTAAAATTAAAAGATCAGGTTTATAGTGTTCCTGAAAACTACTTTGAGGAATCACGAGCTGCAATTATAGCTAAAACTACGGGTGTTGTTCAGAAATCTAAAATTGTTCGTCTTTGGCACTCTAAATTATTAAAGTATGCTTCTGCAGCGTGTTTTGTAATTGTTGCTGGCTTGGGAGTTTATTTTAACCAGGGATCTACTGTTCAGCGTGTTAGTAATACTGATATTGCTACAGAACAAATGTTGTTTGATATTGATGAGGATGTGATTATTGAGCATATAGCAGCACCGGAAACGAATAAAATAGCCAATGACCAGGCTGCATTAGAAAACTATATTCTTACTAACTTTTCTTCCGCTGATTTAACTACTGAATACTAATATTACCTAAATGAAATATCTAATTATTATAGTGCTGTTTTTCACATTTCCTTTAACCTCTTCTGCACAACGCGGAGGTGATAGATTCAAGGAAATAGAAGCTTATAAAGTAAGTTATTTAACCCAAAAACTAGACTTATCGCCAGATGAGGCTAAAATCTTTTGGCCTATTTACAACTCATGGCAAAGTGATCAATCAGAACTTCGTAAAGAACGTATGCAAAAGATGATTAGTTTCCGTAAGATTGATGAAATAGAACAACTTTCTGATAGTGAAGTACAAACTCTTATTGTTAATGATTTCAACATTAAACAAAGAGAACTCAATCTGGAGAAAAAATATTATAACCAACTAAAATCCAACCTTCCCATTAAAATTGTTGGTAAATTTTACAGAGCCCAGGAAGCCTTTAAAAAAGAGATATTATCTAAATACCGTTCTCAGGGACACCCTTAATTGAATATTTTGTAGTTTTGGCAATGCTTACACAACGCCAGCTATTTCTTCAGCATAATGCTCAGACTACTCTAGCTCCTCTCCTTCTGGAGTTTTCCAGAGCCAAAGGAATATATCTTTACGATACACAAGGAAGGCCCTACATGGACCTGATTGCAGGTATTGGAGTAAGTAACGTTGGCCATTGCCACCCTAACGTTGTTAAAGCAGTAAAAGACCAGGCGGAAAGCTATATGCACATTATGGTGTATGGCGAGTTTGTGCAGAGTCCGCAGGTTAATTTTGCTAAAGCACTTGCAGACCTGCTTCCTGATCCGTTAGATTGCACCTATTTTGTTAATTCTGGCACAGAGGCCGTTGAAGGCGCTATGAAACTTGCTAAAAGATATAAGGGACGCACTGAATTTATTGCTTGTAACAACTCTTACCATGGAAGTACACAAGGTGCATTGAGCCTGATGGGAAATGAAGAGTTTAAGCAAGCTTATCGACCATTACTTCCCAATGTAAAATTCATTGATTACAATAATATGGAAGACTTGGAGCGCATCACCTCTAAAACAGCTGCTGTATTTATTGAAACGATACAAGGTGAAGCTGGAATAAGGATTGCAGACAAAACCTATTTTAAAGCATTAAGGCAAAAGTGTACGAAAACAGGAACCTTGCTTATACTGGATGAGATTCAGTGTGGTTTTGGAAGAACAGGAAAAATGTTTGGATTTGAACATTTCGATATTATTCCAGACATCTTATTACTTGCCAAGGGGATCGGCGGCGGAATGCCAATAGGCGCTTTTGTTAGTTCAAGAGAAATTATGCTTTCGCTTGCTACCAATCCAATACTCGGACATATCACAACTTTTGGTGGGCATCCGGTAAGTTGCGCGGCAGGATTGGCTACACTAGAGGCTATTGTACGTGAAAACATGGTTGCTGAAGTGACCAGCAAAGGAGAATTGTTCAAAGAATTGCTGGTTCATCCTATGATTAAATCGGTAAGGGGAATTGGTCTAATGATCGCAATAGAATTTGAGAGTTTCGATCTCAACAAGAAAATTATTGATGCATGTATTGAAGATGGGGTAATCAGCGACTGGTTTTTGCATTGCAGTAACTCAATGCGTATAGCTCCTCCTTTAATAATTACTAAAGAAGAAATTACTAAAGCCTGTAAAATTATACTGAAAAACATCAGCTCATCTTCTGCCTCTTAATCAGATAGCCTTGTAATATTGGATAAAATCCTCCGGAAATATCAGCATCAATCATATCTATTTTGTATTGTGTGCATTTCATCTGGATGCTCTGCCTATACTCTTTAATTTTATAAAGATAGGCTTCCTTTACTTTAGAGGCATGTGCTTTAACTACATTTCCTGTCTCCATATCTACAAATTCATATGGCCTATTTTCAAAATTGAAGTCAACTTCTTTAGACTTATCAATAACATTGAAAATCACTACCTCGTGCTTGTTAAACTTTAAATGCTGCATGGCTGAAAAAAGTGCATCAGTACTTTTGTCGTCCTGAATGGTGTTTAGGAGATCACTAAAAATAACCACCATAGATCTTTTGTGTACTAAATCGGCTATTTGATGCAGTGCTTGCTCCAAGTTAGTTTTAACATTTAACTGTGTTGTATTTAAAAGCGTCTCCAAATGGGTAAACAAATACTTTTGATGTGTAGTTGTAGATTTAGCAGGCGTATTTAATAATAGATGGTCTGAAAACAGGCTCAGTCCAAAAGCATCTCGCTGTCTGCGTAATAAAAAGATGAGCGCCGCTGTAGCTTCTACTGAGAATTTTAACTTGTTGTAGGACTGCTGAGGAAAATACATAGATGAAGAAACATCTATAACAAATTGGCAACGCAGATTGGTTTCCTCTTCATAGCGCTTGATAAACATTTTATCTGTTCTCGCAAAAAGCTTCCAATCTATATTTTTAATATTATCACCTGCATTGTATAATCTATGCTCCGCGAATTCCACTGAGAATCCATGAAAAGGGCTTTTATGGAGACCGGTAATAAAGCCTTCAACAACCTGACTGGCTAGCAATTCCAGATTAGATCCAAAAGGAATATCCTGCTTATCGATGGGTGACTCCATAGGGTAAATATAAAAAAAGCGTCCATTATTAATGAACGCTTTCTAAAAGTATATATACTTATTTCTTACAACTGTTTGTCTAATTTACCTGCCAACACAGATTTCGGAACAGCACCAACTTGCTTATCTACAACTTCTCCATTTTTGAAGTATAATAAAGCAGGAATGTTACGAATACCGAATTGAGTAGATATCTGAGGATTATTGTCGACATTAACTTTACCTACAATTGCCTTTCCTTCATATTCTTTTGAGATCTCATCTACTACAGGTCCTACCATACGACATGGTCCACACCATTCTGCCCAAAAATCAACCAAAACGGGTTTATCTGATTTTAATACAAGTTCCTCGAAATTTGCATCTGTTATTTCCAAAGCCATAATTCTTATTTTTATTTATACAAATATATAATCAATTGTAATGCCATTCAAATATGCTCATGCCAAAATGACATTAGTTCAACGTTGGGTTAACATCCAGGGCCATCAATTGTTCCAGCAAATAGTTATTGGGGTTAATTTTAATTGTTTTGGAGGGCATTTTGATTCTAACATTCTGTTCCCGGTCTGATACCTCAAACAGCAATTGGCAACGTTGGTGTTCTGAATTTTCCTTATTGTGTTCCAATAAGACATGAATTTGCCCCATTAAATCGTCTGTAATTTTCTCCAGAGGAATTTGCAAAGTAATAGACTTAGCCAGCTTATCTCTAACTTCAGACAACAGATCGATAGAACTAATCTTAAACTCCCAGTCTCCTTCCTTTCTAAAACGTTCTGCAACTCTTCCGTTAATACGCAAGAAATAACCGTCCGTAAGAAACTGTTTGAATTTAATAAAATCATCTCCAAACAATGCCAGTTCGCAGGTATCTTCATAATCCTCGAAAACAATTGTTGCAAAAGGTTTCCCAGTTTTTGTCATACGTTGTGATGCTAAAACTACCAAACCTCCAACCACTAATTCTCGGTTCTTAATACTTTCAAAATCTGCAAGAACCTCCTCATTGGTATCTCCTAATCTAATTTTATTAACAAGAGATAGATGTTTTACCGTATGCATACAGAACCTGTCCAGTTCAAGCTTATAATTATCTAGTGGGTGGCCACTCAAAAAGATACCAATTGCATCCTTTTCAAATTTAAGCCGGTCTAATAATGTCCATTCAGGTGCTACAGGCAATGTTGGCTCCGATATAAGATCTGCTACAGAACCACCAAACAAAGACGATTGTGAAGATGATTCATTGTTTTGAAAATCATTGGCATATTTTATCAGTTTCTCTATGCCATTCATTTTATCATTTTGTCCGATAAAAAAGTATTGTGCCCTGTGGTTACCAAATCCATCAAACGCTCCGCTATATACGAAACTCTCGTAGGCTTTTTTATTTACAGTACGCGTATTTGATCTTTTTGCGAAATCATATACACCCTTATACAATCCATTCTCCAAGCGGTCTAAAATGATACTCTCAACAGCTTTATCACCAACCCCCTTAATACCTGACAGCCCAAATCTAACCTGATTCTTCACATTTATAGAAAACTTTATGTCAGATTCGTTAACATCCGGACCTAAAACCTGAACGCCCATTTGTTTACATTCTTCCATGAAGAAAGCAACTTGTTTAATATCGCTCATATTGTTAGACAATACCGCAGCCATATATTCGGCAGGATAATGTGCCTTTAAATAGGCAGTTTGATAAGCAATCCATGCATAGCAAGTGGAATGGGACTTGTTAAACGCATAAGAGGCAAAAGCCTCCCAGTCTTTCCATATCTTCTCCAAAATAACAGGATCATGACCTTTTTCTGCTGCCTTGTCGATGAATTTCGGTTTCATCTTATCAAGCACTTCCTTTTGCTTTTTACCCATCGCTTTACGCAGAACATCTGCCTCACCTTTAGTAAAACCCGCTAACTTTTGCGACAAAAGCATCACCTGTTCCTGGTAAACTGTAATTCCATAAGTTTCCTTCAGGTATTCCTCGCAGGCATCCAAATCATACTTGATTTCCTCTTCTCCGTTCTTTCGTTTGACAAAGCTGGGAATATACTCCAGAGGGCCCGGGCGGTAAAGCGCATTCATCGCAATCAAATCGCCAAAAACGGTAGGCTTAAGCTCCTTCATATACTTCTGCATTCCATTACTTTCATATTGGAAAATACCGATAGTTTCACCTCTTTGGAAAAGCTCGTAAGTCTTTACATCATCTATAGGAAAGTTATCAGGATCAAGCTCCAGGTTGTGAACCTGCTTTACCAACTTAACAGTATCCTTGATAAGGGTTAAGGTTTTTAGACCTAAAAAGTCCATTTTAAGCAACCCCGCACTTTCTACTACTGAGTTATCAAACTGAGTAACATACAAATCAGAATCCTTTGCCGTAGCAACGGGCACAAAATTGGTAATATCATCTGGAGTAATAATTACCCCGCAAGCATGGATACCTGTATTTCTCAAAGATCCCTCTAATATCTGAGCCTGTAATATGGTTTCTGCACTGAGATTCTTGCTGGCGGCCATAGCCTTTAGTTCCAGCACCTTCTCGTATTCATCCGCCCTAAGTGCCCCCTTTAATACCTTTTCATCCAGGGTGAAAATCTTGGCAAGCTTCATATTAGGAATAAGCTTCGCAATTTTGTCTGCCTCAAACAAAGGCAGATCCAAAACTCTTGCCGTATCTCTTATCGAAGATTTGGCAGCCATTGTACCATAGGTAATGATTTGTGCTACCTGATTTGACCCATATTTTTTAATTACGTAATCCATTACGCGTCCACGACCTTCATCGTCAAAATCAATATCAATATCAGGCATTGAAACACGATCCGGATTAAGAAAGCGCTCAAAAAGCAGGTCGTACTTTATTGGATCTATATTGGTAATCCATAAGCAATAGGCTACCACAGAACCCGCAGCAGAACCACGACCGGGCCCAACTGAAACATCCAGCTGCCTGGCCATTGCAATAAAATCTTGCACAATAAGAAAATACCCCGGGTATCCCGTTTTTTCAATAGTTTGAAGTTCAAAATCCAAACGTTCGGTAATTTCCGGTGTTAACTCGCCATAGCGTTTGCCCGCACCAACAAAAGTTAAGTGTCTCAGGTATTTATTTTCACCCCTCTTTCCTCCATCTTGCGCATCTTCCAACACAACAAATTCTTGTGGTATATCAAATTTAGGCAATAGCACTTCTCTGGCTAGTTTGTATATCTCAATCTTGTCTACTATCGATTGAATATTAGTAATAGCCTCTGGTAGATCTGCGAAAAGTGCCTTCATCTCATCGGCCGACTTAAAATAATATTCTTGATTCGGCAATCCGTAGCGGTATCCGCGACCTCTACCTATTTGAGTAGCCTGCTTTTCGCCATCTTTGACACACAATAAGATGTCATGGGCATTTGCATCTTTTTTGTTGATGTAATAGGTATTATTCGTAGCAACGATGCTCACGTTGTGCTTCCTTGCAAGAGAAATCAAGGTTACGTTTACGATATTTTCATCATCCTGACTATGGCGCATGACTTCCATATAAAAATCATCACCAAATTGCTCCTTCCACCATAACAAAGCTTCTTCAGCCTGACGTTCACCAATATTGAGGATCTTACTAGAGATCTCTCCATACAGATTTCCTGAAAGAACAATAATATCTTCCTTATATTTTTCTATTACTGCCCTGTCTATTCTAGGTACATAATAGAAGCCTTTTGTGTAAGCAATTGACGACATCTTTGCCAGGTTATGATAACCCTTTTTATTTTTTGCAAGCAATACTACCTGATACCCGTCGTCTTTTCTCTTTTTATCTTCATGGTTGTCGCATACAAAAAATTCACACCCAACTATTGGCTTGATCATAACTTCTGTTGCCAGATCCCCATTTTCAATTGCTGCAGCATTTTTTGTTTCGACAGCCTTATTGTGGTTGAGTACCTGAGTTACAAAGTGAAATGCACCCATCATGTTGGCATGATCAGTCATCGCAACTGCGGGCATTTTATGCGTTGCGGTAGTCTTAACCAAATCAGCTATACTAATGGTTGACTGTAATACTGAAAACTGGGTATGGTTGTGCAAATGTACAAATGCGGCATCCTTTAAACTTTCGATGCTACTGGCCAGGTCTTTTTTACCAAGTCCGGCTCCATCCTTTCGTTGAAGTCTTTTACGAATATCTTCTGAGGCAGACTTTAGATTAATATGTTTCAATCCAACCTTACCTATCGCACCAGGGTTTCTCTGTTTATAAAGTGTTAGGTAATCTGGCGCACATTGCAACTGATCTTCTTTGAACACATCAATTTTAAGCAACTGCAGGAAACATCTGGTTGTAGCCTCCACATCTGCAGTGGCATTGTGCGCTTCAGAGAAAGGTTCTCCAAAAAGATACTGATGAAGTTCTGTTAAATTAGGCAACTTATACCTCCCATTTCTTCCACCAGGTAACCGCATCAATTCTGCTGTAACTTCAGTACAGGTATCAAGTACTGGCATCTGTAAAAGGATATTATCCATACCAAGGCGATGGAATTCACAGCCCATAATGTTAACATCAAAGCCAACATTCTGACCAACCAGAAATTTTGATTTAGATAAGGCAACAACAAATTTCTCTAAAACTTCTGATAGCACAATACCTTGCTCGGTGGCCAGTTCAGTTGATATACCATGAATTCGCTCCGCATCATATGGGATATTAAACCCTTCCGGTTTAACCAGATAATCTTGATTTTCTATCAGATTACCGAATTCATCATGAAGCTGCCAGGCAATTTGAATACAGCGCGGCCAGTTTTCTGTATCGGTAAGTGGGGCATTCCAATTACGAGGCAAACCAGTAGTTTCAGTATCAAAAATCAAGTACATAGGAATATATTAAATTGACCGCTTCGGTGATCAAATGATTCATCAAAAATACGGAAATTTAATAAGTGGTTTGAGGAATGATTTTGATTTTTACCTAAATATTAGGATATCGCCATAGTTTTTATTGTAACAGACTTATGCTCTTGAGAAACCAATTTAGAAGTATCATAACCTTTTTTATGACACCTATTAATGATCTGAGAAAGGAGTTCTTCAGGTAACGTTGGTATGCGTGACATGATGAACAAAAATTTATGTTTTGGATGCCCCACTACTACATAGGAATAGTCGTCTGCTAACTCGATTACCCAATAATCAACCTTAAAAGGCCATACAAATTGAGCCTTCAGCACGGCATTCCCGGTTCCGCGCACAACAAATAGTTTCGATCTGATGTATTTTTGCTTCTCATCTGCAACCAACTTATAAGTTGTAAATACAGCATAATATCCATCAGGGTGGATCACATAAGTTTCCGTAGTTTCTCTCCATTGTTTATCCATAATGGTGGGAATTGAATATAACGAATACCACTTTCCTGCATAAGAAACGATATCTACTTTCTGTACTGGCTTGTTATCCATATTCCCCCCTTAGCTAAATTGCACTAAATGTAAATTCTTTATCATAAAACCATTAATCCAACATAAAGTTTTTAAAACCATATCAATAACGAAGCATATTTTCTAACTTCGGAAATAACGATTTGTTGGCACGTTTATGCTGACAACCTAAAGACCTTTAAATTAAACAAATATGAAAATTACCGTAGTTGGCGCGGGAGCTGTAGGAGCAACCTGTGCAGACAACATCGCCAGAAAAGAATTAGCTGAAGAACTTATATTATTAGATATCAAAGACGGTTTTGCCGAAGGTAAAGCCATTGATATGATGCAGACTTCTGCCTTGCTCGGTTTTGATACCAAGATTAAAGGAGTGACCAACGATTATGCAAGTACTGCAGACTCTGAAGTTGTTGTGATTACCTCGGGCTTACCACGCAAACCAGGCATGACAAGGGAAGAGCTGATCGGCATAAATGCAGGTATCGTTAAAGGTGTAACTGAAAATATCCTTAAATATTCGCCAAATACAATCATCATCGTTGTATCAAATCCTATGGATACAATGAACTACCTAACCTTCAAATCATCCGGATTACCAAAAAACCGCATCATTGGAATGGGTGGCGCATTAGATTCTGCAAGGTTTAAATTTTACCTGAGTCAGGAACTTGGCTGCTCTCCATCAGACTTAAACGCGGTAGTAATAGGTGGCCATGGTGATACCACAATGATACCACTTATCAATCACGCTACCTGGAATAGCATCCCTGTAACACAGTTATTAACTAAAGAACAACAAGATAAAATTGTTGCAGATACTATGGTAGGTGGTGCAACTTTAACTAAACTGATTGGAACTTCTGCATGGTATGCTCCGGGAGCCGGCACAGCTGCTATGGTAGAAAGTATTGTACGTGATGAAAAGAAATTTATATCATCTGGCGTTTACCTGGAAGGCGAATACGGACAAGATGACATCTCTTTAGTGGTACCTGTAATTCTTGGAAAGAACGGTGTTGAGCAAATTCTTGATTTTAAACTGACTACTGATGAGCAAGCCCAGTTTAACAAAAGTGCAGATGCTGTACGTACCATGAATAATGTACTTCAGGACATGAAACTTATATAATTAGTATGATTTGATGAGAACAATTACTGTTCCCCTAACACTAATAAATTTACAAGACGACGGTTTCCACCTTTTGGTGGAAATTGTTGTTTTTGGAGAAAAATTATTTGCAGTTGTTGATACCGGTGCATCAAGATCGGTATTTGACAAGTCTTTCATCAAGAAACATGTGTTGCTTAGCGATACACAAGAAACTCATGCAACAACATTGTTTTCAACCACCAGTACCTTACAGGCAATAATACCCGAACTAAAGATCGGAAAGCTTAAAGTAAGAAATTACCACACGGTTGCACTAGATCTGGAAGGTGTAAACCAGACTTATGAAAGCATGGGACATCCAACAATTTGCGGAATTATCGGCAGTGATATCATGATCCAGCACCTGGCTAAAATAAACTTTAAAAACTTAAAGCTTTACTTTTATACCGATTAAACTTTAGGCTCCCATCCCTTTTCATACGACCTGCTCCAGAGTTTTTGTGCATCCTTATCATTGATGATATGACCATTTGTAGCATCAATTTTTAAATCTCTTCCTACACGTAGCGAAATATTCCCGAGCTGCATCGCAACTACACTCTTATGCCCGATCTCTACATCGCAGTTTGGCTTCCTATTGTTCCTTATTGCATCAAGAAAATCCATGACGTGGTAATTGTCCAATCCAACACTTGGACTGGAAGTATTACGACCATCAATCGCATCTTCTTTCATGAGTGATTTTACCTCACTGATAAGCTTACCATCTAAATCGTAAATTTTATAGCTATCGCCACCAGTATCCAGGCTACCCTTATCCCCATAAAAGATAATTCCCCTATCCAGTTGCTCCACTTTTCTGGCATTTGCACTACGGCCTTCCCAAACTAAAGTAGCCCCACCTGGATATTCAATAGTTGTTAATTGAGTATCTGGGGTTTCCCAATCGTCTTTATAACTATACCTTCCACCAATCGAACTTACTCTGGTTGGAAAATCCACACCTAATCCCCAACGGGCTACATCCACTTCGTGGGTGCCATTGTTAAGCGCTTCACCAGTACCCCAGTGCCAAAACCAATGCCAATTATAATGTATCAATCCATCCTTATAAGGCATTCTTGGCGCAGGTCCTTGCCATAGTTCATAATCAAGCCATGATGGTACCTCGGCAGGTTTTAAAAAATTAGCCTTCCTGGCGTTGGTGTACCAGGTTTTTGCCATGTACACTTTACCAATTATTCCTTCGTGAAGTTGTTTAATACCTTGAGCCAGTACAGGAGCTGAGCGGCGCTGCGCGCCCATTTGCACTACAACCTTATGCTTTCTTGCTGCTGCAATTGCCATCTCCCCTTCATTCGGATTATGACTTAGCGGTTTTTCAACGTATACATGTTTACCTGCCGCACAACCCAGAATGGTTAATGGCGAATGCCAATGATCTGGCGTGGCAATATAAATGGCATCTGTATCCTTGTCTGCCAGTACTTTTCTAAAATCTTTTTCAGATATAGGAGCCTTTTCCTGTTTGGCATCCATTACTGTTTTTATAGCCTTAGGAATTGCACGCGAATCCACATCGCAGATGTAAGAAATATCAGTATTTTTCTGACCTGCAAAAACACCTGCCATGCCATTACCGCGACCGTTTACACCTATTACTCCTACCCTGATGGTATCATTGGCGCCAATAATCCGTTTATAACTACTTGCGTTGAAGCCAAAGGCACCACCGCCAAATATTTTTGTTCCAACAGTAAGTGCTGCCGTTGCAATACCCGCCTTTTTTATAAAATCACGTCGCTTTTCCATAAGACCTAAAGTTTTTTAATTTTTATATTTCTGAAGGAAACAACTCCCCCATGCTCTTGCAAAAGGATTTTACCTTTATCTATGCTTCCGAAAGCCGGAGTAGTTTTACTGAATTTGCTTAACGCTACAGCGTCTGCAAATTCTTTACTATCTCTGGTAAATTCCAGAATCTTATAGTCGTTTAACCAGTGTTCTACATGTTTACCGTTAGCAACAATTCGGATAGAATTCCATTGTCCGGCAGGATATAATTTTTTTACCCGTTTGGAAGGCTCAAGTATGTCATATAAAGAACCCGTCAAATGATTGGCTTTCTGATTATCCTCTGCCAGCATATCATCCAGAATTTGGTATTCCATACCCAGGTTCCCTCCCGTTTGGTATTTGCTATAAAAATATTTTAAGCCGCTGTTAGAGGTCAGCTCTACCTTATAATCCAGTATAAGTTCAAAATTACTATATTCAGCGATAGTTACAATATCGCCACCCTTTCCATCGGCTACGGCCTTCAAGGTTTTATCCACTATCTGCCAACCTGACGGCACTTCTGCACCTGACGTGGTAGTCCAGCCCTTGGTAGACTCGCTATCAAACAGCAATATCCACCCCTTTTTGCGTTCTGATTTCGTTAATACATTAGCTTTCTGGGCATAGGCAGATGAAGATACTGCTACCCAAAAAAGCAAAAGAATAAAAGCTCGTTTCATTTCAAATTAATTTGTGCTTGTTAAGTTAGCAATAACATTTTGATTTACAAGAGTGGTCTAACCTCTATGCTACCTTTACCTCTATAAATAATTATTATGGAGACAAAAAACAAAGCAGTGATCAGAGTAATTGCAACAACTTATCGGCAGTTAGTTCCTTATAATCGCTAATATAAAGGTCGCAAGGCGGAAGTTCCTCCATTGTATGAGAGGTAAGTACCCCAACTACTTTCATTCCAGCGTTTAACGCGGCAGAAACACCGGAAAAAGAATCTTCAAAAACTATACAATGCTGTGGCGTAACGCCAAGATTTGAAGCAGATTTAAGGTAGACTTCTGGATCTGGTTTATGTTTTTTCACATCTTCACTGGCAAGCATAGAACCAAGAAAATCTTGAATATGCACCTTGCTTAAAATTAGTTCAAGATTAGCAAAAGGCGCAGAGGTAGCAACACCTAGTTTAGCTCCATGATCCTTTAAATCAAGGAAGAATTTCAGAAACCCTGCCACAGGATCTACATGCGGTTCATAAATTTTTCTGAAAAGGCTTTCCTTCTCCTCTTCAAGTTGTAAAAGTTCCTGACCAGTTATTGGTCTTTTCAAAAAGTGACTTAAGATATAGCCGTTGCTTTTACCAAACATGTGTTGTGCAAACTCTTCATCTGTTGGAGACAAATTTCGTGTCGAAAAGAATTCCCTAAAGGCAAGGGAATGGTAAGGGTTAGTGTGGCATATTACGCCATCCATATCAAAAATTACAGCAATATCTTTAATCATACCCCAAAGATAACATCATTTTTTATCCTACCATGTCTTATCATTCTCCCATGCAAATGGCAGGTTTCTCCCACTAAAAGATTCTTTTGTGGGAGAATTGTGGGACAAAGATGGCATCAGGGGCGAAGCAGTAGGAGCCTTCATTACAGCAAGCCTATATTACGATACGCTGGCCCACATATTTTATAGAATGGGACTGTATGATGAAGCGCTATTGAATCAAAATAAATCTATTAGTCTAATTGAAGATCAAAAACTGCCTAAAATTTTATTAATAAATGCCAGGGCAGAGGCCAAAAAAATGAAAGCGAGAACTTTGTAGTATCTCAGATATAGACATAACATGCTATTTTTATTAATTTAGCCTTTATTAAATACACCACATGTCTTTAAAAGATCAATTTCCGATACTCGATACTTGCACTTACTTAAATACTGCCAGCTCTGGTTTAATTTCAAAACAACAGGTGCAGTGGCGCACAAACCACGACTTAGAATTCTTTACTAAAGGCAGTGGTTTTAGAATTAAACAAGCAGAATTTTTGCAAGAGGTAAAAGTTAACATTGCTCGTTTCTTTGGTGCCAAGGTGCAGAATACCTTCCTTGTACCCAACTTTTCTTTTGGCTTTAACACTTTTTTAGAGGGATTGCCATCGGGGCAACGTTTCTTGCTTCTTCAAGAAGATTATCCATCTGTAAATTATGCCATCGAAATTAGAGGGCACAGCTGCCAATATGTTGAAATGGGCGAAAACCTTGAGGAAAGGCTGATTCAAAGTATTAAAGAATCAAAACCTACCGTATTTGCATTTAGTTTGGTGCAGTATATTAGTGGCATAAAGCTTAGTCTTAATTTCATCAAGGAGCTTAAACAGCTTTTCCCTGATTTACTTATTGTTGCTGATGGCACGCAATTTTGCGGTACTGAAGCATTTGATTTTGAAACTTCCGGACTAGATGTAATTATGGGCAGCGGTTATAAATGGTTGCTTTCTGGTTATGGGAACGGCTTTGCCTTATTAAAAGATGAGGTGGCTGACTACCTATTTAAGGACGCCAAAATTCGCCCTGCACCTAAAGAAGCCATGTTATCTGGAAAAAGTACTTTGGCTATACACTTTGAACCTGGCCATTTAGATACGCTGGCATTCGGCACAATGGACCAGTCGCTCAACTATTTAACCAGTATTGGAATAGACACTATCCAAGACCAAATATCTAAACTGGCCAACAGGGCTAAGCAAGAATTTACAGACAGGAACTTATTAACCAATATTGTAGTAAACAGGGAACTGCATTCCTCTCTATTCAACTTGCAATTAGACAAACAGTGTTATGAAAAGCTCCTTGCAAAAAAAATTATCTGTTTACAACGTGGGCCTGGTGTTCGTATTGCCTTTCATTTTTACAATACAGAAGCAGATTTACTTAGACTTCTATCTGTTATAGATCAAAGTATATAAAATTGTACTGGCAGCATTATTTTGCAGGTTTACAGGAAAATTATTCCTTACAAATCAACCTTTATATTGCTTATACCAAATGCAGGTATATTTATTACCAGGTTTGTTTTACCCTCTTTCGCTTTTTTAATAGCTAGCTCCCTAATGATTTTACCGTTTAGCTCAATCAGCCTAACTGCTTTTGCACTCAAGTTAACGGCAACATTGGCATTAACTGTTGCAGCAGATGGATTAAACAGACGAAAAAGCACTGCTGCATCTTCCAGTTGAACAGATGATACTTCTATATTGGGGTTAGATAAGGTAATTAACGAGGTAGAGATAGAAGATTGTTCAGAATCTTCACTTAAACGTACTTGAAGTGGCTCATTAAATGCTAAACTTTTTGTCCAAATATTTGCTTTATCCCAATTGCCTGGATGTGGTACTAATGCATAGTGATACTCAGAAGGACCTGATATTGAATAATTTCTTCCCCATAAACCCATCCCAGAATATTGAAGCGTAAGGCCAAGAAGCCCATACTCATCATGCTGATAACTCGTGGTGTGATCGGTAAACAGCGCCATACCTATTTGGCCATCTTTATCGTCTATATCCACCCAGTTCACAATGATATTGTTCTTTATACTATCCCATCTACTAAAGAAGGTATCGCTCAATTTACTCTTCAACACGTCAAACGCTGCATTTTTATAAACCTCCTGTTTGGCTACAGCAATTGGAAATAAAGCCGATAACTTAAACCTATCATTGTAAAAGGCCTTCTTTAACTGCTCTTGTTTCCAGCCTTTATGTTGAAAATAGTCTTCGCCAATGCCCGGGTTACCCTTCCAGTGTATTTTGGTATCAAGGTCTATCCTGTCCTCTCCTTGTGTTAAGGTTAGGTATTGCGTGAAGGGGTGAATGGAAATTAAGCCTTCTATTTTAAGCTTTACACGTAGTGGGCCTAGTTCCACCACCGTGATCTTTGCTTCTCTATCTGCACTGGAATGAAAAGCACTATCACTATAAAAATATCCCTTCATTTCATTGAAGAGCACTTTGGATGATGGGTCTACAAACTCTTTATTGTTTACCATTTTGGCGACTAGGCTTTTTATCGTCCCTCCTTTTTTGCCATCAACTATAATTTTATAGCGATCTGTTTGAAGGATATAAGTTTTGTCAATTTTAGTTACCGTTATTCCCAGGGCTGGTTTTAATGAGCCAGAGGTTTTCTTAATATGATAAGTCGCCGAGGCCATTGCAGGTACATCCGCTTTAAATAACAATAAGGCTCTACCGGAAGAATCAGTTGCCTGTTGAGCTGCGACTGATTTTCCATTTTGATCAAAAACGGAAAAAATTACGCTTTTATCAAGACTTATGGGAACTGATACTACTTCTGAACGGTGATGTCCTAATGTGTTATAAACCACAATATGAGTAGAAAGGGTTGCCTTTTGCTTTGGGGAGGGCATGATAGTTTGAAGCACACTGTCTCCCGTCCGATTCGCATTATCCGTCCACAATTTTACTTGATCGGCCCAATTGAGTTGCTTTGATTTATCTACTATATTATAAGGTACTATCCATGAATCATGGTGCTGAGCAATCAGCAAATTTTCCCAGGATGTTTTGAACAAATCTTTATGGAAAGGTATTTTGTGATTTATGGCATGGATAGCGTATAACTTTTCTGCCATGATCACTTTATTTTCTGCTATGCGTGTATGCTGAGCAAGGCGCTGTAAGATCTGCGCGCCCCATACCAGGCTAACCTGCACGTTTTCCTGCGTGAAATTCCAAGTTTTAGCATTCGTCTTGTCGGCAGTATTTGTTATATAATCCTTCCAAAGCTTATATTCAAATTGTTTAGGCTGACCAAGCCATGGTCCATTTTTCCAACCGGCATCCTGTATAGCCATTCCAATTGGGTTTGCTATACCTTGTGCCCTCGCACCGCTCAGGTATTCTGGCGCATTATTCCAGGCGATGGTTTGCCAGGTTGAATTGCTTTTGAGCCCTTCAGATTGGTAGCGTGGTACGGTTAACAAACTGGAACCATCTGGCCCTGTCCAGTTTACCAGTTCGCCGCCATACGCTGTGGTATAACCGCCCCAACAAGTATTTGGGTTTTTTAACGAAGCATATTGATAACCAAATGAGCGCAAAATTTGTGGGAGTGCGCTGGTAAAGCAGGGCTCTTCAGAAGAATAGGTAGTAAATTTAGCTTCAGGGAAATGTTCTTTAATTTTTTTTATCCCAATCTCAAATTGTCTAATTACAGATTCACCCTGTATGTTGAACAAATAGCTTTGTCCGTAAGAAGGGTTAACAAATTCAATTCTTCCATTATCAGATTGATTGGCAGCGTATTTTTTTATTCTCTCATATCCGCTGGCGTCATTTCTTTTAACAACATCCCAGGTAATTGGTTCAATTTCCAGGTTAAGTTTCCAAAAGGGATTTTTATCCATTTGATCTGCTATGAAAGTTGTATAACCGGTAGGATAATGGCCAAGGATGCCACCGTGATAGCCATCAATAAAATAGGTATTTTGGGCAATCAGCTGATGGGGAAGAGCCGTTTGAAGACAAAATAGTGATAGGATTGCGAAGTAAAATTTATTCATCTGGTTATAGTAATTAGGCTGGTACAGCCGCAACTAATTTACCTTTCTTTAAGATATTGCCGAAATTAATCTGAAAATTAGAACGAGATGAAGAAAACATAGCAAAAAGGATAAATAACACAAACAGCAAATCTCTATTACTAACAAAAATATTATCTTGCAGGCCATTTATAAATTACCATGGCAAAATCTGGCAAGGCAGCCCTCAGTTTTATCTTTATTACACTGCTTCTTGATGTAATTGGTATCGGTATTATCATTCCTATTTTCCCAAAACTTATTGAGCAATTAATTGGTGGCAATATTAGTCAGGCTTCCAAATGGAGTGGGTGGTTAACGTTTGCCTATGCAATTATGCAGTTTATTTGCGCACCCATTATCGGCAACCTAAGCGATAAATATGGACGCCGGCCTGTGCTGTTGCTTTCTCTTTTTGGCTTTGGTATTGATTATATTTTCCTGGCGCTTTCTCCAACCATCTGGTGGTTGTTCGTTGGGCGGATCATTGCGGGTGTATTTGGCGCGAGCTTTACCACAGCAACAGCATACATTGCAGATATAAGTACGAGTGAAAACAGGGCACAAAATTTCGGGATGATTGGAGCTGCCTTTGGATTAGGCTTTGTAATTGGCCCTGCAATTGGCGGTCTGCTTGGCGAAATGGGCCCTAGAATTCCATTTATAGCTGCTGCTATTCTCACGCTTATCAACGTAATTTATGGTTATTTCGTATTACCAGAATCTCTTGATAAAGAACACAGGCGCCCGTTTGAGTGGAAAAGAGCCAACCCGTTGGGCTCTTTATTACAGCTTAAAAAATATAAAGGTTTAGGAGGTTTGGTCGTGGCTCTTGTATTTGTATACATTGCCAGTCACGCGGTACAAAGTACCTGGACGTTTGTTAATATGGAGAAATTTAAATGGAGCCCTTTTACCGTTGGTATGTCATTAACCGTTGTAGGTTTACTTGTAGCTATCGTTCAAGGTGGCCTAATCAGATTTATCAACCCCAAATTGGGTAATGAAAAAAGTATTTACATTGGTTTGGGAATGTATGCGCTTGGCTTATTGTTATTCGCATTCGCTACCCAAAGCTGGATGATGTTTGCCTTTCTGGTTCCTTACTGCCTTGGCGGTATTGCTGGCCCTGCTTTACAATCCATTATGTCAAGCAATGTTCCTCAAAATGAGCAGGGTGAATTACAAGGAGCGCTAACAAGTCTCATGAGTGCAACATCCATCATCGGGCCATTACTTATGACTCATCTGTTTGCTTGGTTTACAAGACCTGGGGCACCAATAAAATTTGCAGGAGCACCTTTCCTTGCGGGCGCTGTATTTATGTTGATCAGTGCCGTAATTGCAGCAAGTACAATGAAAAAAGATACTTTCGTTACTCGCGGCGAGCAGCCTCAAGCCAAATAAAGAATTATTAGTCTATTTCAGCGTTGATGGCCAGCCAAAGCATATCCTTCAATTCAACCAATCCTTTCTCTGCTACAGAAGAGATAAATATAAAAGGAATATTTTTAGGAAGTTCTTTCTTCATTTCAGTCGTCAGTTCCTCGTCCAACATATCAGATTTCGTAATTGCCAATACATGGGGCTTTTGCATCAATTCAGGATTATAATCTTCCAGCTCTGATTTTAATATGGCATATTCTTCCTTAATGGTTCGGCCAGTATCAGCAGGCACCATAAATAGCAATACAGAATTACGTTCAATATGACGTAGAAAACGATAGCCTAATCCTTTTCCTTTAGAAGCACCTTCTATTATGCCGGGAATATCTGCCATAACGAATGATTTGCTATCGCGATAGGAAACAATGCCCAAATTAGGAACTAAGGTAGTAAAAGGGTAATCTGCAATCTCTGGCTTAGCTGCCGATACTACCGACAATAATGTAGATTTTCCTGCATTAGGAAAACCAACTAAACCAACATCTGCCAATACTTTTAATTCAAGTACCATCCACTCCTCTTTGCCTGCCTCACCAGGCTGAGCAAAACGAGGGGTTTGTAAAGTAGGGGTTTTAAAGTGCCAGTTTCCTAGTCCACCTCTTCCTCCTGACGTTAATATTTTAGTTTCACCATCTTTAGTGATCTCAAACAACACTTCACCGGTTTCGGCATCTTTAGCTATGGTTCCTAAAGGAACATCAAGAATTTCATCCTTACCAGATTTACCGGTAGATGTTCCGCTTGACCCAGGTAAACCGTCTGGAGCAATAATATGCTTGCGGTATTTAAGGTGTAACAAAGTCCAGAATTGAGTGTTACCTCTTAAAATAACATGGCCACCTCTGCCGCCATCGCCACCATCGGGACCACCCGTAGAGGTAAGTATATCTCGGTGTAAATGGGCAGAACCTGCACCACCTTTACCTGATCGGCAACAAATCTTAACGTAATCTACAAAATTGGATCCTTGCGACATGCTTTATTTTTGGTATTGATCTACTTGTGCACAAAGCGCATTAAAGATATCATCAATTTTTCCGATACCGTTTACCTTATTCAGTTTGCCTTGCGCCTCGTAATACGGCAATACATGTATAGTTTTATCAAAATACTCTTCAATACGTTTTTTTAGCTTATCCGCCTGATCATCAACACGACCTGTTTCCAATTGGCGCTGTGCAATGCGTTTAGTCAATTCTTCCTGATCAACATCTAAAGCAATCACTCCTGCAATAGCACTTCCTTTGCTTACCAGAAAATCATCAAGCGCTTTTGCTTGTGGTACCGTACGCGGAAAACCATCAAAAATAAATCCATTAGCCTGTGGATTCTTATCGGCTTCTTCTTCCAGCATCGCAATCGTAATCTCATCCGGAACAAGTTCTCCTTCTGCAATTAGTGCGCTTACTCTCTGACCTAAAGACGTTTGATTTTTAATATGGGCTCTGAAAAGATCTCCTGTTGAAATGTGTATCAACTGGTACTTACTAATCAGCTTCTCTGATTGGGTGCCTTTGCCTGCACCTGGTGGGCCGAAGAGAACAAGATTTAGCATTTGTGGTGTGTTTTATGTACAAAATCCTCCTGTAATAACAGAAGGCCTGCAAATATATGAATATTTCGGTAAATGCTCATTTCTATTGAACAGGAACGACTCTAATCATCGTATGGATCCGTACCAAACATATCCATCACCAACAATAGCGTTATGGTAAAAAAGTATTTTAATTGCTGAAGACCGAACTAGAAATGACAGGTGATGGATTTTCCTAAAAATATAAACGGTAATAAAACATTAGGCAAAAAACGTATTTTGCTAGTCGTATAATACACCACACCAATTACGTCAAAATGAAAAGGATCTCTGCCCCTGTTATTTTATTTCTGCTTTATCCGGCAATTCTGTTTTGCCAGTCTGCAACAATTAAAGTAGAAAACCTAAAATGCGACAACCTGGTAAACCCCATTTCAATTGAAAGTCTGTCACCAACTTTGAGCTGGCAGCTGGTATCGGAACTTCAAGTTAAAAATCAAACTGCATACCAAATAATAATATCAACCAGCGCTATATTGCTAGTGCAAAACAAAGGAGACTACTGGAATAGCGGTAAAATCATATCATCAAATTCTACGCATATCAGCTATAAGGGCAAAGTATTATCGTCCAGAAAAAAGTTATACTGGAAAGTGATGATCTGGGACGAGAAAAACCAGCCTACACATTGGAGTAAAAATGCTTCCTGGACTATGGGCTTATTGCAACCGCAAGACTGGCAAGCGAAATGGATTGGGCAGTTTGAAAACCCATATCCAGATTCTTCCATTACCTACCCCGCACCCTTCTTCCGCAAAGAATTTGCTATTCAAAAAAAAATAAAGCAGGCAACAATTTATGTAAGCGGACTAGGTTTTTATGAGCTTTTTTTAAATGGCAAAAAGTTAGGCGATCAGGTTTTAGCCCCTGCGGTTACCAATTATGATAAAAGGCCGTTTAAGAAATTATTATACCCTTATGATGATCAATCTACCCAAAGGGTGCTCTATAATAGTTTTGATGTTACTTCCAGTCTCGGTCAACAAAACGCCATCGGGATATTGCTTGGTAATGGGTGGTACAACCAACGTGACCGAAGGGTAGAGGGAGATATGTGGTATGATCTCCCCAAAGTAATTTTTCAACTGGAAATAGTCTATACAGATGGCTCAACCAGTCGCATATTATCCGATAATACATGGAAAACAACTACCGGCCCACTGTTAAAAGATGGCATTTTTACTGGTGAGCAATACGATGCCCGGAAAGCACTTGGCGACTGGAACAAAAAGAACTATAATGACAAGCAATGGAATAAAGCAATTCTTGTGCGCCCACCTACAGGAAGCCTGCATGCACAAAACGCACCTTTTGATAAAATAATAAGGACACTAAAACCGAGTTTCGATGGTAAAATAAGTGATTCCGTTTATGCCTATCATTTAGAGGAAACCATTGCAGGTTGGGCATCAATTAAGGTTAAAGGAAAGGCAGGAGACCAGCTTAAAATAAGATATATCAGTGAGGAAGGCGAAGATTATGGACAGAATGACACCTATACCTTAAAGGGTGGCGAAACTGAAAGTTGGGAACCAAAGTTTACTTGGCATGCCTTTAGAAAAATAGAAGTTGTTTCCCATCATGTAATTCTTGATCAGGAAAGCTTAACCATCAAAGATGTCCACACGGATGTAGCATCAAACGGTAGTTTTGAATGTTCTGATCCTTTCCTGAATAAAATAAACCATTCTTATTTAATAACTCAAAATGCAAATCTCCACGGCAGCATCAGCAGCGATTGTCCCCATAGAGAAAGGCTTGGTTATACCGGCGACGGACAGGTGGCCATGGAAAGTGCGTTGTATTCATTTGATATGTTTCAATTTTACCGCAAATGGTTTAACGATATTGATGATGCAAGAAACAAAAAAACAGGCTTTGTTACCCATACCGCACCATTTAGTGGTGGTGGTGGCGGACCAGCCTGGGGATCTGCTTATGTGATTATGCCATGGCTCTATTATTCTTATTATGGTGATGTTTCCATCCTTACCCAGCATTACACAGGTATGAAACAGTGGGTAGATTACCTGGAAACCCGAACCGATGAAAAGGGACTAATCTCCAGAGAAGAACCAAATGGATGGTGCCTTGGCGACTGGTGCACCCCTACCCCTATTCAAGTTCCAGCGGAATTGGTAAATACAGCCTATTTTTACCATGTTACAGTTATCATGTCAAAAGTTGCCAAAACACTTGGTAAAACTGAGGATTACAACAGACTGGTAAAACTTGCAGCATCTGTCAAAATAAATTTTAACAAGGCTTATTATAACAGTTCAACAAAGACCTATTGGGAAGGAAGAGAAGGTGCAGACGTGTTTGCTTTAGCCTTTGGCCTGGTACCAGAAGAGAAATACAATGATGTTTTCAATTCCTTATTAAATCATTTAGAAAAGATTAACTATCACTTCGATACAGGAATCCTTGGTACGCCACTATTGCTAAAAGTACTTTCTCAAAATGATCGGGATGATATTGCCTACAAAATAATGACTCAAAAAGATTTCCCTGGCTTTGGCTACCTGTTGGATAGCAAGAATAGCACATTATGGGAATCCTGGAATGGCGATGGCTCTAAAAGTCACCCCATGTTTGGAAGCGTTGTAGAATGGTTTTATTCTGCTATTGGAGGGATAAAAACCAATGCGGAGCATGCCGGCATGCAACACTTTGTTATAGCACCAAAGACAATAGCAGACTTAGCTTACTGTAAATCTTCCTACAACAGCTTATATGGAAAAATACGCTCAGAATGGAAAAGAACAGCAAATGGAAATCTTGATGTTATCATTGAAATCCCTAAAAACAGTACCGCAACATTCATACTCCCACAAAACAAAACTGAAATACAGGACAACACAGGCAAAAATATAGCTGCAAAAAAGGTTATGGATAAGTACCAGGTTGATTTTCAATCGGGAACCTATAGGTTTACAGTTTTAAAATAGCAGATAACCAATGGCAGCTAACATAAGGAATTCGTTGTAGCTTGTTATGACCTGGAAGTGGCTTTGCTTTGGGCTAGATAAGGTTTCAGTTAGGTTTTGCTTGGGAATTCATTGTTAAAAGGTACCTTTTAACAAGCAAGCCCCAACCAAGACCTAAGCAAAGGGTTACTGAGTATAGAACGAGGCCATAACTTAGTGCGCTGTTGAATTATACAAAATCCATCCTCTTCATTACAATCTCTGATTTGTCATATTAGTACTATAACATTTTACTTTTTATAATTTAATATGTTATTGTATTACATTTGTTCATATTAATAGATAAAAAATGAATATTTCAAGTATGAGCAGCCTTACCGCCCCAGAAATTTCAATGGTAGACAACAACAGTTCTGGGTTTGATACACCCATGCGTACTGATGCATTTGAACTGGAAGATGATGCAAAAATTGACATCATTGCAAAGCACTTTACTGGCATTATGCAGGCGCTTGGGTTAGATTTAACAGACGACAGCCTAAAAGATACGCCAAAAAGAGTCGCTAAAATGTATGTAAAAGAGATATTTAGTGGTTTGAATCCAGCCAATAAGCCTGAACCAACATTATTTAAAAATCCGTATCAATATAAACAGATGCTGGTTGAAAGGAACATCGCTGTATTTAGCAATTGCGAACATCATTTTGTGCCAATTGTAGGGAAGGCTCATGTTGCTTACATCAGTAACGGGGAGGTTATAGGCCTTTCAAAACTAAATAGAATTGTTCAATATTGCTCTAGAAGACCTCAGGTGCAAGAGCGACTTACCGTTCAAATTGCCAATATGCTTAAAGAAGCACTAGGCATAGAAGATGTGGCTGTAATTATTGATGCACATCACCACTGTGTTTCCAGTCGTGGAATAAAAGATGTTGGCAGTACAACGTTAACAGCAGAGTATTGCGGTCTATTTTTAAATACGGAAACAAAAACCGAATTTCTTAAGTACATCGCCTTATGAGTTTTGAGGGCAAGAACATCCTGGTAGTTGGTGGAAGTTATGGTATAGGCTTATCACTTGTTAAATTGCTAAGTGTGCAAAATGCGAGTGTTTATGTCATATCAAGATCCAAATCTGAAGAATGGGCTAACGATATACATTATTTAGAAGCAGATATCACGCAAAATATCGACTCTGTTGCAACATTCTTACCGGAACAATTACACGGCTTGGTTTATGCAGTGGGCAGTATAACACTCAAGCCATTCAACAGGCTGACTTCAGCAGACTTTTTAAATGATTTTCAGCTAAATGTTTTGGGCGCAGCCCTTATTATTCAACATGCCTTAAAGTCTATAAAAAATGCCGGTGGTGCATCAATTGTATTGATTAGCTCTGTTGCTGCTAGAACCGGAATGCCTTTTCATGGTAGTATTGCAGCGGCCAAAGGCGCAGTGGAAGGAATGGCATTATCACTGGCCGCAGAGCTGGCCACGCAACAGGTTAGAGTAAATGTGGTGGCTCCATCTCTTACTGATACACCACTGAGCCAAAAGCTGCTTAGTTCGCCAGATAAACAGGAAGTTTCTGCAAAAAGACATCCCTTAGGTAGATACGGACAACCAGAAGACATCAGCCAGCTGATTGCTTTTTTATTGTCGGATGAAAGCAGTTGGATGACCGGACAGGTAATAGGACTAGATGGCGGATTAGGTAAGTTAAAAACAACATAAAATGAACACCTCACATCATCAGAGGAGCATGAAAGACCAAAGGATTTATAACAGCGAATTTTTAAATACCAAACGGTTAGTAGCAGACCCACAGGCAGATGAATTTATAGCCTATGTTTTCGAGGATGCTAACAGGAAGAGTAACCTGCAAAAATGGCTGACTGACAAAACAGAGTTAAAGCATTTAAGTTCACTAAAAGCTGATTTCCCCGGTTTTGATGTAATAAACCACTCAGAAACGCTCCCTCCATGGGCAGAAAAACGACTAATGAAGTTAGGCTCGGCTTTTTTCGCCAGGCACTCAGAGATCATTATGAGTCTGTTGGGTTTGTTATCTCTTCCATACTGCTATACTGCAGCCAATGGCGCCATGGTTTTACAGCTATCTGAGCAGATGAGAAATCAAACAACCAAGCGACTATATGATACCGCAATCTTTGTTTGGAAGGTGATGGCTCCAGCAGCTTTCGAAAAAAATGGAAAGGCCTATGAAGAGATATTAAAAGTACGTTTGATACATGGCGCCGTTCGTTATTACACCACTAAGAGCGGAAAATGGGAGAATGCCTGGGGTTTACCAATCAATCAGGAAGATATGGCTGGAACAAATCTATCCTTTTCACTCATAGTAATCCGTGGACTACGCCTGCTGGGCTACACCGTAAGCAGGTCTGATCAAGAAGCTTTTATGCATACCTGGGCAGTAATTGGTCACTTAACAGGGCTAGATCAGGACTTGATTCCCGAAAATACAAAAGAAGCTCAGCAATTGGATATTGCTATTAAAAAACATCAGTTCTGCGTTTCTATTCATGGAAAAGAGCTTACAAAGTCGCTTACCACACACATACTAAAAGTAAATCAAAGTAAGGCTACCGCCAACGAAATATTAGGCCTAATGCGTTACTTATTAGGTAGCGAAATAGCAGATATGCTCTCTATTGAGGCGCCGGAACTTCCAGGTTATAAAATTTCACTGCTCAGAACTTTAAATTTCTTGAAAGGCTTTAAGCCCAGTGGCAATCCCATCCAAGATTATAGGATTGCTTATGCTAAATTTCAAAAACAGAGTTTGGAACTTGTCCAAAGAAATTAATTTACCTTACATGGTCGGGATCTAATAAAAACAATGGACGATTGGAGTACTTAGGAAATAGAAACGACTAAATTACATGACATGAAATCATACCAACTCATTCACCAGTTAATAGACCTGGTAGCGCAACTAGAAGAAGAAAACCATGGTCGGGAAGCTTCTCTTAATGACTTTACTGGGTTCTTGTTGAATAAAGTAGGTGATCCTGCAGCAAACCACTCAATTAATAACGAATCCCGGTTTGGCGACAATGACCAGACTGCGCTAGAAAGTGCCTATCAGCTAGACAATAATATTGGGCGTCTTTTTGTACATATGAGCCGTTATGCCAAATCTTACATCAAAAAGGCATTGGAAGAAACTCCATTAAAAACTGCTGAAGACTTTACTGCGCTTGCCATTTTGCTTACCCACACTCATTTGTCAAAAAGTGAATTGATCAGCCATAATCTACAGGAAAAAACTTCTGGCACTGAAGTGGTAAAGCGACTGATTGACTCAAAATTGGTTAAACAATGGGATGATGTAAAAGATAAAAGAAGCAAACACATCGCCATTACTGAAGAAGGTAAAGAAGTATTATACAAGGTATTTGTAGACATGAATTATGTAGGCCAAATGATCACCGGGAAATTGACTATTGCTGAGAAATTCACTTTGCAATACCTATTGCAAAAGCTGGAGAATTTTCATTTGGAACACTATCAAAAGAAAACAATATTGACAAAGGAAGACTTAAAAAGCTTTACTCTTACTGGAATAAACCTTTAAAATATCAGGCACCTCATCTTTAGTAATGACCAAATCGTGGTTATAGACACGCTTTAAATAAGCCCTATCAACTTTAGTTAAGTGGCTGGTGTGCCACTCCATCCACCATGACCACATTGAACCTTCGGCCAGGCATTTATCAGGATCAGGCGGTGTACCACATTCATGATAAGGAATTGGGACCCGGTCGCCTACAATCTCTTTTGTCTTTTTATACATTGCGCGCTGCGGACTATCTCCTACTCCATAAGTATCAGCCCCGGCAATATCTACATAAGCATCACCAGGATACCAGCTACCGTCTGGTTTTCCAGTATAGCACAATACCCAGATCAGGTTGTTCAGCTTCCGAGTTTTTGTATAATAGTCATACATTGCTATCCAAAGCTTCTTAAATTTTTCAGGTCCTTGTTTACTCCACCAGAACCAGTCTCCATTAAGTTCATGAAAAGGCCTCCAAAGCACAGGCACATTTGCCTGCTGTAACTGTTCCAACAAATCGCCCTTTTTTTTAAGCTCAGACCAGAAAATTTCATACTCTTTTGTGCCTTTCTCCAGGCACTTGTCAATATCCACTGATTTCTTACTGTTTTCGTAGCCTTCGCCATTTAAGGGGGCTCCCATGTGCCACATGATGGTTGGAATTCCTCTAGATTTCCACCAATCTATTGCTCCTTTAACTTCAGCCTGGTTGTCTCTATCAGTAATAAAATCAAACCCATTTATTGCAGGAAGTTTTCCGGTATTTTCTTGTATGTATTTAATTTCATCAATGCCCCAACTGGAACTCATTTGTCCGGACAATATTTTCTTTCCAAACATATCATTGAGATAGGCATAAAGTGCCCTCGCCTCTTTAGAAGCCTTCGGATTTGAAAGTCGGTGTTGCGCATTGGTACTAAAGGACAACAATAATAAAAACGCGAGCACTAGTTTTGCTAGTTTCATCATATGGATAATTTTAGTCATGTATTTTATTCAGCGACAAGGGTTAAGTAGCACCGCGGATCAAGGTTAAATACCGCCTTTCCATCTTTGGCCACTATATTACCAAGCGAAGTCATGTTGCGTGTCCTATCCGTAAGAAATGCTTTAAACTTAGTAATTCCTTTAGGCAGTCCTGTAACCGTTGCTTTCCGCCCTGCACTGTTGTTTACAATATGTATGGTATAATTATTACCCATTCCAGCCAGTGCAGCTACCGAAATATCAGCACGGTTGGCATGCGCAGCAATATGACGCTGACCACTCCTGGTATCTGCAAGTTGCTTTAATTGCCAAAATCTTTGTGTCGGTTTGAGGGGTCCTGTATTACCGAAAACACCACCACCGGTTAGGGGGGAATAATCAGCGGTGAGCTGCCATTGTAAAATAGACAGCGGTTCACATATATCCAGTAAACGCGTGTACAGATTGATCTCTTCTAAAGCATAGGATTCTTCCTCAAAATAAGCAGGGTACTGCCAGGCAGCAGCATCTATACTACCTTCTCCAACTAGCAAATCGACGTTAATTTTTTTAGCGGCATCTGCCCATTTTTGCAGTGTTTTGGTTTCCCAACCGCGCCAGGAGTGAAAAGATATGGCTCCAATATACGGTCTACATGCCGCATCATTCAGTGCCGGATAGATAAATTCATACGTATTGGCATCAGAATTATCACCCAAAAGCAGTTTTGTTTTCAATCCTTTAGATTGGAAGTAAGCTCCTAACCCTTTAATCAGATTCGCATGCTCTTCAGCGGTTTGTCTTACATTAATTCCCAGATCAGATTCATTGAATGAAAAATACGTAGCATCTGTTCCATAATTTACTTTCAGATAAAGGAGATAATCGGTGATCGACTTGTAGATCTCCTGCATTCTGTCCTGATTTAATGGGTTGCCCCAAACTCCTTCAGGAGTAGGACTGTTATTTGGTTTACCCACTATGGCCCAGGTAGGTGGCGACCATGCAGACACGATAACTGGCATCCCTATTTTATGAAGACGCTGAGCCATTTGCATTGATTTTTCAACATGTGAATCCAGCTTTCCCTCCATTGCTGCTACGGTTGGATCAGTTTCCAGATTCCTATGCCAGTCACGCCATGGCATTTCTACCCTTCCAAAGGCTACCCTCATGTTCGATAAACAATAATCTATCACCGGTGGATCGGTTACTGGGTTTTGGAGCCTGAAATTTCCACCTACTCCAGCAAAAGGCCTGCCTTTTATAGCAGCGTCTATGCTAATTTCTACGGGCGCAATATCGATTTCACCGGTAACGCTGATCGTAAAAGATTTTTCATAGACCATACCCTTTTTGAAAAACCGCTGATGTATTGGCACGAACAATTCCGTTAGATTCTTATCAATACCACCCCTAATGATCTGGTAATTTGAGGGTTTAATCTCAAAACTGTTTTTACCTGAGTATTTTGTTTTATTCCACCTTGCCCCAAAATAAACACCGGTAATATTAGTATCAGCTTTTGCTTCACACTTGACTGTTACACTAACTGTTCCCTGTTTTAAATCTGTTACAATTTCGGTGAATTTAATCCCTCCTATCTCCGTATTTACGGTTTGAACATTGCCAATACGATTGAACTTTGGCTTTTGCAGCTCTTTTCCTGAAAACCGAACGTCCGACCAGCCTCCTTTACCCACGACATTTAAACTGGTGTTAAAATCCATCAGCTGTCCCTTTACCCGAATTCCATTCAAGTCGCCCCATGGCATAAGTTCCGCCTGCGCGAATGTACTTTCCGCGGATATAATTGATATAAAGGCAAGAAATAATAATTTAAAAGAAGTGTTCATTTGTCTTAACGGATGTAAATTTTTAAACAATATTACGGATTCGGTGTGATTTTTCCATGAAGCAATTGTTCGCTACTTTCACCAGGATTTACAGTCACAATAAAATCATAAGCTACACCTTTCTTAAAATCCTTGCCTACATTAAGCTGAACATTAGTTTTTTCAAATGGCTTCAGCTTATTAAATTTTGCCATCGGCAGTACAACTTCCTTTCCATCTTTAACAAAAGACAGTTTCACCACGGCTGGTTTCGAATCAACCTGACCAAAGTTTTGAATTTCAATACTGGCATCAAAACCCATCGCTTTAGCAGATAGCACCGGCATCCTGGGTGATAGTATAGGTTCGATAAAATTGATCCCTGGTAAACGTGCATATCCAGTCAACAGCTTTCCAGAGGTGCTCTTACCAATCAGTTTAGCAACATAATCATCTTCTGGTATCCCATGATCTTTTCCATCGAAAGTAACAATCAAATCCCTTCCTGATTTTTCCGTCTTCAATACTTTTGCGCCCTTACCATAGTTAACCTGCTCGGCTCCACCAAACCTTAATGAACGGACATCAATATCTTTCAATGGATTAAAATCTGCTTCAGCTAATATCCTGACCCTGATCTCCTTGGTATATATGTTTATAGCCTTTTTGTCCAGTATGGTAAGCAAACGTCCTTTGGTAAGAGGGATGCAGATGTTCTTTGAGCTATGATTGTCATTCGGCTTGTCCAGTGCCTTTTCTACATCTATTACTGCAAAATTTGCCTGAATGGCGCGACCATAATTATCCTGCAATACCCGCATTCTTTCATACTTATGCCAGGCTTCAACTTTACCATCTTCATGAACAGATACGCCAGGAGTATATGCCTCACCAGATTCCTGTTTCCAGTTGATGCCATCTTTAGAGCGCAAATAATAAGCAATACGGCCCAGCCAGTCGTTCACAATCAAGTGATATTGGATATTATCCCGCCAAACTACGGGATCCTCAAACTCACCACGTATTGCCGGATAGGCACTTTTATCAGAAACCTGGTGGAAAGTAGAATCTCCTGTTTTACTGATCCATGTTCCACCACCCCTATTGATCATTAAGTAACTTCCGTCTTCACGCCGGGCAAAAGTGAGGTTAGTCATTCCGTCGATAATCCGGCGGTCACGGTTCTGGAAATCGAATTTCTTATAAGTCCAGGGGCCGTTTATATCATTACTGATGTAGTATCCGTCAATAACATATACCACCCATCGCCCATTTTTTAGCTGGTATACTTCGGGATTATGACCTGCACCAAGTGTATCTTTCACTACATAGGGTCCATCCATCTTATCCGAAACTGCATGAAAGGTAATGGATCTTGGCCATTCTGCATGCCCCCTATTGGAACTTTCCAACCATGCAGCAGTAAACATGTGGTATTTACCTCCAACTTTTTTGATACTGGCACACCAAAATGACCATTTCTTGTTTTCAATACCATTGTTTATATACCTCGGAACCACGTTTTCTGCACCCCAGGTATCACTAGTCAGTTTACCGTTGTTGCGCATAGGAAGGAAAAGATCCATAAACCTACCACCAAAAACCAAATTTGTCCATTCAGCGGGCCGCGTGCGTTCTGTAGTTTGTGCATCAAGTCTCAAACTAAATGTAAAACTCACTAGTATAGCAAGAAATAAAAGGTTTGCTCTCATAACATGATTTATATTGGATTGTAAATAAAGAGAATTAAGGCTTGTAATTTTTAAAGAAATTAACAGCCTATTAAGCAATCTTATCAAGAATGGGTTTTGAACAAAATCTCTTGAGAAGGTGTCGTGTTTTTTATAAAAATTAGACAGTTTTTGATAATTAAACCCATATATCTTTAGGGACAATTTCTCTGATTTTTGCTGCGAAAGAAAGGCAACGCTATAAATTCATTACCATAATTGAGACTAAAGCTTTTCAATTTTCAGACTTGTAGTTCATTTTTTAGCAATGGTAACTACAGCATGGTAGTTTGCATCCATCATATACATACTATTTTGAACGAGGCTTAAAAACACAGTTTTATAACCTTTTTGTACATTCTCTTTGAGTAGAATTATATTGATTTTTGCATAGGATGAGTTTGCTGGAATGGTTACAGAGTTCGGGATCCTGCTGTAATCTATTCCATTAACCGCCGTTCCATGAACTGTAAAATTTACCGTTAGTGCTTTCGCCGTACTTCCTGTGCGTGAGATTTCAAAAACACCTGCATCTTCACCTTTACCGTAAGCAATTAGACGAGTAGCATTTATATTTATTTTAGAATTGGACGCTTTTGGAAATGTAATGTCCGTAACATAGTTACCTATGTTAAAATTACCTTCTTTTGTATTCGTAATTCTGGAGCCATTTACACAATAATTTGTAAAAGAAACACCACTTATGCTATTAGACACGTTTTTTGGAGTATACCACCCTGCGTTTAACGAATTATTGCCATTTGGCCATGGGCACTTCGAAGCATCTTGACTTCCTATTTTACCAAAATTCTCTTGGCTGATCTCATTTAATTTAATGTTTCTAATCCTACCATTTCCTTTGTCGGGATTACCATAAGCACTAAAGTCCCAAAAAGTTACACCGGCAAATAAACTGTTTGGCGGATTTTCTGATCTGATGTTATTAAAAGTACAATTAGTAACCGTACCACCACCATTGCCACCAGACCATACCTCTAAAAGATTACCAGTTATATTACCAAGAATTCTGTAACCGTTAGCATGGTCAATGTTTTCCATATTGAAATTAGAAGTTACACCCGGCGATGCATAGTAACCTATTGCAATCATTCTGCCTCCTGCAACCTGATTAAATGCAACTGAATTGTTTACATGGATATCCCAATCTTTATCAGCGGTACCTGTATTGTGTGCGGTAAAAGGATCGTCGGTATTTATAATAATGCAATCGTCTATGTTAACGCTCCTACCTGCCATTCCAATACCATCGGTATTCCCTACTTCCATCCCGGTGATACATTTTACATTTCTGAAAGAAAGGTGTGTTCCATAAGTCATTACATTCCATGCAGTGGGATTTCTCAATATGATCCCTTCCATCTTCCAGTTATTACCGTTGTTTTGAAGCAGATTGTACATCCTCCCAGCTGGCCTATTTATATCGCCTCTGCCCTCTAATACACCTCGTCCTTTTATAGTTACATTATCAGCATTTATATTAAACATAGTTTTTGCGTCTCCATCTGTTGTAGACTGAATTACAGCTCCAGCAGCAACATAAATAGTGGTATTTGCTTTACAATTTAATCCATTAGCTGTATAAAGACCTGGAGGGAAGTATAATACTCCCTTGTTGGGTATTGCATCAATAGCATTTTGAATTTGCCTGGAATTGTTATTATTACCACTCTTATCAACCCCGTAGTCCAAAACATTAATTACTCTTATGTCATTCAACTTTGGAACATTTTCCTCTATGCCATCTGCAAAAATTGCCAAAGATTCTATAGATGAATTTACATGGTGAAGAATCATTTTTCGCGGCTTATCAAGTGAAAACGTTAACTCATTCCCTGACTTAGATGATACGATCCCATAGCTTTTTGGACTGAGAACATAACTACTAACCAATTCATTTACTGTTATCTTCAAATCTATTTTCCCAGCAAATGCAAAATGAACATAACTTGGCACTTTGCTTCCCCGTATTTTAATCACTGGAACGGAGATTCCATTTACAGTAACGCTATACCGATTGCTAATATTTGCGTCCATTTCTTTTGGATCTAATACAACCCAGCCCTTATTTGATTGAGCTACCGACTGGAAACCAATTAAAAACAAAAACACCAAAAAAAAGCTATAGAGATTAGATGTCCGCCAATATCTATATAGGCCTCTCTTATCTGCAGATAATATAGCCTTCTTTACACGCCTATTGGTTGATCTCAAGCTTATACCCCTTTCCGCGTACAACAACAATGTTGATATTGGGATCAAATTCCAACTTCTTTCTAAGTTTTGATATGAACATATCCAGACTGCGACCCACAATAACACCTTCATCTTCCCAGATCTCTTTTTGCAGCCTACTTCTCTCTATAATTTCATTAGGCGATAACGCGAAAATGAGCAATAGACGCGTTTCGGTTCCAGTCAGGTCTATGTTGTTATTATTTATGATGAGCTTACGTTCCTGCGCGTCAAACAATACAGCACCAAAAGCAAATGTTTTAGCGTACTTATCGTTAGGTAAGACTTTCCGAGGCTTAACAGACCTCAAGAAAATGAAACCTACAAATGCTAAAAAAGGAAGGCCACCCAGAAGATATCCGCTCTTTGATGTATTTAGGCCCACAGGTTTAAACTTAATGTTAATCAGATAATGCGCTACCGGTTGCTTTCTTCCTATGCAGGTTACAATATCATCTTTTTTATTTTTGGATATAGCATATCCATAGGCTACACCAGGCTTGCCACTTTTCAGAACATTGACAACATAATCACTTGCTAGCGGATCTTTGGCTAATAGACGCCGGGTAATATTTACAAGAGAATCCGCTTGGAAAGTAAGCTCATTCTCGAAACTGATTTGATATTCATGATCTGCGAGTTTTTTTACCGGGAGCACCCTTGATGTACTGTCGCCTGATTGCAAGAGTAATTCATGCCCGATCTTGCGTAGCAAAATTTCCTTTTTGGCTAGATCAAAACCATCATCACCTGCCATACTGAAAGCCATACAGGTTATGAAAGCAAAAAAGAGTAATGTAAAAACAAACAGGTACTTGCGTTTCCCAAAGAAGAGGTTTTGACTATCACTCATCATATTTATATTTTATTTACAAAGTTTACATTTTTATTTACAATCCAAATTCCCTGCGCTGAAATATATCAAAGTAATTTTGTTGCACCAACTTAAAAAGGATATGAAAAATAAAAAAAATGCCTTAACCGGATCTGACTTATCAGCAGATATGTCAGTGTTAATTAAACCCACAAAAAATATGAAAAAAGTCATTTATGTGCTGATCTTAATGCTGGTTGTGGTAAGCGGACTAGTATCTGCTAATCGCGAAAGTAAAAATGAAAGTTATAAAAGGCCAGCCCCAAAAACCCTCTCTGCTGCTGAAAGGCAAGCCGAACTGAAAAAATGGGAGGCTACCCCTGACGGTGTAAAATTCAAAAAATGGGAAGCGTCTCCCGCAGGTAAAAAAGTGCATGCAGGTGCTGATAAAATAAGGAAGAATATAAGTGCTTTTACCGATATGGAGGCTGTTATAACCTCACTTTCTCTTCCGCCAGGATCAAGATTAGGTTTCGGTGTGATGGCCAGGATTAATGGTGTCGATTACATTGTAAAATTTGATCCGGAAAAGTCTCAACTTGACCAATTGCATAGCCTGAAAGTTAACGACAAAATAATTATAAGAAGCCATTACCTATCTTACGCACCAAAGTATTCATACCCAATAGTATCTGGCGAATATGTAGAACGAGATAGTAAAGTAATTTTTAAACGTGTCCCTCGCAAAGGCGGTTGCTGAGCAAATAAACTATGAAAATTTAGGCCTAGAATTATAGAATAAATTTGGAAGACCATATAGGTTGTGCAAGGCCCTAATTATCGTGCAAAAATAAGCTGTAAATGGGGCATAAAGTCAGTTATTTGTAAGTAGAAAAAAATACTACTAACACACTGTAAATCAATGTATTTAATTCTAAATAATCAGCGAATTTACTTGGAAATGTCAACTATTTTTCCTACCTTTGCACTTATAATAAAACGAGCTTTTCATAAGCCACAATCATACTAAACTATCGGTTAAATCCGAACAATTTGTAAGTATCGGAAACGCGTTCCGCCATCGCTGATCGGCTAAAAATAACAGGCATTGTTCTAAAAACAATAGGCAAGTATTCCGGTTTCAATTTTTTAATTAGTCGACTAATTAGATTTAAACTACCAGCTGTGATAGCAGGTAGCAATAGTTCATTGACGTATTATAAGCCAAGTAGGCTATGAATAAAGCTTTCATTGGCTTCGGTGTGTTTAACCTAGAACATGCCAATAGAAGCCTGTTATAAAACAGAAACAAAACTATTCTTTACAAGTGAAGAAAACCTAGCATATCAATTTATATATTTCAACTTTCCCAAAAACAAAATACGATATCATCTGTAGTAAAATTATGGTATAGATACGTTCAGCGCCCGCCAGAAGCAGCAATTTTGGCGCGAGATAGGATATACTACTTTTTTGGAGGCAGCCGATCTGCTTGATAATAGAATTTAATGATGAAAAAGTTAATTATTTTTGATTTGGATGGAACGCTGGCTCAAAGCAAATCTGCTATTGATGAGGAAATGGCAGCCCATTTAAGTCAGCTGCTTGAAGTAGCCAATGTTGCCATTATATCAGGAGGCGATTGGCCTCAATTTGAAAAACAGGTGTTAAACCATTTACCTAAAAAGGTTGCTCCAACTAAATTATCTATTCTCCCTACCTGCGGCACTAAATTTTATCAGTACCAAAAAGAATGGAAGCAGTTGTATGCAGAAAATTTTAACAAAGAGGAAAAAGAGCTGATTATTAACGCCTTAAACAAAGCAGTTGAAGAATCAGCACTTGACATCAGCCAAACCTGGGGAGATCAGATCGAAGATAGAGGCAGCCAGATTACCTTCTCTGCCTTGGGCCAAAGTGCGCCATTAAAGGAAAAACAGGATTGGGACAGTGATTTTGCAAAACGTAAAAAAATCAAGATCCTGCTTGATAAATCACTTAAACAGTTTTCTATAGAAATGGGTGGGGCAACTTCCATTGACATCACTAAACCCGGCATCGACAAAGCTTATGGCATCCAAAAGCTTCATGAAGTGTTAAATATAGCTATCTCAGAAATGATATTTATTGGCGATGCGCTCTTTGAAGGAGGAAACGATAACCCGGCAAGAAAAACAGGTGTAGCTTGCATTCAGGTTCGTGATCCTGAGGAAACCAAAAGAGTTATAGAAACAATCATCGCCTGTTTGGCAGAAAATTATATAGAGAAGAAATCATGATCCCATTTCAGCTACAACGTATTGGTACAATAATGGAACCTGAACCGGGAAATGAATTGGAGGTAGAAGGTGTGTTAAATCCAGCGGCAACACGTGGGCCGGATGGTGCCCTCTATCTTTTTCCACGGTTAGTTTCAAACAATAATTATTCTAGGATTGGCATTGCCAGGGTAAAATTTAACAATGCCGGTGATCCTGTTGGTGTGGAACGTTTGGGTATCGCAATAGAACCGGAAGCTGAGTATGAAAAACGCCCTAACGGCGGAGGTGGCTGCGAAGATCCAAGAGTAACTTATGTTGAGCCCTTGCAGCATTATATTATGACCTATACGGCATTTGGTCCCAACGGGCCTCGTATTGCGGTAGCAAGGTCAAAGGATTTATTTAACTGGGAACGTTTGGGCCTGGTGAGGTATTTTCCCTATGAACATGTTGATTTTAACGGGATTAATAACAAAGATGCCAGCGTTTTCCCGATAGCTATTCCGAGTCCTCATGGACATCCTTCTATAGGGATGTTACACCGTCCGCTTTTTCCTGACTCCACGCCAGAAGAAAAAGTTAAACAGGGCACAAAGCATAGAACAGACGTAAATAAGGAGAGCATATGGATCTCTTATTACAATATGGGTGAGGATAGTACCATAGAATACGCTAAATTCACTTCCAATCACCGTTTAGCACTCCCTGAACAACCATGGGAAGATGTGAAAATTGGCGCAGGAGCCCCGCCTATATTAACCAAACATGGCTGGCTAATTATTTACCACGGCGTACATGAATTGGAGGGTTCTACCCCAGCTAAACCAAAACTATGCTATTCTGCAGGGGCGATGATCCTCTCGGTTGAGAATCCGCAAAAAGTACTTTATCGCTCTGCCAACCCAATTTTAGTTCCAGAATTACCGGAAGAAACTATTGGTACCATCGCTAATGTGGTATTCCCGACGGGGATAGATAAGCGCGACGATATCGGTCAGCCCAACCGGATTGATGTTTATTATGGGATGGCAGATAACCGAATTGGCGTGGCTAAAATGGAAATTCCAGATACGCTTTAAAAATATATTTGGTTTTAGTGATGGTCTTTTTTTAAAGCTTCAAACCCTGAAACCACATCAAAAAGCTCTTCGTCAATCATACTTTGTCGCAAACTCTGGAATTTCTTTCCAAGACTGTCCAGCATTTCGCTGATACTTTTTTCTGCCCGTTGCATGGCTTCCAGTCGACTGGCATTTTCAGCTGCCAGTGATTCTGCGCATGCCTTAAATCCTGAAACGAAAAGATAAGCATTGATGAGTGCGCTTAAAGTATTGGCCGAGTCTCCTATAACTTCAGGAATGATATTAGTGGGCCATTTTATGGCAATTAAGTCGAGCATCCATTTTTCGTCTAGCGGTAGTAGTCGTTGTTGAACGGTTTCATATCCTGAAGCGGACTTTGGCCGGTTGTGAAACACATAGAACTGTTTAATATGCCTAGTTGTACGACTTGCCTCCATTTCAATCAAAAGATCCTGAATTAGTGGCGTAACTGCATCTATTGAACCGGGAACTGGATATGATCTTGTGATATTTAGTCCTCCATCCGCCAAAAGTGCCTGTACCCGCTCCCCAATTACCCAGATTTCTTTTTTACCAACGATGGTTGGTAAAGCCTGCTGCACATATCCAGATAGCTGGTCGTTAAATTGTCCAACAAGACCAAGGTCTGAACCAAAAACAATGACACAAACGGTTTGATCTTCATTCTTTAATCTGCTTGGTTTCTCAATTACCGTTTGAATTTTTTCTGCCGTTAGGTAAGCTTTGATACCCAATACCACGGTGTGATAATAATCGCCAAGGGAAGCAACGGCCTCTTCATACTGAGTTATGTTTGAGGCAGCCATTGCCTTCATGGCTTTTACAACAGATTTAATATCTTTTGCACCCTCCAGCTTCCGGTTTAAATCTTCTAATGTATCCATTACTTTGCGGGAACTTCCATTTCCGGCTTCTCTGCGCCGAGTGTTTCTGTTTCGTGTTTTTCCTTAAACGGAGCGAGTATACCATCCACGATTTTTAAAATCAACTCATGATCTGCTTCCTTTAAAGGCTGGTACGCTAGCAATCCTTTCAGCATAGTAGCAGGAAACTGGCTCATATTACTAAGAATAGCTGCTTCAGCATCGGGTACTTTATCCACGGCAATAGTGTCAAAGAGTCCGTTTGTTAAGGCCAGCAGCACAACAATCTGTTCTGCAACTGTTAAAGGGCTAAGTTCGTTTTGTTTTAGGCAGCTTCTTATGCGTTCGCCGTGATCAATTATTTTCTTAGTGCTTTCGTCTAACCTGGTACCGAAACGCGAAAAGCTTTCCAATTCCTGAAACTGCGCGTACTGCAATTTTAAGTTTACAATTGATTTATAAACAGGTAGCTGCGCATTAGATCCAACACGAGAAACAGATTTACCAACGTCCACTGCTGGTAAATTACCAGATTCAAAAAGTTTTGGTGAAAGGTAAATCTGTCCGTCTGTAATGGAGATCAGATTAGTTGGAATGTAGGCAGAAATATTTTGCGCTTCTGTTTCTATTATAGGTAGCGCTGTAAGGGACCCGCCTTTCAATTTATCATTGAGGTGAGTTGACCGCTCCAGCAACCTGGAATGAATATAAAATATATCACCGGGAAAGGCTTCCCTACCTGGCGGTCTGCGCAACAACAAAGAAAGTTCCCGATAGGCTCTGGCATGGTGTGTCAGGTCATCATATACAATAAGCACATTTTGACCTTTTTCCATAAAGTATTCAGCTATACTGGTTGCCGCATAGGGCGCGATATATTTTAGCCCCGCAGCATGATTTCCTTCTGCCACCATCACTACAGTGTAATCCATCGCTCCTTTTTGTTCAAGAGTAGCAATCGCTTTTGCAACCGCAGCAGCCCGTTGTCCTATTGCGCAGTATACACACACCACATCATTGCCCTTTTGGTTAAGTATAGTATCAATAGCAATTTGTGTTTTTCCGGTTTGCCGGTCACCAACAATTAATTCGCGCTGGCCACGGCCAATAGGAATGAGTGCGTCAATAACTTTTATACCAGTTTGTAAGGGCGAATTTACAGCCATGCGATCCATAATTGCTGGTGAAGGTCGTTCAATGGGTAATCGTTGCCCAGTTTTAATAGGGCCTTTCCCATCAATCGATATACCCATGGGATCTATTACCCTGCCAATTAACTGATCTCCAACAGGGATATCCATTACCCGTCCGGTACGTTCAACTTCGTCGCCAGCATTCAATAAAGTATCTTCTCCAAGCAAGATCACACCGATCTCATCTTCGTCCAGATTATAGGCTATGCCGTAGAGATTTTCCGAAAACTTTAGCAATTCCTCAAATCCAGCACCTTTAAGCCCAGAAACTTTTACAATTCCTGTTGCTACGCTTGTTACATAACCTACCTCATGGACTGCAAATGTGAATTCATGGTCGGCTATGCTTTTCTCTAGTTGATTTAAAGTATTAACTATACTGTTCTTTAAAGTAGTTGAAGGCATATCGTTATTGCTTAACGTATTTAGGTGCTACGTTCTTTATAGAAGCCATACTTTTTTCGAGTGAGTTGATATAGGCAGAAAAGCTCCAGGAAAGCTTATAGCCGTTTGTAGCTAGTTCAACACCACTTATCATGCCTGGATCGGTCGCAAATTCATATTTAGTCTCGTCTCCGAGTATACTGTTAATCGCAAACTTAATACTTTTTTGATTCTTTTCTGAAAGGCTGAAAGCACTTTTAACTGATAATGGGGAGGAATTCAATTGAAATGCATCCATAAATTGCTTTTTATCCTTGCCAGTAATGGCTTTTATTTTACTGATAAAAACGGTTACGGATTGTTCCTCAAGATTTGTAGATGCCAATTCGGCCAAAGCTTTTTTAGTGATAGTGAGCACTTCAGTTTGTGTTCTTTCTGCCAATTCATTACTCATGTTTTCCTGCAATTCTCTAGCTGCATCTTCTAGCTTAAGTTTTAAAACAGCTCCTTCTTTTTTGGCGGCATCCATTAATTTTTCCCGCTCTGCCGCTGCATCTGCCAATGCCTGATCCATAACTTTCTTTTTATTCAGGTCAAGCGCTTCATTTTTCTTTTGAAATTCATCCTGCTCCTTTTTAGCTTCTACCATTTTACTCTTTGCGTCTGCAAGTTCAGACGCTATCTTTTTCTCGCGCTCATCAACAGCCTGAATAATAGGTTTGTAGAGATATTTTTTCATCAGCCAAACTAGCAACAGAAAGTTGATGATCTGGGCGATTACCGTGAACCAGTTAATTTGCATGTGCTGCTATTTAGCGATGATGTGAGTCCAGAATGGATTTGCAAAGATTAATATCATAGAAACCACGAAACAATAAATAGCTGTAGATTCTATCATTGCGAGGCCCACAAACAAAGTTCGGGTTATGGTAGGTGCGGCATCTGGCTGTTGTGCTATAGACCCTAAAGCGGCTGCTACTGCTTTACCTTCACTTAAGGCAGGAAACATGCAGCCGAAACTTGTGGTTAGTCCTGCAGTAATGATTGATGCGATTGCTATTGATGATACATTATCCATTTTTATCGTATTTTAATTTATATTTTTTTGATGTATTAATTTCTTCTTTTTAATGCTTTCCTGCACAGCCGCGGCAATGTATACCGTAGCCAATATGCTAAATATGTAAGCCTGCACCATACCGGTAAGAAGGCCAAGTGCTTTCATCACGATTGGGAGGAACAAAGGGGAGATACTTAGTAGAATAGCGATGATCATTCCACCACTCATCACATTACCAAATAACCTGATTGCCAGCGCCAATGTTCTCGATAATTCGCTGATGATATTAAAAGGAAGCATAATAAAAGTTGGCTTAATATAAGTTTTGAGGTAGGCTAAGAAACCACTTTTCTGTATCCCAAAAAAAGGAACTGCTAAAAACACAGTGATGGAAAGAGCGGCTGTAGTAGAAAGTGAACCTGTTGGCGGCTCATACCAGGGTAATACAATCCAGAAATTACAGATAGCAATAAATAAAAAAAGTGTACCAATAAACCCGATATATTGTCTCGGGTTTTCCAATCCTACCTCCTTAATTTGCTCATTTATTGTTGTGACTACCATTTCCAAAATACATTGCCAGCGGGAAATTTTATGCGTTGTTTTTAGGTTGCGTGTAATTAGCCTGGCACCAATTATCATAAATAGCATAACTCCCCAGGTAGTAACTATAGTGAGGTTGATGGATATAAAACTCCAGCTCCAAAAAATGGTTTGATCCGGTGATAAATTCATGCCTGATGATTTGGTACGTTTGCGATTTGCTTTAGCTCAAGCTGTCTGGTGACGCGCAAAACCAGGAAGCGTGCTGCAATAAACCCTGCAACGCTAATGAGCAACTGCAGTAATCCGTTTTGCGACAAAAAATAAAATCCCGTTAGTGCAATAGCCGTTCTTATCAATGAGCTTCCCAGGAACCACAATGAAACGTATACTGTTCCTAAAGCCTTTTTTACCGTAAGCCATAAGCCGCCAAAAAATATAACCCCCAATATCAACCCACCTATCAATGCTACTATTATCATAATTAAAATTATTTTACTATTTGTCTTCTTTGATTACCCAATTCCAGGCAATTATACAGCCTGCAACCAAGCCCAATATTAAACAGGTAACTGTCCAGGAAAATGATTGCGGAAAATGCTTATCCAGCCAAATTCCGCTAACAATACCCAAAAATGTGGGCACAATAACAGACCATCCTACCATTCCAAACATGCCGAGTCCAAACCATTCTGCTCTACCTTTTTGACTCAGTGCATTTAGCTTTCTTTTTTCCTTTTCCGAAATCATCCGGCCGAAAATCTCATCGTCGTCCTTTAACTCTGCCATGCTATAGTTGCTGAAATTTTTTTAGTCTGGAGAGTAAGCCGCTCTCTAGCTTTGAAGCCATATGACGAACCTTTTCTTCATTCTCATCAGCATTTTTGAACTCGTTTCTAACCAGATTTGCCAACTTTCCCAGTTCAACTCCACCTACAGCATTCCTGACAGAAACCAATACCTGAGACCCCGCTTTGACCAACAGGCCTTCATCTACTGCTAAATAATGAACCTTATCTGTTTCATACGTAAAAATACCAGGCACTAAGACCGCAATGCAATCCAGCCTTTGCGGCAAAAACCCGTAAGATCCATTACTCGTTTCGGCTATGACGTTCCGGACATTTTTTATTTCGGCAAAAACTTTGTAAGGCAGTAAAATCTTTAGGTCCATCTTTTTCTATTGTGTAACTGTTGATCTGCCAGTGACTGCGGTATCTTTGTTTTTATGCTTTATCGCTTTATCAATGTTTCCAATCATATAGAAGGCATTTTCTGGTGTGTCCTTAAATTCATCAGACAAAATGCGTTCGCAACCGTCTAGCGCATCTTTTAGACTAACCACCTCACCTTTTACACCGCTAAACTGTTCAGTAGCAAAGAAAGGTTGAGTTAAAAAACGCTCCAGTCGCCTTGCACGGTTAACCACTAGTCTGTCTCCGGTAGACAATTGCTCCATACCCAGCATGGAAATAATGTCCTTCAATTGCTCATATTGAGCTAATGTTTGCCTAATTTGTTGAGAGAGTTGATAGTGCCTTTCTCCTATGATACCTGGTGTGGCCATTTTTGAATTGGATTGCAGGAAATCGATTGAAGGATAAAGACCCTCACTGGCCCTTTCTCGAGAAAGCACAATGGTTGCAGAAAGGTGGGAGAATGCATGCACAGCTGCTGGATCTGTTAAGTCATCTGCAGGTACATAAACAGCCTGTATGGAAGTAATAGCGCCGGCACTAGTGTTGGCTATTCGCTCCTCTAAAGCAGACAATTCCGTTTCCAGCGTAGGCTGATAACCCAAACGTGATGGCATTTGTCCCATTAAACCAGAAACCTCCATGCCTGCCTGAATAAACCTGAAGATGTTATCAACCAATAACAGAACGTCCTGATGCTCATCATCGCGAAAATATTCAGCCATGGTTAAAGCTGCATGACCCACCCTAAAACGGGCACCTGGAGGCTCGTTCATCTGTCCAAACATCATGATCATATTTTCCAGTAGGCCTGCGTCTTTCATGGCATTATAAAGTTCATTACCTTCGCGGCAGCGCTCACCAATACCGCAAAACATACTTACACCCTTATTCTGGCCCACCATATTGTGAATCATTTCCGTCAATAAAACCGTTTTACCTACGCCAGCACCACCAAATAAGCCAGCTTTACCACCGCGTTCTAATGGTATTAGTACATCAATAGCTTTGATTCCTGTTTCGAACACCTGTGATTGCGTGGCACGTTTATCTAATGGCGGAGGAGCCTGATGGACATTTCGTCTTTCCCCTTCGGCCAAGGGTTTTAAATGATCTATCGTGTTTCCAAATACATCGAACATTCTGCCAAGTGTACGCTTTCCAACCGGTACCATTAATTGGTTTCCGTTGGTCTGTATTTCCATGCCGCGCGCAAGACCCTGGGTAGGAGTCAGTGCAATACCTCGGATAGTTTTATCATCCAATTGCGACAAAACTTCTATGATAATTTCCCCTTGCTCGCCTGTATGCAATAAGGTATAAACAGCAGGTAATGATTGATCAAAATATGCATCTATCACGCTGCCCCGTACAGATACAATTTTACCGAAGTTTAATTTCTCATCAGAATGCTTTAAACTAGCTTTCATTTTATAATTTATATTATTTGAAAAGCTTTTCTTTTATGTGTTGTGGCGTTGCCGGATAAATACCAGCACAATTGGGCTTATTTTCCATTGCTTTAGCGGATTCTTTTTCCTTTCATCAAACCTGTCTTTCTGCTCTTCCTTACTGATATCTAAGTAATATTTAAAGATAATAAACCCGGAATCAGTTAGCATTTCTTCAAATAATTCAAAAGTCCGTGTAATATTTTTTTATCTTTCATTGCATCATCATTTTTCCATCATGTTGTTATAATTGAATATGCAAACACGAGTGGCTCCATATTTTGTGATAATGCGTTTATGTATAGCAAAGGTGAGATACTACGTTGGAAGAGTTTTTATATAATTTGTCGAATAAGTTGTATTATTCACACATTTAAATAGTCGGCTCTTGTGGAAGTTTACAACAATGTGGGTTGCTGTTCTTCATGTGAATTTATTTAATATTTAGGCGCCGAGTGAGAGGTTAAATACAATTCTAGACCCTTCTGGAGTAATGCATTCAAAACGTGCTATCCCATTTTTTGCAGCCATAAAAGCTTCATTTATATCATTAATACTATTAATTTGGCTACCATTGATACTTATAATAATAGCACCCCGCTGTATGCCGATCTCCGCAAACAACCCTCTGGGATCCAAAGCAATAACTGCCAGACCGGTATTCATTTTATAGTGCTGCCTAAAGGCATTGCTTAAAGGTGCAAATGTGGCTCCTAATTTCGTTGCAATATCTTCAGCAGCATTATCAGAATTGGCCTTTGCAACCGACTCTTGTGCCTTCAAGGTTACATCGATACTAGCTACCTGAACTCCACGCTTATAATCAAGTTTAATCTTATCCCCAGGGTGATGCCTTGCTATACGCTCAGACAATTCTACAGAGGAATTGATTTTTTTATCGTCAATCCCCTGAATGATATCTCCCGGCTTTAACCCAGCCAAGGCTGCAGCACTTCCATTTTGCACACCAGTTATGTAAGCTCCCTTTACACTGCCGGGTTTAATTCCCTGCTGTATCAGAAATTGATCTTCTGTAGCGGGTGAAGGAAAACTTACTCCTAATAGACCACGTTTTACTTTGCCATATGTAATGAGGTCTTTAACAACCTTATCCACTAAATTTACGGGAATAGCAAAACCATAACCCTCGTAACTTCCAGTCTGTGAAGCAATGGCAGCATTGATCCCAATCAGTTCTCCGTTTGTATTTACTAACGCCCCACCGCTATTGCCAGGATTAATTGCCGCATCGGTTTGTATGTAAGCCTCAACAGCCGCACTCATTGCCGATGAGGTACCTGGCTGATCTTTTGAACCCTCATTGCCAATAATCCCGATACTTCTTTCTTTTGCACTTACAATACCTGCAGTAACGGTTGTATTGAGAGAAAATGGATATCCAGCAGCTAAAACCCATTGTCCCACTTCCACTTGATCTGAGTTGCCAATTTCAAGCTGTTTTAGATCGGCAGCAGCTATTTTGATCACTGCAAGATCCGTATTTGGGTCATTTCCAATTAGCTTGGCCTCAAATATTCTTTTGTCGGTAAGGATCACTTCAATTGAGGTTGCCCCCTCTACCACATGATTATTAGTAACGATGTATCCATCTTTACTCCATATCACCCCAGATCCTGAAGCCATTACCTGAGTTGAACCTCCAGAAGAACCATAATATGGATCATAAGCCCCGTTATCCGCAGCATTCTTGTTGAGCTTAACCTTAATGTGGACAATGGATTGGATAACCAAGGCGGCGGCACTAGTAAATTCCGGAAACCTATCGGTCGATTTATGTATTGTTTGAACATTAGCGAAATGTATAGATTGCGCTGTAGAATCTATAGGATCGTCAGTTGAATTTTGCGTTGAATCCATTATTTTAAATGTAGCAAAGCTAACGACCACCGCTACAACCGCAGTGATAACAACCAATCTAAGATTTCTCATGATTTCATGACCTAACGTGCAGCATTAAGTTTTCCAATTTCTGTATCCAAAACATGCTTCATTTTTTCAATTGCGCTACTGACAACGCTTTCTATTGTATCCGCATTAGCAGTAACAGTTAACGGCTCCATACCATTCGGGCGTGCTTCCAACAGACAGCGCTTATCTTTTGGTCCGGTCTTACCTGCATTTTCGTCGCTTAGGTGAATTTCTATCCTGGAAAGATGGCTTTCAAACCTGGTAAATGCTGTAGCGATTTTGTTCTCCAAAAATTCCTGCAAACGCTCAGTTCCTTCAATATTGTGGTCTGTGTTGATTTGTACTTTCATATCTTTAAGTTTTAATGCTTTTAAATATCTTCTTTACCTAAAATAAAGAACAGTGTACCTATGAATTTGTTTTGGAAGTCCTGCCATCATTTATGGCATCCACCAATTTCGTCCAGACACATTTATGATACTTAGCATCTCTTTTTGTTATTCCACATAGCCACTAAAGTCCTAATATTGCCATAAAAATATGTAGTTTATTTTTTTTCAATTGCGAACTGTATATTTCCCGACAATGCTTAAAAACTTCTGATCGCAACAATGTTTAAAACCTTAACCAATATTCTTTTCTCTACCCGAACGATGGGTACAATGCTCCTAATTTATGCTTTTTCAATGGCCATGGCAACTTTTGTAGAGAATGACTATGGAACTCCTGTAGCCAAAGCATTGATTTATAACTGCTGGTGGTTTGAGCTGGTAATGGTCATCTTGATTATCAATTTCATAGGAAATATCAAAAGATATCAGTTAATACAACGTAAAAAATGGCCATTGCTCCTATTCCATCTTGCCTTCGTGGTAATTTTTATAGGTGGTTTTATCACCAGATATATAAGTTTTGAAGGTTCCATGCACATTCGTGAAGGAGAATCAAGCACTAATGTGGTCTCTGATGCCACTTTTTTTAAAGTACAGATCGGAAAAGGCGACCAGGTTTTAGCTTATGACGACGTTCGCACCATTCTGATTTCTAATAGAATTCCAAGTTACCTTAAGGCTTTCAAAAAAACATTTACCTCTGAATATGAATTTCAAGGCGAACGTGTCAAAATGAAAGTGATTGACTTCTATGCCAGGGCGCAAGATTCTCTGGTCAGGGAGCAGTCCGGAGTTCGTATTTTACATGTTGTTGTTTTGGAAAACGGCAAACGTGTAAATAAATATGTGCCCTCAGGTAGTGTTCAGCTCATGAATAATATGTTGTTGAGTTTTAACAAACCTACTGCAGGGGCAATTAATATTGAAGATACCGATGGAGCTTACCACATCTCGTCACCTTATGCAGGTAATTACATGATCATGGCTACGCAGGAAAGAAAGCCATTGATCGGCGACAATCTTCCTACGTCATTTAATCTGAGAAGTTTATATACCTACGGAGACCTTGCTTTCGTCATTCCAGAACCTGCTGTTAATGGCCACATCATGTATTATGAAGGCGATAAACGTACCCATCAGAATGATCTCGACCTAGTAAAAGTAGAAATCACCACACCGACTGCAGTAGATACTGTTTCTTTCTACGGTGGAAAAGGGCTGACTAATTTCCAACATCAAAGCGAAGTGGGCGGCTTGAAAATCACGCTTGCCTATGGTTCTACGATTTACAAAACCCCTTTCGCACTTAAATTGGCACATTTTAAAATGGAAAAATACCCGGGCAGCAATAGTCCCGCAGCATATTCGTCTGATGTGATCATCCAGGATGGAAATAAAGAAACACCTTATAAAATATTTATGAACCATGTGTTGGACCACGGCGGATTTCGTTTCTTCCAATCAAGCTTTGATGAAGATGAAAAGGGCACTATCTTATCTGTAAACCACGATGAGTTGGGTACAAACGTAACCTACATAGGATATACCATGTTATTTCTTGGTTTGTTTATCACCCTATTTTGGAAAGGGACGCATTTCCATAAGCTAAACGAACAACTGAAAACACTAGCCAAATCTAAAGCCCTCTTATTACTACTTATTCTTTTACCAGTAGGTGCAGCTTTTAGTCAGGAAATAGACATGCATGGTAAAGATGGACCTCAGCACATTCATCAGCCAGGTGAGACGCATAGCGACGAACCAACACCTACCCCTTCAGCTGTACAACCCTACAAACCTTTGAAAAATGCGGATGCGCCTGAATTTGCAGCCGCTTTAAAGATAGATGCTCAGCATGCTGATAAATTTGGTCATATTTTGGTTCAGAATTTTGATGGTAGGATTGAGCCTGTAAATACCATGGCATTGGAAATCCTTAGAAAACTTCATGGCACGGATCACTTCTATACACTCAGTGCCAATCAGTTTTTTCTGTCCATTTCAGTTAATCCCTTCATCTGGATCAATGTGCCAATTTTTAAGGTGAATACCAAAGGCGGAAAAGATATACTGAAAGCCGTAAACGCTACACCGGATGGTTACACCTCCATGGTGAATCTGATCAGGATGCATGATGATGGCAGTGCTGAGTTCGTTCTGAAAGATGATTACATGACGGCTTTTGCAAAAAAAGCATCCGATCAAAATAGCTATGACAAAGACCTGATCGAACTGAATGATAAATTAGAGGCAATGGGTCAACTACTTAGCGGTAAGTATCTTCGTGTTTTTCCTATAATTGGCGATAAAAACAATACATGGGAAGCACTGTCGCCAATAAACCTGGACAGCGCGGCTACGCCAAATTCGTTTGACCACTATATAGATGCCGTCAACATGGCACGTTCTTCGGGCAAATGGCAAACGGCTGATACTATACTCCAAAGCATCAGCGATGCACAGCAGAAATACGGTAAAGCAATTGTACCGTCTGCAACAAAAGTCTCATTGGAAATCAGCTATAATTCCTGGAACTTGTTCCTTAACCTGATGATCTGCTACGCGGTTTTAGGAACACTAATACTTTCATTGGCTTTTCTAAAATTATTTAAAACGTCTAAAGCGCTGAACAAATTGGTTGGCTTTGTACTGGTACTGATCACCACCGCAGCTTTTCTTCAGGCGGTGGGTCTGGGAGTACGCTGGTATATTTCTGGTCACGAACCATGGAGCAACGGCTATGAAGCTGTACTTTTCATTAGCTGGATTGGCGTAGTTGCAGGTTTACTCATGTATCGAAACAGTAATGCTTTTATTCCAGCCGCAGGTTGTCTGGTTGCTGTAATCCTGATGGGTTTTGCACATGGAGGCTCCCAAATGAATCCGCAGATTACGATGTTGGTACCTGTTTTGAAATCCTATTGGCTAATGATTCATGTGGCCATTATTACCAGTAGTTATGGCTTTTTTGGCTTGAGCGCACTCATTGGAACAGTAGTATTATTACTTTTCATTATAGATAACGATAAGATTTCTGCAAAGGTTAAATCATCTGTTACCGAACTCGCCATCGTGAATGAGCTATCCTTGACAGTGGGCCTATTTCTACTCAGTGTAGGCACGTTTTTAGGTGGTATCTGGGCAAATGAAAGTTGGGGCAGATACTGGAGCTGGGATCCAAAAGAAACCTGGGCTTTCATCTCTGTGATCATATACGCCTTTATACTACATGTCCGCCTGATACCTGGACTAAGAAGTAAATATGTATTTAACCTGCTCTCGCTTGTGGGATTCTCGACCATTATCATGACCTATTTTGGTGTAAACTACTACCTAACAGGCTTACATTCTTATGCTCAAGGAGATCCTGTACCCATTCCATTCTGGGTATACATTACCATTACATTTGTATTCTTATTGGCTGTTGTGTCTTATTGGAGATATAGAGCAAGGAATAATAAATAAAAGCGGGGATTGATCCATCCGATCTTTCCCCGCTTTATCTAAATTAACGCTCTCATCTATAAAACAACATCAAACTCCTTTAGTTTGAAAAAAATCATATTTCTTTAAATTTTTTAACATCGTTTAGGCAGGATTTCCCACATCTATTTTTCAATATCCATTTTAAATTTCTTTGTTGCTTACGCTATTGATACAAACAACAATAGTAAACCTGTGAAGCCCAGGGCAGACACCAACGAATAATAATGTGCAATAAAGCCAAGTATTGCAGGCCCTGCCAATTGAAATTGAGATACAGATTGCTGCCGTGAAAGGCATAAGACCAATTCTTATCAAAAAACCTATCCAATGATCGGCTTGTCGTAAAGATTTTGCAACTGCACACCATGCGCATTCATCGCTATATCTATAGCACCAAAAGATGAATTATCAATGTAATCGGCTCCGTATTTATCTAAGAGAAATTATTTATCTTAAGCACATGAATAATACGTTGAGGAAAGTCAGTCTCATGATAGCATTGGTAATTTTTGGTTCACTGAAAGAGGTAATCAGTCAGGTGCTTCCAAAATTGCCAACAAAAATAATTAGTCTGGCGCCTATCGACCTTTTTCCAAACGATCCAATTAAAAATTATCTATTTTCAGATCGTTCTGAGGGTAAAAAAAATACCATAACTATCAAAAATACAGCTGGACAGCCAACCATTTTCACAGCCGAGGTGTTCTCTCCTATGAAAAACCACTACGATACGCAACTAAGCTGGCCCATTCTCAAAGAGATTAAAAAAGGAGATGTTTTGTTGGCGAGATTTTCATTGCGTATGATTTATGCGAAGCGCGAGTCTGGAGAGGGGGAAGTAAATTTCTATGTGCAACAGTCTTCCTCTCCTTACGACAAAATGATAATGACTGAGTTAGGTGTTTCCCCTGATTGGAAAAGCTATGAGGTATCTTTCACAGCCAGCCATGATATGATTCCGGGTGCCGTAGGCCTTTATTTTTCATTCGGCTCCATTGCTCAGAAAATTGAAATTTCCAGCATACAACTGCTTAATTTCAGAAAATCCATAGCTATTAAAGACCTACCGGTTACAAAATTCAGTTACGCTGGAAGAGCAGCGGATGCAGCCTGGAGAAAAGTTGCACTGGAACGGATTAATCGGATTAGAAAGGCTGATTTACATATCCAAGTCATGAATTCAGCCGGTAGACCGGAAAAAAATGCAAAGATTACCTGCAGACTTATTGAATCAGAATTCGGATTTGGTACTGCAGTATCTGCTGACTTGATTGCAGACAATAAGACAGGTACAGAAATTTACCGCGCTAAAATAAAAGAGCTTTTCAATACAGTAACCATCGACAATGGATTGAAATGGGGAAAATGGACAAACCCAGAGGCACGCCAGGTCTCCCTAAAAGCAGTAGACTGGATTAACTCCGCCAAACTCAAACTGCGTGGACATAACCTGGTTTGGCCTGGAAGCAACTTCACTCCTTCTTTATACCGGAACCGACCTAAGTTTGGCCCTGGGTTTAAAGATTCTTTGCTGGTCCACATTAGGGAGGAGGTTACCGCGCTAAAAGGAAAGGTTGTATGCTGGGATGTACTCAATGAGATGCTTCACGAAAAAGATTATTTCCAGATTATGCCCAGAAATGAGGCGGCAAAATGGTTTAAGACAGCGCGGCAGTATGATCCCGGATCTAAATTGTTCATTAATGAATACGCCATGTTGAACGGCCCGTCATCGCCAGAGGTGATCAAGTCTTATTTGGCACTAATCTCAGAACTGCGAAGTTACGGAGCACCAATTGACGGCATGGGAGTTCAGGGACATTTAGGAAGGTCGCCCAGGTCTCCCGAGCTTGTGCTTAAAGATCTTGATCAACTGGCAACAGCCAACCTGCCTATAGAAATTACTGAATTTGACATGAACACGGATGATGAAAATCTACAAGCTGATTATACGAGGGATTTTTTAATAGCCTGCTTCAGCCATCCCGCTGTAAACGGTTTCATCATGTGGGGTTTTTGGGAACCAGCGCACTGGATTCCAAACGCATCCATGTTTAGGAAAAACTGGGAGGAAAAACCCAATGCGGAGGTCTGGAGAACTTGGGTACTTAATAAATGGAAAACCAACTGGGCAGGAAAGACGAACAATACAGGCAAGGCAGTAGTGAACGGTTTCTTGGGTAAGTATGAGGTTTTAGTAACCGGTGCTGATGGGAAAACCAAAACCAGCTATCACATTCTTTCGACGGGTGGAAGCGATTGTTTGATCAGGTTGTAACGAAATTCAAACCAACTTTTTGAATTATTGCCCAGCAAGTTCTCCCCTAGCACTAATAGAGGGTTTGGAGCAGGTAAATAGGTAATTTGGTGCGGTAAGGGATATGCTGAGTGCTACAATGTACCTAGTTACCTGCACCAAACCTGCTAGAAACACTGTAGGTGCTATTGATAATATTCAGGTATAAAGGCTGTCTTCGCTTTGGGATCATTGGCGGTTTAAATGCAGTTTAGCTATGGTTTCTTCGTGTATGAGGTACCTTAAGTCGCAGAAATCACGACTAAACCACGAACAAGACACAAATGAACCCGGAGTTAAACCCCCTTCTAACAGGAATGTAAAAGACTTGACATTACAAGTGAATTTCAGCAATAATTATAGTACAAAAACAGCCAATAAATAAGGTGTAAAAACGGTCTTTTCAGAAATGCAAAAAATACAATTAACTTACTGTAAATCAGTCTATTTAATTCAAAAAAATCTATGATTTTATTTGGAAATGTCGACTATTTTTCCTACATTTGTACATGTAATCAAACGAGCTTTTTATAAGCCACAATTATAACAATCTATCGGTTAAATCCGAATAATTTGTTGGCATCCGGAACGCACTCCGCCATCGCTGATCAGCTAAAAATAATAGGCATTGCTTCCGTTTCAATATTTTAACAAGTCGACATAGTAGATTAAACTGCCAGCTGTGATAGCCGGCAGCAGAAGTTCATTGACGTATTAAAAGCTGGTGGGGCTTTGATTAAACTAATTAACTCAAATTGATGCTCACTTCTTTTATTCTTTTTTAACTAGTAACCTGAGTTCGATTTAAAAAAGTGTTATTTGTGTTGAAGCATCAGTTTGATATTTGATTGCTGGTTTTTTCGGAAAGAAGCTATAGGCGATTA
>NZ_JBSRZD010000010.1:0-143597 GCF_054057295.1 Pedobacter sp. UYP24
TGGCAAGCAAGTCAAAGAGATAGTCTCTTCCTACAGCTATTTTATGTTTAAGAAGTGGCTCCTTTAGCAAAAAATGAAGTTTTCTGGTGCCAAGGCAGGTAGATCTTTTCTTATAGAGGCTATTTCCTGAAGTACAATCTCCTGTATAAGAACAACATGCTCCAATTGCCAGAGATGATTATAATAGGCGTGCCTGGTTTTGCCAAACAGTGAACATAGTGTGGATACACTTATATTCAGCTCTTGTTCTCTGAGTTGTATCACGGTTTGGCCCCAAACTTTTTTCTGATGTCCACTTTAAATTCCTTACTTGCGATATCAAGCATGACCTCTAATGCTCTGATCTTCAGCTCTGCCAGCTTTAATTCTGATGCTGACCCCGGCAGTGATTCCAGCTCTGCTAAAACATTTGCCTGCGGCAATAATTCTAAAAGCTCCTGCTGCCTTTTTTTATACTGACGGAGCCAAAGACTTACCGTATCCCGGTCATTGACATTGTATTTCAGCATTGCATCTTCTATACTAAGATGTCCTGAAACAATTTCACGAGCAATACCCTCTCGCTCTGAAAGGCTACGTCTTTTCCTTTTACCTGCATGATAAAAAGCACTCCCATATTGCTTCATCCAATCCTGAATAGCCGTTTTGCTTATCCCATGTCGCTCACAAACCAGGGCCAGACTGCCCTCGAGCTCTGCCTCCTTTACTATATCCTGTTTGAAGGACTCTAAATAAAGTCGCCCAAATCTTTTACCCGATACTTCTTTTGACATTGTCCAAAGTACTAATAAGTGTTAATAAGTCAGGTGTATAGTTAATTCAGGACGAGACAATAAGGTGCCCTGAACGTATAGCAACGAATCTTGAGATAAAATAGGTTGAACCAAGCTCTAAATATAGTAGCAATAAAAGCTATAATTCAACTATAAGACCAATCTCTCCATGTCTGTAAAAAATTTAATTAAACAACTGTAAATCAACATGTTTAATTCTTAATATTCCGTTAATTCACTTTGAAATATCAATTATTTTACCTATATTTGCACTTGTAATAAAATGAGCTTTTGATAAGCTAAAATCATAATAATACAACGGTTAAACCAGAATAATTTTTGGGCATCTGGAACACACTCCGCCATCGCTGATCAGCTAAAATTAATAGGCAAGTGTACCGGTTTCAACTTTTTAATTAGTTAACTAATTAGATTTAAACTGCCAGCTGTGATAGCAGGGTAGAAGAAGTTCATTGACGTATTAAAAGCTTGTTGATAGGAGCTTCTATTTTCATACAGATGAACAGTATGTTATGTTTCTCCAGATCTTAATGCTGTTCATGAAAATACATTACAAAACGAGCCAGCAATAACGGAAACTTAGATGTTTACTCGTCGTTGCTGGCTCGTAAGGGCAGGGATTAAAGTTATTTATCTGACAACTTATCTTTCAGCATTTTCATGTAGAAACCGCCAACTACACTGCGCGCTTTGAAATTATCGCGAATTCCTGTGTTTGAATCATAGAAATCATTTAACGGTACTCTTGATTCAGTTTCAATAGCATGCTTGTAAACAGGAATAACTAAAGCTTCAAAATCCTTTTGATTGCTGGTAAAAGCTGAAGTCCATAAAATCCAGTCATTCTTAGTGTAAGCTTTTCTACTATCTAAAGGCAAACCATATTTATTTACTTTAGTTTTATAATACTTAATTTCAGTATCATAAACCCTTTGAGGGAATAAGTTTAGTTTTAATACCTTATCCCAAACCAGGTTGTATTTTTGGCTCCATGTGTTTTTGTCATCAAACGTTAATGCATAGTGATCGCCAGCATCAGCCATTTCTATCCATTTTGGCACCATGCTATCAGCAATAGCTCTGTATTTTTTTGCCACATCTGTATAACCAAGTGTCTGTGCCATTTGAGCATAACAGGCAATACCTACTATTGCTTTAACAGATAAATTTGCATTTCTGGCAAGGTGGCCAGCGAAATCATCGGTACACAACTGCGTTTTTGGATCAAGACCTTCTCTTGTCAAATAATCAGCCCAGGTAGTAAGTGTTTTCCAGTGCTTCTTAGCATATTCAGCATTACCCTCTGCTTTAGCAATTGCTGCGGTAAGGATAATCATGTTGCCAGACTCCTCAACAGGCATTGGCTCTCCGTAAGTTTGTCCGTTTGCCAATGGGTAAGTTCCTAAATCGTGTGCTGCCCATGGGTGAGGGTATTTTCCGCTTTCACTGAAATAGAAAATACCATTTAGCATGCCCTGTAGCAACTGTGGGTTGTAAATTAGGTATAATGGCGCTGATGGATATGTTACGTCAACTGTGTTGATGAAACCGCCACTGTTGTTTTCTTTAGACAACCACAATAGTTCGCCTTGCTGACTTTTAACCAATGCGTGTGCAGCAATACTTTGACGGTAGGCAATTACACACAGTTGCGCATATTCTTTTCCGCCAGATTGTAGTGCATCTGCATATAAGTTGGCGTTCAAAGTCTCACATTTAGCTATAACGGTTTTATATTCATTTGAGGCCGCGGTTAACTGACCCTCAATGGTTTCTTTACCAGAAGTATTCCACCATGGTCTTAAATTTTTGTTGAAATACTGAACTGAATATATTTCATCGTAAGCAAGCTCCAGGTATTTCTCCACAGGAGATTTTCCAACTGTACCAAATGGGAGTATGGTGTTTAATGCAAGCGATTTGCCATTTTTTGCTGTTGATGTTAAATTTCCTTTTCTAAAAGCATCACTAGCCTGAGATTGCTGTGTAATGAATTGAACGGCACCACTTGTTTTTGGAGCTGCCACATAGAAATAACCCCAGTCAATACGCATATCATCACCTGTCTTTTTGAGGATAGGTTGCTCAAAAGTTCCTGTTTTTAAAACAGAAAGCTTAGCAGTGCTGTATTTGGTTGCGCTAACTTCCTGTGAAGGATTGTAAACCGCGATATCAGAAGATGCACTTAAGTATACTTTTACCTGGTGATTTTTACCGTCGTTTGCTTGAACTTTATAAGTGATGTAAGAAACTGGACGTGCAAACACAGCCATGTCTTTCATCAATAGAGGCGAGGTAAACGTAAGTTTAAGATCTACCTTGCCGCAAGTAAAATTATAAATGGTTTGCGTTGCGTTAATGTCTACACTTTTTTGTTTAGCCAATTGAACAGCAGCGGCATTGTCTTTCAGTTTGTCTGCTAAACCGAAGTCAAGGAAACGGCCACCAGCCGTATTGATCAGGTGTATTGCAATAACATTCTTGCCAGCTTTAACTGCACTTTTATCACTATTGCTCAATGAGATGTACTGGAAACTGTTGGTCCATCCTGTTTTGGAGTATATTTTTTTTCCATTTAAATAGAGATCAATATTGTCATCATGGTTTATTTTTAGGAATAATTCATTTATAGCCGATGGGTTGGCAACGTCGAACGTTCTGCGTACCCATATATCATGAGATTTCCATGAGGTTTTAACAGTTTTTGCATCATCACCTATAGGTGCAGACCCAGTTTCCCAATCGCCAGCGCTGTATTCAAGTGATTTCCAATCTCCTTGAGGTTCTTTCTCTGTATAGCTAACCTGGTAAGCCTTTTCATCTGATGCAGGAATAACGGTTTTAAAATTTGGTGTCTCCTTACCTAGAAAACGGTAAATGTTGTTGTCTACACTGATCATGCCCAGTAGGGAATGGTCAACTCCAGTCCAGTGAGAAGTAGAAGAGTCGTACAGGTTATCTGAGTTAGACCAGATACTGAAATACGTATTGTGTGTAATTAACGGATACGAGGGTGCTTTTCTGTCCTGCGCTTTTAAAAATCCGCTAGCAACAATAAATCCTAAAAACGTTAAACGTTTTAGCACTCCTTGTATAGAGATCTTCAATTTTAGAACTGGGTTGATTTTTTTCATTTAATGTGTGGGTTAATGGTGTAAATAGATTGCAAATGCCAAGCGTTATTAATTCGCTAAAATATCAATTTTCCTCGTAACTACCAGTTTTATGGCAATTTGAAGACGAGATAACGCTCCAAAATCATCAATTTTGTTCTATAAAGCTATCGAAATGAACTTTGAACAGTATCAGGATTACTTTGAGGAAATCCTTGGAAGCCCCAATGCTCCAGCACCTTACAACAATATCGATTATCTCGACTATACAAAAATGAACAGGGCAAGACAGCATCGCTGGCTTAAAGTTGGGGTAGTGGATCCGCTTTTGGTAAAAGCTGTGGCTTCTATATATAAGCCGCAAAGTTGGATAGTAATTACAGAACCTTGGTGCGGAGATGCATCTCATACTATACCATTTATTCACAAATTGAGTTTGCTAAATCCTTTGATCACTATAGATTACCAAATGCGTGATAGTGAGCCGTTTCTAATATCACAATACCTAACAAATGGTGGAAAAGCCATACCTAAATTTATTATCAGAGATGAACAGGGCAAGGATTTGGTGAATTGGGGGCCCCGACCTGCAAAATGTCAGGAATTGTACCACAAGCTAAAAGAGGATGGTGCCGATTTTAATTTACTGAAAACTGAATTGCAGAAATGGTATAATGAAGATAAGGGTAAGAGCTTCCAGGCAGAAATATTGTCTGTTTTTAGATCTCCTCATTAAGCTTTAATAAGAAGTCTTTCAATTTTTCCAGAGATGCAATGATTTTTTGATTTTCTTTTACTTCACTGCCATTGCTTTTAAGGTGCTCTTTGGCACCCTTAAGGGTAAAACCTTTATCGTCCACCAGGTGAAAAATCATCTTTAAGTTCTCAATATCCTCTGGCGTAAAAAGCCTATTGCCCTTCTTATTTTTCTTTGGCTGAAGTACATCAAATTCCTTTTCGTAAAACCTAATCTGGGAAGCATTTACGCCAAACATTTCAGTAACCTCACCCATGGTGTAGTACATTTTGTTGATTTCCCGTTCTTTATATGGCATAATTGAGGTTGATTATTAGAGTTTTACAGCATTTATTTAAAGTATTCAAACTTAGATAAAATAGTTTTATTTACAAACACTTTATCTCAGATTTATTGAATTGATAATGCATATAAATGCGTACTGGTGTTGGTATAAAATTGCTTTGAACTGCAATTTTATCTAAGTTTGCCGTCTAATCAATCTAATGATGACAGCGAAGGAAATCAGACAGGCATATTTAAATTTTTTTGAATCAAAACAACATCATATTGTTTCGTCAGCGCCTATTGTGGTTAAAAACGATCCTACACTGATGTTCACCAATGCAGGAATGAATCAGTTTAAAGACTTGTTCCTGGGTGAGGCACCGATCAAATATCCGCGTGTAACTGATACTCAACGCTGTCTCCGGGTTTCTGGCAAACATAATGATTTGGAAGAGGTAGGAATTGATACCTATCACCATACCATGTTCGAGATGCTAGGGAATTGGAGTTTTGGAGATTATTTTAAGAAGGAAGCCATTGCCTGGAGCTGGGAGCTACTTACCGAAGTATACAAGATACCCAAAGACCAACTTTACGTGTCTATTTTTGAAGGTGATGCAAAGGAAGGCCTTGAACGAGACACCGAGGCATACGACCTTTGGAAGCAGTTTGTGCCTGAGGATCGCATTATCCTTGGTAATAAAAAGGACAATTTTTGGGAGATGGGAGATACTGGACCTTGCGGACCATGTTCTGAGATCCATGTGGATTGCCGACCTGTAAACGAACGTAACGAAGTATCTGGTAAATTGTTAGTTAATGCCGATCATCCTCAGGTGATAGAGATTTGGAATAATGTATTTATGCAGTTTAACCGCCTAAAAGACGGTTCTTTACATTCTTTACCTGCAAAGCACGTAGATACGGGTATGGGTTTTGAAAGATTGGTACGTGTACTTCAGGGGAAATCATCAAACTACGACACCGATGTATTCCAGCCGCTGATCCAGTACATTGCGCAACATTCAGGCGTTGAGTATGGTGCCAATGAAAAAACTGATATCGCGATGCGTGTTATGGCAGACCATGTTCGCGCCATTGCTTTCGTGATTGCTGACGGACAATTGCCTTCAAACAATAAAGCAGGATATGTAATCCGCCGTATTTTGCGCCGTGCGGTACGTTATGCTTATACTTTTTTAAATCTTAAAAATCCTTTTCTTAATCAGTTGGTTCCAATTTTAGCGGAACAATTTAAAGGGGTATTCGAAGAGCTTGTATTACAGCAAGACTTTGTGCAAAAGGTTGTTTTGGAAGAAGAAATTTCCTTCTTAAGAACCTTAGCAACAGGTATACAACGTTTTGATAGCTATACTAAAAAGCAAGGTGAATTATTGATGTCTGAGAATGCAATTGAGCTTGAAAAGTCGTTTACAGATAGTTGGGTTTACAGTATTTTGAAAGACCAGATGGTGATTTCAGGAGAGTTCGCATTTGAATTACAAGATACCTACGGGTTTCCAATAGATCTAACAGATTTAATGGGCAGAGAGCAGCGCTGGCTGGTAGACATGGAAGCTTACCATAAAGAATTATTAAAGCAAAAGGAAAGGTCAAGAGCTGCAACAGCTATAGATACAGGAGATTGGGTTATAGTAAATCCAAATCTTGAAGTAGAGTTTTTGGGTTATGATGATTTTGAAGCTGAAACAGAAATTATAAAATACCGTAAGATAATTTCTAAAGGAAAGGAACAATACCAGATTGTGCTGAGTAAAACACCTTTCTATGCAGAAAGTGGTGGTCAGGTTGGTGATACTGGTCGATTGGAAGACCATAGCAGGCTTTTCTTTGTTGAAATTACTGATACTAAAAAAGAGAACGGTGTTATTGTTCACTTTACAGATACCCTGCCTGAAGATTTGGAAGGTCAATTCTGGGCTGTAATTGATGAGGAAAAAAGAGAATTATCGGAATCTAACCATACAGCTACACACTTATTGCATGCGGCCTTAAAGCGTGTTTTGGGAAACCATGTGAATCAAAAAGGATCATTGGTGAATTCTAACTACTTGCGTTTTGATTTTTCTCATTTTGAGAAGATCAGCGATGATGATCTTGCTAAGATAGAACATCTGGTAAACCAAAAGGTTAGAGAAAATATTCCTTTAAAAGAGCAGCGCTATGTGCCTTACGATCAGGCGATATCAAGTGGGGTTACCGCTTTGTTTGGTGAAAAATATGGTGATTTAGTCAGGGTCATCACATTCGATGATCATTATTCAAAGGAGCTTTGTGGAGGTACTCATGTTCAGGCTACCGGAAATATAGGTTATTTTAAAATTACATCTGAAAGTGGTATTGCAGCAGGAGTAAGGCGAATTGAAGCTATCACAGCAGATAAAGCTGAAGCATTTATTTTGGAGCAAAATCGTGAATTAAATGAGCTAAAATCATTGTTTAAAGGAACAAAGGATTTGACAGCTGCACTATCTGCAATGATAGAGGAAAATACCAGGCTTAAAAAAGAAGCTGAAAAAGCTGTTGTAGAACAGTCTGCAAATTTGAAGCATGAAATCGTACATCATGTTAAAACCATAAATGGTATCAATTTTATTGCGACTTATGTAGATCTTCCAAATGCTGACGCAGTAAAAAACCTTGCTTTTGCTGTTAAGGACTTGGTTGATGAGCTTTTTCTGGTATTTACTTCACTAATAGAAGATAAACCAGGAATTACTGTAATGTTGTCAGAAAATCTGGTTAAAGATAAGGGCTTAAATGCTTCTAATATCGTTAGAGAATTAGCTAAAGATATTCAAGGTGGAGGTGGTGGTCAGCCTTTCTTTGCTACTGCGGGTGGTAAGAATAAAGATGGACTAAAAGCTGTTCTACAGAAGGCAGAAGAACTAGCTCACAAAACTGTTTAAAGTTTTGTGAGTTCAACTTTTCTGAACTCAACTTCAGATCCTTCAGATTGTAGTGCGATGTTTCCACTGTTTGCTGTGCAGTTGGAACCGTGATTAACGAATATATCGTTTACCCATACTTTAATCTGGTTTCCTTTACACTCTACAACCATTTTATTCCAATCTCCTACAGGTTTTTCAACGCCCTGTACCAAACGCTCAATCTTACGAAGTTTATCGCCGTTAACACCCCACCGCGTTTTATCGCCCCTGCGGCTTTCCATGTCGGGCACTGAAATGTCTTCCTGTATGCACCAGAAATCTCCTGCATTAGTATGTTCCATCTGCACTTCAATTGATTTTGGAAACATATCATACAATGCCCTCGGTGTAGAAGCAAAAACCAATAAACCGCAATTGCCTGGCTTGCCTGCAAAGCGATATTGTACTTCAATTTTAAAATTTTTATAAATGGCATCTGTAATCAAGTGACCACCAGGTGTGCCTAAACTAACAAGCATGCCATCTCGTATAATGAAGGGATTGACTGCATTTGGGTTTTTGTCCATCTCAGGAACATCTACATGCCATCCTTTAAGGTTTTTTCCGTTAAATAGACGCTTAGATTGGCCGGAAACTCCTATGCAACAAGTGATAAGAAGGAGTGAAAGGAGGTAGCTTTTAGGTTTAATGCTCATGTTTACTATTTGTTTAGATTATCAATATACTAATTTAGACAATCAATTATTGCTATGATGTGAAATTAGCCCAATGATATTTCTGCTGGATATAAAGAATGCAAACTTTTCGATACCTGTTCTAGTTTTTGCAACTGCTCTGAACTCCACATGATTAACGCTGGGTCTGCTTTTATAAAAAGTTCCCTATAATAATTTAAGCCGCTATTAAGCTGACTGCAAAAGCGTTCAAAGTACTTTGCTTTTTTGCTGTTAATTTCAGTTAGCTTTTCTTTCCAACCCTCTAGCTGTGCTGTTTTCACATTCAGACTAGCAGAGATTTCCTGTTGCACATAATCCAAATATAGGCTCAGCTCTTTTATAAATAAATTAGGTCTGTAAACACCCTGTAATAAGTTCATTCTGCCATAGATGTGATCAATCATCTCCTTTAAAGTATACTTACTGTTGAAATAGGCTAGATTAGGGCCAGGACAAATGCTTACAGCTTTATTTTCTTTAGGTTTAAGTATATTGTTGACTTGGTATGCAGAAGTACATAATCCCTCGCATAAACACAGTTTTTCAACTATTGAAGCAGTTTTTTTATCCAATTCATCCTTTGATAAAGCTAAAGAATTGAGCTGTTTTAACTTTAAATGCTGATACTCTCTTGAGGCTGTACAAATGGGTTGAGTAGTGAACTCTGTATTGTTTATAAGGTATTTTTTAGTGCATGGACTGCCCGGTCTTCCGCGCTCAATTCTTTCCAGTCGCAGTTTATCTGCCGTATTCTTTTTAAAATTATTAAAACGTACGCCAAGTGGGGAGGCATCACTTAAGTAGTAATCGCTCTCAACTGCTTCAGCCAGGTCTTTTAAAGTCTGCGTGTCTACGCAGGTTGCTTCGGGTACCAACAAAAATGGACTACCCCAGCCAGCTGCATCCAGTTGGTAATATTCTATTAGGAAATCGTGCTCTTCTGCAGTACCTATTCCACCTTGTACAGTTACTTTCTGACTCAATTTAGTCGGACACTTGACAATAGAATCTGCTAATAGGAATCCTTGATCATAAAGATGATATAGTTCATTGTATAGCTCTGCACGTTTATCTTTAAACTCTTGCAAAATTGGGCCGAGTAAAAAGCCCTCAGTTGCAAATGCATGTCCACCGCAATTTAACCCAGATTCTATCCTAAATTCTGATACCCACAATCCTTTTTTTGCCAATACTTTTGCTTGTATTAATGCAGAGCGGTAATCGCTCACCTTTAATACTATAGATTTATAGAACTTACCGTTTGGCAGTGGATTAAAAACTTTAAAAGAGGTCATGTAAGAAAAAAGTTTAGGATTTAATCCAGCTGAAATCACCACAGATCCGTTAATTGTGCTCTCTGCGAAACCACGAAGTGCAGCTAAAGCATCCGTATTATCATCACCCAGATAAATCCCATCTTTATAATTTAATTTATCCACCTTAGACATGATGTTCACAGAAATCTTTCCGGGCATTAATTTACCTTTTAAATTAGCTTGAACCCGACTTCTTTTACAACCAGCTGGAATTTTAAGCATCCCTTGGTATTCAATAGCCAGTTTGTCTTTTTTTGGCAATAGTTCGAAATACTTACATAGGTCATTCTCCTCTTCAAAGCTTTGAAATTTCATGGCGCTGATCTGCTCATTCACCAATTTGTCCAGCAGGTTGAGGTATGCAGTTATCCTGAGGGCCCTACAATTGGCTTCATTCTTTTTAATTGGCAGGTAAGGTTCTTTGTGAACTTCTGAAATTAATTCGCGCATTCTTTCAGTCAGGTCATCATCTACAATGGAAACCACTGAAGATATGCCGTATCTGGCAACACGTAAAGGAGTATCTATAGAGTAACCCAAACCTAGAACTGGAATATGAAATGTATGGCTCATGTTATTAAATTGAGTTGGTGACAAGGCAAAATAGGCCAGAAACTTTCTGATAAAATGTGACTGCGGTCACCATTTTTAGTGATGCAGGTAATAGAAGAGCCTAACCTAAATCATATAAAAAGACAATTGACCGGATTACATTTGCGAGAGTCGAAGCCGGCAATTTGGCTATATTTGAGAAAATAAATATGATGGAAAGTGCTAAACTCCTAAAGGCAATTATTGAATCAGCCATTGACGGCATTATCACCATAGATGATTGTGGTTTAATCGAAAGCTTAAATCCAGCCGCACAAAAGCTTTTTGGATATAGCATAGAAGAAGTGATAGGAAAAAATATTTCTATGTTAATGCCAGAACCCGACCGGAGTGGACATGATGGTTATATTGCAAGGTATAAACATACAGGGGAGAAAAGAATAATAGGAACAGGAAGGGAAGTTCGGGGATTGAGAAAAGACGGTTCCACATTCCCTTTTCGATTGGCAGTAAACGAAGTAAAGTATAATGAGCGTAATATCTATACTGGCTTTATTCATGATCTTTCCAAAGAAAAGGAAGCTGAACAACGTTTACGGGAATATGCTGCAGAATTGGAAGAGCTGGTAGAAGAACGAACAATATCATTAAGAAAAACTGTTACTGCCCTTAAAGAAGCTAAAGAAGAGGTTAGCCTATCCTTATTTAAAGAAAAGGAGCTTAACCAAATGAAAAGTCGTTTTGTTTCCATGGCTTCACACGAGTTTAGGACACCACTTAGTTCTATTCAGCTATCTTCAGTATTAATTGACAAATATGCGGAGCCATTTGATAATGAGAATATTAGAAAACATGTTATTAAGATAAAAAATGCAGTTGGAAATTTAACTACCATATTAAACGATTTTCTTTCATTAGAAAAATTGGAAGCTGGCAACATTGAGCCTAATTTTATACCTTTTGATTTGGTAAAACTTTCAGAAGAGGTTACTGAAGAGATGCAGATGATCACTAAAGCAAATCAGAATATTATTTATCAGCATACTGGTGTTGAAAGCATGGTTAAAATGGACCAAAACTTACTTAGAAACTGTATGATCAACCTGATCTCAAATGCCATTAAATACTCGGGTGAGCATACTTTCATTGAATTCAATACTGAACTCAATGGAAAGGAGTGTACAGTTACTGTAAACGATAATGGGATAGGGATTCCTGAATCCGATCAGCAACACCTATTCCAGCCATTTTTTAGGGCACACAATACTGGCAGTATTCCAGGAACAGGATTAGGGTTGAACATCGTACTGCGCTATGCCAAATTGATGAATGGCGAGTTGCATTTTGAAAGTGAACTGAATAAGGGGGCTAAGTTTAGCCTATCATTTAAAAGTTAATTCTTGCTAAATTCCGATTATGAAGAGAACGTGTATTTTACTCATTGAAGACAATGACGACATCAGAGAAAGTGCAGCAGAGATTCTGACGCTTGCTAATTACGAGGTTTTAGAAGCTAGAAATGGGAAAATAGGTGTTGAACTTTCTGCAAAGCATCTTCCAGATCTTATACTTTGCGATATTATGATGCCAGAACTGGATGGTTACGGAGTACTTCATCTATTAGGAAAAAATCCTGAAACTGCGGTCATTCCATTTATATTTATAACTGCAAAGACTGAGCGGCAAGACATGCGCAAAGGCATGGAAATGGGAGCTGATGATTACCTGACTAAGCCTTTTGACGATGTAGAGTTATTTAATGCCATTGAGTCCAGACTTAAAAAGAAAGATATACTAGCAGAATCATACAGTAAATCGCTTGACAACCTAAACTCTATAATAGATGGAAAAGGTATGGAAGAGCTTAAAAGCTTTATTGCAGCCCGTAAAATAAGAAATGTTAAAAAGAAGCAAATTATTTACTATGAAGGCGACACTGTAAATGGAATTTATCTGGTGACAGCAGGTAAAGTTAAAGCTTTTAAAGTAGCTGATGATGGAAGAGAACTTTTAATCGGAATGTATGCTGCTGATGAATATTTTGGTGTTGCAGCTCTTCTTGCGGGTGAAAATTATACAGATACTACGGAAGCTGTAGAAAATACTTCTATATGCCTTTTACCTAAAGAATTAATGGATCGTCTGCTCAATAAATTTCCGGATGTAGCATCGCGTTTTATTAAAATCCTAGCTAATAATGTGCTTGATAAAGAACAGCAACTCCTGCAACTGGCCTATCACTCAGTAAGAAAGCGGATGGCCGAAGTTATTATCCGTTTGGAAAATGTAAATCTAGGTGCAAACAATAATACATTAGATATATCTCGTGATAATTTGGCAGCAATGGCGGGCATAGCTACTGAAACAGTTAGTAGAATGCTTAGTGATTTTAAAGATGAAGGTTTGATAGAACGCAAAGGAAGTTATATTACTGTTCTAAATCATGTTAAGCTGGAAAACATGAAAAATTGATGAACGTCACTATTTCCTGATGACGCCTCTCATTTATTAGCTACCCTGTTACCTCTACATTTGCTTGATATAATCGAAGGCATGAGAGTAGTAGCATATAGTATTAAAGCAGGCGAGAAGGAAGTCCTTGCGATTGCAAATCACAAAAAACACGAAATTACCTTAATCTCCAATTCCTTAACTGCGGAGACAGTTTCCTTTGCTGCTGGTAAAGAAGCAATTCTTGTTTATAGTAATGATGATGTAAGTGCTGCTGTGGTAAATAGATTGGCAGACTTGGGGGTGAAATATATAGCAACAAGATCTACCGATGTATCTCATATAGATCAACTTGCTACCAGTTCGCGAAATATCAAGGTAGGAAATGTACCACATCTTGTTTTAACACCACTAAATCTCGAAGATCTTCCAATGGCACTGGCTATGGAAACAATTAATAACCTGGATAAATGGCAGGAAAACTGTTGCCTTGGTACTGCTTGCATCTGCGCAAAAGCTTGCGATGTTTCACCTAAATCATCAAATCATCTTACCTAAGCAATGAAAACTGCTTCTCTCTGGATATTCTGAAAGACTAGCAGTTGAACAAGGTTCGGTCATAAAAACATAAAATAGATGCAGGTAAAATATTTTTTGATCATCCTGCTGCTATTATTAATGGCACAGGACAAAGTTAAGCCGGTTAGATGGGTGCTAACCAAAAATTGCTCCCTTAAAGTAAACGGTAGTACTAATATCAATAAATTTAGTTGTTTTATCCCTGAGTATATATACCCAGATACGTTAATCATGTATGCTCATAAAGGTAGAGAGGAAGTTAAGATTTCCGGACAAATGATCCTTGATATCAAAAGCTTCGACTGCCATAATGTTATCATGACGAAAGACCTCAGGAAAACATTAAAAGCAGATGTTTTTCCAAAACTTATAATAACCTTCACTAGTCTTAGCAAATATCCAGATCTAGCCAAAGGCGAAAGCACTATTTCAGGTATTGTCAACATTTCAATAGGGGGCGTTAACAAGCGTTTTGAAGTAGCTTATCTTTGCAATCCGGATGGCTTGAAAAGCATTAGCTTAATAGGGAAGAAAACAGTAAATTTTTCTGATTTTAATATCATACCACCAAGAAAATTGGGAGGAATGATTAAAACCAATAACATGCTCGATGTTGAGTTCATTCTCAAGGCAGCCATTTTAAATTAAGAACCATGAAGAAAATAATCGTATCAGGATTTATTGCAGGAACGATCTTATTTATTGTATGCTATGGTGGGCTGTTCCTTGCCGTAAAGTTTTTTCCTGCTTCGTTTTTTGAGTATAACAATCCGCTATTTAATTCAGATGGGAGCCGAGATGTTTTGTTTTATATGCATGCATTTATTATCAGTTTTGCATTGTCATGGTTCTGGGATAGATTTAAGAGTTTGTTTCACGGACATTTTTTACTGAGGGGACTTGAATTTGGATTGGTATATGCTATAGTGGCCCTTCTTCCTGTAATGTGGATTATCTTTAGTTCGCTCGACATTACTTTTCTAATTGTGGTAAGCTGGTTTTGCTATGGGTTAATGCAGGCAATTATAGCCGGAATTATATTTGCAAAACTAAACCCAATGTGATTAAGGTCACTAATTCTAATACCGTTTATCATTTATAGGGCAATAGGTTAGCTGTACGTTTGAGTATTGATAACGAACAATCAGAATATGAAAACCTTTAATGAATTAACCGGACTTACAGCTATTAAAAGATACCTGGCCATAATATTGCTTATACCTATATTATCTATAACAAGCGTAAGCGGACAAGCAGCTTATAAATTAAGTAGTAAAGATAACCTTATAAAAATAGCAGGGAAATCTAATGTGCACGACTGGATAATGATTGCATTAAACCCAATCGCAGAAGCAGATTTCGGACCTTTAGTCGGATCAGATAATATCCCTAAAAGTCTAAATGAATTAAGCTTTACAGTACTCGCAAAAAGTCTGAAGAGTGAACATAGCTCTATGGACACACGTACTTATAAAACCATTAAAGCTAATGATTTTCCTAAAATTACTTTCAAACTTAGTAATGCAGTAATATCAGCTGTTGCCAAAAATAAGTTTGCTATTAAAGCTACAGGCATATTGACTATAGCTGGTGTTTCTAAGAATATTACCATGCAGGTAAACGGTGATGTTAAAGCGGATCAAAGCATTATTTGTACTGGTTCTGAATCCATTAAACTTACAGAATACAATATAGATCCGCCAAGTTTTATGCTAGGCGCGATGAAGGTAGCCAATGAACTTGTTGTAAGTTACACCCTAAACTTTAAAAAATAACCTCTACAAAATTATACTCAACATCATGAAAACTAATATTTTATATCGCAGTATTACTGCGGTAGCATTAATGGCCATTGTACCTGCACTTTCATTTGCACAACAACAAAGGATACAAAACATCAGACCTTATGACAAATCAGGGATCAATGTATTTGAAGATCCTAAAGATTCTGCAAGTACTTTTGACGGACCAAAACTTAAGTTTGGTGCTGGATTTACCCAGCAGTTTCAAAATCTGAAGCACGAGAATCCCGATGCACTAAAAAATAATATTGGTTCCTTTTCAGGCGGTGTTTCTACTCCAGGTAACAGGTTAAAGGTTATCACCCCTGGTTTTCAAACCGCACAGGCCAATTTATTTATGGATGTACAATTGGCAGATGGTATCAGGCTAAATATTACCAGCTACTTGTCTACAAAACACCATAATGAAACCTGGGTAAAAGGTGGTTTTATTCAATTTGACAAACTTCCGTTTAAAGGCGTGTTTTGGGAAGAGCTAATGAAAGTTGCAACTGTTAAAATTGGTCACTTTGAAGTGAACTATGGTGATGAACATTTTCGCAGGTCTGATGGCGGTCAAGCGATCTACAACCCTTTTGTTGAAGGAAACATTATGGATGAGTTTGCTACAGAGATCGGTGGAGAAGTTTATTTGAAAAAGAACGGTTTATTTGGAATGCTAAGCGTGACAAACGGAATGATAAAAGGTAACATAGATTCTTTATATGCTGCTTCCAATCCTGATGGTGACTACCATAAATCACCTTCCATTATTTTAAAAGGAGGTTATGATACCAAATTAACTTCAGATGTAAGAGTAAGAGTAAGCGGATCTTATTATGGTAATCAAAGCAGCGGAGGTAATACTATATTTGGCGGAGATCGTTCAGGGTCCAATTATCAGTTTATTATGGAACAGAATTCTGCAAACCCAAGCAGCTCATCTGGTGCAGGTACACCGCTGGCCTTCTCTGGTCGCTTTAACCCAGGCTTTAGTAAAAAAATCAATACATTTATGTTTAATGGATTTATTAAAGCAAAAGGTTTGGAGATTTTTGGAACATACGAAACTGCATCTGGCCGCAACGCAAGGGAAACCGATACCAGAGATGCTAAACAATTCGCAATAGATGGCCTATACAGGTTCGGAAAAGCAGAAGATTTGTTTATAGGCCTAAAATACAATACTGTATCTGCAAGATTAGTAGATAACGCAACTGGCACAGGTGCCGGACCAATTGTTTACACACGAGATGTAAAGTTAAATAGGGTAGCGGCAGCTGCGGGTTGGTTTATGACCAAGAATGTATTATTAAAAGGCGAGTATGTAGTACAGAAATATAAGAATTTCCCAACTGCAGATTATAGAGCAGGAGGGAAATTCAATGGTTATGTAATAGAAGCTGTTGTAGGATTCTAGCCAAAGTATTTTTTTAATAAGAAAAAATAAAAATCCCAAATACCGATATGATTAAGCCATTTTAAAAGGCCAGCTTTTCTATCGGTATTTGGGGTTTCCAGCATTATTATTATAATGCTTAGGATGAAGTAGGAAGTGCCGTTCTCCTAGTTTCCAATTCAGGAACACCTGGTTTACGTTTTCCAAAGATCTAAACAATTAGCTCCTATCAGTAAATTTGGTTACATTTGCTAGACTGATTAAAAACAATATTGTTGAACGTCGTGATTCAAAGGGTATCTTATAATTATCTTCTGCCTTTTCCATGATGGCCACCTTTTATCTTCCATTTGTTTTTGTTGTGCCCATTATTCTCTTTGTAATGAACACGACGGTAAACTATGGGGCGTCTTTCGGCTCTTATTGAATTTACATAATATGGTTGCCTAATTGCATCTACATGATGTATATAAACCGGCGTGCGTACAGGTACATATCTTACTGGTTTAGAATAATAATAATTAGAAGAATTATACCTTACTGGAACATACTGTGGCTGAGGCCCAAGATTTATGTTAACACTTATTTGTGCCTGAGAGGTAAGGGTGATTGCGGTTAATAAAGATCCTAATAAAATTAACTTTTTCATAACTGTTATAATTTAGGTTTCGGTTAGGATAAACACGATTTACAGCGCATTATCAATTAACTTTATGTGTATATCTTAATATTCAAAGGCTGTGCCATAAAGCATTTATATACTAAATTCTCTTATAATAACGCATAAATGGTTATGTTTGTATGTCGAAAACACAAAGAATTTAAGCTAATTATTGCCTATAAATGAGTACTAAAACAACTGTATCTCCATCAGAGTTCGAATTGGTATCTGGTCTTGAGATCCATGTACAGCTCAATACAGCAACAAAAATATTTTCATCAGACAGTGCTGCCTTCGGTGCAAATCCAAATGAGCACATTTCTGCAATAAGCTTGGCATTGCCAGGGGCCTTGCCTAAACTAAATAAAGAGGTGATAGAAAAGGCGATCAGAATGGGATTAGCCCTAAACTGTTCTATTAATCAACTAAATTATTTCGACCGTAAGAATTATTTCTATGCAGATCTTCCTAAAGGGTACCAAATCACGCAAGACAATGAACCCATTTGTCGGAACGGATTTATTGTTGTAAAACTGTCTGATGGGGCAGAGAAACGCATTGGTATAAACAGGATACACTTAGAAGAAGATGCCGGTAAAAGCCTGCACGATCAAAATGCAAAATATTCATATGTAGATCTAAATAGGGCAGGAGTTCCATTAATAGAGATCGTTACAGAACCAGATATCTCCAGTTCTGAAGAAGCATCAGCATTGCTATTAGAAATGAGAAAATTGGTTAGGCACCTTAACGTTAGCGATGGAAATATGGAAGAAGGTAGTTTGCGTTGCGATGCCAATATCTCTATTCGTCCTTTAGGCGTGAAAACTTTTGGCACTCGTTGCGAAGTAAAAAACCTGAACTCTATAAGGAACGTACGCAGAGCGATGGACTTCGAATTTCACCGACAGTTTGATGTGATCACTAATGGTGGCTCAATAATACAAAGCACACTTAATTTTGATGCAGAGCAAGGTACTACCTCTCCAATGCGAAGTAAAGAGGAGGCTAACGATTATCGTTACTTCCCCGATCCAGATTTAGCACCAATACACATCTCTGATGAATGGTTAAACAGCATTAAAATTGCCATGCCTGAGTTGCCAGCACAAATAGCAAAAACATTGATGGCAGATTTCAATATTAACAATGCCGAAGCTGCAATGTTGGCAGAAGATACTGATCTATTAAGTTATTTCCAAATCGCTTTGCCCTTGGTTAATAATAAAAAAAGCCTGGTAAACTGGTTAACCGGATCCATCAGGGCATTGCTAAACGAAAAACAAATTGGTATTGCTGGTTTTAATGTAAATGCAAAACAACTGGCTGCAATAATTAATTTAGTTGATTCAAAAAAGATTAGCCAGCAAACAGCTTTACAGCAACTTATCCCTTCGGTAAAAACAAATAATAATGTAGTGGATTTGGCTAAACAGCTAAACCTGCTTATTGAAGAAAATGCAGATGAATTAAGCAAATACGTAGATGAAGTACTAGCTAAGTTTGAATCACAGGTGCAAGCCTATAAAAAGGGTAAAAAAGGAGTATTGGGTCTATTCGTTGGCGAAGTCATGAAACTAGCCAAAGGCAAAGCCGATCCTCAAAAGATCAATGAAGTATTACAAGAAAAATTAAAATCATAATTCTATGAAATCATTAAAGCAGATCGCTTGTCTCCTTATTTTATGTATCACATTTGCTGCCTGTAAGGATAGCACTAAATTTGTTATTGAAGGACAGTTTACAAATACTAAACCTCAAAGTAAAGTTTACCTTTTTGGTTTACAAAAGGACAGTGCCCAGGCAATAGATTCTACCGTGTTTTCTGAAAAAGGAGCGTTTAAATTTGAACACAGCACCCCTGGTGTTGATTTTTTTAGAATTAGCACGGGCTCAAACGAGTATATGGTCATCGCTAAAAACGGAGATCATATTAAAATTGCTGCTGATATTGCCGATAAAAATTTGACTTACACCATTTCTGGTGCTGCCGAAGCAGATAAATTACATGAATTAAATACAACTAAAAATCAATATATAGGCAGGATAAATGCAATCCAGGCACAGTTTGATCAAACAGTACAATCCCAGCCAGATAAGCGCGAAATGATTATGGAACAAATGAGACCAAAGTACATGGTTGAAGTGAATGGACTAAATCAAGCTATTCTAAAATTTGCTCAAGAAAATACAGAGTCTTTAGCGGGCTTTTATGCCATTAACCTTTTAAACCCTGCAGAGTATGAAAAGGAAATGGTTGCTTATTCAGATAAAATTAAAAGTAGTTTCAATGAAAACCCGGCGGTTACAGAGTTTTTAAAGAAAATGGCGGGCTTAAAAGCAGTGCAAGTTGGACAACCAGCACCAGAATTCACAATAAAAGGTATCAATGGAAATCTGGTTAAGCTATCAGATTTTAAAGGCAAATATGTAATGGTGGATTTTTGGGCTTCATGGTGCATGCCTTGTCGACAGGAAAACCCTAACTTGGTAAAAGCCTATAATACCTACAAAGATAAAAACTTTACTGTTTTGGGAATTTCACTTGATAAGGATCCAGCAGCCTGGAAGAAAGCAATTGAAGCTGATAAATTAACATGGAATCATGCCAGTGAGCTGGCAGACTTTGAAGGATCAACTGTTAGACTTTATCAAATAGAGGCTATACCAAGTTCATTTCTTATTGATCCTAAGGGAGTTATAATTGCTAAAAATTTAAGGGGAGAAGAATTGGAAGTCTTTTTAGCTAAGACTTTATGATAATCCTAAATTCATGTTAAAATATATGATGTGTTTAACAATTTGTTAACTTTGGTTTAACGCTATATTATAACTGATCGCGTATTTTCGTAACAAATAATTAAAGCTATGAGTAACTCAAACCAAAAAATACTTATTGTTGACGATGAACCGGATATTTTAGAGCTGATAGAATACAATCTAAAAAAAGAAGGATACCAGGTTTTTCTAGCGAATAATGGTCAGGAAGGAATAAACGTTGCAAAAAAGGTTCATCCTGATTTGATCATCCTTGATATCATGATGCCTAAAATGGATGGTATAGAAGCATGCCGTATCATGAGGGCAATTCCAGAATTTAAAAATACATTTATGGTATTTCTTACCGCAAGAAGTGAGGAATATTCAGAAATAGCCGGTTTTAATGTTGGTGCTGATGATTATATTGCGAAGCCAATTAAACCAAGAGCATTAGTAAGCAGAATAAACGCCATACTAAGAAGAAATACCAGTGCGGATGAAATTTCTGAGAATAAGGTAGAAATTGGAGATTTAGTGATTGATCGTGAAGCTTATTTAGTTTATCAAAGCGGACAGAAAGTTGTTCTTGCTAAAAAGGAATTTGAACTTTTGTATCTTTTGGCTTCAAAACCAGGCAAGGTTTATACCCGTGAGTCTATATTAAAAAACATTTGGGAAGATTCAGTTGTAGTTACCAATCGTACAATAGATGTCCATATACGCAAGTTAAGAGAGAAATTAGGTGAGACATATGTAGCAACAGTAAAGGGAGTGGGCTATAAATTCGAACTTTCTTAGTACTTTTGCATTCACAAGAAAGCAAAACAATTGAAATACCCTTCCTTTAAAGACCTTATAATTTTCGAAAACAATGATTACATCGTTGTAAATAAACCACCTTTTGTAGCCTCATTAGATGAACGCGGCGGGTCAGGCGAAGTAAACATCTTACGTCTGGCAAAGCAGTATAGTGATGATGCACAAGTTTGTCACCGTTTAGATAAAGAAACATCTGGTGCCATTATCATAGCAAAAACGCCTGAGGCCTATCGCCATGTGGCAATACAATTTGAAAAGCGCAGAGTTAATAAAGTTTATCATGCGGTGGTTGATGGTCAATTTTCTTTTAATGAGTTGTTTATAGATCTTCCTATTTTAAATGATGGGAATAAAAGCGTTACCATAGATAGAAAAGAAGGCAAACGTGCAGAAACTATTTTTACAACCATCAAGCATTACCGACATTATTCACTTGTAGAGTGTAAACCTATCACTGGTCGCATGCACCAGATAAGGATTCATTTAGCTACGCAACGTGCTGCTATTGTAGGAGATGAAATGTATAAGGGTAAACCTGTTTTTCTTTCCAGTATGAAAAAAGGTTATAGGATTGCAAAAGATGAAGAAGAGCTTCCAATAATGAAGAGGTTTGCCTTACATGCAAGATTTGTTACCTTTAAAGGGCTAGATGATCAGGATATTGTAATTGATGCGCCATATCCTAAAGATTTTGCGACGCTTATTAAGCTATTGGATAAATTTGATTTATAAATAATTCGCTGCTGCCTCATTATTTGTAAAATGAAGCAGCAGCTATCTTTATTCTGCTAATCTTTTCAAGCCAAATTTCTCGATTTTGCTATATAGGTGACTACGCTGAATATCTATGTCATCAGCAGTTTTAGATACATTCCAATTATTTTTTTCTAACTTAAATTTGATAAATTCTTTCTCAGCATGATCTTTATAGTCCTGGAAATTAGTGAATTTCTCATAATCCAATTCTGATGAAGCATTAGTAGTAATAAGAGGTTCCCCGTTTCCAACAGCTGCCCCAATGTTTGTACCCCCCCCTGGATTAGCAAAAGCAATTACATCATGCTCCGTAATTATTTTATCACTTAAAATAATCAATCTCTCAATCATGTTGTGTAATTCGCGCACATTGCCAGTCCACGGTAAGCTTTGTAATGCAGTCATACCGCCTTCACTTATTTTCTTAACTGGCATACCATAATCCCTGCAAATGTCTTCCAAAAAGTTCTGTGCAATTTCAGGGATATCTTCAATACGTTCTCGTAGATGCGGAACGTGGATGTTGATCACGTTTAGCCTGTGGTAAAGATCCATACGGAAATTACCATCCTCAATTTCCTTCATCAGATCTTTATTAGTAGCTGCAATTACCCTTACATTTACCTCAAGCTCCTTTTCACCACCAACGCGACTTATCTTCTGTTCCTGAAGTGCTCTTAATACTTTTGCCTGAGCAGAAAGACTCATGTCTCCAATCTCATCAAGAAAAAGTGTACCACCATTAGCCAACTCAAATTTGCCTATACGTTGCTTAACAGCCGATGTAAATGAACCTTTTTCATGCCCAAACAATTCACTTTCTATTAGTTCAGAAGGGATTGCAGCACAGTTTACCTCAATTAGCGGACTATCGGCACGATTAGATTTTTCATGCAGCCATCGTGCAACTAATTCTTTACCACTGCCATTAGCTCCAGTAATTAAAACGCGTGCTTCTGTAGGCGCTACGCGATCAATGGTTTCTTTTATCTTATTAATGTTAACAGAGCTGCCAAGTATATCTCTTGTTTTGCTGACTCTTCTTTTTAAAACTTTAGTTTCTGTAACCAAAGTGCCCCTATCTAGTGCATTTCTAACAGTAATTAATAACCTGTTTAAATCTGGTGGTTTTGATATAAAATCGAAAGCACCTTTTTTGCTGGCTTCAATTGCAGTTTCTACGGTACCGTGACCAGAGATCATGATGAAAGGAAGATCAGGACTAAAAGATAAGGCTTGTTCCAAAACTTCCATGCCATCCATGCGGTTCATTTTGATGTCACATAGTACCAGATCAAATTTCTTTTTTTTGATCAGTTCTAAGCCTTCTATACCATTGTCAATATCTTCAACTTCATAGTTTTCATACTCTAAAATCTCACGAAGAGTACTTCTTATCGCTCTCTCATCATCAATTATTAACAGTTTTGCCATAGATATCGGGTCAGATTTATTTGTGCGCTAATATATTACTTTTTTTATTGGAATATAAAAAAATGCAAGCCTGTAAGCCGGGTTCTGTATCTAAATAAATTAAGACTTCTACCATTAATCCAGTATAAATGTTGCCATTTATCTCTAACGACCTACCCACTAACATCGGACGAGCAGCCCTACATGCGTTAGCCTATTTGGTCTTTCAACTCCCGGGGTTTACAAAGCAACCAGTTGCCTGGTTACCTCGTGAGCTCTTACCTCACGTTTTCAACCTTACCTGTGCCTTAAGGCCATCGGTGGTACACTTTCTGTGGCACTTTCCATAATTCAGGCTTTCAATCCTAAACCTCTTCCCGTTAGGAAGCGAGATGCTCTGTGTTGCCCGGACTTTCCTCTTCGAAATAAATCGCAGCGGTAGAACGGCTTGCATTTTTTTGCTAAGATACAAAAAAGTATTCTCGTACGAGGCTGGAACTTTTCGTTCAGAAAAAGGGTGGAAATCCAGGGCAGACGCATTAAAATTTTAAAATGTTGATTAGCTTATTTTCACTCGCCCATGCGCTGACAATATGTACAGGGGATTTTTTACCGTTTTCTTTGGCGCCACGGATCGTTTTACCATCAATACTGATCAATTGTGCTTTGGTAACCCCTTGAAGCGACATTATCCAGGATACAAAGCATTTTTCGAATGAACGGGGATCTAATTTGGCAAAAAAACGGTTAAAAGTATCATGGCAGGGAATGCCGTTTTCCAATGTTAAGAACGTTTTAAGCCATTCTTTCTTTATTTCTCCGAAATCTTCAATATCATACCAATCTTCTGCACCGCACAATACAGCAGCAATAGTGATGAAAATAATATCCATCATCTGATGCTTTTTCATCCTGTTCAAACGATGGTATTTCATCGTGCTAAAATACAAATGAAACATTGAAAAAAAGATATAATTGACTAATATTCAGTTATTTATATGTATATATTTCACATCATTTCGTATTTATTTTAATGCGTCTGCTCTTGGTGGAAATCCCTAGGCCTCTCCAGATAAGCTATTTTTGTTTATATTTCATAAGAAATTGACTAATAAAGGGAACTTATTGTTAGACCCTTTATAATGTATTCTTGTAATCTCGAGTGAAGCGTAACGGCAAGAAATCTTAATCGCATTACAAAGACTGGTAAGGGGAATGGGAAATGAGGGTTTCAAGGTCTAGTATTGCCGGCCGCGATATTTTGTAACGTAAACCGTTTTGGAATTCCCTTTAATAGATTTTATCCTAGCGAAAAGTTCTTTGTCATCAAATGCGTTGTAAAAAAGAATATTAACGTTGCCTATTGATTTTACTTGTCCGTTAGGATCATGTATATCAAAACCATTGTAGTATTTAATAAGAATGCTGCCTACAGATTTTAACGATCCAAATTTTTCGCTAATATCGAATGAGTTGTTATAAACAAATTTAATGTTACCGATAGATTTAAGTTTTCCCTTAGGATCATTGATGTCGAAATTATCGTAATAATCAATTTGAATATTTCCAATAGCTTTGATCTTTCCCGCTTTTTCTTTTTCACTGCTATCATAATATTCTACATCTTTTTCTGCATCTACATAGTTAATTTCTCCGTCGCCACTAACACCAACCAATATATCCCCGTTTAAGGTTAAGTCTACCGAGTTTATTCCTTTTCTTTTATCAGAAATTCTAAAGTTAGCGCTACTTATAGTTTGCGCATAGCTTAATGAATTTATGGCAGCCAAAGACACAATTATTAAAATTCTTTTATAAAACAGCATATATTTAAAAGTTAATGATAATTGTCACAACAGCAGTAACTTTAACAATATAAGTAGAAAGAGTTAAGTTTCATCTTTAATTACTACCTTAAATAAATTAAATGAACCAAATAAAATGAAACAAATTATTCTGCCATTATTAGTTTTCTGTACTTTTTTTAACATCAATAGTTATGCATTTAGACCCTTAACGAACATAGAAGGCTTACTATCCGCTTCCGATAATTTTCTTAATGCCTTATCACCCCAGCAAAAATCTAACGCCATAGTAGAATATAAACAAACCAATGCAATTAAGTGGACTAATTTACCATGTGGACTAGCCTGCAGGGTGGGTATTTTATTCAGTTCATTATCTACACATCAACAAGAATTAGCTCGGGAAGTGGCTAGGGCAGCATTAGGAAGTAACTCTGGTTCTGGTTATGAACAGGTAATAGGCATCATGAAGGCAGATGCTGCGCTGGGCAAAAGCAAAGATGGCTATTCTTCAGATAACTACATTATCGCATTTCTTGGGGCACCAAGTGCAACTGGTAAGTGGCAGCTGCAAATTGGTGGTCACCATTTAGCTGTTAATCTAACCTTCAATAATGGAATAGTAACAGGAATAACGCCCTTATTTATGGGTTTGGAACCGCCAGAAGATCCTACATTAAAATTCAATCATGATGCGATGATCGAATTGCTTACCTCATTAAGTCCAAACCAGTGTTTTATAGCGAAACTCGATAAGGGATTTAACGATGTATATCTAGGTCCGGGTAAGGATGGTGAATTTCCGGTAGTAAAATTAGGTATCAAAGGATCTTTACTTAGTAAAAAACAAAAAAGTTTACTAATAGTCGCTATGCGAAACTGGATTCAAATTGCTGACAATGAAACGTTTAAATCAATCTTAAAGGCATATGTCAGACAACTTGATGATACATATGTCTCCTATTTTGGAAATATATCGCTAAATAAAAAAGGAGATTACGTTCGAATAGATGGACCAGGCGTATGGATTGAGTTTGTTTGTCAACCAGGTGCGGTTTACCCACAGGGTATACATTATCATACTGTTTACAGAGATCATGTAAATGATTATGGCAATAGTTTTAGTTTTTGATGCAGAATTTTAACACAGCATAATTATTCTATTTGCAGTTACTCAAGTCTGTTGCAACTTGCTCTTGACTGTAATTACCATGTTTATTGCCAAATGTATTGGTAACATAGACTATAATTTGTGCGATATCTATGTTTGCAAAGTTTTCTGCAGGCATTTTTCCATCATACTTATTGCTATTTACAAAAATGGTATCTGTTAAGCCATTTTTAATGAAGCAAGCAATTTTGGTTCTATTTTCTTTCAGATAGGTAGTATCTGTAAGCGGAGGTGCAAGTGCAGCTAATCCTTCGCCCTTGGCTCCATGACAGTTTTGACAGTGAGAGATGTATAAATCACGTCCATTGGTATAATACATGTCGTACTGGATGCGGTTGGCGTCCTGACAAGAAATTATGGTTGCTGCAATTATGGCTGCAGATACCGATAAAATAAAATAGTTGCGCATCTATTTCTTAGCCTCTTCTGCAAGTAATATTGGTAAATCTCTTTTTAATAGCGCTATTTGTTCATCTTTAGTGCCATCGTAGGCACCACGCATGTGCCGATTTTTGTCTATCAGTATCAAATAACCTTGATGGATATAGTTTTCTTTAACAGTGGTATCTTCTATAACTGCTGATAAGTAGCTCTTTTCTGCAATATCATATATGCTTTCTTTACTGCCGTACGCAAATTGCCATTTACCACCATCTACTCCAAGTTTTTGTGCATATTTTTTCAGCTTAGATGGCGTGTCGTATTTAAAGTCGATGGTATGCGAAAGGAACATTACATTAGGATTGTCTTTGTATTCATCATAAATGGCTTTCATATTACGGTGCATAATGGGGCAGATGCTAGTGCATGAAGTGAAAAAGAAATCGGCTATGTATATTTTATCTTTAAAAGTATTGTTGGTAATCCTCACACTATCCTGATTAAGAAAATTGAAATCAGCTATCGGTGCATTTCCCATTATTGGTAAAGGTTTTTCTTCTTTACAAGCTGAATTGAAGAGGATAGCGGTAAGTAAAATTGATGTAAGGATATGTTTAATAAGTTTCATTTTTGAGTATTTGTACGGCTAAGTTACGAATTGTATTGGTATCCTTTTGAGGTAAATTGTCGAGTGATGTTGAAATTTCACTAAAAGCTGTAACCTCTTATTATAAATATTTTATTTGATAAATTAATACTTAATTTGATGTGTGTAATATTCTGATTATAAGTAATTAAAAAATTATTTTTTTTTAAAAAAACAGTACAATGGTACTATTTTAACATACTTATTAAGGATAGATGTTGTTTGGTTAAACAAAGGTAAATTTTAAGTAAAAAATTTAATAATTCATTTATAATGAAATATTTATATATAATTAACTAAATAAAATTGTTATATGAATTTGATATCTTAAAAAATCATGTTAGTTTGAATATTAACATGATTTAAATAATAAGGAAACATTCAATGTTATCAAAGTTCTGCAATAATCTGTGGAAGAACCCGTAGCTTTGTGAAAATTAAGGGCAGGTACCTAGTCCCGCTCTTTTTTAGAGAACTACAAGCACACAAATGAGAACAAGGAAAAATGCAGTCATTACTGCGGTTGGGGGTTATGTTCCTGATACTGTTTTGAGTAACCATGACCTGGAAAAAATGGTGGACACCAATAATGAATGGATTATTTCAAGAACAGGTATTAAGGAGAGAAGGATCGTTAACGATCCAAATATTGCCACCTCTGATATGGCAACTTATGCCTTGAAAAGATTAATGGAAGATGGTAATGTAAATCCTGATGAGATAGAATGTGTGATTGTTTCTACTTCAACTCCAGACTATGTTATGGTTTCTACTGGAAGTATGGTGTGTGAAAAAGCAGGTTTAAAGAATGCTTGGGGTATTGATACCAACGCCGCCTGCAGTGGGTTTTTATATGCACTTACACTTGGAGCAAGCATGATTGAAAGCGGTCGCTGTAAAAAGGTAATTGTTATTGGTGCTGATAAAAACAGTTCTATTGTAAACTATACTGATAGGAATACTTGTATTTTATTTGGTGATGGTGCAGGTGCAGTTTTGCTGGAGCAGACGGAAGAACCGGTAGGTTTGATGGATAGTTTCTTTAGAACGGATGGCAGCGGTAAAGAAAACTTGATTGTTACTGCTGGCGGATCAAAATTTCCTGCTTCGCAGAAAACCATTGATGACAAATTGCATTTTGTTCGCCAGGATGGAAGGGTGGTTTTTAAAGCTGCGATACAGGGTATGACTGATACCTGTAATGAAGTGTTAAAATCTAATGACTTGGTTAGTTCTCAGATTAATTACTTGATTCCGCATCAGGCAAATTTAAGAATTATACAATCTGTTGGTGATTATCTTGGCCTCTCTGAAGAGCAGGTAAAGGTGAATATAGACCGTTACGGAAATACTACTGCTGCAACAATACCGCTTTGTTTGTGGGATTTTAAAGACGATTTTAAATATGGTGATAAGATGATACTCACAGCTTTTGGAGCTGGTTTTTCATGGGGTGCCACCTATTTAAAATGGGGAAAATTAAGAACTAAGAATTAAGCAACGCTTCGCTTGCGCAATGTTGTTTACTATTGAAAATCGATGACGATAGAAGAAAAGATAGATGCATCTGAAACCAGGGTGTTTAAAACAGTTTTCCCTAACACTACCAATCATTATGATACGCTTTTTGGCGGTGCAGCTATGCATATGATGGATGAAGTGGCTTTTATTGCCGCAACAAGATTTAGCAGACAGTTAATGGTTACGGTAAGTAGCGATCGGATAGATTTCACAAAGCCTATCCCAGCAGGGACTTTTGTAGAGCTGATAGCCAGGGTTATTCATATTGGTAATACTAGCATGAAGGTTAGAGTTGATATCTGGATTGAACAGATGTACTCTGATTTGAGAGAAAAGGCTGTAACAGGTGAATTTTCTTTTGTTGCCATAGATGAGAACAAGAAACCTATTCCCGTTATAAAATAGTTAGTATATTTGCTGACGAAATGTTTCTAAAACTCCTATCAATATTACTTTTGTTTTGTTTGCTTAGTGCAAATTGCTCAAATCTATTTTTGTATATGGGTTTTGAAGTAAATCAGAAATACATTGCTTCCGAACTTTGTATTAATAAAGACAAGCCCCAGATGCATTGCAATGGGAAGTGCTATTTAATGAAAAAGTTAAAGCAAGCTCAAGACAAAGAGCAAAAGCAGGAACGACAGTCGCAGCAGAGTCAGTTGCCAGATGTATTTATTGAAATGCCTGTTTCGTTTAACCGATATGCTTTCGCAGAGTTTAAACTTCACGTTCCTTTTTCTACAGGAATGGTTAAAAGTATTAAGAATTCTATATTTCATCCACCACAGGAAAATTAACTATTTTCCTGTGAGGCTAGAATCAGTTGCGGTGAAGGGCGCAAATGACTCTTACTCTTCTTCAGAGGATTGGATTTCCTTTATATACAAATTAATTAGGCTGTATTAATGCTGCTTTTAGTTGAATTTGCACTATGTGGATTTCTATAACGAAGTATTTAATACCAGTTTTCTTCGAAAACGTGGTAAGTTTATTCTCATTTATTTTTATTTAATTTATATGTTATTTAGATACTTGCTGTCTACATGCCTGGTTTTTTGTGTAGCGCAGACGATGGCTCAAATTAAGCCCATAAAAGGGCGTATATACGATTCTCAAACCCGGCAGCCATTGGCAAATGTTGCTATTTATGCTGTTGACGCTAATTTGGTTTTGGTAAAACCCATTACACAGTCCGACTTAAACGGGTATTTTGAGATTATTATAACTAAACAAAGTTATTTTGAGAGTAAAAATGTTCAGAATGATAGTTCTGAGGTTAAGCGTGAACAGACTGAGCTTTTGGTAAAAGTTGTTTTGGTTGGTTACCGTACGCAATTGGTTAAAATATTGTCTGGTTCTGACATACTTAATGTTCAGATGGATGCAGATGGTGTCAGCTTGAACGAAGTTCGTGTACTGGGATTTTCTGGCGCCAAGACCAGTAAAGAGACAGCTGGTTCAGTTGCACTGATAACTAGTCAGGATATAAATAGGGGAAGTGCAGTTTCTCTACAATCTTCCTTAAATTCCATTCCGGGTGTACGTATGGATCAAAGCACGCTTTCTGAAGCGCGTGTTTCTATTCGGGGTAATGGAGTACGATCTTCCTTTGGAATCCGTAATGTTAAAGTATACGTGAATGAGATTCCTGTAACAGAAGCAGATGGAACAACAAGAATTGAAGCGCTGGACGTAAACAGTATTGGAAGGGCAGAAGTAATTAAAGGCCCTGCTTCAAGTATTTATGGAGCAGGAACCGGAGGAGTGATAAACTTTCAATTACAGCGCTCGCCCTACCAAGAACAGAGCATTGAAGGTACTGCATTGGTTGGATCCAATAGCTTATACCGTCTGGCAACAACCTACCGAAATGGAGGAGATCATATAAATAGTTTTGTTTCTTATGGCTGGCAGCAATATGATGGCTACAGGGAGCATAGTAATGATATGCGCCGGTTCTTGACAGGTAATTTTCAACTCTTCCCGAGTGACAAACGTATAATAACTTTACTTTTAAACAGGACAACACAGTATTCTCAAATTCCAGGGGGGCTTACAGCCAATCAGGTAGCGGTAAATCCATTGCAGGCGAATTTAACTAACCTGGACAAAGCAGCAGGAAGGTATCAAAACTGGACAAGAATAGGGTTAGGACAAGAGTATAGGTTTAATGATCAAATTTCAAACACTAGCAGTGTTTTTACTTATTTCTATGATTTGAATCATCCACTGCCGTATGCCTATATCCGTAATTTTTATCAGAGTTATGGTGGTCGCACACGTTTCGTTTTTGATCCTGAATTTAAAATATTGGCCACTAAATTTACCTTAGGTGCTGAGTTTAATGCAGGTTTGACAAAAGGAAATCAGTATGTAAATAACAAAGGTAATGAAGGTGCAATTAACTCGAACATTGATTTCAGGAATACCCAATATTCTCTGTTTTATCAGTCAGAAACTTCTCTTGGATTGAAAACTACCTTAATCCTTGGAATAAGCTATAATAGTTTGAAATATGATGTAGAGGATTATTTAAAGCAAAATCAGAGTGGCATTAAAACATTTGATCCACAGGCAACACCAAGGGTTGCCTTAAGTCATACTTTTGGGGATGATTTAAGTTTGCATGCCAGTGTAAGTTCAGGGTTTTCTCCTCCTTCAAGTTCAGAAATAAAGAATGTAGATGGCTCTATTAATCCTCAATTACAAGCAGAGAAAGCCATTAATTACGAGTTAAATGCTAAAGGGAATTTACTAAAAACTAGATTTCAATATGATTTGGCTTTGTTCAAAATGGATATGAAAGGAGAGCTAATTGCACAGTCTATACAACAGGGCATTACCATTTATAACAATTCAGGAAAGACCAGCCACAATGGAGCGGAGCTAGCTTTTTCATACCAATTATTAAAAGCAGAGGACAAGCGCCAACTTACTACTTTAAGGCCTTTTGTGGCAATTACTTATTCGGATTTTAAATTTAAAGATTATAAAATCTTAAATGCGAAAAATGTTGTTACGTCTGATTATAGTGGCAACAAGCTAACTGGAATTTCCCCTTGGGTACTAAATGCCGGACTTGATTTAGAAACAAATACAGGAGTTTATCTGTTTGGAAATTACTTTTATAACGATCGGATTCCACTAAATGACGCAAGTACAGATTACAATCCATCTTACCAACTACTGAATGCAAAGGTTGGCTATAAGAAATTGGTTCTCAAACATCTTGAAGCAAATGTATATGCCGGTATAGATAACATATTGGACCAAAGCTATTCCTCAATTCTTTCTATTAATGCTGCAGGCTTTAACGGTTCCCAGCCCGCATATTTCAACCCCTCTCCTAAACGCACAGGATATGGAGGGCTAAACCTTAAATACATCTTTTAAATTTTCTATGATGAATAAATTGATATTTTCAATCCCATGTCTGCTATTGTGGGCAGGTTGCAAAAACAAAACAGAAGAATTGGTATTAAAAAGGATGCCAATGGAAGGAATATCTGCTGTTGGTCCGTATTTTACACAAGACCAAAAAGGAAATAAGGTTTTATGCTGGACTGAACAAGGAAAGGACTCCCTTTATCGTTTAAAATACGCAATCTATAATATAGCCGCAAGCAATTTTGGTTTACCTGTTACTGTTGGGGTATCTCAGGGTAGCAACACCTCTGCAGAAAGTATGGGTAAAATAGCTTTTAAAAGCGATGGAACAGTCATTGCTATTTTTTCTAAGCGTTTCATGAAAGAGAAGAATCCTTTTGCGGGTGCTATTTATTACAGCAGTTCTTCTGATTTGGGTAAGACATGGTCGTTAGCTAGGTTTTTACATAGTGATACAGCGCATACTTATGGACGTAGTTTCTTTGATGTTGTTAATCTTAAAGATGGAGAGGTAGCGGCCGTTTGGCTAGACGGCCGTTTTGGTAAAGCAATAAAGGGATCAGCCCTGATGTTTAGTAGAACTACACAGGGTAAAGGATTCGATAAGGATACTTGTATTGATAAAGGAACCTGTGAGTGTTGTAGAACCAATATTTTTAAGGATGATAAAGGAAATATACATTTGGCTTATAGAAGTATACAGTTCCCATCTCTATTATCAGATAAACAGGTAAGAGTTATGGTTTATAAGACATCTATAGATGATGGAAAGACTTTCGGCTTATCAAAACCTATAAGTAATGACAATTGGCAAATAGATGGTTGTCCGCATTCGGGTCCCTCTTTAACTTGTTCCAATAATGAAGTAAACGTAGTTTGGTTTACCGCCGGAGGCGGTGCCGGATTATATTATTCCTCTTTACAACCAGGTGCAAAAGATTTTGGTTTACGTAAGCTGATTTCTGCAACAGGAAGACACCCACAGATGATTTCATTAATAGGCGGCAAAGATTTGATGGTCTGTGAGGAAACAGTAGTAAATGAGCATCATGAGATGAAGATGGGGACTACAGAGATGAAGATGAATCCTGCTAGTGCAAGTATGAACATGATGAGTCACGGACCGGCAGCGAATGCAAAGTTGATATTGAGATTAATTTCAAATGGAAATGTAGAAAAAAAGATATACCTAACTGATGGAAAAGAAGCAGATAACCATGCAGTATTAGCCAATGATGGAAAAAACACTCTGGTAGCCTGGGTTAGGGAGCAATCTGGGGTTTCAAAGATATTTTATGCCAATCTGAATATTGAAAATAAATAGATGAAAATTATGAAAGGAATAAAAATGATTTTATTTATAGTTGTTGTATTGGCAGCTTGTACGCAAAAGGAAGACTATAAGAAGGTTAGAGAGGAGGTTATGGGCTTTCACAACCTGGTAATGGATGATCAGGAAAAGATAGTAAGCAATCAGATGAAGTTGGATACTCTGCTTAAAACTATGAGCTTGATTAAACTGAAAATTCCTTCTTTGGATACAAATACGGAGAAAGCGCAAATTCATAGCTTATTAAAAGCACTGGCAGATGCAGATGATCGGATGAATAATTGGATGCAGCAATTTGAACCCGATGTGAGCGGTAAATCAGACCAGGATGCAGTAGACTACTTTAAAAAGGAAGAAGTTAAAATTAAAGATATTGACAGCATGTATAAAAATCAGCTTAAAATATCTGATTCATATTTGCTTAATTTTAAAAAGCTACGAAATTCTGTGGCATATAAGTGATGCTTTAGCTATGTAATTATATCGTTAAAGGTAAGTAAGATTCGAAGAAAATTAAAGCTTATTATGGGACATTGAAACTGGAAGTAAAAATGATGATGGCGGATATGGATGTGCTACTAAATGACTAGTTTTATAGCCATTTAAAGTATTGATGAAGGAAAAAGAAGATTTTAAGCTGGAGAATATTGACCTGTCTAGGTTAAGTAATTTGCTACATAGCAATAAAAGCATTAAAATACCCTTATCAATAATAGAAAATGAAAAAACGGTGCTGATATTTAGTCAGCACCGTTTTTATAGAAACCTAGTTATTGAATTGGCTGGAGCAGCCATTAGCGCTAAGGGAAAGTTAAAGAATCCTTTAAAGTTTATTGATGCTTCTGAACAAATCTGGAAGACCAATGATCAGAATGAGTTGAAGTTTTACAGTGCGGTTAATAAATTTAGAAATAACCTGCACGAGGGTAAATCTGACTCTGATTTGGAAGGGTTAAAGGCTTTGGCTAGAAATCCTCTTAAGTTGGATGTTTACATTCATAATGAAAGTATTTCATCGACCATAAGTGCTTCGTCTCTGGTACCAGCTAAATTGTATGTGTTAAAGATAGACTTAACGCTTTGGGTAAATAAGAAGAACAATCACTATGAGTTATCTGGCAAGCTATTACTTGAGGGTAAGTTTTATCCTCTGGATAGTTTTAAGCTGAAATACCAATATTTTATACAAATTAAGCATCATTTATATCTAATTAATAACCCTTATTTTTTAAGTGTGCTTTCATTTTTTAAGCAACATACAGATATTATTGTTGTTCATGATTCTGAATATGAGGATTTTCAGGAACAAGTACTTTCAAAGATAGAAGAGAAGGTAAAAATTAACTATTCATATTTGCAACCTGCCAGTCGGAAACAGATCGAAGAAAAGGGTTTTGACCTGGAAAATGAAAAAAATGTCTACTTATCGGAGTCTGGAGATTTTGTGCTAATTACCCCTGTGATTAAGTATGGTAGCCTGGAGATTCCTGTTATTTCACAAAAGCAAATCAGATCTAAAGATAAACTTGGAAACATGTTTAAATTGAATAGAGACGAGGAAAAGGAACTGCAAATGATATCTGATATTGCAAGGGCGCACCCATATCTTATAGAACAGATGAATGAATTTCCTGATCAAAAGCACGCGGACTGCTTTTACATGCATAGAAAACATTTCATGGATTCTGGATGGTTTTTAGATGCCTTTGTATCCTGGAGGAGCAAAGGGATGGCTGTTTTGGGTTTTAATGAATTGAAAGACAATAAATTTAACGCTTTTAAGGCAGAAATAGCTATACAGGTAATTAGTGGTTTGGATTGGTTTGAAACTGCGATTAAAGTAAAGTTTAACAACGAAACAGTATCGTTAAAACATTTACATAGATCCATCAGGAATAAGAATAAGTTTGTGCAACTGGATGATGGAACTATGGGGATACTTCCCGATGAGTGGATTACTAAATTTGAGGGTTATTTTGCTGCAGGAGAATTAATTGACGAAACAATCAGGACACCAGCTATTAATTATTATGCTGTAAATGAGCTTTACGAAAGTGAATTTCTAGATGATGAGGTTAAAGATCAACTTCAGTTATATAGTGATAAGATCTCTAATTTCGAGTCTATTAAAGATATCTCAGTTCCTATAGGCTTAAATGCGAAATTGCGTGAGTATCAAAAGCAGGGGTTAAACTGGTTGAACTTTCTAGATGAGTTTAATTTTGGCGCTTGTCTGGCCGATGACATGGGTTTAGGAAAAACGATTCAGGTAATTGCCTTTTTGTTATCGCAAAAAGAAAAAGGTGGTTTCAATACAAATCTTGTAGTTGTGCCTGCTTCGTTGGTTTTTAACTGGCAACAGGAAGTCGCTAGGTTTGCCCCTTCTTTGAAGATATTTACGCTTTATGGTGCGGAGAGAGCAAAGGTGGTGAGCGACTTTGATCAATACGAGATCATATTAACTTCTTACGGAACTTTACTCGCCGATGTAAGATTTTTAAAAGATTATAGGTTTAACTATATATTTCTTGATGAGTCTCAAACGATTAAGAATCCTGATTCACAACGGTATAAAGCGGTAAGGTTACTGCAGTCGCGCAATAAAGTAGTGTTAACTGGCACACCTTTAGAGAATAATACCTTTGATCTCTATGGTCAATTGTCATTCGCTTGCCCTGGTTTACTAGGTAATAAGCAGGAATTTAAGCGATTTTATTCTGTACCGATTGATCAATTTAAGGATAGCAAGCGGGCCGAAGAGTTGCAAAAAAGAATCAAACCCTTCATCTTAAGAAGGACCAAGCAGCAGGTGGCTACTGAGTTGCCGGATAAGACCGAAATGGTCATTTATTGTGAAATGGGAAATCAGCAACGTGAGATATATAACTCTTGCAGGGACGAAATCAGGGATTTCTTAATGGGAAATACTCAAGACGAGCTGACAAGAAGTAGTATGCATGTATTGCGTGGAATTACTAAGTTAAGGCAAATATGTAATTCAACTGCTTTGATAAAGGATGATAAATTCTATGGTAATATTTCATCCAAAATGGATATGTTGATAGAACAGATTGAAAATAAGTCGACAGACCATAAAATTCTTGTATTCTCTCAGTTCGTGACGATGCTAGACTTGATAAAAGCTGAATTGGTGGCGAGAAATATAGACTTTGAATACCTAACTGGCCAAACTAGAGGAAGAGAAACTGTGGTATCTTCCTTTCAAAATAATAAAAATAAGCGGGTATTTCTAATCAGTTTAAAGGCCGGAGGAACTGGCTTGAACTTAACTGAGGCCGATTATGTCTTCTTGGTTGACCCATGGTGGAACCCAGCAGTGGAGAACCAGGCGATAGACAGAGCATATAGAATTGGTCAACAGAAAAAAGTTGTGGCAGTAAGGTTGATCTGTCCAGATACTGTTGAAGAGAAGATTATGAAGTTGCAGGCATCAAAAAGGGATATTGCAGATGAATTGATCAAAACAGACGATTCCATTTTTAAAAATCTAACCAAAGCAGATTTGCTTGATCTTCTTTAAGGTTTATTGTATACGAAATCATTATGAAGAAGCTGATCTATTTACTTGTTTTCATAAGCACATCTATATATGCTCAGGTGAAACATATTTTACCTTTTGATTTACAGCGTATTGCAAGAATCACAGGAAAATCTTTACCTGGAGAACAGTTGCCCAATCCAAGCAGAACTGATGAGTTATACAATGTTGGAGGCACAGATTTGGGGATTGCATGGGATATGGAAAATGGTAAAACAGGGTTCTTTTTTGGAGATACCTATGGTAAGAGATGGTTACTAACAAAGCGTGGTGGTCCCGGAGCAGCAGGTGATTGGCGATCGAACGTTCTCGGTATCTCTGGTGATAAAATCCTGTCTGACGGAATAAAGTTTGATAAAATATTTAGCCAGGAGATTATCCCAAGTCCACATCAAACAGATGGTAAGGGTAGTCATACTTCGATCCCAACGTCCGCAATTCATGCCAATGAATTAGATTATGTTCATTTTATGGACATAAAAAAGTGGGGCAAAGCAGGTAATTGGTTCACAAATTATTCCGGATTATTTAAATCTGCTGATCACGGAGTAAGCTGGTATCCAATTAAGGAATTGAAGTTTTCTGAATCAAGTAAATTTGCTCAGGTAGCTTACGCAAAAAAGGATTGTTATGTTTATATGATTGGCACACACGCAGGCAGGAGTGGGCCAGCTTATCTAGCTCGTGTTAAAGAGCAAGATATAGAGCATCTAGAATTATATGAATTCTATAATAAAGTTATGGGATGGTGTAAAGGCAACGAACTATTTGCCGACGAAATAATTAGTGGACCAGTGGGAGAAGCATCATTACTTTATCATACCAAATTTAAACGTTGGATAATCACCTATTTAAATGAGGATAAATCAGCATTGGTTTTGAGAGATACAGAAAAGATTACCAACGATTGGAGTTATGAAAAAATATTGGTTTCAGGAAAAGAATACCCTGCGCTATATGGGGCATTTATTTATCCTTTAACAGATAGCGACGAACTATATTTCATGATGTCCATGTGGCAACCTTATAATGTATTTTTAATGCGAACTAGATTAAAGTTTGAAGAGTTAAATTAAACCATGATATTTATAAAGATTGACGAAAATCATAATAGATAATGAATTACCGAGAAATATTAGAACAGCTTAGAACGCATGTTACCTGGCTTTTTAAGACTGAAAAAGCCGATAAATTTTATTACCATAACCTGGAACATACAGAGCAGGTTGTAGAAAATGCAGTAAAAATAGCCAATCATTATCAGCTTTTGGATCATGACTTCTTTATAGTTGTTGCAGCAAGTTGGTTTCATGATATAGGTTATCTTTTTGATAAATCCAATCACGAGGTTAAAGGAGCAGAATTACTAGAAGAGTTTCTGCGTGATAAAGTTATCGATCAGGAGGTTATAAATAAGATTAAAGGCTGCATAATGGCTACCAGGATGCCGCAGGAACCTGATGGGTTGCTACAACAAATTGTATGCGATGCAGATCTGTTTCATTTGGGTAGTAATAGTTTTAAAGATCGCAATAAGTTGATGCGGAAAGAAGCAGAGGCTTTTTTAGATCACAAATTGAATAAAGTAGAGTGGCATAGCAAAACAATACATCTGTTTAATATGCATCATTTTCATACTGAATATGCACAACATTTATTAAATGAAAAGAAGCAGGAAAACCTTGATGAGTTAAAAAGCAAATTGGAAATCAAAGAAGTTGCAACCCAGCAGACCCATAAACCAAAAATTATAACTAACATGTCTGGAAAAAACAAAAAGAAGGATAAACCTGAAAGAGGCGTAGAAACGATGTTTAGAATTACTTCTACCAATCATCAGCGACTTAGTGATATGGCTGATAATAAGGCTCATATTATGATCTCTACTAACTCTATTATACTATCAGTAATATTGAGTTTACTACTTAGAAAACTAGAAGATAATCCACATTTAATCATTCCAACAATGCTGCTGTTAATTATTTGCGTGGTCACTATGGTATTCTCAATATTGGCAACCAGACCATCAATACCTGAAGGTGTCTTTACTCCTGATGACATACAGAAAAAAAAGGTCAATCTTTTGTTCTTCGGAAATTTTTATAGAATGAGTTTACCGGATTATGAGAATGGAATGAATATAATGATGGAAGACAGGGACTTTCTTTATGGTAGCTTAATAAAGGATGTATATGCTCAAGGTGTTGTTTTGGGTAGAAAATATCGATTATTAAGAATAGCGTACAACGTTTTCATGTTCGGGATAATTGCTGCGGTACTTGCGTTTACAATTTCAGTGGCAGTAGTTACCCTTTAACTATTATGGAACAGGACATTTACCTGAATAGAGATTTAAGTTGGTTAAGCTTTAATGATAGGGTGTTATCAGAGGCCGCAAAGGAAACTGTTCCTTTACTGGAAAGAATAAAATTCCTTTCTATTTATTCCTCTAATCTGGATGAATTTTATAGGGTGAGAATACCAGTTCTAATGGCGCTATCACAAAGAACAGTTAATGATTTTGTTGATCTATATCAGGCAGCTAAAGCGGAAATTAACAGGCAACAACAGAAATTTGGTAACATAGTTAAAGAAGGAATATTACCTGCTCTTGAAGAGCATAATATATTCTGGATTTATAATTCACCATTACCAGCTAAAATTGAAGATCAAATAAGGGAACTATTTTATAACCAAGTGCTCGCTCATATTTATTCAGTAGACGTAAATGATGACCTGAGTGTTTTTTTTGCCGAAAACAATAAACTTTATCAGGCTGTTGTTCTAATTGATGCCCATGGAAACGAGCGCATCAAATTGATTAATACCCCATCGGATGTTATTCCACGACTATACTCCATTAAATTTGAAGGATTAACTTATGTACTTTTTTTAGAAGATATCATTAAAAGTAATGTAGCTTATCTTTTCCCAAATGAGAAAATACTAGATGTATTCAACTTAAAGATTACAAGGGATGCAGCTCTTGATATAGATCCAAATTATAGGGGTGACCTTACCAATGCAATTGAAAAACAGCTGGAAAGGAGAGATTTTGGGTTTGCAACCAGATTTTTAGCACAGCCAGGTATTGCTCTTCGGATCCTTTATTATATGGTTTACCGGATGGGTCTTGAAAGGGCTTCTGTAGTTGAGGGAGGAAATTATCATAACCTTAAAGATCTGGCAGAGTTTCCATTAACCGGGACTGATTTAGTTTACCCAAAATGGAACCCAATTGCGGCTGTTACCATACCCGCTCATAAAAGCTTATTTGATAAAATAGAAGAAACCGATATTTTGATCAATGTGCCATACCAAAGTTACGATCCCGTTTTAAGATTTTTTAATGAAGCTGCAAATGACCATTCGGTTGGCGAGATTTTTACTACTTTATATAGAGTAGCAAGTAATTCTCGTATTGTAAGTGCTTTAATTACAGCTGTAAAAAACGGTAAAGTGGTTGTGGTAATTGTTGAACTCAAGGCCAGATTTGACGAGGCAAATAATATTAAATGGGCAAAGCAGATGAAAACTGCTGGTGTTAAGATAGTTTATAGCAGTCTCGACTTAAAGGTTCATGCTAAGGTAGTATTGGTAAAAAGACTCTCGGGTATTGAAAATAGGCATTTAGGCTTGTTCGCGACAGGTAATTTGAATGAAAATACGGCAAGATTTTATACAGACCATATTTTGCTAACAGCTAATCAGTCGATGCTCATGGAACTTGAAAAATTATTTTCTTTTCTTACAAAGCCAAAAAAAGGATTAAACAGCGAAATTATTTTTAAAGATTTATTAGTTGCACAGTTTAATTTACACAATAGGTTTTTAATCCTCATTCAACGGGAGATTGATCATGCTAAAGCTGGCCTGACTGCTGCGATCACCATTAAGCTGAATAATTTGGAAGAGCCAATCCTTATTAATAAACTTTATGAGGCATCTTCAGCGGGAGTCAAGATAATACTTATTATTAGAGGTATTTGCTGTTTAGTTCCAAGTGGCAACATTATCGTTAAAAGGATTGTAGATAGGTATTTGGAACATGGGCGGATCTTTATATTTCATAACAATAATGATCCTGAATATTTTATGGGTTCTGCTGACTGGATGAGCAGGAATATTTACAGTAGAATAGAAGTTTGTTTTCCATTGTATTCAAGGCACGTTAAAGAAACCATTCAACATATAATAGATTTGCAGTTAATGGAAAATGAACAACAGGCTGTTTACCAGTATCTAGAACAATTAAGCAACTCATGAAGAAAAAATTTATTGGTGCTAAAGTGATATGCTTATTCTTATTGTGCTTTATAAGTTCGTGTAAGAACGATAATAAATACAGTAGTCCAATTGGTTATGATTTTACCAAAGCAGAAAAATTTAACATGCCTTCAAGTCTGCTTGAGATATCTGGTATCGCTTTTAAAAATGGAAAAAGCGATACGGTATACAGCATACAAGATGAAGATGGAAAGTTATTTAGGCAACAGTGGCAAGTTAAGAAGCAACAAAATTTAAAGTTTGCATCAAAGGGCGATTTCGAAGATCTGGCTATCATTAAAGACATGGTTATCGCATTTAAAAGTAATGGGAGTTTTTACACATTTCCTTTGAATGAAATGGGCAAGAAAGAAACCAAAAATGTAAAGGAAGCAAAAAAGCTAGTTCCTAAAGGAGAGTATGAAGGTATTTATGCTGATCAAAAAAATAGTGAGATCTATGTTTTATGTAAAAGTTGTCCGATAGATAAGAAGAAAAAGCAAGTTACGGGATACATTTTGAAGTTTAATGTGGATCAGATTGCATTTGCATTAGCAGATAGTTTTAAGGTAGATCTTAAGAAAATACCTGTGTTAAATCCAAAGTTAAAATCAAATCTCAATCCATCCGCACTTGCCAAAAATATATTAACTAATGAATGGTATATTTTATCTACAATGAATAAGTTATTAGTAGTTACAGATTCTTCATGGAATATTAAGGAATTACACAAATTAAATTCGTCCGTATTTAATCAACCAGAAGGGCTTGCCTTTGACCGGCAGAATAACTTATTTATCTCAAACGAAGGTGATGAATTGACAGATGGAAACGTACTTAAATTCAAATATCTAAAGTCAAAATAAAATAATTTCTTCCGTGACTAATAGGAAATGCATTCTTGAATCCTAGTTTACCTATTGTATAGTTATTATATTATTACCTAACATTTACTTATAATGCGGAAACAGATGGTAAATTTGAACACGTATTTTAAATCCAATGCAGACTATAACGCTAAATATTAATAATAGTGCTAATTTTGAACCAGTAAAAAGACTGATTGGTGCTGATATTAAACTCTCTTTAAATCCATTTATACTGTATATTACCAAAAGAGCTGAGACTGAAAAAACAACCAAGGTTAATTTTTACAGATATATTATACAACAGTTTAGTAACTTTCCCGAGCTAAAAGATCCGATATCCTTAGAAAATTCAAACAAATATACTGAGCTTTATGAGCTAATCTACACGGCACTTTCACCAATCATAAATGATGAAAATCACCAGTTTTGGGCGCTCGGCACCCCACTTTCCGGTTGTTTTCATTATGGAACAGATGCATTTTATAATGTATTGATGGATCATAGCAATTGCAGTTTAAGAAATGATCTCAGCTTACCCTCTAAAAGGGAAATGGAGAAAAATATGCTTGGCGCATTTTATAATATTGTATTGGAACGATTCTACAATATATCAATGTCCGGTAACCATGTAATAGTAAATTCTATAATTGATCACCATACGCAGTTATTAAAATATTATCGGTTAAACGTTGATACTAGATTTCTAGACATAAAGGCTAATGTAGAGTTGCCAAATTATCAGCTAAGCGATGTTAAAGATTATATTAAAGACGAACGGAATACATTAAAGATACTATCCAAACTTATCCCACCTGAAATTTTCACTATCGAGGGTATTTCTATTATAACCCTTACTGATGTTACCAGTGAATATGCATTGGAAAGCATCAAAAATCTTGTTATCGAACACAGTGATACTCAAAGAGGACAATATCCTAAAGATATATCAATTGCTTTGAAGACGCTATTAGGTTCAGACCAATTAGAATTTGGCTTAGTGCCTTACTTAAAGTTGAATGGGAAACTTCAGGTTAATGAATTTTCTGGGTTTACAAGTATTCTAATTAAGCTTGCGAAGGATCAGAGCATTGAAAATGACAATCATGAGGGTCTAATCGAAGAATACCTGGCAAATCCAAGAACCCTTATTTTTCCTGAGATTTCTGATGAGGAGTCTGAAAATTACCCCATGTTAAAGCTTTTAGGGCAAATTGATGTAAAGGCTTACGCCTTATTTCCTTTGTACTATAATGGAAAGTTAGTGGGCTGCCTTGAATTATACACTAAAGATGTGACTCAGTTTAATGGAGGCACTTTGACTAAAATAGAGGCGGCATTTCCTCTGCTTGCACAGCTTTGTCAGAATATCATTATTGATTTTAGTAATGATATTCAAGATGTCATTACAGATAAGTTTACTGCATTGCAACCGTCAATACAGTGGCGTTTTAATGAGGCTGCGTATAACTATATGCAGTCCGGTGCAAGGGAACGCAACCTTCCAATAGAGTCCGTGTTCTTTAAGGCGGTATATCCTTTTTATGGTGCTGTTGATATCAGGAATTCTAGCATACAACGTAATTCAGCAATAAGAAGGGATCTCTATACACACTTTGAAATATTGGAAAGTACAATATCGTCGATTAAAAGTACAATATCGCTAGGTAAGGAAGATGAAATCCCACATGAAAAGTCCATTTGGAATAATAAGTCCTTGGATGAGCTTTCTGATAGAGAGATACTGAAAACAGAAGATTATCTTCAGAGACAAATTCCTGAATCATTAGCGCATCTTAAGACTATCCACCCTAAACTTAATTATATTATTGATGAATACTTTAAGCTAACAGGTACATATGGCAAGGTTTTTATCAATAGGGAGCGTTATGAAAAAAGCATGCAAATGATCAACGTTGCAGTAACTAGGCATCTTGATGATTTTAATGTAGAATTGCAAACCATTTTTCCTTGCTATTTTGAGAAGTTCAGGACTGATGGTGTTGAGTTTGATATTTACCTGGGTCAGTCAATATCGCCTAAGCGGCCTTTTTACGAGGAGCTACTGACAACTTTTAGGCTTAAACAGCTGCGTGTATTAGCTGAAATAGCACAAACAACTAACAATCTTGGTCCATACTTTTCCTTGCCTTTAGAAACAACTCAACTTATATTTGTTTATGATAAGCCGATTGATGTAAGTTTTAGAATTGATGAACAACGATTTGATGTAGAGGGCAGTTATAATATTCGATATCAAATGGTTAAAAAACGTATCGACAAGGCCCATATTAAAGGATCAGATGAGCGCTTAACACAGCCAGGAAAAATTGCAATCGTTTATTTTAACAGCTCCAAGGCGAGGGAGTATCTTGGCTATATTAAAATACTTCAAAAGCAGGGTCTTTTAAATAATGATTTGGAATATCTGGAAATAGAAGAATTACAAGGTGTAGAGGGTTTAAAGGCTTTAAGGATAGGAGTGAGTTTAAAACGGGCAATATCATTTTTATGATTGGAATAAGAAAGTTTTTATTATCCATCCTTTTGTTAATTGGTAATGGCGTTGTTTTTGCGCAGAATTCTAGTCAAGTTAACGACTCCATAACAATTGCTATTGCACCTGAATATAATGATGTAAGCGCATTTCATCGCTTTTTTCTTGGAGAAAGTTATCGGAAACTTTGGGCAACACCTGTTAAAATACGTGTAATTGATCTACAAACAGAAAAAGGTGGTTTAAAAGTTGTAAAACTCGGCGGCGGTATGCAAACTAGATCTTTACGCTTTTTGGATAATTCAGGAAAGGAGTGGGTTTTAAGGACCATTCAGAAATATCCTGAACAGGGTTTGCCCGAAAGTCTAAAACCTACAATTGCTAAATACATTGTGCAGGATCAGGTATCAACAAATCATCCTTTTGCAGCTCTGATAGTGCCAAAATTGGCAGAAGCACTTGGATTGTCTTACGCTACTCCAGAAATGGTGTACGTAAAAGATGATCCCGCACTTGGAGAATACAGAAAGAAATTTGCAAATGCGGCTTATTTATTAGAGCCTCGTTCTCCCTTTGAAGAGGACACAGAAAATACGATCAAGGTTCAGCGAAAGATCCAGAAGGATAATGATACCCGTGCCGATCAGAAGCTGATGTTACGTGCCAGACTTCTGGATTTTGTTCTTGGTGATTGGGACAGGCATGAAGACAACTGGCGCTGGTTAGAGAAAAAAGATAATGGTGAGACAAATTACATACCTGTTCCGCGTGATAGGGACAAGGTTTTCTACAAAACCTCAGGCATTTTTCCTTGGGTATTAAATCACCAATGGCTAAAGTCACACCTACAGCCATATAGTAATAATATCAGAGATGTAGATCACTGGAACTTTAATGAGAGATATCTCGATCGTTACTTTTTAAATGAACTGGATGAAAGCGATTGGAAAGAAACCGTAAGGTATGTGCAGTCCCAGTTAACCACACCTGTTATAAATAATGCATTCAGGCAAATGCCAGATACAATTTATAAGCTAAGCGGGGCAGAACTTGTCACGAATTTTATCTCTAGAAGAGAAAAATTGGATAGCCTGGCAATGCATTATTATCGGTTCCTTTCGATAAATGTTGATGTTCCTGCATCTGATAAAAATGAATTTTTTGATATCACCAACAATAAGGATGGTTCTGTTTCAATAAAAATTAACAACATAAACAAAGAGGGAAAGATTGGACGATCTATATTTAAAAGAACTTTTGAGCCCGGTATTACTAAAGAAATAAGATTATTTGGAATAGGAGGGGACGATGTGTTTGAAGTAAAAGGTAATGCAGCATCGCCGATTAAGATAAGGACCATTGGAAGCACTGGTATAGATAAATTTGCGGTTTCTCGTGATGTAGTTAATAAACCCTATATCTATGTTAGATCTGACAAAGAAAATACGTTTCCGGACCGATCTGTTGCCAGGTTACGGTTAGATAAGGATACGAGTGTAAATGCATTTAATAAAAATAATTTCTTATACGATCGATTTGGTCCGCTGGTTAGCTTTAATTATAGCATTGATCAAGGTTTACAATTTGGACTAGGTTATGTGATAGAAAAGCAAGGCTTCAGGAAGACACCTTTTGCATCCAAGAATGATTTTTGGGTTAACTACTCAACTGGGAGACAGTCTTTTATTATTGATTATTTGGGTGATTTCAAGAAAGTAGCTGGAAAAAATGATTTGCTAATTCATGTCAATCTTCTTGGGCCGAATAATTTGAGTAATTTCTTTGGTATTGGAAACGACTCTAAATACATTGATGCCGATGATACATTTGGGAAAGACTTGCGTAAGGACGGTATTTCTTACTACAGAAACAGATACGATTATTTGAATGCTGATATTAGACTCAGTAGAAAATTAACAAATAGTCTCAAAGTAGAGGCTGGGTTTATTGGTTCATTTTACACCAGCGGGTCTTCTGGTAATGAAAAACGCTTTTTTTATGACTACAATGCTGAGTATCCCAGTCAGGATATCTTTTCATCAAAGTACTACGGTGGTTTGGTAGCCGGATGGTCTTATGACACCCGTGATAATGCGGCCATACCTACTAAAGGTATATATTGGAAAACGACCCTCTTAGCACAAAAGAGGCTGGATAAAAATGGAGTCGGTTATGGATCTGCTACCTCAGAATTTAGGTTTTTCTTAAATCCAGGCAAATCTGGTCTGGTTATCGCAAATAGGATTGGAGTAGGGTCTGTTACAGGAAAGCCTGCTTTTTTCCAAATGATGCAAATTGGCGGCATTAATAGCATGAGGGGATTTAATAGTAAACGTTTTACAGGAACAACCATGTTGTATCATAACTTGGACCTTAGACTTAAACTATTTAATTTTACTTCCTATTTGGTACCCGGTACAGTTGGTTTAATTGGATTCAATGATATTGGTCGTGTTTGGGTTAAAAATGATAAATCAAGTACTTGGCATGAGGGTTATGGAGGAGGAGTATATGTAATTCCTGGTGAATTTATACTGATACAAGCTGCACTTGGCTTTTCAAAAGAAGCAACCATGCCTTACATTTCTATAGGCTTCAGCTTCTAGTTAGTCAGCTTCATTATCTATCAAAAGCTTAATTTCAAAGTCTGAGACAGTAATGAGACGATCTTTGTACAAACCACCTATTACTTTCTTAAATGCATTTTTACTGATTTTGAAACGCTCATAGATATCTTCTGGTGAACTTTTATCGCCTAATGCAATCACCCCTCCAGCTTCCCTCAATTCTGCCAATAAATCATCTTTTGTATCTAATATGTGCCCGTAACCCATCGGCTGCAGACTTAAATCTATTTTACCTTCAACGCGTATTTTTTTGATCCAGCCTTTTCTTAGTTCGCCAGGATTGAGTATATCGAATAACTCATTGGTATATAACAGTCCAATATATTTGTTGTCTACAATGGCGTTATAGCCAAGGTCAGACCTATCTGCAATAAGTAAGCTAACCTCATCACCCTCTTCAAGATCAATTTCCTCCGATTCCACAAAATTAAGCAACTTTGAAGATGCAACCATACGGTCATTTGTTTCATCTAAAAACAAGAAAACAACATGGCTTTCTCCCTTAAACATCGGTCTTTTTTGTTCTCTAGATGGCACAAAGATATCTTTTTCCAAACCAAGGCCCATAAAAGCCCCATCTTCATTGTCATCAACTACATTTAGATAGGCAAAATCTCCAACACATGCCAGGGGTCTTTTGGTTGTAGCTGTAACTCTTCCATCTTTTTGAACATAGACAAAAACATTAATATTATCGCCTATTTCTACATTCTTAGGAACTTGGTTATAAGGCAACAGTACTTCACTGTTGCCTTCAGTTAGAATGAGTCCGATATCAGTTTTACTGATTATTCTTAAGTCGTTGTATTGACCAATTGCTACCATTGCTATTTATTTAGAGGACAAGAATTAACCCCTTTAATGAAATGCAAAGTTACTTCTTTTTCTTCATCCTATCATTGTACAACTCTCTAAAATGTGAATTGTCAATTTTCACATTACTCAACTCACCAGGTGCAAGTCCAAAAAAGCGTTCTAGTTTTATTCCTATGGTATATGGGATCTCTTCTTTAGAGTCCAATAATATATTAGAATAATTGTTTAAAGTGTTGTTGCATTTTCCTATAATTTTAGGCAGTATGCTCCTTGCAAACCGGTATTCATTGTATGTCAACTTGTTTAAACTTTCTTCCAGTTTGTACTTTTTTTCCTCAACTTGAACGTAATTTTCTTCTGTCATTTTGCAATAGTTTTTAATATTTAGTAATTAACTAGTGCAAGTCTCTACATAATGGAAATTATAGCGGTAAAAAAAAGTAAAATATTTTTAAGAAATTCAAATATTAAGCATTTTATAATAACGTTGCTTACTTTTGCACCAATGATTTCAAAGGTAAAGCACAGGTTCTTTCTTAATTTATTTTTTTTTATGTCTGGTTTCAGTTTTTCAACATGGGCATCCAGAATACCTACTATTAAAGAACATTTTGATTTCAATGAAGCAGAATTGGGTTCAATCCTTTTGGCTATGCCATTGGGTTCGTTGTTGGGTTTGCCCATTTCAGGTTGGCTGGTATCAAAATATAACAGCCGTGTTCCACTATCAATAGGATATGGTTTAAATGCTTTATCACTAGCAGGCATTGCTTATGCCAATACCACTATTACATTACTTATTGCCATAAGTATATTTGCTTTCACTACAAGAATCTTTAATATCTCCGTAAATACGCAGGCATTGACACTTCAAAAACAGTTTGATAAAAAAATTATTGGATCGTTTCATGGATTTTGGAGCCTTGGTGGAATTGCAGGAATCTTATTGTCCACATTTTTATTAATGAGCCATGTTTCCTTGAACTATCATTTTTTGGTAGTTGCATTAATTATGCTTTTGGTAACCGTATATTCCTACCACTATCTTTTAAAAGGTGATCGTTCTAGTACTGGCAATAAACTGATTTTAAGTAAGCCAGACCCCTATATTTTACATCTGGGTTTAGTTGTTTTCTTATGTGCAATTTGCGAAGGGGGAATGTTTGACTGGAGTGGAATATATTTTCAGGAGGTTATTAAGGTAGATGTTTTTACCTATGGATACTTAATCTTCATGACATTCATGGCAATTTCCAGATTTTTATCAGATATTATAATCGCGAAATTTGGTATGCACGTTACCTACATAGCAAGTGGCTTGTGCATTTCTGCGGGGATATTGATAGCCATTATATTTCCGTATTTCTGGACCGCAATGGCGGGCTTCTCCCTCGTGGGTTTCGGTACTGCATCAATAATCCCAATGTCTTATGCGCTGGCTGGTGCATCAAAAAAATATTCGCCTGGAATGGCTATATCAATAATCGCCACCTATTCTATAACAGGTATGTTGCTTGGGCCACCAATAATTGGCTATATAGCCCATGCATTTAACCTGAAAATATCTTTTGTTATTTTTGCTATATGTGGCTTGGCATTAATACCAATAACCAATTCATTTTTTAAGCGCTTGTAATTTCTTCTACAGGTGCACCGTTAGATTTAGCGATTTCCTCGTCTCTAAAATCCTTAAATTCTTGTGTGGCACTATCTACTTTGTGTTTCACAGTTTCAACAACACGATCTTTTAAGTTTGTAAGACTATCTTTTCCGTAGGTGATTTTATCTTTTAAAGAATGGATGCTGTCTTTAGCATTGTCTGCCAAATCAAGCGCAGTATCTGATATTTTCTCCCGTGTTTTTTTTCCGCTTTCCGGTGCAAATAGAACTCCTAAAACTGCACCTACTGCTAGACCTGCCAATAGTGCAACTATTGCACCTGATTTATCACTAGATCTATTTGTTAAATCTGATATACTTCCTGATATTAATTTCTTGTAATTCATGGTTATGTTATTTTATATGTTTCACAACACATTCCGTACCAATGTGTTTAAAATAATAATATTTGTTAAAGAGTTTTAAGGTTTGCAATCGTAAAACAGCTAGACTAACGTGTTGTGCGATTAAACGAAAAAGAAGAAAATGAATAAATAAGTTGTAAATCATACTGAAATTTCAAATCTTCTATTAAAAAGTAAGAAAAAGGTTTTCTTCGATATGAAATACATAAAAATCGGTGTTTAATGGGTGTGTTCTCGGTGTTTGATGGGTGTTGGCTCGGTGTATTCACCCAGAACATACCCCTAGAAGGCCGAAAACACCCAGAAATAACGCGAGGTTATATCTGACTCATATAAAACAAAATCAATTTGTAGCAATTTAGAAAATTACCACCATAGTTTTTTTACCAAATAAAGACGGAAATAGCCTCATTTATAGTTATTTTTGCTTCGTGTATTTTGTACACTAACTATAGAATTTATGAAGAAAAGTTTGCTCACCTTAACACTAGGTGGCCTCGGTATCGGGATTACAGAATTTGTAATGATGGGCCTCCTTCCAGATATTGCTAAAGATCTTTCTATAAGCATACCACAGGCCGGGCACTTAATTTCTGCTTATGCGATAGGGGTAGTAATTGGAGCACCTTTATTAGTGGTTATTGCGGGTAGTTATCCGCCAAAGAAAATCTTAATGGTGCTGATGCTCATGTTTACGGTATTTAATGCACTATCGGCATTTGCTCCAGGCTATAACACTTTGTTTGCTGCCAGGTTGCTTGCGGGTTTACCTCATGGTGCCTTCTTTGGTGTTGGCTCTGTTGTGGCCAGCAGAATTGCAGAAAAAGGAAAAGAAGCGCAGTCTGTATCCCTTATGTTTGCTGGGTTAACTATAGCAAACATCGTTGGTGTACCATTGGGAACTTATATAGGTCATAATTATTCCTGGCGATACACTTTCGTTATTATTGTTATAGTAGGCCTAATTACAATGTTGAGTATTAAAACTTGGATGCCAAATTTACCAGCTACTAAAAATAGAAATCTGGCGCAAGAGTTTAATTTTTTTAAACAGCCAGAGTCCTGGTTAATCATACTAATGATTGCTGTGGGTACAGGAGGTTTATTTTCCTGGTATTCTTATATAGCTCCATTACTAACAGAGGTTTCTGGTTTCTCTGCTAACTCCATAACCTATATATTGATTATAGCGGGTTTTGGAATGATGGTTGGGAATTTTATAGGTGGTCGCCTGGCAGATAAGGTTTCCCCTGCAAAGGCTACTGTAGTATTACTGTTAACCATGTCAATAACCTTATTTATTGTCCACTACGTATCAGTAAATCAAACCATGTCACTCATCATGACTTTCGTTACTGGTGCTGTTGCTTTTGCTGCGGCATCCCCAATTCAAATGCTGATGATTAATACCGCTAAAGGTTCTGAAATGCTAGCAGCTTCTGTAAGCCAGGCTAGTTTTAATATAGGTAATGCTTTAGGTGCATTTCTAGGTGGATTGCCTTTGGCAGCTGGATATGATTATACTTCTCCTGTATGGGTAGGTTCTTTAATGGCATTGGTAGGGGCTTCATTTGCCTGGTTGCTGATCGCCAGAACCAAAAGAGCCATTGTTCATATCTCTCCTGCAGTATAATTTGCAAAAGTGTCTTCACAGTTGTTTTATATTCCGCTTAGATCGCGATTATATGACATTATAGGAAAAAGATAAGAATAGCAAATGGAAATGGTCCTTCAACAGTCTTTTGAACGACCTGAGACGGTGTTTTTAAAAGTTCAAAATATAAAAAACCTAAAGGATTCCCAATACAATACATTAAAAGTACCTTATTTTTTTAATAACGGAAAGAATTTAGGTAAGTCCTTTTCAGCGCTAGAAAAATAGATTAACTTTTTATTTTTCCCATATAAATAAAGAGAAGGGTATTGTTTGGGGTGAAACAAAGGTATAAATACCATGTCTTTGTCCCTCAATACGGTAACATTTTTCATAGCAGGTAAACCTTTCGCATAGTTTTTCATAAAATAGTTGATAGATTCAACCTCGTCCAGACTTATCATATATAAATTGATGCCAGAAAGTTCCTTGCTTCTTTTAGACAATACAGCGCCAACGCGCTGACAATGCTCACAGGTTGCATCATAAAACATCAACAGCGATTTCTTGTCGGTTGGCAAAGAGTTTGTTGAGAAACTTTTGCCATCCAGTTTATAAAACACTGCATTTGGGACAATTGATCCTGGTAAAGGATCTTGTGCAAACAAGAATAAACCTAATAACGATAAAGATATTGTTAGCAATATTTGTTTCATAGGGTTGAGTTAAAGCAATAGTATGTTATTACAAATGTATGTAAACAGAGATCAGGTAACAACACTGATATTAAAAACACTACTATATTATGATATAACTTTTTAGATTTGTTTACACGATAAAAATGAAACGATACAAATACATCCTGATTGCCGCATTGATTTTTACCCTATATCAATGTCAAAGCTATAAGAAAACGGCATCTATTAATACCGTTGCGCCTAAGGAAATTGATTTTAGCCGCTCGCCGGTTATCCCGGCAGATCAATCTGTTAGTAAAATGAAGCTCGAGCAAGGTTTTGACATTAAGCTAATAGCTTCAGAGCCACTGGTAAATACGCCAGTTGCCATGTCTTTTGATACAAAAGGCCGTATGTGGGTAGTGGAAATGATAGGTTACATGCCTGATACTTTAGGCCGTGGTGAGGAAATACCAAATGGAAAAATAGTGATCCTAAGTGATCAGAATAACGACGGGATATTCGACGATCGTAAAGTGTTTTTAGATTCATTGGTATTACCAAGGGGGATTTGTTTAATAGATGGTGGTATTTTGGTAGCAGAGTCTCCAAACCTTTGGTACTATGATATTGAAAATGAAAAACCTGTCCGTAAAACACTTGTTGATCCAAAATATGCCATAGATGGAAATGTGGAGCACCAGCCAAATGGACTTTTACGGGGACTGGATAACTGGATATACAATGCCAAATCCAGCAAGCGATACCGCAGAATAGGTGGAAAATGGATACTAGAAAATACGCATTTTAGAGGCCAATGGGGCATTAGTCAGGATAATTATGGTAGACTTTATTACAATGGTAATTCTTCAAATGTAGAGGGAGATTTTTTTAGCCCTGGTTTCGGTTTTACCAATGTCAACCAAAAAGGGGTAAGTGGTTATAATGAACGGCCAGTACCAAATAATCGTGTTTATCCTGCCAGACCAACACCAGGTGTTAATAGGGGTTATATGCCGGGTACACTAGATGATAGTTTAAGGTTAGTTAATTTTACGGCAGCATGTAGTCCACTAGTTTATCGTGGCGATCTATTTGGTGACGCCTATAATTTTAATGCATTTGTTGCAGAACCATCTGCCAACCTGATCAAAAGAAACATCCTTAACGAAGATGGCTGGAAGGTAAAGGGTAAACAAGCCTATGCTGGAAAAGAATTTTTAACCAGTGTAGATGAGCGCTTCAGACCTGTAGCACTTTATAATGGCCCGGATGGCGCAATGTATGTGTTAGATATGTATCGCGGTATAATTCAGCACAAAACTTACGAAACACCGTATTTAATAAATGAAATTAAAAAGAGAGATTTATCAGCACCAATAACCTGCGGCAGGATTTACAAGATTTTTCCAAAAGGTAAAAGCAGAGTAAGTACTAGAATAGCAGAATCTGGACAAGAATTGGTTATACAATTAGGTCATGCAAATGGATTTATCCGGGATATGGCGCAACAGTCTATAATAGACCGAAATCTCACAGCTGCAGTACCTTATTTGCATCAGTCGTTAATGGAAGATACCAATCCGTTAAAGATAATCCATGCCATGTGGACATTGGAGGGACTAAATGCTTTAACTACCAATGAAGTCATAGCTTTTTTACATCAGAAGGATTGGCATGTTAAAACACAGGCGCTAACTGTTTTCCCTTCGATGATCAACAACAGCTCCTATCGTAGTTTGGGAAAAGCTTTATTGGATGTTTTTAATGAAGGTGATGAACGTTTAATGCCTTATGTAGCTTACTGTACATATTACCTGAAGTCTTACGATCCTGAAGTATCGGAGAAGTTATTGGTTAATCTTGCAGAAAAATATAAGAACAACAACTATGTTGCTGACGCCGTGATTAGCAATCTTGCTTATCGGGAAGAGGCTTTTGAAACTCAAATAGCCAAAATATTACCTGATACAAACCTGCGTATCAATAAACAATTACAAAAGGTGATCAATAGCATTAGGGCTACTCAGAAAAACAGGGATCCTGAAGTGCTTGCTAAAATGTACCCTAAAGGTTTGGCTGTTTTCCAATCTACTTGTCAAACTTGCCATGGACCAGACGGTAATGGCATCAAATCTCTGGCACCACCATTAAATAAGTCGGAGTGGGTAAATGGCGATCGTGACAAGGTTATCTCTATAGTTCTGTATGGTTTAACTGGTCCGGTGAAAGTAAACGGTAAGGTTTATGAAGCACCAGAGATTTCAGGAGATATGCCAGCCATTTCGCATAATGAAGAAATTACTGATGAAGACATCGCACAACTACTAAGTTTTATAAGATCGTCCTGGCAAAATAATTCTTCCAAAATAGAAACAAAAGATGTTTCTGCTGTTAGGGCTAAATTAAAAGGAAGGCAAAAGGCATTTACTCAAACTGAATTGAACAGTATTAAATAGCTATTTTGTTTATAACCTAGAGTTTTTTGTTTACAAACATAGTAGGGATGTTAACAAGGTTAAAATTTTATGTTAATAAATAGGTCTGTGCATGTGCAAAAAATGTGTATAACTACGCTATTATTTATTTGATATTAGACGTAAGACGTTGTATATTAGTTCTATCAAATACGGAGTACATTGACAGTCTGAAAGTAATTCTAAAAAGAAAAAGAGTCTAAGGACACTAGTTCTGGAGTTTACTGGTCGATTTAGCAGAGCGCTTAAATCCTTCGGAAACGAAGATGGAGCAATCATTAAAAAAGAACCTTAGGGTTCGGAATAATAGTCTAGTCGGAGCAGACGTTACTAAAGGTGATTCACTCTAAGGAGAAAATCACACGGCGGTGATCATTAGCAGATGTGAAGTTCGAAAGAACTGAAAGCCTGTGGAAATGTCAAATTAACGAGGTATTAGAGAACTTTCATTAGCTACGGTTACGAAAGTTGAAAACGGAGATCCAAATCGAAAGAAGAGGGCTCCGTTTTCTTTTTATGCATATATTTTGTGTTGTCTTGCTGTCTAACACAAAACACACACAAATATGAAATTAAGCATCTTAACTGCGTTAGCCGTTATTTTATCCATTAACGGGTATTCACAAATGAAGGGCACTAATGCCTTAGGTCTCGGTATCAACTCGAGCAAATTTCAATCTACTGATGTAGGGTCGGCAACAGATCAAAAAAACATCAACCGCCAGTCAAATTTCAGTCTTAGTTATGGCTATTTCATCATGGACAAAGCAAAGATTGGTATTGACCTGTTGTACGGTAGTAGTAAAAACCAGTATGGCATTAGCATGCCTGACTATAAAGTCAAATCAAGGGGTATCAATTTAAATTATCAGCAATATATCCCGGTATTTAAAACACTTTATGCTTTCGCAGGTGGAAGAGCTGGGTATTCAAGTTCCAAAACGACTTACAATGACTACAATGAAGGTATTCCATCTTCTAACAACAATGAGTTTAATAACTATTCTATTGGAGCAAATGGTGGTCTGGCATGGTTTATTAATAAGCGCTGGGCGCTGGAAACAGAATTATTATCGGCAAATGCAAGTTATGGAGAATCTAAGAGAAAAGATAAATTACGCTACATCGATCAAACAAACTTTAATTTAGCCACTACAGGGTTTGTCAATAACCTTGCCTTCAAAATTTTCTTAACATTCTAGTTGAGTTGGTAAACAATAATTTTTTATGTTTCCCATTTAATAATAAAGGCATCAGTTTTGGTGCCTTTATTATTAAATAACTATTTTTAGCTAACATGAGTAAAGCGAAAAATTCCCCTTCTGCACAAAAAAAGATCTTTGTTTTGGATACTTCAGTTATTCTTTATGATCACAATGCCTTTACAAATTTTCAGGAACACGATGTGGCACTACCTATTCAGGTACTTGAGGAGCTTGACAACATGAAAAGTGGAAACGAAACCCGCAACGCAGAAGCAAGAAGCTTCATCAGACTCATCGATCGGATGTCTGTTGATAAAATCATTAATGATTGGATTCCGTTAGTAGGAAGTAAGAATGGCCGTTTTAAAGTCGTAATGGACAATAAAACGCAACATGCAGATGCGGCAGCCATATTTGGAACAAGTAAAATTGACCACAGGATATTAAATGCCGCACTAAGCCTTAAACAAGAATTTCCAGCAGCAAAGGTAGTACTGGTGTCGAAAGATATATGCCTGCGCCTAAAGGCGAAGGCGCTTGATCTTCATGCTGAAGATTATGAAACCGGAAAAGTTAAAAATGTAGATGAGTTATATACTGGTAAATTGACCATCAATAAAGTTCCAGAACAATACATTACTAATTTAAAAGAAAATAGAAGTGCAGAAACGGCTGTTCTAAATTTACCAGAAGAGGCAGCTAATCTTTTCTATATTTTAAAAAGCGGACGAAAATCTGCTCCTGTCTGGTTTGATTCAAAAACCAGACAACTTTACCCAGTTGAACGACAGCCTGTTTCCGGTATTTCGCCCCGTAATAATGAACAGGCATTTGCTGTGCATGCTTTGATGAATCCAGAAATTAAACTAGTAACTATCCAAGGTAAAGCTGGTACAGGAAAGACACTGCTGGCACTCGCCGCTGCGCTTGAGCAACGAAAAAACTACCGACAAATATTTGTAACACGGCCCATAGTGGCGTTGAGTAACAAAGACCTGGGTTATTTGCCAGGTGATGTGAAATCGAAGATTGATCCTTATATGGCACCCATTTGGGACAACCTTAAATTTATTAAAGATCAATATCAAAACGACCCTAAAGCACAGTTACGTATAGATGAATTTGTTAGTACTGAAAAGATTGTTATTACTCCGCTGGCCTACATCCGTGGCCGTACGCTTACCAAGATCTTTTTTATTGTTGATGAGGCGCAAAACCTTACTCCTCATGAAATAAAAACGATCATATCGAGAGCCGGTGAAGACACTAAGATTATTTTTGCCGGTGATATTTACCAAATTGACACCCCTTATCTGGATGCGGAAAGTAATGGGTTATCTTATCTTATCCAAAATGCCCGCAATCATCCGCTATATGCGCACATCACTTTAGATAAAGGAGAACGCAGCGAGCTTGCTAATCTGGCTAACGATCTTCTATAGCAATAGCCAGCAGTTTGCAAATCACATAAATATGTGATACAGGTCATGACGTGTTGATTTGACAGTTGCGAAATTTGAAACATAAAATCAATACGCATGAAAGCTAATACAAGCAGTTCCCTCGCAGAAAAATACCGTACGCCAGCACCCAGATATACTAGTTATCCAACTGTACCTTTTTGGGATAACGCCGATTTTTCTTTAGAAAAGTATCTCGATAAATTGCTTGTATCTTATCAGGAAAACGACCATGAAATTAGTTTATACCTGCACTTACCTTTTTGCGAAGATCTTTGTAGCTATTGTGGCTGTAATACACGGATCACAAAAAACCATAATGTAGAATTACCATACATTAATGCTATTTTGAAGGAATGGCAGTTGTATTTAGAAAAACTTTTAATTAAGCCTACTATAAGGGAGATACATCTTGGAGGTGGCACACCAACGTTTTTCAGTCCCGAAAACCTGGAGCTGCTTATACAAGGTATTCTATCGGATGCTACTATTCATCCGGATGCAGTATTTAGTTTTGAAGGACATCCTAAAAATACAACAGCTGGTCACCTACAAACTTTATATGCGCTTGGCTTTAACCGCATTAGCTTAGGTATACAAGATTTTGATTCTAAAGTTCAAGTCATTATTAATAGAATACAATCATATAAATCGGTAGAGGATACTACGCTGCTAGCCAGACAGATTGGCTATAATTCAATAAATTACGACTTGATTTATGGTTTGCCATTACAATCTGTTGAAGGTTTAACTAAAACCCTGGATGATGTTATTAAGCTTCGGCCAGACAGAATTGCCTTTTATAGTTATGCGCATGTACCTTGGATAAAGCCTGGTCAGCGTAAGTATAATGAAACACATCTGCCATCCGCGGTACTGAAAAGAACACTTTATGAAATCGGGAGAAGTAAACTACTGGATGCTGGTTATTCCGAAATAGGTATGGATCATTTTATTCTTTCTTCAGATGCCCTTTATATAGCAGCAAAAGAAGGTAAGTTACATAGAAATTTTATGGGCTATACGGAGCACAAAGGAAAAGTAATGATTGGTCTTGGCGTATCTTCGATCAGCGATTGCTGGAATGCCTTTGCTCAGAACGTTAAGACTGTGGAAGATTACCTTTCTTGTTTAGATGCAAATCAATTTCCAATTGTTAAAGGGCATATTTTAACGAGTACCGATCTTATTTTTCGTCAGCATATTCTGAATTTGATGTGTAAAGACGCTACAGATTGGAATGCTCAGGATGCCAAAGATGAAAAACTGATGATGTGTTTGGAAAGGGCTGCAGAATTGGAAAGAGATGGTCTGATTAAAATTTCTGATCATTCACTAAATGTAACAACAAATGGTAAAAGATTCCTCAGGAATATTTGCATGACGTTCGACCTAAGACTTTGGGAAGCCATTCCATCAACTCAGCTTTTTAGTTTAGCTGATTGAGCTTACTTATCATTACATGAGCAATATTATCTGCTCTTTTTATAGCATTATTGGCCACCATTCCCTTGAAATTCTTATCAACAGTTTCTTTCCAGATTTGCAGCCATCGATCAAAATGTTCTCCTTTTAAAGGGACGACTTTGTTAAGTTCGATATGTTTAATCATCGGGTTTCCATGATAACTATGTTCATTCAATAAAATCCCTTGCCAGAAGGAAACCATTATTGGAATATGTGTTTCTAAATTAAAATCAGCTTTAATAAAAATGGGGCCAATGAATTCATCATTTAGTGCGCTCCGATAGAAGTTTTCTACTAGTAACAGAATATCTGCTTTTTCTGTAATGTCTTTATTCATCTTTGTGTTATTTACATTCTGTAATTCCATTTTGAGGTTTTGGACTCAAATATGGTATATCAAGTCCCATTCCCCTGAATACAAACCAGAATCCTAAAAGCAGCATACCGAAAGGCAATACTTTGTTTAATTTCCTTCTAAATGGCACGCCTGTAAAACTAACAACAACAGTGGCTGCCAACATCAAAGGTACAGTTCCGGCTCCAAACCAAAACATATAATTTACGCTACTTTTTACACTTCCGGTATTTATAGCTCCTGCCAGTGCGAGGTACACAAATCCACAAGGAAGTAAGCCATTTAATGCACCAATAATCAAGTGGTTGGCCTTATGCTTAAAAGCGAAATCGAATAGTTTGTAAAAGGGGGCCATTAGTCTCGAACGGCGTTTTCCAAATAAGTTAACTTTTAGCAATCTTGTAGAGGCTACAAGTATGATCAACGCGCCTGTAAATATACTAATGCTTTGTTGAAGGCCTGTCTGCCAGATCTGTCTGCCCAGTAAGCCGGCAACAAGACCTAAAAGACAGTAGGAGATAATCCTTCCCGTTTGATAAATAAATTTGTTCCATACTAAAGCTAACCAGCCCGGTTGATTTACCGGAACTGCAAAAGCCAAAGGACCGCACATTCCTATACAGTGTAGTGACCCAAGTAAACCGATAAAAAAAGCCAGTTCGTTATTATTCATGGCAATGTGATCTCTTGTTCATTTAGGTAGGTAGTTCCAATCTCATTTTTCCACTGTAAAATCAGTCGCCACCTTCCTTTGGCCAATTCGCCAGTGTTTATTTTAAAAGTGTTACTAGAATCAGTTTTAAAATCAATGCTTCTATCCAACTTCTTGTTGGAAGTACGCATCAATTTTATTTTACCTGTTGATGGAAATTTGAACTTTATATCCATTTCCTCTTTTAAAACCGATACTTTCGGTAGTGCATTGTCTTTAATTACCTGTTCTTTAAATTGGTAATCGTGGTTGTATTCCAATCCTTTTTCATAATAGTTGTTTTCTACCAGGGCGTCATCATCACTACGTACCATTAGTACGCCCAAAACAACGATGAAGGTCATAAACAACCCCATTCCAATAATTACTTTAGTGCCCCAGTTCATAGTTTATTCGTTAGGTGGTGCTATAAATGTTGTTTCAAAATGATCAATTTCTTTTCCATGGCTTATAATTTTAAAGCTTATTGCGGTTTTATACCGATGAATAGCCTTTAAAGGGAGCAGTACAAAAAAGGTAACTTTAACACTGCTTCCATAAGCAATGCTGTCTGCACCCTGAATATATTGGATTTTTGCCCGGGGATCGTCTGGCAATAGTTTAAATTTGATTGATGCATTGGTTTTATTAACAAGTTCTGCAGTGTAAAGATTGCTTACGCTGTCTTTATCTCTTAGCTGGTACAATGTTCCGCTTGCGCGAAGTATAGTAGTCTCTACATCGGTTCTTCTGAGCAGCAATACAGTTAAAACGGTGACCAAAAACAGCAATACAATACTGTAGCCGTATATCTTTTTACTGATCCTGAAATTGGTTTTATTTTTGATTTCTGATTCAGATTTAAAACCAATTAGCCTAAGGGGCCTATTAACTTTTTCCATAACCATATCACATGCGTCTATGCATGCCGTACAGTTAATACATTCCAGTTGGGTACCATTCCTGATATCTATGCCCGTAGGACATACCTGAACACACAATTTGCAGTCAATACAGTCGCCGCTCACATTTTCCTGGCCTCTGCTTATCTTGTTTCTGGGCTCGCCGCGCTCGTAATCATAGGCAACTATTATACTCTGATTATCCAATAAGACGCCCTGCAAGCGGCCATAAGGACAAACCACCGTACAAACCAGCTCTCTCATCCTGGAAAATACCAGGTAAAAGACAAAGGCAAACACCCAAAGCGAAATAAAGCCTGAAACATGTTCTCTTACTGGTTCAGTGATAATTTTTATTAGCGTTTCTTTACCGATAATAAATGCCAGAAATATGTTTGATATCAGAAAAGAGATCAAGAAAAACACACTGTGTTTTAAAGTTTTCTTATAGAACTTCTCCCAGTTTAGTGGGCTATCATCCAATTTTTTTTTATGAATGTGATCACCCTCAATCCAAGTTTCAATTTTCCGGAAAACCATTTCCATAAAGATAGTTTGCGGACATACCCAACCACAAAATACCCGCCCAAATACAACCGTAAACAATACGATAAATACAATAAAGGAAAGCAAAGCGAGTACGAATAGGTAGAAGTCCTGAGGCCAGAAAATAATGCCGAAGAAAACAAACTTACGCTCCAGCACATTCAAAAGAACCAGCTGTTCGCCATTTAATTTTATAAAAGGAGCAGAAAATAGCAGCGCAAGAAAAAAGAAACTAACCCAAGATCGGTAACGATATAGTTTTCCTTTAATATGGCTAGGATAGATCCATTTCCTTTTATTCCCATCGTCAGTTAGCGTGGAGATTTGATTCCTGAAATTTGAGGGGGCTTGCGACATGCCTGTTACAATTTATTACCTTGCGGTGCTTTTGCTCCTGCGGGATTGGTACCCTGAAGTGTTAAAATATAACTTGCCAGCTCTGCAATCTGCTTTGGTCTTATTGTTTTTTCCCATGCAATCATCCCTTTGTCTGGCACTCCGTATTTAATAGTTTTAAAAATTTCTTTAACAGTTCCGCCATGTAACCAATACGCATCAGTAAGATTTGGTCCTACAATGCCTTGTCCATTTTCCCCATGGCATGGCGCACAGGTGGATTTAAAAAGTATTCCTGCTGTTTTTAGCTCAGCAGCCTCTTTAATAATTTCTACATTGTTCTCGTTAATCTTATTGGCAGCGTTGCCCGGTTTTAACAACATGGCCGTTTTAGCTTCCTCGGCTTGCTTTAACTCAATGGCATATTCTTCTTCCTGTAAAGGTGCCCATCCAAATACATGGTAGGTAGTAAGGTAAACGATGGCGAAGATGATCGTTCCATAAAATAGTACCATAAACCAGGCAGGAGTTGGGTTGTCCAGCTCAGCAATACCATCAAAGGTATGCTCCATAATTAGCTCCTTCTCCTCTGACATGGGCTTCAATCCCATAATCCTTTCTAAAACAGATGGCTTAGCAGGCAAAACTACTGCGGTTTGCGCTAAAGCAATTCGCCTTTGCTCTTTTTCCGCTTCTGTGTCAAATGGGCTTGGATTCAGAATTTCTTTCGCATATACCCTAATTACTTTCAATATCAGCATTGAAACGCCAAGTACAATGATAGCAACGGCCAATAGTAGGCCAATAAATAATTCTGTCATAACTAATCTTCTTTTAAAGGGAGTTCACTCATGTATTTTATTTTATCCTTTTTCATTGTCAGTAGCAACACCGTTACCAGTATGAAAAACAACATAAATATTCCCATAGATGTAATCAGATAAACCTGATTACCATTTACTTCATTTAAAAATTGCTTAAACATCTTGCTTTGTTTTAGTTGTTCTATTTTGCTTTGATATCAGTTCCAAGTCTTTGCAGGTAAGCAATAATGGCTATAATTTCCCTATCGCTTTTTACATTTACCTTGTTGTCTTTCAAATCATCAGCTATGCTTTTTGCTTGTTTGTCCAGATCGGCATTTGCACGATTTTCATATCCATCTTCGTAAGGAACACCCAGTGTTCTCATTGCATTGATTTTTGCCCTGGTGGTAGTAGTATCTAATTTTTGATTGATCAACCATTCGTATGGCGGCATAATACTACCTGGCGACATGGTTTGTGGATCTAATAAGTGATTAAAATGCCAGCTATTTCCATATTTACCACCCTCACGTTGCAAATCCGGGCCTGTTCTTTTTGATCCCCACAAGAAAGGGTGATCGTAAACAAACTCTCCGGCCTTACTATACTCTCCAAAGCGTTCTGTTTCTGATCTAAATGGTCTGATCATCTGAGAGTGACAGTTTACACAACCTTCTCTTATATATAAATCCCGACCTTGCAATTCCAGCGCAGAATACGGTTTCACACTACTAATTGTTGGTATGTTAGATTTTATAGTAAAAGTTGGCATCATCTCGATCATTCCTCCAATTAGTATCACAATAAGAGAAAGCACCAAAAAAATCATTGGCTTACGTTCCAGAAAACGGTGCGCTTTTTTATCTGAGCCAACAGGCTGATAATTAATTGGCAACGGCAAGGCTTCTGCTGCTTCATTTGCAAGTAGTTTACCTGTCTTTACAGTTTTGATCAGGTTATAAGTCATCACCAATACTCCGGTAAGGTACATCGCACCACCAATTGCCCTTAAGATATACATTGGAATAATTTGGATCACTGTTTCCAAAAAGTTGGGGTATTTTAACATCCCTTCTTCATTGAATTGTTTCCACATCAAGCCTTGTGTGAAACCAGCGAAGTATAATGGAACTGCATAGAAAATAATTCCTAATGTGCCTATCCAGAAGTGGAATGAGGCCAGTTTTTTAGAATATAGCTCTGTTCTGTAGATTCTTGGTATAAGCCAGTATAAAATTGCAAAGGTTAAAAATCCATTCCACCCAAGTGCTCCAACGTGTACGTGTGCTATAATCCAGTCTGTATAGTGAGCAATTGCATTAATCTGTTTTAAAGCCAGCATTGGCCCTTCAAAGGTTGCCATTCCATAAGCGGTAATACCAACAACCATAAATTTTAGGATTGGATCCTCTCTAACTTTATCCCATGCGCCACGTAATGTTAAGAGTCCGTTGATCATACCTCCCCAGCTTGGGGCAATGAGCATGATGGAGAACGCTACACCCAAAGACTGAGCCCAGGATGGGAGTGAGGTATATAGTAAATGATGTGGGCCTGCCCAGATGTAGATAAAAATTAACGACCAGAAATGCAGGATACTCAGTTTGTAGGAATATACGGGCCTGTTGGCCATTTTAGGAAGGAAGTAATACATCATTCCCAGATACGGAGTAGTCAGGAAAAACGCAACAGCATTGTGCCCATACCACCATTGTACCAATGCATCCTGCACCCCGGCATATACATAATAGCTTTTAAAAGCTGAAATAGGTAATTCAAATGAATTAACGATGTGAAGAACGGCAACAGTAACAAACGTAGCAATATAAAACCAGATGGCCACATACATATGCTGCTCTCTTCGTTTAATAATCGTTCCAAACATGTTTACCCCAAAAACTACCCATATTATTGTTATGGCAATATCTATTGGCCACTCCAGTTCTGCATATTCGTGTGAGGTTGTAAAGCCTAAAGGAAGCGTAATCACAGCAGAAATAATGATGAGCTGCCAACCCCAGAAATGAATTTTACTCAGTACATCACTAAACATCCTGGCTTTGAGAAGTCTTTGAAGGGAATAATAGACCCCCATAAAGATCGCATTTCCAACGAAAGCAAAAATCACTGCATTGGTATGCAATGGTCTGATCCGGCCAAAAGTAGTGTATTGCGAACCCATGTTAAAGGCTGGTTTAAACAGTTGGGTAGCAATTAGCAAGCCTACTGTCATGCCTATTATACCCCAAACTATGGTGGCTATGGCAAAGTTTCTAACGATCTTATTGTCGTAGTAAAATTTTTCAGTCATTTTATAATATCTGTATGGTTACGTGCAGTAAAATTAAGGGGCTTTAATTTGCCGATCCGTGATAGATGTTTGTCTTAAATGTGATCTTGGTCACCTATTTTTTTAACAGGATCAATTATTTCATTGTCAAATAATATTCTAACTGATGGCGTGTAAGTATCATCATTCTGACCAGACCTCATAGCCCAGAAAAAGGCTGCAAGGAAAATGAGCGCCAAAAGAATACTACAGCCGATTAAAAAAAATAGTATGTTCATATTAGCTTGTTTTTTCGTGCAAATAATCTAACAGTGAGCGTGGTAAATAGTATTATGGTAATTGTACTTAAGGGCATTAGTATGGCTGCAATTAAAGGAGAGAGTAAACCCTGTACTGCAAAAAATAACCCGACTATGTTGTAAGTAAGCGATATTGCGAATGAAAGATGGATAACTTTTACTGCATCCTTAGCCTGTTGTATAAATTGAGGAATCTTTTGAAAGCTTTTACCATCCAATACCGCATCACAGCCTGGGGTAAAATTGTTGATGTTGTCTGTGATGGCTATGCCCAAATTGCTTTGCTTCAATGCACCTGAATCATTCAAACCATCACCAAACATCAATACTTTCCTTCCAGAGTTTTTTTGTAAGTTCAATATGTATTCCAGCTTGTTTTGGGGAGATTGTTCGAAATGCATTTTTGAAATACTAGTAAAGAATGGAATAAGGGATGCCCTATCATGGTCTCGATCGCCGGACAACAAATGGAGGTCGGCCTGGTTGTTTAATCTCTGCACCACATTTTTAAAGCCTTTACGCCATGGCTGATTAAAGTTAAAATATCCGAGATAGTTCTCATTGATCATCACATGAACGCTGGTGTTTTCAAAAGAGTTTTTCAGTGGAAGGCTAAGGAATGCAGAACTTCCCAATTTTACGTGATTTCCGTTGACCATCCCACTGATTCCTCTCCCAATTTTTTCTGTATAATAATCTACTCTAAATTTTTCTTTTAGGTTTAGGTAGGTCGTAAGTTCACGACTTAGCGGGTGACCAGAATTTCTTGCAAGGTCACAAATTTGTTGTCTTTGCGCGTCTGTAAGATCGCCAATGAAGGATACTGATGCGGCTTGTGGACTGGTTATAGTTCCTGTTTTATCGAACACATAGGTGTCTATTTTTGCTAATTCTTCAACTACCGCATTATTTTTTAAGTATAAGCCGTTCTTGTCAAAAATACCAATCACAGCAGCCAGGGTAAAAGGAGAGCTCAAAGCTAAGGCACAAGGACAGGCTATAATCAGCACGGCAGTAAATGATGCCATTGCGCGATTGGAATCTTGAAATAACCAAAAAGTACCTGCGGCTATGGCTATACTAAGCAGTAGAAAACTAAAATATTTACTTGCTGTATCACTAAAGGTTTTGATGCCGTTTTTAGGTTTAAGAAATGTATCATTGTTCCAAAGTTGAGTCAGATAACTTTGAGATACAGGCTTGAGCACTTCCATTTCTAGTATACCAGTAGTTTGTCTGCCGCCAGCATATATGATCTCACCAAGTGACTTTGTTATTGGTTCAGATTCTCCGGTTACAAAACTAAAATCAATTTCGGCAGTTCCTTTTAGCAATATGGCATCAGCTGGAATAATTTCCATGTTGCGAACCAAAATCCTGTCGCCTATTTTAAGCGCGGCTAAGGGTACAGATTTTTCCATACCATTTCTAATTGTAGTTACCGCAACTGGAAAGTAAGATCGGTAATCACGTTCAAAGGAAATGTGGTGAAATGTGCGTTGTTGCATCCATTTTCCAATTTGAAGGAAAAAGATCAATCCGCTTAGCGTATCTACAAACCCAGCACCGGTTTGCGTACTTATCTCGTATATGGAGCGGAAAAACATGACTGCAATTCCCAACGCTAAAGGGAAATCCAAATTGAGTCTACCAATTTTTAAATTATTCCAAGTAGAAATAAAATAGCCCCCGCCACTATATAGTACTACTGGGATGGAGAATACCAAGTTAAGCCAGCCAAAGAAATTAGCGTAAACCCTTTCAAAATTTCCAATCCCAAAGTATTCCGGAAAGCTTAACAACATCGCGTTCCCAAAACAAAAACCGGCCACGGCTATTTTGGTGACCAAATCCCTATCATCCGAATTAGAGTTCTTTTCTTTAACAACGTCCTGCAAACTGATTAATGGTTCGTAACCAATAGTGGCTAGAATTTCAACTACATTTTTTAATGAAGTCTTTTCATTTTTAAACGTGATATTAACTTGCTTTTTTAAAAAATCAATTCTCGATTTTACTACAGAAGGCAGTAGCTCATGTAGGTTTTCCAGTAGCCAAATACATGAACTGCAATGAATGACAGGTATGTAAAATGTTATTATGGTTATCTGATCATCCTGATAGTCTACCAGCTGCGCTGATATTTCTTTAACATCCAAGTAATCTAGATTTTGCTTATTTCCTTTCTGAGTTTGCCCTGGAACATTATTATAGCTATAATAACTGGAAAGGTTGTGTTTAGATAAAATAGTATAAACAGTTTGACAACCTACACAGCAGAATGTCTTTAGATCGGTTTGATATGAATCATCAATAACTTCCTCTCCACAATGAAAACAAACTGAGTGTATTGCTGCTGATTTCTCCTTAAGCATAAAACTATTTTATGCTCCAAAAGTGTTAATTATTCGAAAGTTAGAACGTGACAAAGATTGCCCTAATAAGTGACGCTCGTCACGTATCAAATGCATTCTGGAAAGAAATGAGTTAAAGTTATTTTTGAATGTCTACACTAATAGAATCAGTGATTTGGATTCCACTCGTTGCTGATGAGTTGTATAGGATTTTATATTTCCCAGGTTTATTAAATGAATAGGCCTTTAAAAGATCAGTTTTAACAGAAAGACTGTCACCGGGTGCAATACTAATATAACTATCTGCTGGAGGTGGCATGATGCGCTTTGCCATAGGCCCTTTATAGGAAGCTTCCTTTCCATTTTCCATCACTATGTCTAAATACTTGCTCATTAATGGTTCAAAAGGAGTGTGCCATTTACAAAATTTCATTGCACTGTCTGTATGGTTGTAAACAGTAAAAATTAACTCAAAAGGATTGCCTATTTTCTGGGTTGGTTTGGCATATATTTTACCAATAAGCGCAGTGTCTGATTTCACAGTTATTGAATCAGATTTAATGTTAGTAGCCTCTGTATTTCGTGAAGACTGACTACAAGCTGCAAAGGCAAAAACTATAGTAGCGGAAAATAATAATTTTATCTTGTTCATGTTTAAACAACGGAACTCTTATCATTTTATTTGATAAAATCAACTATTAAAATAATTTTTTACAATGATCTTTCTTATCGAAAATTGACCTTTTGAAAGTGTAGGTTTTTGCGATAAGTATATCTATTTCTGAGGATAATTTCAAATTTGCACTATCTAAAGCAAAATCAGCATTGTAGAATGGATGATTAAGATTTGCCTTTATATCCATGATTTGATTTTTTAGATGGGTTTTCAATTTCCCAACCAAATTTCTCAAATTTTCAAGCGTATTCACATTTGATTGATTGATAATAAATGACCCACACCTGAATAAGGCTTCCAGTCTGCCAATTTGATTCTCCAATGATGAGCTGGTTACTGTCCATTTTTCTGCCAGTCTGTTCAATTTATCTTGAACTGTTTCTAATCTGTTGATAACTAAAGTTGTAATCATTTTCTCTTGCTTTATAAAGCAAAAGTATTAAGTCTGTATTGCTGTAGCTATGATCAAAATCATAATATTTGCTGTTTTCTATCATTAATGTAACCATTAGCTTTTGAGAAATTTATAGTTGTAATTACAGCTAGTTACTACTAATAATATTCCAACAGATAAATATTTTATAAAATGAAAAAGCTTCTGATTCCCACTGATTTTTCGAGTTGTGCAGATACTTCAATTGACTTTGCCGTACAGACAAATAAGTTGTTTACTGCAAAATTGTCACTACTCCATGTGATCAATTTTATGGGTAACGTGTATGGTGACTACACAGGAATGAGTGTAGAATTGTATGAATCAATGATCCAACAATCTGAAAAGGAAATGGCCTCCCTTAAAAACCAACTTGCTAAGAGAGGTGTAGGTTCTGTTAATACAGAAATCTCCAATAGCGCTGTTACAGATAGTATCTTGCAAGCTATAATAGAACAGGGTATTGATATGGTGATAATGGGTACACATGGGGCCAGCGGGTTAAAGGAAAAGTTCTGGGGAACTCAAACGGCTGAACTTATAGGTAAAGCAAATGTTCCTGTAATTGTTGTACCTTCAGATTACGAGTGGAAAAAACCAGAAAAACTCTTATTTGCCACTAATAACTTCGTGGAAGATAAAGAAACCTTGATGGCTTTGTTTGAAATTGCAGACTTTTATAAAGTAGAGGTTCAGGTAATGGTTTTTACCGGCGAAGATGAAGACACCGAATTGGAAGTTATTACACATAAAAGGAGCGCGCCAGGTTACCAGGCAGTACTGGAAAGAAAATATCCTGGTAGAGCAATTCAAGTTACGCAGTTGTTTGGAAGAAATTTTGAAGATAGTATTACAAATTTTGTGTATTCAAATCATATAGATATGTTAGCGATGGTTAGCCATAAAAGGACATTTTTAGGTGGGTTATTTCATCCAAGCATGACTAAGCGCATCAGTTTCCATACAAAAGTTCCATTTTTAGTTATACCAGATCTTAGTGGAAGGGTTATTGAAGTCTAAGCTTTGTATATTTTATATTTGTTTATGGATAACCGATAATACTACCCAGGAAGAAGACAAGCGTCATCCGAATTGAAATCACGCTCATAAACATTTTAGAGTAGGGGTTAAAATAATGCCAGAACTATTTGGTTAATTAATAAATAATATTTTTATTTGATTAATCAAACCAATAATTCAAATTTTAGCCTTATGCTCTCCAGATATGCCCTTGTAATCTTATTTTCTTTCTCTTCATTTACCGCTTTTTCCCAACGTAAAGTTGCTGAGAATATGTATCAACATAAGTTAAAAAATGGGCTTGAAGTTTTAGTTATTGTTGACAGTACAGTACCATTGGCAACGATAGAAATTGCCTGCAGAAATGGGTCTTTTACAGAACCCAAAGAATACAACGGTCTTAGCCATTTGTACGAACATCTTTTCTTTTCTGCTAATAAAGACTATCCAACTCGTTCCAGTTTTGTTCAAAAAAGTAATGAGTTGGAGATCAACTCTAATGCTACAACCAGAGAGGAGGTTGTCAATTACTACTTTACCTTACCTTCCCAAAATCTAAAGGGCGGGTTAAAGTTTATGAACTCTGCGATACGGAATCCGATGTTTTTAGAAGAGGAGATGAAGAAGGAAAACGAGGTGGTAAATGCAGAGTTTACTAGGCATGAATCCAGTCCGATGTTTGACTTCATTGAAGAAGACAGCAGGCGACTTTGGAGAGACAACTATTCCAGAAAGAACGTTGTGGGTAATCATGAGGTTATTCTCTCTGCTACACCTGCTAAAATGGATTCCATAAGAAATAAATACTACTGGCCAAATAATTCAGTGCTGGTTATTGCTGGAGATGTAAAGGCTGACGAGGCATTTTCAGCAGCGGAAACTGTTTTTGGCAGCTGGAAAGCTTCTGAATTTGATCCCTTTAAAAAGTGGCCAATACCTGAAGTGGTACCCTTAGCTAAAAGCGATTATTACATATTAAAAACCGATAAAATTTTAGATCCTGAAATACAGTTCAGCTGGCTTGGGCCAGATACCAGGAATGATGTTTTAGGAACGTACGTTGCGGATGTTTTTTCCTATTTAGTGAATCAAAATGGGTCAAAGCTTAAAATGGCTCTGGTAAGTACGGGTTTAGCCAGAGATATTAACGTGGGTTATTATACTCAGAAATACACAGGACCAATCAGACTAGGTATTAGTCCGAACCCAGGCAAGATAAAAGAATGTTACGAAGAAATTTTAAAACAACTTGCACTTTGGGATGATGATAATTACCTGACGGATGCTCAAATAGAACGGGCAAAACGTTTGCTTGCCGTGGAGCAAGTTGAGCGAAGGGAGGTCACTTCAGAATATTCCCATTTGATTTCGTTCTGGTGGGCATCTGCTTCAATAGACTATTATTTGCATTATGAGGAGAATGTGAATAAAATAACGAGGAAAGACCTTATTGATTATGTACGCAAATATATTAAGGATAAGCCCCATACTGCTGGTCTCCTTATCCATTCCAGTCTCGTAGATACTGTTAAACCTGAAGAATTCTTCAAATCCAAGTAACGCTCATGAAACTATACCTGATAAGTTTTCTAACTGTTGTACTAAGCAGTACGGCCGTAGCTCAAATTCCTGCTACAACCTTCGATGTGGATGGTCTTAAAGTTATTTTTCGTCCTACCCAAAAAGAAACAGTAAGTATTGCTATGTACTTTAGAGGTGGAGTTATGAATTACCGGCCAGAACAGGCGGGAATTGAAAATCTTGCCTTGGCTACTGCAACCACATGTGGTACTAAAAATTATAAGGTTTACGATTATCAGGAGTTGGCAGATGAGTATGGTATTAATATTTCTGGCGCCTCCACAACAGATTATGGCGCAATTAGCATGGGCTGTATTTCCAAATACCTAAACCAAGGTTGGAAGTTGTTCTCAGATGCAATCGTTAACCCCACATTTGATCCTACGGAGTTTAGTAATGAAAAGGAACGGATCATATCTGTGACACATGCTAGAGATGCTAGTCCGGAGGCAATGGTTGATCAGATGACATTTACAACGATGTTTAAAAATACGCCTTATGCTGTATTGCCATTAGGTAGCGAAAGATCCCTGCGAAATTTAAATACAGATAGTGTAAGGAATTACTATTTCAATACGCTGTTGAATAAAAAAAGAATGTTCCTGGTAGTAGCAGGCAAGATCAGCAGAGAAGAATTGGAAAAAAAGATTAAAGATGCTTTTGTTGGAATTCCTTCCAAAACTTACAATTTGCCTATTTATACAGATGTTCAACTTAAGGGAGATCGCTTAATTACTACGCAACGCAATATCGCTACAAATTACATAAGTAGGGTAATGAATGCGCCCACAATGAGCAATCCTGATTATCCTGCCTTTAAACTTGCGGTAACAGTTTTAAGTAGCTACCTGCACTATAAATTACGAACAGAACAGGCGCTTTCCTATGCTCCTGGTGCGACTGTAAAATTATTGCAGATGCCTTATACTTCGCTTTATGTAAGTACAACACAACCAAAGAAATCTATACAAGGCATGATGGAGGCATTCAACGACATCAAGCAGGGAAACTACAATTTAAACGTACTTAAAGATATCAAAAAGAGTTATAAGCTAGATAATTATAACGACCAGGAAAGCGCAGTTTCGATAGTTTCTAATTTGGGTAAAGCAGAAATATTGGGTGATTACAAACTTGAAGAAAATATGCTGGATAAAATAAGCGCAGTTAATGCTGAAGAAGTCAGTAGGGTATTCAATAAATACCTTGCTGGCGCGATATGGGTTTATTTAGGGGATGAGCAATTGGGTAAAGATGCTTTTAAATAGGTTTTATCCAAATCTATAACTTTATTTATCCAACCAGGCTGCTATATTGTTCATGAAACAATGATTTTGCGCTCACTACATCACCTATTACAATTATTGCTGGATTGCTTAGGCCATGCAGTAATGCTGTTTTCTGTAAATCGGATACTTGACAGGTTGCATGTTTTTGGTTTGGTAACGTTGCATGCTGTATAATTGCAGCTGGTACTGAGCCCCGTCCTTCTGAATTATAGATTTCTGATATCTCTCTCATCTTTTTCATTCCCATATAAATTACAACTGTTGCAGAGCTTTTCATTGCACACTTGAGGTCTTGAGATAAGGATCCATCTTTTTTTGTGCCTGTTATTACCCAGAAGCTTTCGCTTATTCCTCTATGCGTAAGCGGGATATCAATTGAACCTATACCTTGCATACTGCTGATCCCTGGTACGTATGTTGCTGTTATTCCATGTGCTTCTGCAAAAAGTAATTCTTCGAAACCTCTTCCGAAAATAAAAGGATCGCCACCTTTTAGACGTACCACAATCTTCCCTTGACTTGCATGTTCAACAATTAAATCATTTATTTTTTCTTGAGGAGTACAACATTTGTAAGGTTTTTTTCCTACATAAATCATGTTGCAGCTCTTAGGTGCAATTTCTAAGATTTTTTCGCTACATAAATTGTCATAAAGTATAACTTCTGCTGATTTTATGATTTTATAAGCCTTTAATGTAAGTAATTCAGGATCTCCAGGTCCCGATCCTATAATAAATATATTTTTTGTTTCTTTTGTCGTCTTCATGTGAATTTACTTAAATGTTATTCTGTAAAAGTCTTGAAAATATATTGAATATTAAAAATATTTATGATAAATATCATATAAACACTAAAATTAATACAATTTATGTCTACATTCGTATATCAAAAATTAGTAAATGTGATTTATAACAAATATATATTCCAATTTACGGGTTATATTTAGAATTAAAAAACAAAAACATAAGTTTATATTGAATAATTAATGAATAAAAGGTCTTAATATGAAGAAAATACAAATTATTGTGGTCGGAAATGGAATGGTGGGCTACAAATTTTGCGAAAAACTCAAATCCAGAAGTGATTTATTTAAATTGACTGTTTTTGGTGAAGAATCTAGACGTGCTTATGATCGTGTCCATTTAAGTGAGTACTTCAATGGTAAAACTTCTGAGGATCTTTCTTTATCTACAGAAAATTGGTATCAGGAAAATGAAATTGATTTACACCTTAATAGTCCTGTTGTCCAAATAGATCGCGATTTAAAAACGGTCACCACTTTAGTTGGTTTAACATATTCTTACGATTTTTTAATTTTCGCCACAGGCTCTGGCGCTTTCGTACCTAACATTCCAGGTGTTGATAAAGAAGGTGTATTCGTTTACCGTACCATAGAAGACCTGGATTTGATTCGAAGTTATGCAAAAAAAGTAAGAACCGCTTCGGTAATTGGTGGTGGATTGTTGGGTTTGGAGGCTGCAAAGGCACTTATAGATTTAGGAATACAGAAAACTAGTATAGTTGAATTTGCACCCAGGCTTATGCCGAGACAGATAGATGACGCAGGTAGCAAAATTTTAGCTTCGAAACTATCTGATCTTGGACTTGAAATTCTTCTTAATAAAAACACCTCATATATAGAGGGTAAAGAAGCAATAACAGGGTTAAAATTTAGCGATGATACCAGTTTAGCTGTGGAAATGCTGGTAATATCTGCCGGAATTAAACCAAGAGACGAGCTGGCAAGAGCATGTGGTATAGATGTGGGCCCACGAGGCGGAATAATTGTTGATCAAAAGATGCAAACTAACGATCCATCGATCTTTGCGATTGGTGAATGTGCATTGTTTGAAGGAATGATTTACGGCCTAATTGCTCCGGGTTATGAAATGGCAGAAGTACTAGTTACCAATCTTTGCGACGGAACAAAAACGTTTTTGGGCTTTGATATGAGTACGAAGCTAAAATTGATAGGAATAGATGTAGCTAGTTTTGGTGATAATTTCATAACTGAACCGGATTGCCGTACTATAGTATTTGAGAATAAGCATAAAGGAATCTATAAACGGATAAACATTAGTAATGACGGGCAATACCTTTTAGGAGGTATATTAATTGGAGATGCAACAGCCTATAACCTGCTGTTGCAAACATCCAATAATCGAATTATATTATCAGACGATCCTGAAGAGCTTATTTTGGGTTCGAGGGGTGGAGACACAGCAGCAGGATCTGGAATTACAAGTTTGCCGGATAATGCACTAATCTGTAGTTGTGAGGGTATTTCAAAAGGGGATATCTGCTCAGCAGTAATTGATGGCTGTGAAAATATAGATGACTTAAAAAAGTGCACAAAAGCTGGTACAGGTTGCGGCGGTTGTTTGCCTATGGTTAAAGACTTATTGTCATATACTTTAAAATCTCAAGGTAAATATGTTAAGAATGTAATATGTGAGCACTTCGATTATTCAAGGCAAGAACTTTTTGACCTTATTCATATTCATGAGCTTAAAAGTTACGACGCCGTTTTAGATGCACTTGGTAAAAATGACGGATGTGAAGTTTGTAAACCTCTGGTAGCCTCTCTATTGGCTAGTCTTTGGAATGAAATGATCCTTGAAAAAGGAAACGATGTAGCTCAGGATAGCAATGATCGCTTCCTAGCAAATATTCAAAAGGGAGGTTCTTACTCGGTAGTACCTCGTGTGGCTGGTGGAGAAATTACTCCTGAGAAATTAATTACAATAGGTGAGGTTGCTAAGAAATATAATCTATACACAAAAATTACTGGTGGTCAGCGAATAGACATGTTTGGCGCGCATCTTAATGATTTGCCTTTAATTTGGGAAGAACTCATAGCAGCTGGTTTTGAAAGCGGGCATGCTTATGGGAAAGGACTTAGAACCGTAAAAAGTTGTGTTGGAAGTACATGGTGTAGATTCGGACTTCACGACAGTGTGAGCTTTGCAATCAGAATAGAAGAAAGGTATAGGGGTATTCGTGCACCGCACAAATTTAAATCAGGCGTAAGCGGTTGTATAAGAGAGTGTGCAGAAGCTCAAAGTAAAGATTTTGGAATAATAGCTACAGAAAAGGGCTGGAACTTATATGTATGTGGCAATGGCGGCAGTAAACCTCAACATGCACTTTTACTGGCAACAGAGCTTGATAGTGATACCTGCATACGATATATTGACAGATTCTTAATGTTCTACATTAAAACAGCAGATCCTCTTACCAGAACTGCAACCTGGTTAAATAAAATGGAGGGTGGGATAGATTATCTCCGAAATGTGGTTGTCAATGATAGCCTTAACATGGCTCAGCAGTGGGAAAACGACGTAGAAAATCTAATTAACTCTTACAAGTGCGAATGGAAAGAGGCGGTAGAAAACCCTGCCATCAGGAAGCGCTTTTCTCACTTTGTTAATGCACCGGAAGATAAAGACCCGTCCATTGAATTTGTGGAGATGCGCGGGCAGAAAAGAACTGCCGAATGGAAATAGTCTAACCAGATAGATCACATAAAAACCTAACAAATTAAAACCAAAAAAAATGAATGAAACTTCCGAAAGCTGGTTAGCTGCTTGCAAAGTCGAAGATGCCGTTGAGAATGGCGGCGTCTGTATAAAACATGGTGACGATCAAATTGCGCTCTTTTATTTTACAAGGAGAAACGAATGGTATGCCACACAAAACGAATGTCCACATAAAAAGGAAATGGCACTTAGTCGCGGTATGATTGGGTCTTCTACTGATGAACCCAAAGTGGCTTGCCCATTCCACAAGAAAACATTTTCGTTAAATACTGGTGAATGTTTAAATGGAGATGAGTGTGCAATTAAGGTCTATCCTGTAAAAATAGAAGATGGTACGGTGTATATCAGTACGATAGCGAAATTTTAAATTAATTATTATGATATTTGATACTACAACTAAACCACTTGAAAAACTAAACATATTTTCGCTGAAGGGTGTTCAAATGAAAACCTTCCACATTACTTGGCTTACTTTCTTCTTTTGCTTTTTTGCCTGGTTTGGAATGGCACCGTTAATGAAGATAGCCAGAGAGCAGTTACACCTTACTAAAGATCAGGTGGGTAACATCCAAATTGCATCTGTATCTGCAACAATAATTGCGCGGCTACTTATTGGCAGATTGGTAGATAAATTTGGCCCTAAAATTATATATACATGGCTTTTGGTGATATGTGCGATTCCTGTACTACTTATTGGCACGAGTAATTCTTACACCTCTTTTTTGCTCTTCAGATTGGCTATAGGGGTAATTGGTGCTTCATTCGTCATCACCCAGTTCCATACTTCCATCATGTTTGCTCCAAATATTAAAGGAACTGCTAATGCTGCCGCAGGTGGATTTGGAAATGCAGGAGGGGGTGCAGCAAATGTTTTTATGCCATTAATTGCAGCGGGACTTACATCTTTAGGTCTTTGTAGCACTGAAGATAGCTGGCGCTATGCGATGATTTTTCCTGGGTTGATGCTGTTGCTTTGTGCCTTTCTATATTATCGTTACACTTTGGATAGTCCGCAAGGCGATTTTAAAAACATAAAAGATAGTAATGAAATAAAAATTAAAAATACATTTCTTTTGGCTGCAAAAGACTACCGTACCTGGATTCTAACTGTTGCTTATGCAGCATGTTTTGGAGTAGAGATAACAGTAGATAATTTTGCTCCTATATTCTTTACAGATTCATTTGGTGCAAGCATAGCTATAGCAGGTTTAGTAGCAGGAATTTTTGGCTGGATTAGTGTTTTTGCAAGACCATTTGGTGGGATTGTTGCTGATAAGATTGGTAAAACCTGGGGCTTTGATGGAAAGACACTTCTGTTGTCTATTTTATTGCTAATTGAAGGAGTTGGCCTAATATGGTTTGCTAAATCTGGTAATATTGGGATGTCCATTTTCATGATGTTTATTTTCGGACTAAGTTTAAAAATGGCAAATGGCGCTACCTATAGCCTCGTTCCTTTTATTAACCCTTTAGCAGTGGGCAGTGTTGCAGGTATTGTGGGTGCGGGTGGCAATATTGGTGCTATGCTTATTGCCTTTATGTTTAAGGCTAAAGCAGCTCATTCGTCTAAAGATATAATGGAGGATGGTATACTAATTCACAAGGAACTTATAGATTATACCTTAGCCTTTACATATCTTGGGTTTATCATCCTGGCAATAGGTATATGCGTATTAATCTTCAGAACCATTATGGCACAGAAGAGGTCAAAAATTGAAGAACTTATTTTTACTTCAGGAAATTAGCAGACCCAATTAAATGATAATTCTATCATAAAACATTTACGTCTTGGAAGAAGGAAAGAACAATAAAACAAAGAATACCACAACCTGCTGCTATTGCGGCGTAGGCTGTGGTATTGTAGTAAACAAAGATGTTCAGGGGAGAATCACCGTTGAAGGAGATCATTCACATCCGGTAAATAAGGGTATGCTATGTAGTAAAGGTATGAACTTGCACTACACTGCAAATGATAAAGGTGATAGGCTGCTTTATCCTCAAATGCGTTATAATAAAAGTATGCCGCTTCAAAGGGTTAGTTGGGATACTGCTCTGGAAAGAACTGCTGCAGTTTTTAAGGCATTGATTAATAAACATGGGCCTGATAGTGTTGCATTTTATGCTAGCGGTCAATGTTTAACGGAAGAATATTATGTTGTTAATAAACTTGTTAAGGGCTTTATTGGTAGCAACAATATAGATACCAATAGTCGTTTGTGCATGAGCAGTGCGGTTGTAGGTTATAAAATGAGCTTAGGAGAGGACACTGTCCCAATTAGTTATGATGACATTGAAATTGCCGATTGTATTTTTGTTGCAGGTGGAAATCCCGCATGGTGTCATCCTATTTTATGGCGTCGTGTAGAAGCTGCAAAGCAAAATAATCCTAACCTCAAAATAATTGTTAGCGATCCACGAAGGACACAAACCTGCGCATTAGCAGATGTGCATTTGCAGCTCAATCCTGGGACTGATATTACCCTCCATCATGCAATTGGAAGATGTTTAATTGAACTTGGAAATATTGATCAAAATTTCATTAACCAAAACACTAATGGGTTCGAGGAATATCGTTCAAAAGTGTTTGATACATCATTAGCAGAAGCTGCTTTAATTTGCGGTGTAGACGAAGGTTATATTCGGCTAGCAGCTTCTTATATAGGTAATGCTAAAGGTTTTATCACCATGTGGACAATGGGGCTCAATCAAAGTGTAATTGGTACAAACAAAAATCTCTCTTTAATTAACCTAAACCTAATTACTGGACAGATCGGGAAACCTGGAAGTGGCCCTTTTTCGCTTACTGGACAGCCAAATGCCATGGGAGGCAGGGAGGTTGGAGGATTGAGTAATTTGCTGCCTGCTCATCGTAATTTGAAAAATGAAGTTCATAGAAATGAAGTAGAGCAGTTTTGGAATATACCTTTAGGAAGCATTCAGCCCAAACCAGGCTTAACTGCTACAGAAATGTTTGACGAACTGAATACTGGAAAGCTTAAGGCAATCTGGATTCTATGTACAAATCCATTGATTAGCTTGCCAGACGTTAGAACTGCGGAAGCTGGGCTTAAAATGGCAAAGTTTGTTGTTGTTCAGGACATCAGTAATAAACTGGAGACGATCAGTTATGCAGATGTTGTTTTGCCGGCTGCTGCCTGGGCAGAAAAAGAAGGAACAATGACCAACGCAGGTAGGTATATTAGCCACCTTAATAAAATAATTGATGCACCCGGAGAAGCTCTTGCCGATACAGAGATCATTTGCCGTTTTGCGAAGAAAATGGGATATAAGGGCTTTGATTTCAAAGATTCCTCTGAAATTTATGACGAACACGCCGCACTTACAGCTGGAACCAATATTGATATAAGTGGGTTGAACTATAAAATACTTAAGGAAAAAAAAGCTGTTCAGTGGCCTTATCCCAAAGGTGATACAGGATTTGGAACGGCAAGGTTATTTACTGATCAACAGTTTTACACCGAAGACAAAAAAGCAAATATTCTATCTTTCAACGCAGAAAACCAGTCTGAATCTTTAACGCCAGACCATCCACTTATTTTAACAACTGGTAGGATTAGAGACCAATGGCATACCAGAAGTAAGACTGGTAAGGTAAATAAGCTAAATCAGCATATTAGCGAGTCATTTTTAGAGATTAATCCTTATGATGCGCACTTAAGGAATATTAAAAACGATGATCTTGTTGAAGTATTAAATCTGCGTGGAAATGTAAGAGTAAAGGCAAAATTATCAGAAGATATCAAAATAGGTGTCGTTTTTATGCCTATGCATTGGGGTAAAATTCTTAAAAGTGATCTAAACCGTGTAAATAACTTAACCAATAATCTAATCGATCCCCTTAGCAAAGAGCCAGATTTTAAGTTTAGTGCGGTTGAAGTAAAATTGTACAAAAAGGGCAGGCAAAAAATTATTGTTATCGGGGCTGGTGCAGGTGCCTGTGGTTTCGTTAAAAGCTTCAGGTCGCTAAATAGCGAAGATGAAATAGAAATATTTAGCAAGGAGTCCTATCCGTTTTATAATCGCGTATTGCTTCCAGATTATATTATTGGCACTTTACCCTGGGATAGCCTGATTAAAATGAGCGATGACGAAGAAACGGAATATCGCATTAAATTACATCGTGGAACCGGGATAGAAAAGATTAATAAAACTGGTAAAACCGTTGTAGACAGCAATGGTAGTATTCATCGATACGATATACTTGTTCTGGCCACTGGAAGCAGGGCATTTATGCTTAAAGACCTGCCAGATTTAAAAGGTATATTTACGATGCGTAGTCGCAACGATGCAGATAATTTTAAAAAGCATACTGTAAGTGCAAATGGAAAAGTGGCGATAGTTGGCGGTGGACTATTGGGCATTGAACTTGCTTCTGCTCTTACAGAAAAAGGTGTCAAAGTGGTTATCATTCAGCGAATTTCCAGATTAATGGGACGTCAACTAGATTCGCTTGGAAGCCAATTACTACATGAAGAACTGATTAGTAAGGGTATTGAAATTTTCTACAATGATGAAGTAGATAGGGTAATGGGTGATAAAGATTTGTCGGGAATAAGATTAAAGAGTGGTTCGCTAATTAGTTGCGAAACATTAGTTATTGCAATAGGTACTGTTCCCAATATAGAATTAATAAAAGATGCTGGAATAAATTGCAAAAGAGGAGTAGTGGTAGATGATTACTTGAGGACGAGTGAAAAAGATGTTTATGCCATTGGAGAAATTGCAGAATTTAACGGTCAGATGTACGGAATTACAGCGGCAGCTGAACAGCAGGCCGAAACCGTTGCCAGGTTTATATGCGGTGACATTGCTAAATTTTATCAAGGGAGTTTGTTGATGAATATTTTGAAAATGCACAGTTTAGCACTTTGTTCTTTAGGGTTGGCAGAAACACCTGCAAATGACCCAACCTACGAGGAAATTGTTTTTATAGACCGGGCCAAGCGTTACTATAAAAAATGTATTGTACATAATGACAGATTAGTTGGCGCAATACTTATTGGCGATAAAACCGAGTTTTTAGAATTCAGAAGTTTGATTGAGAACAAAATGGAGTTAAGCGAAAAGCGGCTTCAGCTATTACGTAGTGGAAAAGCAACTGAACCTCTAATTGGGAAAACAGTTTGTAGCTGTAATAATGTAGGGGAGGGGAATATCATTAATAAAATAAACGAAGGATGTAAAGATCATTTGCAGCTTTGTCAATTAACTGGTGCAGGTATGGGTTGTGGAAGCTGCAGACCAGAAGTTAAAGCGATTCTTGATACCTTTATAAATGTTATGAAAGTGGACATTGCGCTTGAAGTAGCAGTGTAATCAACAAAGTATATAATCATGGTTAATATAAAACTCACGCCTTCAGAATTTAAAGACCTAAAGGGAATTGAATATTTTAAGTTCGAAGAGGATTTCATAGAAGAAAACGTTAGATGTATACCAATGATAGTTCGTTTTAAAATGGATATTGCAGGTATCAAGCTAAAGCTTGCAGAATGGTCACGCTTCTATTGCGACGAAAGAATTGAACTAGCGCTACTTCCAATAGCTACAAAAGTTCAGATTCTTAATTATCGTGAATATTTGCAGAACCTAATTGCAGGCCATACAGGAAAGCCAGGAACTGAACTGAAAGTAGAGAGCCACCCAGATTGGGCAAACCTGATTCGTATTCCGCAAACACTAAGGGAGAAATCTGCAGAATTAAACATAAGGATCAATTTGGCGCAATGGCAAAGTTTAACCAATATTCAGAGGTTTGCACTTTTAAAATTATGTAGACCTGGTCACGAGAATAAAAATTTCCCCGTTGCAGTAGCAGAATTTGGCCTAATAACATTATAAAATGGATCAAACCATCATTATTAATTTTCCAGGAGGAATCATTTCACCAGGTATGCTAAACGATATTCTTTTAGCTGCCACAAAGGCGAAAACTCTATTTGTTCGTTTCGGGCTTCGGCAGCAGTTACTGATAGATGCAGCTAACTATAATATTAGCACACTAGAAATAGAACTAGAAAAGTTGGGTGTGGCGTATGAAGTAGGAGAGGATAATTACCCAAATATTATTAGTTCTTATCCAGCAGAAGAAATATTTGCACGTAAAAGCTGGCTAACAGAAGGGGTTTATAAGGATATACTGGACTACATAGATTTCAAGCCTCGGATTAAAGTAAACATTTGCGACAGTGATCAAAGCTTTGCGCCCATGCTTACTGGTAATATCAACTGGGTAGCTTCGGCACAGGCTGAACATTATTGGCATTTAATTGTAAGGTTTCCAAAAACTAATGTAACGTGCGAATGGAAACAGCTTTGCTATACAAATCACATTGCTAAAGTGACTAAGGAATTAGAACGTATCATACTTAGTGATAAAATGCAGTTTATTGGTAACGAGCAGGCACAGGGCGAAGACCTATTTAATCTGCTAGAAACCGAAAATCTAGTTTTAAAAGTAGCAGAACACGAGGTGTCCTTATCTACGTTTAATTTGCCGTATTACGAGGGTTTAAATAAGTATAATAACAATAAATATTGGCTGGGAGTTTATCGGAGAGATGAATTGTTTAGTGTTGCATTTTTAAAGCGACTGTGTCAACTCTGTTTAGATACTAAACTTGGACAGCTTTGCTGTACCTCATGGAAAACCATCATTGTAAAGGGTATAGAAGAAGTAGACAAAAAAAAATGGAATGTATTGCTGGAAGAGTTTGGACTAAACATGCGACACGCTGCAAATGAGTTGAACTTTCAAGTTGAAGACAACTGTACAGACGGACTGGCTTTGAAAACATTTCTGGTAAAGCACCTTAGTATTGATGATACTAGAACCTTCGGTATTTGTTTTGGAATTAAGACCCGAAGAAAAAGTGAGGTTTTCAGTAACATCCTCATTCGTAAACATTACCTGGTTAACCTGTATTGGTTTAGAATGCTACCAGTTTACGATATATTGTGCGCGAGAAATTTTAATCCTAACGAAAGAACCGGCGAAATTTACAGCAAGAATAATCCACGCTCGTTGCTGCCAGAGCAATTAAGCCGCGCGATCCATAAATTTCATAAACACAGAATAAGCAATCTTGAAACTAACAAACAAAAATTATGGCCAGCCAAGCAGGAAAGCCCTGAGCCATCAGATACTTTTGTTTATCAGTGCAAGAGTTGCTTTACTGTTTACAATGAATCTCTTGGAGAACCTGCGCAAGGTATTGAGCCGGGCACCTTATTTAAAAATTTGGAAGAAACCTTCTGCTGTTCAGTTTGCGAAAGTGATAAGTCTAATTTTATGAAAATTGATCAGGCTTCTTTACAGCTTTTATAAACCATTTATTTCAGCATGAGCGTTAAAGTTCTTGAACAAATGGTAATCTGCTTCGTTAACTTCAATTTCATTAACATTCAGATTTTCAAGTATAAATTTCATGCTTTGTTTCGCTAGTCCCTTTGTTTGCATGGTATGTAGAATTTTCTCCAGACCCTTTCCTGTATATATTCCACATAAAGGTTCTTGTTGACCATCCTTAGTAAAAATGTAAGCTTCAAAAGAGGGGGATGCATTAAATGTATTTATAAGTACTTCCAATAACCTGCTTTCCATATTCAACATATCGCAAGCTAGTATCAATAAATCAGATAATGGTTCGGATATATGGGCTGATAACAGACCTAATAAAGGGCCTTTTATTTCGAGAGATGTATGATCAATAACTAGCTTTTCATCACTAAAATAACCAGCATATAACGCTATCTGGGTGGGATTTACAGAGAATTTTACAGGAATATTAAACTCGGTAATTTTATCTGCTGCTATCTTTGCCCAAAGTTTGTCCAGATGACTCAGCGTTCCCTTGTCACTACCCATTCGCAGGCTTTGTCCTCCACATAATACAATACCAAGCATATTATTTATTACTCAAATTAATAAGTCCCTCTTCATCAAGAATTCCGATCGCTTTATCTTTTACCACGATAAGCTTATCAAGAAGTAGCTCATTCATTGTTCTAAAAACCGTTTCATAAGTAGCACCTGTATAAGCTGCAAGATCCTGCCTGCTTAAAGTTAAATTCAAATAACCATCTTCATTAAGCCCAAACTGATTTTTAAGGCCCAAAATGGCATTTGCTAGTCTGCCTTTAACAGACATCAATGCCAGATCTCTCATTTTTTTTTCTGAAGTATGAAGTTCATCTGCATAAAACATCAATAAGGCGTACGCAAACTCCTGGTTTACTTTAACCGTAGTTTTAAAAAATTCTATATCAACAAAACAGAAACTGGTGGTTTCTAAAGCAGTTGCAGATATTGGATAAATAGACGTGTTACTAGTAATTCCCCGATGGCCAAAAATAGCCCCTTTGTTAGCGAAACGTAGTATAAGTTCCTTGTCGCCCCATTGCTTGTGAACTTTAACATTCCCCGATGTAACAAAATAAACGCCACTTACCGGATCTCCCTCTTTTATAATAACCTCTCCCTTTTTGGCAATAAAATTTTGCTTATTGCTAGCAATTGCAGGATGCCATTCCTTAAGTGAGAGTTTGCACATAAAGCATGTTTGAAGATCGCAACTGGTATTTTTTTTCATCTTTAATTTGAACTATATTAATAAAATTAAAATTTGATGATCAAGGCTCAAATCTAAGCTAACAAATATAAAAAATTATGAGCTTAAGGAAGCTAACGGAAATACGAATTTGAATGATTTAATCATTCACTTTTGCTATCTTTGGAATAAGTACTCTTACACATACTTTAACGCAACCAAAATCCTTTTGCATGAGACTACCACGCGATCTTTCGAAATTAAAGCGCTATCTTATTTCTGAAATCCCAATTGGGGCAAAAATTGTTAACCTCGGCGTACTGCTAGAAAAAGAGGAACAACCTACTCAATATAGACTTGTTATAGATCGTATGGACGAAAAACAAGTAGTAAAATTTAACAAAAAGACTGTTTTGATAACTAAATAGTTATCCCTTTGGGTTGGGCTTACCCTTACCTGTTGTAATCAGATTGTAAAGGCTTGTATTTATATAATCTGTCCAGGCGTTTCTGCAAATCTCAAAGCATTCGTATTCTGGAACTAAACCAATGTGCGTAAAATGCAAAAGTGTTTTTCCATCTTTTTCAGCTATTTCAAAACTGAGTTTTGTACCTATCCACTCTGACTTATCAAGCGTAAAATTGAAGTTATTTTTAGTAACTAGCCAAACCACCTTTTTATTGGGTATAAGCTCTACCATTTTCATTGTACAGGAATGAACGTCTTTATAGTGGTAGTTAAATTCAGCGTTAAGTTGATCAGTTGGACCTTCTATCTCTTCCGACCACCATCCCCGCATATTGGTAACAGCATTAAATACCTCTTTTGAGCTTTTATCTACAGAAAATGACGTATGGTAATCCTTTACTTTTTCAGTCTTTTCCTTCACTTCTTTGTCCAGTACATTAGGATTACCCTTACCTGTAGTAATTAAAGGAATTAAACTGTTTTGCAAAAATTGAGACCAGCCATTTGTACAATCTTTGTAGCATTCAATTTGAGGAGTTAATCCTTCATGCGTAAAGCGTATCTGTGTTTTGTTACCCACTTTGGCAATTTCAAAAATGACCTTTGTACCCGTCCATTCAGTTTTGTTTTTTAAAAAGCTTAAATGGCTAACGGTAATTAGCCAAACTATCTTCTTGTCTGGCAATACTTCTACCAACTTCTGCTTAGAGTAATGTACATCGCCAAACCTAACCTCAAACTCGTCGTTAAGTTTCTTAGAGTGACCTTTGAAATCTTCAGACCACCAGGCAGTCACGTCATTAATTGCGTTAAATACTTCAGTTGGTGTTTGATCTACCAAAAAGGTAGTTGTAAAATCAGATGTGCTCATGGCTATATTTTTATTTTGGTTAAGGGGTGTAGATACAAGCATAAAAACGGGGATTATTAAGTAGAGGTATGATTTTATCATCAGATTGATATAAGTGTAAGCGTATAATAAAGATCATATAAATAAATTATCTATTAGGGTGTAAAATGGACATTGTAGTGGGTTGATTTGGACATTAGCATTGTTTACCTTTATCAAAAAAAACCATGAAACACCTTACTATATTGGCACCAAATGGCGAAAATAATTTAAGTAGTATCGTAGGAGCCTATAAAATACTTACGCGTGCTAACGATTATTGGAAAGCCGGCGGCAAACCATCTATATTTAAAGTTCAGGTTGCTGGAACGGTTGCTGAAGTAGGGTTTCACAACAATTTTTTTTCTGTAAAACCTCATACTACTATCGATAACATAGCGAAGACCGATCTGATCATTATTCCTTCACTAAACCACAACTATGACCAGGCAGTTAGGGAAAATGAACAGTTGATCCAATGGATTAAGCAGCAATACAAGAATGGGGCAGAGGTGGCAAGTGTATGTACAGGTGCATATTTGCTGGCATCAACTGGTTTGCTTGATGGTAAAAGCTGTTCTACACATTGGATAGCGGCAGATAACTTTAGACAATGTTTTCCAAAAGTAAACTTACAGGAAGGTAAATTGATAACTGATGAAAATGGGATCTATACCAATGGAGGAGCGTACTCGTTCCTAAATTTAATGATCTACCTTGTAGAAAAGTATTATGACAGACAAACTGCCATCTATTGCTCAAAAGTTTTCCAAATTGAGATGGACAGACAAAGTCAGCAGGAATTTATCATATTTAAGGGGCAGAAACAGCACGCAGATGATATGGTAAAGGAAGCACAAAAGTATATTGAGAGCAACCTTCATCAAAAAATAGCAATAGATTTCCTATCTGCTAAATTTGCGGTAGGCAGGCGAAATTTCGACAGGAGGTTTATCAAAGCTACAGGAAATACACCGTTGGAGTATTTACAGCGCGTTAAAATAGAATGGGCAAAGCGTGCTTTTGAAATCAACCGTAAAACGGTTAACGAAGTAATGTACGAAGTAGGGTATTCTGATGTCAAAGCCTTCCGCGAGGTATTTAGGAAGGTTACAGGTATCAGTCCGCTGGAATACAAAAACAAATACAACAAAAATCTCTAGGTTCCGCCTTCACCGGCAGATTCATTTTAGTCTAACGCAATTTCATGATACATGGACTGTTAGCATTGAGTAGGGATATTTTCTAATTAAAAGACCTCCTAAATTCCAATGGCGATAGATTAGTTTTTGTCTTGAACAATTTACTAAAAGACTGTGGATGTTCAAATCCCAACTCATAAGCAACTTCGCCAACAGATAAGCTAGTTGTAGATAACCTTTCTTTTGCCCTTTCAATAAGCTTGTCGTGTATGTGCTGTTGCGCATTTTGCCCCGTTAAAGACCGGAGCATATCACTTAAATAACTCGGTGATATATTCAGTTGATCCGAAAGATAATGAACTGTGGGAATTCCCTTGTTTAATGACTTTTGTTCTGTAAAATATCCATCTAAAAGTTCCTCCAGCTTTACTAATAAGTCGTTGCTTACCGCCTTTCGGGTAATGAACTGGCGTTTGTAAAACCGGTTTGCATAATTGAGCAATAATTCAATCTGGGCAATGACCACATCCTGACTAAAATCATCTATCCTGCTGTTCAACTCGGCTTCAATTAACCTAAAAATGGAAAATATAGTGGCTTTTTCTTCATCTGAAAGATGCAAAGTTTCATTTGCCGAATAGGAAAAGAACCCATATTGCCTAATTTTCTTAGCTAAAGAGTAACCAGAAAAGAAATCTGGATGGATAAGCAGGGTATATTCTGAACAAACACTACCATCATTATCATTACTACCAATTAATTGCCCTGGAGAGGCAAATAGCAAGCCGCCCTCATCAAAATCATAATAACTCTGGCCGTACTTTAACTTACCGCTTAGTTTTGGCTTATAGGATATCTTATAAAAGCTGAGTATATGGCTTTTAAGCATGGCACCTGGTCCAACTGGATCGATAGCACCGTTGATAAGACCTATTAAAGGATGCTTAGGCTTTGGTAAACCCATGGAAAGATGAGCGGCTGTTAGCGAATCGAACTTATGTGGTGCAGATTCTTCTTGTTTCATATTTAGGGATTTATGGAAAGATAACCGATAAGACTTTAAATATCGGCTATCTTTATTCACTTATCAATACTATTACTTTGGCTGAATTACTTTGATTCGCCCTGCGCAGCGTTAGATACGGGTTCCCACTCTTCCCAAACGGCTATTCTTTCGTTGTAAGCGGTACGTACCGACGGTAAGCAATGGCTGCCTAAAAAGAACCTTAATGGTGGGTTGTCTGAATCTACTACACTGAATATTGCATCAGGAGTTGCATTAGGATCACCTCTTTCCATAGTTTTTAAACTGTCTACAAATTGAGCTTTATAATCTGTATAAATATCCAGTCCGGCAGCAAATTTTAACGATTCCTGACTACCAAATTCTGTGGCATAAGCGCCCGGTTCTATAATGGTCACTTTAATGCCAAAAGCCTTAACCTCTGCAGCTAAACTTTCGTGAATTGCCTCAAAAGCCCATTTTGAAGAACAGTAATAACCGATAACGGGAAGGGTTACATGGCCAAGGTTGCTCGACGTACCTAATATATGACCGCCTCCTTGTTTTCTAAGCAGGGGTAGGGCTGCCTGAATAACCGCAACGGGACCAATTACATTTGTTTCATAAAGTGCGCGAATGTCTTCAGCATTGGCTTCCTCAACAGTACCAACAAGAGAATAACCTGCATTGTTTAGTACGATATCTAATCGGCCAAAATGTGCATGAGCCTGCTCAACCGTTGCTTTAACCTGTTCCGGATTGGTCACATCCAGCTCCAAAGTGAGCACATTATCACCGTACTTTTCCTTTAAACCTGCTATACTTTCCAGTTTACGAGCTGTAGCGGCAACCTTATCGCCACGCTTAAGTGCGGCCTCGGCCCATATGCTACCAAAGCCACGGGAGGCACCCGTAATAAACCACACTTTATTGGTTTCGCCGTTAGCTGATTTTGCTACGGAAGCTGAAGTTTCATTTTGATTTGACATGATCTTATGTTTTAAATTATCAACACCACAAAGATCAGTTCCAGGGTAAGGGGCAATGTAGTCTAAATGAGGAATTTTGTAGGCTAACCGAGAATTACATATCCAGCATTATAGCGTTTGATCAATGCCTTAAAATTGGCCACTTTCCTGACTTCTACTAATTGATTTCCGAAAATATCAAGTGCAGATGATATTTTTACTAAAATCGCACCTGAATCATCTTTGGTGCCTTAAAATCGATGAAAATATATATTGAAAATAAGTAAATAATGTGGTAACAAAGCACTTTATTTGATATCAAAATCGGGCTTGATCAATGGTTTTTCAAGCTATAAAAGATAAATAATACAATTATGGAAACGCTTATTTTAAATTACTGGTGGGTCTTAGTGGCACTGTTGTGTGCAGGTTTATACAAATATATTTTAAGGTTCTTTTTCGGAATGATCATCGTTCCGGAAGATAGAATTGGACTGGTAACAAAAAAGTTTGTACTAGTCGGGGCTGGTCGGGAATTACCTGACGGAAGGATTATTGCCATTAGAGGAGAAGCTGGATTTCAAGGAAAGTCGCTTGCCCCTGGTTTGTACTTTAAGATGTGGTTTTGGCAGTATGCGGTTACCATGGAAGAATTTACTATTATTCCAGAAGGTAAAATTGGACTGATCATGGCTAAAGATGGTGCTGAAATACCTACTGGTAATATTCTGGGCCAGCGGGTAGATTGTGACAATTATCAAGATGCAGTTACATTTCTTGAAAATGGTGGACAACGTGGCCGCCAAACTTCATACATCACCTCTGGATCTTACCGGATCAATACACTGTTGTTCCAGGTTTCCGTTACTGAAATGGTGCGTATCCAGGAAAGTATGGTGGGTATAGTTACAACGCTTGATGGTTTACCCATTGAACTTAACCAGATTGCAGGATCGCTAATTGAAGGACACAACAATTTTCAAGACTTCGACATGTTTATTAAACGAGGAGGAAACCGCGGATTGCAACCACAGGTAATTCTGGCTGGTTCGTACAATCTAAATCCCTGGGCCATTCAACTGGAACAAATTCCTATGACAGAAATTCCTATAGGTTTCGTAGGTGTGGTAATTTCATACATCGGCAACGATGGAAATGATTTGACTGGAGTTGATTTTAAACATGGCAACATTGTAGCCAAAGGTTCAAAAGGAGTATGGCTGGAGCCACTTGGTCCTGGCAAATACCCCATCAATAAATATATCATGAAAGTGGAACTGGTTCCAACTACTAACCTGGTATTGAACTGGGCATCTGCCCGAAGTGAAGCCCATAATCTGGATAAGAATCTGTGCACCATTACTGTACGTTCAAAGGATGGTTTTCCATTTAATCTGGATGTGTCACAAATTATCCATGTACCTACTACAGAAGCGCCTAAAGTTATTGCGCGCTTTGGTAACATGGTTAATCTGGTATCGCAAGTATTGGAGCCTACAATTGGTAACTATTTCCGCAATTCGGCACAGGATAGTGATGTAATTGCATTCCTAAGTACCCGTAAAGAGCGTCAGGAATCTGCAAAAGAACACATCCGTAAGGTGTTGGATGAGTATAATGTGAATGCGGTGGATACACTTATAGGAGATATTGTGCCGCCAGAGTCGCTAATGAAAACGCTAACCGACCGGAAACTTGCTGAGGAGCAGAAAGTAACTTACAATACCCAGAAACAAGCACAGGAGACCCGTCAGGGTATGGAGAAAGAAACCGCTATAGCTGATATGCAAAAGGACATTGTGAAAGCACAACAAAGTGTAGAGATAGCAGAGCGGACTGCCAGTGCCACGGTTAAAAAAGCTGAAGGGGATGCTGCCGGTGTAAAACTTGCTGTTGGCGCAGAGGCTGAAGCTACAAAGATGCGTGCCCATGCAGAAGCTGAAGCTACCAAAGCCCGTGCGCAGGCAGATTCTGAATCCATTAAGCTGAGGGCATCAGCAGAGGCTGAGCAAATTTCTTTGACAGGTAGCGCAGAAGCGGGTAAAATTTTAGCAGTGGGTAAATCTACTGCTCAAGCGTATGAACTTGCCGTTAAAGCACTTGGTGGAGAGAATTTTACCCGTTACAAGATTACGGAGGAATTGTCTAAAGGCAATGTGAAGTTAATCCCTGATGTGCTAATTGGAGGCACTGGAGGTTCAGCGATGGATGGGTTATTAGGCATCCGGCTAATGGAATTAATGGATCCTGAAAAGCGAAAGGAAATTGTAACGGTTACTGAAATCAATCCAAGCTAAAAGAGGATTGTAGAAATTTTGAAGTTCAAAGACCCCGGCATAACGCTGGGGTCTTTTAATATGAATATATCTATGGTATTTTTGGCTGTAACATTTGGTAATTGATCGTATCTAACCCGGCATAAATAAATACTAAAATTGAATTTGCGCTTTATCTGATAAATATCTACTTCTACACTTAGACTATACTAAAACCATACTTAGACCATACTTCTCCACAAAACGGGTACCTTTTTGTGGAGAAGTATGGTCTAAGTATCGAAGATGTTCCGAAGCAGTTCCTGAACTCTGTTATCGTTGTACCCTTTAACGGCATTTAGTTTTCCCCTTTTAACAGAGACTTAAAGGTGGGATTTTAAGATGTTGATAATCTTGTCTTTGTACCTTTTTTATGTCATATGACGTACAAAAAACAGTCAAATGATGTACCAAGTGATGTCATATGACCTTTTTTAGTACATCAACATTGGGTAAATTTGTATTATACAACGCGATGTTAGCAAGCAGTGATGCATGTGAAAAAGTTCTTTGAAATTATTTTTGTTTAATAGTTTTCTCCTGTGCTCCACGAGGAATAGTTAGTTTCTTAATAAACTTAAAATCTGATATTTAATTGAATAATCTGAAACTAACGACTTGATTTATGCGTAAATAACGATGCAATAAAACGCTGAATTATTATTGTAAGGTTTTATATTATTTAACGACTAAACGGTTATGAGCAAATTAAGATTATTAATAATACCATTTATGGCATTGGCATTGAATGCTTGCAGCCAAAATAATAAAGCCGATGGAGGTTCCAAAATGGCTGAACAAAAAAAGGAGTCAAAATATCCAATGGCAAAATCTAAAGATTATTGGAAAAAAGCACTTTCAAATAATACTTATGAAATTATGGTAAACAGCGGAACAGAACCACCATTCCATAATCCTTATTGGAACAACCACAAAAAAGGTGTCTATGTAAGTGCGGCTACAGGTAAACCTCTGTTCACTTCAGATACTAAATTTGAATCTGGTACTGGCTGGCCAAGTTTCTTCAAGCCTATTGACGAAAAAGCCATAAAGGTTGTTAGCGATAATTCTGGCGGTATGGTTAGAAATGAAGTAGTAGAGGCATCAACAGGTTTACATTTGGGACATGTTTTTGATGATGGCCCTAAACCAACAGGCTTACGTTACTGCATGAATTCTTACGCATTAAAATTTATACCATCTAAATAAAATAAAAGATCATGAAAATCAACAAAATATGGATGTTAACTGCATTGTTTTTTACTTCCTATGCAAACGGACAAACGTCAAAACAGGATCTTGCATTTGCCAATTTACCTGTGCCTAAAGCAAATGAAAAGGTAGCAACTTTTGCGGGTGGTTGTTTCTGGAGCTTGTCTGAAGGATTAAGCGAACTTAATGGCGTAACCAAAGTTGTGGCTGGTTATGCTGGTGGGACAGTTAAAAATCCAACTTATCAAGAAGTCTCTTCTGATAATACCGGTCATGCAGAATCTGTTCAAGTTTATTATGATTCAAAAGTTATTAGTTATGCAAGTTTGGCCGAGGCATTTTTCTATGCACACGATCCAACAACGTTAAACAGGCAAGGGCCTGATGAGGGTAAAGATTATCGGTCAATTGCATTTTATCGTACCCCCGAAGAAGAAAAGATACTAAAGACAGCTATTGCGAGGGTAAATGCAACCCATCATTATGGGAATCCAATTGTTACGCAGGTCTTGCCTTTTAAAGTGATTTATGCTGCAGAAAACTACCATCAGGGCTATTATAAATCGCATCCAGGAAGTTCATATATCAAAAATGTATCTGGTCCGAAGGTAATGAAACTTCGTAATCATATGAATGCCTATTTAAAACCTGAATTTAAGCATTAAGGGTGATTCGGTGGGTACTTTATGTACATTTGTACATTAATTCATAATACTCCCTAACCATTCTGGCTGATTCAAATTCTGGATTGACATCAGCTGCTGCTTGTTTGAGGATGTTAAACCATTTTTTATGATTGGTATAGTACATGGGTAACACCGTTTTCTCTAATTTGTCCATTAGGTTGCTGTTTTCAATGCTATCAGTTTGACCTTCAGACTGAACAAGCATTGAAGGCTGGATCAGAAAGCAGTTTTCGCCTTCCTTGGCGAACTCTGGTACCCAACCATCTGGCATTGATAAATTAATGGCACCATTCATAGCGGCTGTCATTCCGCTCGTACCTGACGCTTCATGATACATTCTTGGGTTATTAAGCCATACATCAGCACCCTTTTTTAAGCAAGCCGATAATTCCAATTCATAACCGGTCAAAACTGCACAATTGGCTAATGCTTTAACTTTAGTAATGATCTGGTTGAAAAGCGCAATACCTTCATAATCTTCAGGATATGGTTTTCCTGCCCAGATGATTTGTATGGGATATTGGGTGCTATTACTCAGTTTTAGAAACCTTTCCCAATTCCGCATAATTATATCGGCACGCTTATAGCCAGCAAATCGCCTTGCCCAAACAATGGTTAGTATTTTTTCGTCAAAAAGTTTGCCGCATTGGTTGGCTACTATTTTGAAAAGCTGTTTTTTAAGGTTTGTTTTACGGGTTTTAAAAGCTAATTCATTGTTTCTAGCAATAGTTTGGTCTATTATTTCATCTACCCAATAATTTTTATTCTGCGCATTGGTGATTGATATGATCTCACATATACCCTGCTGCCCGGTCCACATATTTCTGGCCACCTCAGCGTGTAGTTTAGAAACACCGTTTGCCTTATGGGCAAATTTTAAAGCAGCCAGAGTATAGTTAAAATTACCGACTTCCATGCCTAAAAGTAACCGAACTTCCTGCTGGTTAAGGTGATAGAAGAAGGACATCTCATTGAGCAGGTCAAAGCTATGTTCTTCATTACCTGCTTTTTCAGGTGTATGGGTGGTAAATACCACACGTTTTCTTACTTCTGCAAGTGTTTTGTACTTCTCGTAAAGATAAAAATTTAATGCTACCCCATGACCTTCATTCAAATGATAGATATCAGGTGTAAGATTCAGCTCATCCAGTAACATTGCGCCCCCTATGCCTAGAACGATGCTTTGTGCAATACGTGTGGCTTCATTTGGGTCATAAAGACAATGGGTTATTGACCTCGACAATTCATCGTTTTCAGGAATATCAGTGCTTAGCAAATAAATTGGTGCAGAGCCGAAAGTATCTGGTTTAAGAAGGAAAGCCCGCAGATGAACAGGTGAATTGTGTACCTGTACAGTCAGCAGCACACCAGAGTCCTGCAGAAATGAGTAATTCTTTTCGATAAAATTAGGTTTCATCAACCCATTTCTATCCCTTTCTTGATCGTAGTAACCGTACTTCCACAATATTCCTATGCCAATTAAATTTTGCTTCAAATCAAATGCGCTACGCAAATGTGATCCTGATAAAAACCCTAGCCCTCCGCTATAAATTTTTAGGGACTGATCAATTGCATACTCCATTGAAAAATAGGCAACAGGTAACGAATATTCGCTATTGGGCTCATATCCGAATATATCTTTTCTGGTAATGCTCATGGATCAAACGTAAACTTTTAATTCGTTATCGCTATTGACGATGGGCATTTGGTTAAGTGATTTTCATCATTTGGCCGTTCTCTTTGGATATTGATTCAGATAATAACTGTCGGGTTGTTGTATAACTGAAATGGCATTCCCAAATTTGTATTTATAGTCAATCTCAAATCCTTAAACCAAGGTGTTTTAGGACAAGACACGCTCTTACAATCCTCTTAAACGGCTCTTATATGGATAGCATAGAAATAGGACTTTGAAAGAAGGTATTATGCGCAACGCTTTATTCATTTTCTTCTCTTTTTTTAATTACAAAAGACCTTAATGAGAAAAAAGATTAATATAATGAAAAAACAATTGCCTTAGTTTGTAATAAGTCATTTTTTTTTGTAAATCACAAGTGTTTCTGGTTAACCTGGAATACGAATACTCAATAGCTATTTATCGTCTGAAAAGATTGATTATGATTATACTATGAATTAGAATATGAAAACAATAAGCAAGTTCAATACTATCCAACCGCTATTTTTAATATCATTATTGTTTTTTTGGAGCGTTTTTTTCAGTTTAAATTGTAGTGCTCAATCATTTGATCAAAAAGGATTACAAGGAACTTATTTTAATCGGGCTGGTTTTAAAGATTCTGTTTTCATGCGCCGTGATACCACTATAAATTTTAATTGGGTTAATCAAAGTCCTGATAAAAGAATAAGTGGGAATAATTTTTCGGTTAAATGGTTAGGCTATATTATCCCTGATTATTCTGGGCCTTACACCTTTGAAATAGAAACACTTGGCGACTATAAGTTATGGGTAAATGACAGCCTAATTATCAATCATTCGATGCTGTCTTCTTCAGCAAAGTCATCCGGAACCATTAGTCTGACTAAAGGAGTTCAGTATCGATTTAGAACACATTTGTCAACTACCAAAGAGACAGTTTGTAAACTCGCATGGCAAAATAAAAGTCAAACATATCAAATTATTCCTTCCACTGCATTCATACCTGAAGGTGCAGAGTTGCCACCGATTCGTGTAATGACTGATGTTATTGGTCGCGACCCAGAAGTTACAGTAGGTCCTGACGGTGTTTACTATATGGTACATACAAGTTGCTATCTCGATGGGGCTATTTCCCATAAGAATGCCTGGGATCATAATGATGGTTTGCATCTTTGGAAATCTACTGATCTTAAAAATTGGACGCATGTTGGCTTAGTTTGGAGTATTGAAAAAAATGGCACCTGGGAAAAAGCATATGATGAGAAAGGCAGGCGGCCACTCTGGGCTCCTGAAATTCATTATATCAATAAAATGAAAAATTGGTATATGGTTTATAGCATGGGCACATTTGCACCACAAGGAATAAGAACAGGTTTAATTAAAAGCATTTCTGGCAGACCAGAAGGTCCCTATACAAAAGTAACTGATGGCCCAATAACTGAAGGAATTGATGGGTCACTGTTTGAAGAAAACGATAAGGTTTATTTTCTTAGAAATCATTGTCTCATTGCTTTAATGAATGATAGCATGACAGGCTTTGCAGAACCTTTTCGAGATTTAAAGACTTTTGATGGAAAAACCGTAGGCTTTGAAGGTTCAGGAATGCTTAAGTTAAATAATAAATATTATTTGTACTCTGCAAAGGGGAACGAAGATATGGGTAAATATACTTATGATTTAAATATTGCAGTAGCCGACAATATTTATGGCCCATACACCAACAGTTGGCTTGCATTGCGGCACGGTGGACATAGCAGCTTGTTTAAAGATAAACGTGGTCAAATCTGGGGAACTATGTTTGGCTCAGATGATATTTCAAACATTTATATAACGCCGACCCTAGTGAAGTTTCAATTAGAGAATGGAGGTAGAGTTTTGCCTGTTAGAGGCAATGCAAGAGCAAAAGTTATTTTGCCTTCCCAGGAAGTTAAAAGTGTGGAATGGAAATATTCTTTTAACAAGCCCTTGGCGGGATGGGATCAAATTTCTTTTGATGATACGTCATGGAAAAGTGGACAAAGTGGCTTTGGGAAGGCTGGTAATACAGCTTGGATTTCGGATGAAATATGGCTTCGTAAGAAAATAAATTTTGGACATCTTTCTTCTGCAGAATTAGAGAATTTAGTGCTAAGTGTAAACCATAACAGCAATGTCGAAATATACATCAATGGGGTAGAGGCTTGTGGCATGGAGGGGTTTAATAAATACTCGTTGCAAAAAATAAATGATGCGGCTAAACGAGCCATTAAAAATAATCGACCAAATGTTATCGCAATTCATTGCCACAAAGATGGTATTGATCAATTTGTTGATGCAGGATTAGTTACGTGGACTAGTTATTAAAATATTCAAAAAAGGACATAACTCATTTTTTAATTACTATGAAAATAAAATTTGTATTTGCAATACTCCTATCATTTATAGTGCTTCAAAGTTACGCACAACAGGAAAATCCTGCCCAAGAATATGCTAAATTGAAAGCTAAATTGGCTTCAGGTTGGAATACCTGGAATACACGGAGTGTTTTATCACACGTTATTTTACCAGCTGGATTAGCATTAAATCTTGAATTGAAAGATGGTAAGTCGGGTGATATTTTAAGAGAATCACTAATAGGCCGCAGAGGTAAAAATGTAGAAACAATTAGGCCGGGACTTCATAGTTTTAATGGCTCTTACACAGAATTAACAATCGAATGGAAAGGAGTTAAATTAAAAATAGAAAGTGCAGCAAGTGGGAACGACCAAGTAATTTTAATTACTCCTTTGAATAAAAATAAATCAAACCTAATGATTATTCGTCCTGAAATGCTTTGGGGTAGAAAAGGAAAAATAGTTAAAACGACCGAGGGTTTTGCTGCTAAAATACCTTCTGGTAATTTTAAAATTTTTAGTAACAGCATTGTGATGGCTAGCCATAAAGATTCCCTTTATCAAGAAGTTAATCTTGGTAAAGCTGTGGGTATAAGTATTGGTAAAAAACAAACTGTTGATCAGATTAAAGCAAACATCGCGCATGCGAGGAATAGTTTGTTACTAACTTATAAGAAGTATGCAAGTGACGAGGAATTGTACAAACCAATGCAAAACGTATTGGCATGGGATGTAATTTATGAACCTACACATGATAGGGTGATCGCCCCTGTAAGTCGCATCTGGAGCGTAGACGCTAAGGGCTGGGTAATATTTGACTGGGATACTTATTTCGCCTCTTGGATGTTTGCTTTAGATAATAAAAACTTGGCTTATGCGAATGCCATTGCCATCACTGATGAAATAACTGACAGTGGCTTTATTCCCAATTACGCCGCTGGGCTTGGTAAAACAAATGATCGTTCTCAGCCACCAGTGGGTTCCATAGTCATAAAAGAAATTTATAAAAAGTACAAAGAAAAATGGTTGCTGGAATATGTGTTTGATAAATTGCTTTCCTGGAATAGATGGTGGCCTAAAAAAAGAGATGTGGATGGATATTTGGTTTGGGGATCAGATCTTGTGAACAAAGATGCTCCAAAATGGGAATCAGGAATGGATAACTCTACCATGTATGATAATGCGCCATATGACAGTACTACTAAACTTCAAAAGTTAGCTGATGTAGGTTTGATGAGCACGTATATAGCAGATTGCCAGGCGCTATCTGATATTGCAAAAGAACTGAACAAGCCTGATATTGTTTTAGAACTAGACCTTCGTGCAGAAAAATATACTAAATCGCTTAAAACTTTATGGAGCGATCCTTTCGGGTTGTTTTTAAATAAAAATCTAGAAACCGGAAAATTCAGTTACCTTCTATCACCAACGCTGTTTTACCCGATGCTTGCTAAAGTAGCTTCACAACAGCAGGCGCAAAGAATGATGGCCGAACATTTTTATAATCCGCAGGAATTTTGGGGTAAATGGATCTTACCATCTTCGCCGCGAAATGATACGGCTTACAAAGACAATACCTATTGGCGCGGAAGAATATGGGCACCGTTGAATTTTTTGGTTTATTTGGGCATCAGAAATTACAACCTACCTCAGGCAAGGAAAGACATTATAAGCAAATCGAAAGAATTATTTTTAAAATCATGGTCGAGCAACCGGTACATTTACGAAAATTACAATGCAGAAACCGGCGAAGGGGATGATGTTCCAAACAGTGATAAGTTTTATCATTGGGGGGCGTTGCTGGGTTTTATGTCTTTTGTGGAAGACGGCTATATGGGTAATCCGCTTCAACCTTTAAATCAAAAATAACAGCGTGGATATATTTCCGTAAATAGATTACAGCATTGAGAACCAATCAGGTAAGTACAGGATAGCTATTTGGAACATCCGAACTATATTGGAAAAAAATTCTTAATAAAGTATATCCATTAATCTCAAAATTTTTAAAATGAAGCCATCGTTTGTTTTCAGGGTTATTCTCCTACTAATAATTCCATTATCTATTTATATGCCAAGTGCAAAGGCCGGTGTTCCATGTGCCCACATTCTTATTTGTTGCCGTGAAAACAATAGAGGTATGAAATTTTTGGTAAATGGAAAGTGGAATCCAGCGCATGATTATAATGATATTAGCCAAGTGGATGATGTGCTTCAAAAAATAAAAACAGCAGGTATTAATGTTGTAATTGTAGACATGACCAACGATAGCCAATGGAACAAATACTGGGACATCTACAGCCCCATGGTAAATAACATCCAAAAGGTTTGCATCAAGAAAAAGATGCAGTTTATTATTTTTATAGGTGCCGCTGGATCTTTCTCTGATTGGAATGAAAAAGCAAAAAGAATATGGAACACGTGGGCACAGGATGCATCTTACAGAAAATATGGATTTGGGGATGGTAGACCTATGCTCATCGCATTTCAGCCATCAGATATGTATTGGGAACGTTATGATAAAGCACCTGAAAGCTCGAAAACTTATTTATCAAAGTTTCATATTGGGACTACACAAGTTAATGATCCCATACTTCCTGGTAAAAGTGATGGATGGGGATACCGGAATTATTCTGAAAGTGTTAATGGTAAAGTTCGGTTTGTTTCTCCTAACGCTGGCGTTGTTAATGACACATGGCGTCACATTGATGGGGTTGAATGGCAGCGAAGGGTAGAATGGGCAAAACATGCCGAAGAATACAGTGTTTACGGTTCTTATGACGATACTTGTGATTCAATCAATTGGGGTATAGCAGATACAAAAGATACGAACATTAAGTACAATAAATATCCAGCCGATGATCCTTACATCTACTACAATATTTTAAAAAATGAATTAGTAAAATCTTCAGCTAAATAAACTGGTCCTTTTGAAATAAAATAAGTGCCGATGGTTGGGCAGCTTGACTATTTTTAATCGTTTAAGACGCTATTGATAAATTAACATTAATTGCTGTTTAAAAACATATTAGATCTAGTAATTTGTAATTTTACAATATGCGCGTTAAAACACTTTTCTCAGTATTGTTGGTTATTATAACTTGTGCCGCGTTTACCGGCTGCCAGTCTGCTCTTGATAAAAGAAATAGGATCGATAACGATGCGCGGAATATGCATTCCCCCTATGACGATAGCACGCTTACCAATAAACTTCTACCGGTGATGATGCCCTATAACCGGCTGATAGATCCCGTTGGTAAAGTGGTAAGCTTTGGCAATCCAGAATTGGAAAACCATAGTATGGATGTTAAATTGATAGACGGTACAACCTTACTGGCGGTAGAGGACCGGTATGGCATAGCTATAATAGATACCGTAACAAAAAAGCTTACTGCCCGTTGGGCTTACGATACTGACAGCAAATACCGCGGCCTGATGAGCACCTATTCGGGCCTGAAGGTAGCCAAGATCAGCGGCAAGGTAAATATCTTTTGGAGCGCTGCTTTAGCCAACGGTAAAAACTCATGCTCTCTTGTTTTTCAGGCAGGGTGGGATGGTCAAAAGATCACCATAATAAATACCATCGAATTTAAACCCGAAAGTCCTTCTCCATTGGCGTTACCAAACGAGATAGCCATCAGCACCGAAAACTTCAAGGACTACCTTTATGTGGTATTAAACGGGAATAACCAACTCGTGAAAATAGATTTAACCACCCGTAAAACAGTTTACCGCGTTAATACAGGAGTTGCACCATATGGTTTGGTAATTGTAAAAGATAAAGCTTACGTTACCAATTGGGCCGGTCCGCAACCCACTGATACGTTAAACAAAGAAACGGCAGGCGTACCTTATGGCAAAACATATATAGACCCAAAAACAGGTGCCACATTAATGGGTACCGTTTCTGTGATCAATACTTTAACCGGTGCCACAATTAAACAAATAACAGTTGGATTGCATCCTAACGCAATAATTGCCAGTAACGATGGGCAATTTGTATACATAGCCAACGGTAACAGCGATGAAGTATCGGTAATATCAACCAGCACGCTTCAAAATATTGAATCGATACCCGTTAAGCTGATGCCCGGTAAAAAGAGCTTTATCGGCGATACTCCAAATGCCCTAACCATTGATCCTGACGGTACTACGTTATATGTAGCCAACGGAATGGATAATGCGGTGGCGGTTGTTAAATTAGGCAGCCAAGTAGCAAAAAGGGGCTCCGGATCTAGCGAGGTTAAAGGTTTTATCCCAACAGAAGCCTATCCCGGCGGTTTGGCTATAGATGGAAATAACCTTTTTGTAACAAATTTAGAAGGAGAAGGGGCACGCGTAGGGAGTAAAGAGCTAAGCGGGGGAGACCGCCCTGGTGGCGATGATGTGGAATCTTTTAATTCGCATCATCAAAAAGCCACCGTATCTATCATTAGCATCCCAGATGACGTTACTTTAAAGGCATATACCAAAAAGGTAAAGGAGCTTAATCTTACTTTCAGGCAGGAAATAGCCCGTTTACTTCCGCGGAAAAATGTGGTGGCTAAGCCAATGCCCGAACGCATAGGAGAGCCATCGCTTTTTAATCATGTGCTGTATATTATTAAAGAGAACCGTACTTATGATCAGGTTTTGGGCGATATGCCTGAAGGCAACGGCAATAAATCGCTTTGTATCTATGGGGATAGCATTACTCCCAACCAGCATGAGTTGGCCCGCAGATTTTTACTGCTGGATAACTATTACGCATCGGGCAAATGTTCTGCAGAAGGGCATCAATGGACAGACGCCGCCATGGTGACTGATTATGTAGAAAAAAATGTTAGGGCTTGGTTTCGAAGTTATCCGCATGTGCAGGAAGATGCCTTAGTATATGCCAGTAATGGCTTTATTTGGAATAACGCTGCCGACCATGGTAAAACAGTACGTATCTACGGTGAAGCTTGTCAGCCACATTTTGATAATTCACAAACCTGGACATCCATTTACAATAACTACAAAGCAGGCAAGCCATTTAATTTTAACAACACCAGCACGATATCGCGTGTACGTCCGATGCTTTCCCAAAACTTCCCCGGATCTGATGAACACCGGATAACTGAGCAAATTAGGGCATCGGCATTTATAAAAGAATTGAAAGATTATGAGAAACAGCCCGGTGATGCCTTACCACAGTTAATGGTGATGGCCTTATCAGCAGACCATACCGCTGGCACACGACCCGGCCTGCCTACTCCAAACTCAATGGTAGCCGATAACGACCTGGCCGTGGGTAAGATAGTGGAGGCAGTAACCAAAAGTCGTTTCTGGAAGAATACAGTAATTTTTATAACCGAAGATGATTCCCAAGCAGGATGGGATCATGTATCTGCATACAGAACTACAGGTTTTGTGATAAGTCCCTATAGCGTATTTCAACACAAAATAAGCACAAACTATAACCAGGTAAGCATGGTACGCTCTATAGAACAAATTCTAGGCATACCTCCAATGAATATAATGGATGCTACAGCACTGCCTATGTTTAACTGTTTTAACCAGCGGCAAATTACTATACCCTATCAAAGCCTAACTAATAGAATTGCTATAGACCGGATTAACCCTGGTTTAGCCAAATTAAAAGGGGCCAACCTATATTACGCCAAACTATCTTTGCGCCCAGAGTTCGATCATATAGATGGTGGAAACGACGATGTGATGAATCGCATCCTTTGGTTTGCAGCTAAAGGCAAAAAACCCTATCCTACAAATTTTGCCGGTAAAGATACAGACGACTAACTATCAAGAAGAGTTGGTTTTTAAACAGGCGGCCCATATGGCTGCCTGTTTTGTTTTTGCCCCAACTAGATATATGTAATCTTATGTTGGTATTAAAATATTATTAACACGGTGGTCTTTAGTTAATCAAAGATCCCAGATCCATTACTAATGTTATTAATAAGCTAATGGGCAGTTGATATTTTGCTAACAAAGCCGCTGTTACTTTGCATTTAATTTAATAGGGATACACGTTTCCACAAAAAATAATTCATTTATGAAAAAAATCTACCAGCGCGTTATTAATGGTAAAAACTATCATTCAAGGCAGTGGATAATGCTTTTTTGCGCTATGATCATTAGTGTGTTGCCAGCATTTTCCCAAACCGGGCGTACCGTTAGCGGTACCGTTACCGACGAAAAAAATCAACCATTACCAGGTGTTTCTGTAATTATTACAGGTAGCACTAAAGGGGTGATCACAAATGCAAGTGGTAAATATGCCATAAGCGTATCCGGCAACATTGTTACCTTAAGGTTTAGCTTTATTGGCAGTATCTCTCAAGATGTAAAAGTTGGTGCCGATAACACGATTAACGTCACCCTGCTGCCCGATGCACGCCAATTAAAAGACGTTGTAGTGATAGGTTATGGAACCTCCAGCAAAAAAGATGTTACCGGTGCGATTACATCTGTAAAAGCTGAAGATTTTAACGCAGGTGTGTTAACAACCCCTGCCGAACTTTTGCAGGGTAAAGTTGCTGGTTTAAACATTACAAAAAGCGGAGACCCAAATAAACAGCCCGCTACTATTCTACGTGGCCCCTCTACGCTGCGCGAAGGTGCGGCACAGCAGCCATTTTATGTTATTGATGGCGTGCCAGGTGCTTCTATAGACTTGCTTGCTCCCGCAGATATTGAAAGTATTGATGTTTTGAAAGATGCATCATCAACTGCTATTTATGGCTCGCGAGCCGCAAATGGTGTAATAATTGTTACTACCCGCAAAGCGAGAGTTGGTCAAACTAGGCTTACTTACAGCGCATACGGAGCTATGGAAAAGGTATCCAAACAAATTGATGTGCTAACCGGAGACGAGTTGCGTCAATATTTGTTGGATAATGGCGTAAAGCCTTTGGCTAAGCCATTGGATGATGACGGATCCAATACCAATTGGCAAAAACTTGCTGAGCGCAACAGCTACTCTCAAAATCATAATTTGGCCTACAGTGGCGCAGGCAACAATGCCGAATATGGTGCAAGTGTAAACTATTTTAAAAACGACGGGATACTTAAGAACACCAGCTTAGAACGTACCATATTTAAGGGCTACGTCAACCAACGTTTTTTTAATGATAGGCTTAAACTAGGCGTTACACTTACCAACAGCGGTACAAAAAGTGATGATATTGTCCAGAGTCAAGTATTATCGGGTATTCTGTTTTACTTGCCAACCGTTAGTCCGTTTAATCCCGATGGCAGCTACAAAGAAAATTTTGCCCGCACAGGTAGCGGTACTTTGAACCCGCTATCACTTATTGATAACAACTTCATCAAAACCGATAATAACAAAACGCTTATCAATGGATTTGCTATGGTTGATATATTAAAAGGCTTAAAATTTACGCTAAACGGATCAACCCAAAAAGACCAAAACAGTATTAATACGTATTTAAACAGCAAATCCGGACTTGCAGTAGGTTTGGGTGGGTTAGCCAACCGCACCGCTTATAAAAACACCAGTGATGTAGTGGAAGCTTACCTGAACTACGACAGGGACTTTGGTTTGCATTCCATCAAGTTATTGGGTGGTTACTCTTATCAGCAGGACCGTACCAATGACGGCTTTGGGGTACAAACCCAAGGTTTCTCAAACGATAATTTAACGTTTAATAATTTGTTCCTTTCTAACCCAAGCAACCTGGCTCAAATTAAATTCGACCCCAACTACATCTCTACTTTACGGTTGATCTCTTACTACGGCCGTGTGCAATACCAATATGATGATAAGTACCTTTTGCAGGCATCTTTAAGAGAGGATGGATCATCGGCTTTTGGTATCAACCAGCGCCACGGTTATTTCCCGGCTGCTTCAGTAGGATGGAGGATCATCAGCGAAAAATTCATGGAGCAGCTTCCGGTGATCAGCGATCTGAAACTGCGTGCAGGTTACGGTGTATCGGGTAACAGCCTTGGCTTCGATGCTTTTACAGCACAATTAATCTACGGCATCCCTCCGGGTGGCGGCAAGTTCCTTAACAATGGCGTGATAACTAACCCTATTGGCCCGGTGCGTAACGATAACCCCGACCTGAAATGGGAAAGCACTGCCACCACTAACATTGGTTTGGATTTTGGTCTATTTAGCAATCGTTTAAGTGGTTCGGTAGATTACTACATCAAAAAAACTTCTGATTTGATCTACACTTATCAGGTATCTACCACTCAATACTTTTACCCCCTGCTAACGGCTAACGTTGGTAAAATAAAGAATAGCGGTATCGAGGTGGTGTTAAATGCCACTCCAGTAAAAACACAAAGCCTTACCTGGCGCACATCATTCAACGTAGCCCACAATAAAAATGTTGTAGAAAGCTTGTCAAATGCGCAATTCGCGGTTAACAATATCCTTACTGCACAATTGGGTGGCAAGGGGCAATCATTCCTTAGCAGCCAAGTAATACAGCCCGGTTATGCAATAGGAACTTATAACTTATGGCATTACCTGGGTAAAGATGCAAACGGTGTAAGCACCTACCAAAAAGCTGATGGATCAACAACTGCAAGTCAGCCACTTACCACAGATCAGCGCATTACAGGAAACGCGCAACCAAAATTCATTTACGGCTGGAGCAATAGCTTTAACTACAAAAACTTCGATTTTAACTTCCTTTTACGCGGCGTGTATGGCAACCAGATACTGAATGCAACACTTGCATCGTTAAACAACCCTGCCGATTCTAAATTCCAGAATATCCCAAGATTTACTTTAGGCGAATCGTTTAAAGATGTTAACGGCTACCTGGTATCAGATCGCTTTTTGGAAAGCGGCTCGTATCTGAGATTAGATAACGCCACTTTGGGTTACACCATAAGGCCAACCTTTAAAGGTGTTAAAAGCATCCGCCTGTATTTATCAGGTAACAACATATTCGTGATCACCAAATACCGCGGTGTAGATCCGGAGATCAATATCGGTGGTCTAACCCCGGGTATAGATAACAAAGACTTTTATCCTAAAACTCGTACTTTCAGCGCTGGTATAATCGCTGCATTTTAATAACATAAAATAAACTTTATAAAGATGAAAAAGATAATTATACTATGTACAGCGATAACCGTGCTGGTTGGCACCTTTTCGTGTACAAAATTAGATGTGCCTGTAGAATCTCAGTACGTTAAATCGAATTTCCCGGTTAACGATGGAGATTACAATGCCTTATTAGGAACTATTTATTCTAACCTGTCGTCTCAGTATGCCGTACCTTACTGGCGAATGCAGGAGCTTTCTACCGATGAAGCTATCCTGCCTGCAAGAGATGGTAACTTTGATGACGGTGGTCAATATCGCCAGTTACACTACCACTCCTGGACATTTGACCATCCTAATGTCACAAGCATTTGGCAATGGGGTTTCGGGGGTATCAATACTTGTAATCGTATACTTAGCCTTGTGAATGCTTCGTCATCACCAGAGCCTAAAAAGCAAGCCACCATTGCTGAGATAAAGGCAATGCGGGCGCTTTACATGTATTTTATGATGGATCTGTATGGTAATATTCCAATCATTACTGATTTTCCTGTTGTTAACCAACCCGGTACTGAATCACGTGCAAAAGTGTTCCAGTTTATAGAAAGCGAACTATTGAGTATAGTTCAGCTTTTACCGGCAAAAAACAGTGCCAATGCTACACTTTACTATGGTCGTCCAACCAAAGCAATGGTGTTTTCTTTATTAGAAAAGATGTATCTGAACGCACAGGTGTACACAGGTATAGCTAAAAACACCCAAACCGTTGCTATGGCTGATAGTGTTTTAAAGAACAACAACTACAGCCTGGATGCTAAGTTTCGCGATATATTTTTACCCAATAACGGTCCGCAGATCAACGAAACTATTTTCGCCATTCCATACGATCAGCAAATTCCGGGAAACCAGTTTACCCGTTTTGGTTTCTTTTACTACCTGGTAAACGCCTATGGCTTTAACGTGGGCTTAAGTATAGCCATGAGTACCACGCCCGAGTTTTACAACAGGTTTAACCTGCCTGGAGATGTACGTACCAAAACCTGGCTCGCCGGACCGCAATTTGCACCAGATGGCAGCGGTGGTTTTACTACCCAACCGGTTTATTATCCAGGCAGCACCACGCAGATCTACATTGAGCCTAAGCTGACATTAGTTCCAGGCAAACCTATGGACTTGGGGAACTCAATAGCCAGCCAGTCGGAGGGTGTACGTTCAATAAAATACTACCCGGATCCAACTATTATTCAAGCCACCCGTTTAAACGGAAATGACGTGCCTGTTTTACGTTTGGCTGATGTCATGATGATGAAAGCCGAAGCAATCCTACGCGGGGCATCAGCCACCGTAATTAATGGCGAATTACAAACTGCAGATGTATTGGTGAATAAAATCCGTGCAAGAGCCGGCGCGCCTGCAGTTGTTGGTATCGATTTGAATGCCCTGCTTGACGAGCGTGCCCGTGAGTTCTCATGGGAAGCATGGCGCCGAAATGACCTCATCCGTTTTGGACAGTTCGAGACGGAATACCCGCTACCAAACGACGTGCTTACCTTAAACAAAGATGTAACCCGCAGGCTTTACCCGATCCCTTCACAGGAAATAAAACTAAACCCAAAACTGATACAAAATCCCGGTTATCAATAAATAATTAAACACGATAACAGCCCCAACTTTCTTGAGTCGGGGCTGTTTAAATTTACAACACCATGAAAATTACATTAGGTTTATTGCTGATTGCTGTGTGCTCGCTTACCGGTATTGACAATCCAGGAGATAATACCCCTATAAATCATGTGCAGTTAATCGGCTCACACAACAGTTATAAAAAAGCGATCGACCCCAGGTTATTTAAAATGTTGAATAGCCTTGATTCCGTGTCGATGAGCAAGATAGATTATGAGCACAGCAGCCTTACCGAGCAACTCGATCTGGGTTTGCTGGACTTGGAGATAGATGTTTATGCCGATACGCTTGGTGGCAAATATGCCCATCCGAAAGGCTTGGATTGGGTGCCTGGTCAGCCTGCTTTTGATACTGAAGGAGTGATGAAGCAGCCTGGGTTTAAAGTTTTTCATATCCAGGATATCGATTTCAGAAGCCAGTGCGCAACATTTAAACAATTTTTGCAGGAGTTAAAAAAATGGTCAGACGCACATCCAGGTCATAACCCTGTATTCATCACCATGAATGCTAAAGATGAGGCTATAAAGAAACCGGGCTTTACAATCCCTGATAAATTCGACTCGCGCATTTATGATATGCTGGACAAAGAGATTGCCGACAATTTAGGAATGAATCATCTGCTAATACCGGATCATGTGCGTGGAAAATACAAGACGCTAGAGCAAGCCGTTTTGCACCAAAACTGGCCTACTTTGAAACAAGCCAAAGGTAAGTTCATTTTTTTGCTGGATGAGTCAAAACCTAAAATCGACATTTACATTGCAGGCCACCCATCTTTAAAAGGCAGGTTGTTATTTACCAATTCGGAGCCAGGTTTACCCGAATCTGCTATTTATGTAATGAACAACGCCAAAAAACAGCAGGAACAAATCACCGCGCTGGTAAAAAAAGGATACATCATTCGTACCCGTGCAGACAGCGATACTGAAGAAGCAAGGGCTAACGATAAAAGCAGCTTCGAGGCAGCCCAGCAGTCCGGTGCGCAGATCATTTCTACCGATTATTATAAAAAAAGTACCCACTTTAAATCTGACTACATCATCAGCTTTGCAGATGGCAGCTATTTGAGAAACAACCCGTTGTTTACCGGCGGGCATTAAAATTACCACATTGACCTTCATGGTCGCAATACTTTCTTAATCGATGCTTGCTAAAGTAGCTACGCAAGATCAGGCGTAAAGATCTTTTATGGCTTGGGGGTATCGATATATAATCAAGCGGGTAAGTACAGGATAGTTCTTTGTTTTCTTTATTCTATTTTGGCATTTAGTAATAACCAAATATAAGCAAGTACCAAACGATGATGAAATTCCCATTTCACAGAACCAATATCTTAATATTCTTTGTTTTAATAGCTCTTTTTTTAGCATGCAGTACCAAGAGAGCAGCTGAAAAATTTAAAACAACCACCATAATCCCGTTGGCGAATATAGAGGAGGGCTTTAAACATATTCCAGATTCTGTACAAACCAGTGTTTACTGGTATTGGATTTCCGATAATATTTCTAAAGAAGGTGTGATCAAAGATCTTCATGCCATGAAAAAAGTAGGAATCAACAGGGCTTTTATCGGCAACATAGGACTGGATGAAGTACCCTACGGAAAAGTTAAAGTTTTATCTGATGAATGGTGGGATATTATTCACGCTGCTTTAAAGACAGCTACCGAGTTGAATATTGAAATTGGAATTTTCAATAGTCCTGGATGGAGCCAGTCGGGTGGCCCCTGGATAAAACCGAGCGAAGCCATGCGCTATCTTACTTCTTCAAAAATAGAGGCCATAGGACCTAAACAATTAGAGATAAACTTAAAGCAACCTATTAAAGAATTTGAAGATGTTCGTGTCATTGCTTTTCCCGCTCCAAAAGATTTTGAAAAAACAATAAGTGATTTTAATCCAGCAATTTCTTCTTCACCAGCGATTAACGGTATTAAAAATTGCATGGATGGCGATACAACTACAGAAATAATTATTCCTTCAAAAAGAAATTTTACTTTAAATTTTAAAACAGCGGAACCTTTTACTGCAAGAAGTATCACCTTCTATACTGCGCACAGAAGAATGAAAATGGAAGCTGAGGTACAGGCAAATGATAATGGGAATTTCAAAACCTTAAAATCATTTATAGTTGATCGAAGTAATGACGCTCTAAATGTTGGATTTGATCCCTATGCACCTGCTTCTATTTCCATTCCAGAAACTTCTTCAAAGGAATTTCGCATTGTTTTTAAAGATGTGTCCCCAGATGGTAGCGGATTGAGAGAAATTAAAATTTCATCCTCACCACGGGTGGAAGATTATGCCGAGAAAACATTGGCCAAAATGTTTCCTACACCTTTTCCATATTGGGGATCTTATGAATGGGGCATCCAGCCGGAATTTCAAGAAAAAGACCTTGTTATTGATCCTTCTAAAGTGATTGATATTTCCAAATACATGAGCACTGATGGAAAATTAAAATGGAATGTGCCGAGTGGTAAATGGATCATCATGCGCTCAGGAATGACGCCTACTGGAGTGCATAACAGTCCTGCTTCGCCAGAAGGAACAGGTCTAGAAGTAGATAAGATGAGCAAAAAGCATGTGGCAGCGCATTTCGATGCGTTCCTCGGTAAGATCATCGAAAGAATCCCAGCAGCAGATCGTAAAACATGGAAAGTTACCGTTGAGGATAGTTATGAAACAGGTGGTCAAAACTGGACTGACAACATGATTGAAAAATTTGAAAAGCAGTTTAGTTACAGTCCCCTTCCTTATCTACCGGTAATGAATGGTTTAGTTGTTGGAAGTGAACAAAAGTCTGATCGTTTCTTGTGGGATTTGAGACGGTTTATTGCCAATGAAATTGCATATCAATACGTAGCAGGTTTGCGTGAAGTAAGCCACCAGCATGGTTTACATACCTGGTTAGAAAATTATGGCCATTGGGGATTTCCGAGTACATTCTTAATGTATGGCGGTCAGTCTGATGAAATTGGTGGTGAATTCTGGAGCGAAGGCGATTTGGGCAATATAGAAAACCGAGCTGCATCTTCTGCTGCTCATATTTATGGGAAAACAAAGGTTTCTGCAGAATCTTTTACTGCTGGTGGAAAAACTTTTGCCCGCTATCCTGAAATGATGAAGCAGCGCGGTGATCGTTTTTTTACAGAAGGTATTAATAACACCTTACTGCATTTATTTATCGAACAACCTTATGATGATAAATGGCCTGGTGTAAATGCGCCCTTTGGCAATGAATTTAATCGTAAGAACACCTGGTTTTATGATATGGATATGTTTCTCCAGTACGTTAAAAGATGCAATTTCATGTTGCAACAGGGTACTTATGTAGCTGATGTAGCTTATTTTATTGGAGAAGATGCGCCTAAGATGACAGGCACCCAGGATCCAAAACTTCCAAGTGGTTATTCTTTTGATTATATGAATGCTGAAGTGATAGAAAATAGAATGGAGGTAAAGAATGGAAGATTAACCCTTCCAGATGGAATGAATTATGGCATTTTAGTTTTACCCAAATTAAAAACAATGCGGCCTAAAGTGCTGAAAAAAATTATTCAATTGGTTAGAGAAGGGGCGGTGGTTTTAGGGCCAAAACCTGATGGTTCACCTAGCCTTGAAAATTATCCAATTGCTGATAAAGAAATACAAAAGTTATCCGCAGAACTTTGGGGAAATATAAATGGACATTCAATAAAGGTTAACCACTATGGAAAGGGAATGGTGATAGATGGAATGAATATGCAGGAAGCTTTAAGCTTGATTAAAGTGGTGCCAGACTATAAAACCGAAGGAGAAGATTCTACGCTTTTTATTCATAGAAAATTAAATGACGGAGATATTTATTTTATTTCCAACCAAACTGAAAAAACGATTTCAATAAACCCAACACTCAGGGTTAAAGGCAAAATCCCGGAACTATGGGATGCCATCAATGGTTCAATGAGAGCCCTTCCCGCATATAGCTTCTACGATGGTGGTACTTCGATTCCGATGAAATTAGCACCTTTAGAAAGTGCATTTGTCGTTTTCAGAAAACCGACAGAAGGTAACCCAGAAACAAAAAATGTGTTGGCCAATTTCCCTGAACCATTAAGTATGCAACCTATAGTGGGGCCATGGCAGGTAGATTTCAACCCAAAATGGGGGCCTGCCAAACCTGTAACCTTTGAAAAATTAACGGATTGGACTAAACGTCCGGAAGAGAATATAAAATATTATTCTGGAACGGCTGTCTATCATAACACGTTTAAGCTTTCTAATATTAATGATCATCAAAAAGTATTTTTAGATCTAGGTAAAATCATCGCTGTAGCAAAAGTGAAGATTAACGGTGTTGAAGTAGGAGGGGTTTGGACTTATCCCTACCACGTGGATATTACCAAAGAGCTAAAGGCTGGGAATAATACATTGGAAATAAGTGTAACCAATAACTGGATGAACAGAATTATTGGGGATCTTAACATGTCAAAACCAGAAAGAAAAACCTGGTTAACTTTTAATCCTTATAAAAAAGGTGATCCGTTGCAACCTTCGGGTTTAATGGGGCCAGTGGTTCTGGAAACAGTTAATTATCAATAAAAAAATATTAAAATTCATTCTCCTTACCATGGTAAAATATTTCGCAAGCATTGTCATCCTACTTTTACTCATCATTAACGGTGCTTCGGCGCAACTTCCACCTGTTTTCTCTGCTGAAAGATCCAAAGAGGCAACCACAACATCAACCACAAGGAGATACCTCTCTCCTGAAAAGATACTTTGGAAAACGCCTGATGCCGATATCGTTAACGAAAAACGATTATTACAGGCGGGCAATGGCCAAGCAGATTTATCCAACAGCAACATGTGTATCTTTAAAAGCAGCAAAGACCTTCATCCAGCTTTACTATTAGATTTTGGAAAGGAATTGCAAGGTGGCTTACAGCTCATTACTGGAATGTATCCAAATCACAAACCGGTAAGGTTACGCGTGCGTTTTGGAGAATCGGCTTCAGAAGCGATGAGCGATGTAGAGCCCGTACACAATGCTACAAATGACCATGCCATGCGCGATATGATTGTTGAGGTTCCATGGTTAGGTAAGTTAGAGGTAGGGAACACTGGTTTCAGGTTTGTAAGAATAGATTTATTAGATGATAACACCGAATTGCAATTGAAAGAGGTAAGGGCTATTTTTAATTTTAGAGACATCCCTTATCTAGGTTCTTTCCATTCAAGCGATAGCTTATTAAATAAAATATGGCTAACTGGTGCTTATACCGTTCATTTAAATATGCAGGATTATTTGTGGGACGGCATAAAACGTGATCGCTTGGTTTGGATGGGAGATATGCACCCTGAAACCTCTACCATTGCAGCTGTTTTTGGCAATAATCCAGTAGTTCCTATAAGTTTAGATCTTGCTCGTGATATTACACCTTTACCCAATTATATGAATGGAATGGTTCCCTATTCTATGTGGTGGATAGTTATTCAGCGTGATTGGTATATGCATAATGGAGACCTAAAATACCTGAAAGAACAAAAGGATTATTTGAAAGGATTACTTAACCTGCTGATATCAAAAATAGATAATAACAACAGTGAAAAGTTAGAAGGAGGTAGGTTCTTAGATTGGCCATCATCAGAAGATCCCAAGGCCATTCATGCTGGCTTACAGGCATTATTGGTAATGACTTTAAATGCCGGAAAGGAATTAAGTCTCATTTTAAAAGATCAGGAAACAGTGAAAAAATGTGAGGAGGCAGTGAGTCGACTGAAAAAAAATGTTCCTGACCCAGGTCAATCTAAGCAAGCCGCTGCATTGTTGGCAATTTCTGGGTTAATGCCTGCCCAACAAGTAAACAAAGAAGTAATTGGGGTGGATGGAGTGAAGAATTTCTCTACTTTTTATGGTTATTATATGTTACAGGCAAAAGCTAAAGCGGGTGATTATCAGGGTTCTTTAGATGCCATTCGTGAGTTTTGGGGAGCGATGATTAAGCTGGGAGCTACCACATTTTGGGAAGATTTCAACATGGATTGGTTACCAAATGCAGGCCGTATTGATCAGCTAGTTCCAGAAGGTAAAAAAGACATCCATTCTTCTTATGGAGCTTATTGTTATATAGGCTATCGTTTAAGTTTATGCCATGGTTGGGCAGCAGGACCAACACCTTGGCTTACGGAGCATGTACTTGGAATAAAAGTGATGGCGCCTGGTTGCAAAGAGATTAAAATTGAACCGCATTTAGGTGATCTAAAATTTGCTGAAGGCACTTTTCCTACCCCTTTTGGTATTTTAAAAGTCAAACATACCAAACTAGCAAATGGGCACGTTAAATCAGAAATTTTTGCACCAAAAGGTGTTAAAATCATTCATTAGGAAAATAAACCCGAAGTAATCCCCAAACTGTACATTATTTTATCTTCGCCCATTTACTGGTAATCCTTGCATACATGATAATCAGTAATGAAAGTTAATACAATGCTGTGAAAATAATATTATTTTAGCTTACTTAAATTAAGCATACTAAATGATGCACTATTTTATTGACTCTACGCTATTTTCAATAATGTACCCAATTTTACTTACCACTACACTTATTTGGGGGTATTTAATTGCTAAAAAAGGTTATAAAAATAAAGGCAAAATATGGACGCCTTCTGGGACAGAGGGGCCTATTATTGGACTTTTTGCGTTGCTTTTATCCTTTACCTTTCTTTCAACCAATAATGTAATGCGGGAACGTATTTCAATAATTCATAAAGAAGCGGATGCAATTGCCAATCTGCGCAGGCAGAGCTTACTTTGCTCTGCTGACTATAAAAACAGCACGAATGAATTTCTTAAAACGTACATTGATCTGCAGATATCCTTTTATTTTACTAGTGATTATAAAAAGTCAGAAACAATTATAACGCAAATTGAACACCTTAACGGACAGTACCTAACTAGCCTTATCAGAATAGGTAATATAAACCCTGATTCAAAACTTCAGCTTCAGGGACTGTTTCCCTATTACAATAATTTAAGTTCCAGCTTCTACGCCATTACCTATTCCTTTAAAGAAAGAGCTCCATTATTAATTATTATATTACTGATATCTGCCTCCTTATTAATCAGCCTTCTAGTTGGCTTTATGAATGGTTTTTATGAAGGTGGAAAGCATTTACTAGTTCCCCTGATATTCATAGTCCTGGTTACACTTTCAATACATACTATTAGAGATATGGATAATCCATTAAAAGGTACAATAAAGCCTAATATTGACAATCTAATGGATTTGAAGATGTCTTTACTGGGAAGTAAGAGATAATTTGATAAATGTCATATTTAAACATGATGTCGATCACGTAGGACAGCGCTAATCTCCAGCACTTTTACATGGTAAAATAACACCATGCTAAAAGCAAAGAACAATTGGATCACAATTTGCCTCATCAACCTTACTGTTGTTGCATTACTGGGTGTTTTTTTGCGCAGTAAGATCCTGTTCTCAATACCCAGCATCAATTTCAAATTTATCCTCAATGCCCATTCCCATTTCGCTTTCGGAGGCTGGATTACACTTTGTATTCTTACGCTATTCACTTATGAAATTCTTCCGGAAAGCTTTTGCCGTCATCCAAAATATAGATACCTGCTGATGGGTATTTTATTGACCGCTACAGGAATGCTTTTTAGTTTCCCATTTCAGGGATATGGTTTTGTTTCTATTTCCTTTTCTACTTTATTTATCCTGATTACCTACGTTTTTAGCTGGGTTTTTATTCTCGATCTGATCAAAATCAAGCCCAACCAAACAACATTAGTACTATGCACTGTGGCATTGGCCGCACTTTGTGTTTCTTCAGTTGGCCCGTTTACACTTGCCTATATGATGGCAACACATTCTGTAAACTTTCTGACCTATAAAGATGCAATCTATTCGTACCTGCACCTTCAATACAATGGCTTTTTCACCTTGGGGGTATTTGCTCTATTTTTCAATCAGTTAAACGACAGACTTTCTGTAGTAGACAGGTGCAATGCCAAGCGCTTTGCAATAGTTCTTTCTATAGCTGTTGTCCCTACACTTTTTCTGTCTTATTTATGGCATTATCCAAACCTCACTATCCGGTCGTTGGCTTTTATTGGGTGTTTACTATTAATTCTTGTCCTGTTCTATTTTTTATTTTTTGTGCGATCCATTGGCGCTGCCTTTAACAATATACCATTGTTCACTAAGATCATTCTTGGTACTTCCATGATTGCATTTTTGCTTAAAACAGCGATGCAGATAGGTATCGTTTTTCCAGCCCTTGGTAGCCTTATCTTTGAAAACAGGTCGGTAATCATTGGCTATCTGCATCTGGTTATGTTGGGGTTTATTACGCTATTCCTTTTGGGGCATCTGCTCCAGCAAAACTATTTTAAAAGCGACAATAGGTTGACCAAAACAGGTATTGCAATTTTTTACTTGGCCGTAATTGGTAACGAAATATTCTTAATGACCCAGGGACTTTCCGCTATGCTGATGTTGAATTATCCTTACTATCCCGTTTTATTATGGATAGCTGCTATTTTTCTATTTGCCGGTGCGCTGATGATCTCCGTCGCGGCTGTTAATTATAACTGGCGAAAGCCAGTGCCTTTACCCTAATGTTTAATTCAATTAATCTTTTATCATAAATATATAGCATATGAATCAGCATGACGAACTTCAAATTGAAGTACTAGATGTAACTATCATCGAACCACGTTTAAAACACCCAACCATTTTTGAGCATTTTGATAAACTATTGCCTGGCAGCGCATTTGTTATACACAACGACCATGATCCCAAACCATTATACTATCAACTAATTGGTGAAAGAGGCAATTGTTTTGCATGGACCTACCTGTTAAATGGACCTGAGATATGGGAAGTAGAGATCCGTAAAAATGATCTCGGAGCACAGGTTGAAACACTTGGTGAAATTGTAAGCAAAGACTTGCGTAAAGCAGAAGTCTTCAAAAAATTAGGTTTGGATTTCTGCTGCGGAGGTAAAAAGAGCCTTGAAGCCGCCTGCAAGGAAAAGGGTTTAGATGTTCTCCACGTAAGGCGAGAGCTGGAAAAAGTAGTTAATACATCTTCTGCTGCACCTCAACACGATTTTGATTCTTGGAACCTGGCCTTTCTTGCAGATTATATTGTTAATGTGCACCATTCTTATGTGAAAAACAATTTACCAATATTGCTGGAACTGAGTGAAAAGGTAGCCAAACGCCACGGTAAAACATATCCTGAACTTTTACAGATTGAAAATAATGTAATTGCCATGGCCAATGAATTACTTCTGCATTTGAAGAAAGAAGAAGCAATATTATTTCCTTATATCAAACAATTGGAAAGTGCCAGTTTGGACAGTAATGTATCTTCAAAAGAGTTTGGTTCTGTGCAAGAGCCGATCGCGATTATGGAAAATGACCATGATGTGGTTGGCCGACTGGCAGATGATATCAAAATACTATCTAACAATTATACACTTCCTGAAGATGCTTGTAGCAGTTACGCGCTATTGTATAAAAAACTAGAAGATTTTGAGAATGACCTTCATATGCACATTCATTTGGAAAACAACATTTTGCTCCCAAAAGCAGTGGAATTAGAACAAGCTTAATCATTAAGAGATGATCATTAATGCGGATACCAAAATAGGTGCTATCGTGAAATTCGATGTGCGGGCCATTGATGTTTTAATAGACCTTAATCCATTATTTAAAAAATTAAAGAACCCCATACTCCGTAAAATACTGGCATCTTATGCATCGGTAGCAGACGCGGCTAAGATTGGGAATTGCAGTGTTGAAAGTATACTGAACAATTTACAAAATATAGGTTTTGATATCGAGCAAAACTATAGGGTAGCAGGCGTATCGCCAGAAATTATACCTGCTACCCATATTCATATTTCTTCTGATTTGAAACATGAAATTCCTTATGATGAAAATTATGATGTGCGCGCTGATCTTGCGAACGGAATAGATCCTTTTAAGAATATTATGAAAAAGCTTTCAAAGCTTGGAACAGGTAAGACCCTACTCGTAGTCAACTCCTTCGAGCCGGTTCCGCTAATTAATATCCTAAAAAGGCAAAATTTCCATATTAATGTGCGAAATAATGATGCTGATTTGATTGAAACCTACATCACTTCAATTGCTGATTCAAAGCCTGCTGATGTTGAAGAAGCAGATGACGATATTTTCAATGAGATACTGGAAAAATATACTGGTAATTTTATAGTTATTGATGTGCGTGAACTGGAAATGCCGAAGCCGATGATTACCATACTAGATCAATTAGATAAGATTTCCAATGGGAAAGCTTTATATGTCCACCATAAAAAGGTTCCTGTCTACTTGTTGCCGGAACTAAAGGAACGCCATTTTTATTATACCTATAAACAAACCGAAGAAGAGGTTATCCTGCTTATCTATCCAGAATAAGATCAATGGAAATACCTGCACACCAGATCCCCGGCAAGCGGACGATCATACCTTATTATTTGGCAGCTTCCGTTAGCCTGGTTGGAATAAATATATTGACTTCATTATCCATTGCAGATTTTCATGGTCACTTTTTTCAGCCGCATTTACTGGCCATTACGCACCTTACCGTTTTAGGTTGGGGTACCATGATCATTATGGGCGCAAGTAATCAATTGATACCTGTAATAGGGGATAAGAAGTTGTATAGCAACCATCTACCAGTCGTAAGTTTTATTTTATTTGTACTTGGTACCTGTTTGCTGGTTCATGCGTTTTTGATATTTGAATTCGGTTTAATGATCTTTACCGGCGCAATACTAATCAGTATTGCGCTAATAATTCACGTGATCAATATCGTGCTGACGATGCGAAAATCTGTAAGTAATATTGCTGTAGATTATATTGTTACTGCCCATTTATGGCTTATTGTTACCGCAAGCATTGGTATTACGTTACTTCTCAATTTTCGTTTTAACCTTCTTCCAGAAAATCACCTGCAGTATTTAAAAGTTCATGCTTCAATAGGTATGGCTGGATGGTTCCTGCTTTTGATTATCGGCGTGAGTTCCCGGCTTATCCCGATGTTTTTATTGAGCAGACAGGAAAAGAAATCCTATTTAACGGCTGCATATTACCTAATCAACTTTGCGCTACTGCTATTTTTAGGAGACGGAATGCTGTTTCAAACTGCCAGCGGAATGTTTTTTTACATTGCATTCCTGCTCGCTGGTTTAGCTTGCTATTCTGTTTTCGTCGTTAACTGTTACAAGAGTGCCATTCGTAAAAAGATGGATGCTGGAATGAAAATGACCTTCATCGCAATAGGAGGCATTACTATACCTTTTTTGCTACTAGTAACAGTCACATTTTTTTTCCATAATACACCAGTTTCAGTTATACTGGCTTATGGATATTCATTTTTTGCTGGTTTTATCACTACTCTAATTATGGGTCAGACCTTTAAAACACTCCCATTTATAGTTTGGATGCACTTAAACAAGCCAAATACGATAGCTACACTACAACCTAAAGATCTTTATAAGGAGAAACTAGTCACCTTTCAAATGTATCTATATCTACCTGGGTTCCTGTTATTTCTGGTTGGCATATTATTCAAATACCAATGGCTGATGTATCCCGGATCTGCTTTAATGACAACTGCATCGATTTTATACTGTTTCCATGTATTCCATATTGTAAATAAATTGAGGAAATGATACCATTAAATATAACCGACCAACACTATCAGGACAAATGCCTATTAATGGGTATGTTATCGACGGTGAAAGATCCTGAACTTGATCTTAATGTGGTTGATCTAGGTCTGATCTACAATATTACTATAGTTGAAAATAACATTAATATCCTGATGACGCTTTCAACACCTGCCTGCCCAGCTGCTGATTACCTTAAAGCAGCTGTGGAATTAGTTGCCAAAGAGGCCTTTAAAGAATCCATAATAACTGTCGACATTACCTTCGAGCCAAAGTGGTCTGGAGATATGATCAGTGAAGCTGGAAGAGCGGAGTTGGGGTGGTAAGGGGTTGTTAATCTTTTAAATAAATGAATAGCTTGGTTAAATCATGTGGAATACTCATTTGGTTAATCGTTGTTTTTGGAATTAATTTCCTATTTTTAGGTTTAGCTAATCGAAAAAGGTAAAACTAACATGCAAAATATCCCCAAACACTTGTACCCGTTACTGCAGTCGATGGGAGCAATAGTGTGGGAAGCCAACCTGGATATGGAGCGATTTAATTTTATTGGCTATCAAGAAAGTTATTTTTTAGGTTTCCCTGTTGAATCTTGGAGAACTGTTCCAGGTTTTTGGGAATCCCGAATTCACCCTGGTGATATTTCCGTAGTTGCTAAATACCTTAATTTATCTGGATTCCCGGGAAAAGCGCATTCCTTTGAATATAGAATGATTAGGAGTGACGAAAATATCGTATGGATTAGAGATAATGTTTGTCTGCTAAGCGATAATTATGGTAAGGCTTTTATAACAGGTATCATGTTGGAAACTACCGCTTTTAAGCGGATGAGTCTTCTTGAGAAATTGGAAGAACGCGTTTCAGCCATGACACTCAATATCAACATTTCTCTTCAGGAACTGTTTTTGACCTATCTAAGTGGATTGGAAGAACTATTTCCGAAAATGCGTTGTTCTATTCTAAGACTAAAAAATGGTCGACTGCAAAATGGTGCTTCTCCTTCGTTGCCAGAAAATTATATGGCTGCCATAGAGAATCTGGAAATTGGTGAGCAAGTAGGTTCCTGTGGCACTGCGGCAGCTTTAAAAAAGCAAGTCATCGTCAGTGATATTGCGAATGATCTAAAATGGAAAGATTATAGCGATCTCGCAGTCCGTAACGGTTTAAGAGCATGCTGGTCAAATCCCATCATCAATGCAGATGAAGAAGTTATTGCCACATTAGCGATGTATTATTGTGAGCCCAGATCACCTAGTGAAGAGGAACTACAGGTGATGGAACGTGCTACAACACTTTTGAGGGGAGTACTTGAAAATAGGGAAAAAACAGAGATCATCCGAGATGCCAACTTATTGATGCTGCAAAGTCAGGAGCTGGCACATTTTGGCAATTGGAACTGGGATATTATAAATAATGTTGTTTCCTGGTCGCCCGCACTCTATTCAATCTACGGACTGGATTCCAATCATATCAAAGCTACTTTTGAAGATTACCTTGAATTATTGCATCCCGATGATCGCAGAAGAGTACGCGAAACGATCGAGAAAGTCCTGCAAACAGGTATTGATGCGGAGTTTGAAGAAAGGATTATCCGCTCAAATGGAGAGATACGTTACCTGCGGTCCTGGGCTAAGCTTAACACCAATCAAAGTGGAAAACCGACCAAAATGATTGGCGCCTGTCTGGATAATACCGAGAAAGTACGGCACTTGAAGCATTTTAAGGAAATAGCCTGGTCGCAATCGCACGTTATCCGCGCACCACTTAGCCGTATTATGGGAATTATCGATTTGATAAAAGACACCACTGGCGATGATGTATTGGATAGTAAACTGTTGGATTACTTATTAATCTCTGCAAATGAGCTTGATGAACAGATTAGAACAATTTCAAGAAGAACTGAATCGTTGGGTAATAAGGAATAGTATCTCATTAAATTGTTTTTATCCCCTGATAAACTGAAAATCCCGGTGTAAATAAAAAAAGGGAATTTAATAACGATATTAGTCGAATACTGTACCATTCGATCAAACTCGATTACATTTTAACTAAATGAGCCTGACGGACAAAATCACTTTTAAAGAACATTACAGCATTATAAAGCAGTTACTAAAGTGGACCTTGCTGGTTGTACCGGTGGCATTAGTTATAGGTAGCATAGTTGCCTTTTTTCTTTGGCTGCTGAGCGCTTCCATTCACTTTCGCTTTACCCATAACTGGTTGCTGTTTTTACTTCCGCTTGCCGGGGTTTTGATCCATTTTATTTACCAGTTTGTAGGTAAATCTTCTGAAAAAGGAAATAACCTGATCATAGAGCAGATTCACCAGGAAGGAGGAGGTATTCCTAAAAGGATGGCGCCGATTATTCTTTTTACAACTATTATTACCCACTTATTTGGTGGTTCGGCAGGTCGTGAAGGAACAGCCGTACAGATCGGCGGTAGTATTGCGGCCCTATATGGTAGGTGGTTCAATTTAAAAGAGGTAGACATGCGAATGATCCTTACAGCAGGGGTGGCAGCAGGTTTTGGAGCAGTTTTCGGTACACCGCTAACGGGAGCTATTTTTGCATTGGAAGTATTAACTATTGGTCGCATCCAATACGATGCATTACTGCCTGCATTGATTGCCGCTATTATTGGTGATATGACCGTATCTGCATGGAATGTCCAGCATACGCATTACCATATCGCTCATTTTACATCCGCACCTTTCATTCTTTCCGGTTTTCTCTATACAGATGTGTTGCTACTAGGTAAAGTGATTTTGGCATCAGCTGCGTTTGGGTTGGCCAGCTACTTGTTTTCAGGGATGGTGCAGGAGATCAAAACCATCTTCCAAAAGGTTTTTAAATACAAATGGATGATTCCCTTTTTTGGTGGGTTAATCATTATCGGACTTACATTTATTAATGGTAAGCCGGATTATCTGAGCTTAGGGATTGATGCAGAACATGCTGGTGCAGTAACCATTCCGTCAGCCTTTCAGGCGGGGGGTGCAGATACCTGGAGCTGGTTATGGAAAACAGTTTATACTAGTGTAACGCTGGCTACTGGCTTCAAAGGTGGCGAGGTTACGCCATTGTTTTATATAGGTGCAACCTTGGGTAATACTTTGTCAGCGCTTTTGGACGCACCCGTAGGCCTATTTGCCGCATTGGGTTTTATTGCCGTTTTTGCTGGGGCTACCAATACACCTTTGGCCTGTACTTTTATGGGTATCGAACTTTTTGGGGGTGAGCACGCTTTATTATTTGCTGTTGCATGCTTTACCGCCTATTTTTTTAGCGGACATTCTGGTATTTATAGTGCGCAAAAAATTGCGATACCCAAGATATTTGATGAAAATTCAGCCAACGAATCATCATTGGCTGAAGCAATAAAACGGCGGGGTTATCTGCACCAGAAATTTAGTAAATACCGGTTAACCTTTAAAAAGAAAGATTAGATCACACTTGAAACACTAATCTCTTCACGCGCCTGTTTGGCAGCGGCTACCATGTTTTCCAGGGCAGCTTTTGTTTCTGGCCATTTGCGTGTTTTTAGACCACAATCAGGATTTACCCATAAGTTTTGGGCAGGCAATAGCGCTGCAGCTTTCGTTAAAAGTGAAACCATTTCTTCAGTGGTTGGCACACGTGGTGAATGGATGTCATACACACCAGGACCAATCTCATTCGGATATTCAAAATGGGCAAATGCTTCCAACAATTCCATTTGTGAACGTGAAGTTTCAATCGTGATCACATCTGCATCCATGGCGGCAATGTGCTCAATAATGTCATTGAATTCACTATAACACATGTGCGTATGGATCTGCGTTTTATCCTGTACACCAGCAGCGGTAATCTTGAATGCAGCCACTGCCCAATCTAAATAATGCGGACGCTTGGCTTTACGCAATGGAAGTCCTTCACGGATAGCCGCTTCATCAATTTGTATAATTCCAATACCGGCCTTTTCCAATGCCACTACTTCGTCACGGATACCCAATGCAATCTGGTTGGTAGTCACCGATCTTGGTTGATCATCCCGAACAAACGACCATTGTAAAATGGTTACTGGTCCGGTTAACATACCCTTCATTGGTTTAGCTGTTTGCGCAGCAGCAAACTTACTCCAGCGTACGGTCATGTCTTCAGGGCGACTAACATCGCCATATATAACAGGGGGTTTAACGCATCGGCTGCCATAGCTTTGCACCCAACCATTTTTGGTAAACAGGAAACCATCTAGCTGTTCGCCAAAATATTCTACCATGTCGTTACGTTCAAACTCGCCGTGTACCAGAACATCGATACCAATCTCTTCCTGCCAACGGATGGCTTCAATTGTCGCCACTTCAACTGCTTTTTCATATTCTTCCAGTGTGAGCTCACTTTTTTTGAATTTTGCACGCAGCAGACGGATATCATCTGTTTGTGGGAAAGACCCAATGGTAGTTGTTGGGAAAGGAGGGAAGTTGAAACGTTCCCGGTGCAGTTGCTGGCGCACAGGAAAGGCACTCTTACGGATATAATCAGCTTCAGTAATCGCTGCAAGGCGATCTTTAACAGCTTGTTTATGTACTTTTTTTGATGCTCTTCTACTTTCAACGGCTTTTTTATTTGCCTCCAATAAAGCTAAGTTTCCTTGAACGATCTGACTCAATTCACTCACCTCATTCAGTTTCTGCCGCGCAAAAGCCATCCAGTTTTTGATTTCAGGATCAATTGCAGTCTCCAGTTCCAGGTCAATCGGACTGTGCAACAAGGAGCATGATGGAGCAATAATTACCCTGTCGGCACCTAGCTTATCTACCGCCTTTCCAATCAGTTGCAATGATTTTTCATAGTCGTTCTTCCAAACGTTTCTGCCATCCACTACACCAATGGATAGTTTAAGTTGATCAGGTATTAAGGCCAATACTTCTTCCAACTGTTCTGGGGCACGAACCAAATCCACATGAAGAGCAGCAATAGGCAGGTTTACTGCTAGTTCAGTATTGTCTAGTAAGGCTTCAAAGTAAGTAGCTACCAGAAGGCTAACCCCGCTTATGCATTTGGCAATATAACGGTAAGCAAAATCGAAAGCTTCCTTTTCTTTTTTAGATAAATCAAGCGCCAGGCAAGGTTCATCCAGCTGTATCCATACTGCGCCTTGTTGTCTAAGTCTGTTGATAATCTCCACATAAACCGGCACCAATTGTTTGATCAGGTCAATACGTTCAAATCCCTGTTCTTTTTCTTTTCCGAGTAGCAAATAACTTACCGGACCAATCAATACAGGCTTTGCTTTTTCTCCAAGTAATTTTTTGGCACCATCATATTCCCCAAATACATTTTCAGAGAAGATTTTAAAATCCTGATTGGAAGTAAATTCAGGCACCAAATAATGATAATTGGTATCCAGCCATTTGGTCATTTCCATAGCGGTAATATCCAAACCATCTTTCTGATAACCGCGCGCCATTGCAAAATAAAGATCAAGTTCCTGGTTACCCTTCACCTGGGTCAATATCGGACTATACCGTTTTGGAATAGCGCCCAATAAAAGATGCATGTCCAACATCTGGTCGTAGAAACTGAAGTCGTTACAAGGAATCAGGTCTATCCCTGCATCCAGCTGTGTCTGCCAGTTTTCTTCCTTTAACTTACGGGCAACTGCGTTAAGTTCTTTTGAGTCAATTTTACCAGCCCAATACTGTTCGCTGGCTTTTTTAAGTTGTCGGTTGCTTCCAATCCTTGGATAGCCTAAATTTTGCGTTTGCATTTACTTAACTTTTTAAATGGTTAATCATCATTGTCAAAAGTTCTTGGATTATTCTTGATGTATTTAGGAACAAGCTCATCCCGATTTTCATCAGGAAGCATTTCCAATTGTAGAATGATGCAAAGAACTATTTGCTGTTGCTATTAGTTATAAATTCTTTACAAAAGTATAATATTGGATTTTAAAGCTGTGTTTGTTTAATTATTAAGATGAAATATCTAATATTAATCTACAATACAGATTATTGATCTATTGTTTCCATATATTTGAGGTGATTAAAGAGAATTATTCTATGGATCACTTAGATGAGACCGATTTACTGCTATTAAAAATCTTAAGCAACAATTCAAAATTTACTACAAAGGAACTTTCAGCCCAGGTAAACCTTTCACCAACTCCAGTATTTGAAAGGGTAAAGCGACTAGAAAATAGCGGCTACATTAAAAAATACATCGCAGTGCTTGATGCTGAAAAATTCAATAAGGGATTTATTGTATTCTGCAACATCAAGCTTAAACAACATGATAGAACCATTGGACATCATTTTGTTAACGATATATTAAAGATCGATGAGGTGGTGGAATGTTATAATGTTTCGGGCGACTATGATTTCTTTCTTAAGGTGTACGCAAAAGATATGAAGCATTACCAGGATTTTGTATTCAATAAACTGGGTTCTGTAGAAAGCATAGGCAGTACGCATAGTACTTTTGTGATGGCCGAAATAAAAAACACCCACAACATCGGGTTTTAGTCAATCCTTGAGTTAAATTACCATCAGGTCAACAAATTCGTTAACTGCTGTGGTTGATAACCTATCGTAATTCAATGCGATATCCAGTATGGCATGTTGTTGTTTTTCAGGGAATTTCCTGGCGAGGTTAACCTTAAATTTTTTCAGAAGCTCTGGTATTCCTTCTGCTCTTCTCAGCCTGTGTCCTATAGGGTATTCCACTATAATTTCATCCCATACCATTCCGTCATTAAGCTCCACCGTCATTGCATTGGCAATAGAACGTTTTTCCGGATCATGGTAATCTTTAGTAAATTGGATATCTTCCACGCATGTTATTTTATCACGCAATACATCAATTCTGTTATCATTTGCAATGTTATCTTCATAATCAGCAGCAGTTAACCTTCCGTAAATCAATGGAACAGCAACCATATACTGAATACAATGATCCCTGTCGGCAGGATTATTCAAAGCACCTTTTTTATCAATGATGCGGATGGCAGCTTCATGCGTACGGATGGTTATTTTTTTAATATCATTTGTAGTTTTATGATGTGACTGCAGTTGTCCGTGTAAGGTCATTGCCGCTTCAACTGCTGTTTGAGAATGGAATTCCGCAGGGAAGGATATCTTGAACAAGATGTTTTCCATTACATAAGAACCGTAATCACGTTGAAACTTAAATTCATTACCTTTAAAAGAGACATCATAGAAGCCCCAGGTTTTAGCGGTAAGTACAGATGGATAGCCCATTTCTCCGGTTTTGGCAATCAAAGCAAGTTTCACTGCACGAGAGGTTGCATCACCAGCTGCCCAGGATTTACGACTACCTGTATTTGGCGAGTGGCGATAAGTTCTTAAAGATTGTCCGTCTACAAAAGCAAGCGAAACAGCATTGATCAATTCATCACGGCTTAGTCCGAGTAGTTTGCCTACTACAGCTGTTGATGCTACTTTTACCAGAATTACATGATCTAGGCCAACCTTATTGAAAGAATTTTCTAAAGCCAATACGCCTTGTATCTCATGTGCTTTGATCATGGCTTCCAATACATCCAACATCATCAATGGCGGTTTTCCATTAGCTATGGCAGTTCTTGAAAGCCAATCGGCGGTAGCCAATATACCTCCAAGGTTATCAGAAGGATGGCCCCACTCTGCAGCCAGCCAGGTATCATTAAAATCAAGCCAGCGAATGATTGTACCAATATTGAAAGCAGCTTGTATCGGATCTAACTGAAACTGTGTTCCCGGAACTTTTGCGCCATTGGGAACGATGGTGCCGGGTACTATCGGACCTAATAACTTAGTGCAGGCAGGGTAGGTTAAAGCTTCCAGTCCGCAACCTAAGGTATCCAGCAAACAATATTGTGCCGTTTTCCAGGCAAGTTCATTTTTTATTTCAAAGTTCAATACATAGTCCACAATATCAGTTAATACCTGATCTGCCTGTGGTCTTTCATTGGAGATGTGTGATGACATTTTATATAGCTTATTTTACGATAAACGATTGATTCTAACGATTTTCAATGGAAACAAAATCCCTGTTTTCCGGTCCGGTATAATTTGCACTTGGTCGGATAATCTTACCATCCTGTCTTTGCTCGATGATGTGCGCGCTCCATCCGGTAACCCTGGAGATGACAAAAAGTGGCGTAAACATTAAAGTAGGAACACCCATCAGGTGATAGGAAACTGCTGAGAACCAGTCCAGATTGGGGAACATTTTCTTTTCCTCCCACATCACCGTCTCCAGTCGCTCTGCGATTTGATACAAGAGCAGATCACCAGCCTCTTCAGAAAGTTGTTTTGCTACCTTTTTAATTACCACATTTCGAGGATCTGAAATGGTATACACCGGATGTCCGAAACCAATAATTACTTCCTTATTTGCTACCCGTTTGCGGATGTCTTCCTCAGCTTCATCAGCAGAATTGTACCTGCTCTGGATGTCAAAAGCCACTTCATTAGCGCCACCATGTTTTGGTCCCCTTAAAGCACCTATTGCACCGGTAATGGCCGAATAAATATCAGATCCAGTTCCTGCAATAACCCTACTGGTAAAGGTAGAGGCGTTAAATTCATGCTCTGCATACAAATTAAGTGAAATCTGCATGGCCCGTACCATAGATGCTGAAGGTGCTCTTCCATGCAGCAGGTGCAGGAAATGGCCGCCAATAGAATCATCATCAGTCTCTACTTCAATGGTTTTCCCGTTGTGGGTAAAATGGTACCAATACAACAATGCAGAGCTGAAACAAGCCAGCAATTTATCGGCAATGTCCCTTGCACCTGAAACACTATGGTCGTCTTTCTCCGGCTGGATGCTTCCAATGGCAGAAACAGTAGAACGCATCACATCCATGGGGTGTGCAGCAGCAGGAATCTGTTGTAAAATATTCTTGATGGAGTTAGGCAATCCACGGAGCGACTTCAACTTGATTTTATAGTTTGTCAACTGAGGTTTAGTGGGCAACTTACCATAGATGAGCAGATAGGCCACCTCTTCAAACTCTGCATTTTCTGCCAGGTCTAATATATTATAGCCTCTATAATGCAGGTCATTGCCACTTTTACCAACGCTACACAAGGCAGTATTCCCGGCGACAATACCAGAAAGCATTACACTTTTTTTTGGCTTGAAATCAGGTATTTTATTATGATCAACCATTTTTATTTTTTTTAAAAAGATTATCTAATTTTTGTTCATAGTCGTGGTACCCTATTGATTTATAGAGTTCTTCTCTCGTTTGCATCGTGTCCAATACGCTATTTTGTGTACCATCTTTGCGGATGTGCTGATAGACATTTTCTGCTGCCTTGTTGGCTGCACGAAAAGCCGAAAGCGGATATAGGATCATTCCTACGCCAGCAGCCCGAAGCTCATCAACGGTATACATCTGGATCATTCCAAACTCGGTAATGTTAGCCAGGACTGGAATGCCTGTGGCATCAACAAATTTTTGATAAAAGGAAAGATCAGGAACGGCTTCGGCGAAAATAAAATCAGCACCAGCTTCCTTATAAGCAATAGCCCTTTCTAATGTTTTTTCCAGCCCTTCAGTAGCAAATGCATCTGTTCTGGCACCAATTACAAAATGCTCATCCGTTCTGGCATCTACAGCAGCTTTCAGACGATCAACCATTTCATCTTTGGTCACAATCTCTTTCCCCGGTCTGTGTCCACAACGTTTTGCACCAACCTGGTCTTCGATATGAATGGCAGCGGCACCAGCTTTAATCACTGATTTAACGGTACGTGCAACATTAAATGCAGAGGGTCCGAAACCGGTGTCCACATCTACCAAAAGGGGAAGGTCGCAAACATTCGTGATGCGTTGGATATCAATCAATATATCTTCCAATGTAGTAATTCCAAGATCTGGAATACCGAGTGAACCAGCAGCAACACCACCACCAGAAAGGTAAATGCAATTAAAACCTGCCTGCTTAGCTAACAAGGCATGGTTGGCATTAATGGCTCCAACAATCTGGAGTGGTTGTTCACTTTTTAAGGCCTCTTTAAATTTTTTCCCGGCAGAGGCAAGGTTATTTGGCTGCATTGTTAACTATTTTAGAAAATAAATTTTCATTAGTCCATTCAGAATAGTCAGGAAGCCCGACTGATAACTTCTCTATCATCCTTCCCATTCTGCTTAAGGCAGCCTTTTCCGGTTGATGAAATAAAGTTTAAGAACTATTTATTAAAAGCAAATATATAGATTCAAAATCAGCAAACCTTATCATTACTAAATTGGAATTATTACTTATATCCATTATGTTTGCAGTGCTTTAGGGGTATTCTGAAAAGAATTGAGACAGTCCCTTTGAACCTGATACGGATGATACCGTCGTAGGGAAAAGCAAAAAAGACATCAATTTACGATGTATCTTCTTTTGTTTTTAGATTTTCCTAAAGCCATTTAATTCAAATAAATAGCAATGGAAAAAAATCTTTGGAAACACACCCAATCTGTAAAACAACAATCTCCGCTAGTACACAACATTACCAATTACGTAGTGATGAACAATACAGCCAATGCACTTTTGGCGGTAGGAGCTTCCCCAATTATGGCACATGCAAAAGCGGAAGTTGCCGATATGGTTGGAATCGCACACGCGCTGGTGATCAACATTAGCGTTGTACCAGACAAAATGGAAGCGACTGCTGCAGCAATGGCTATCCCGCTGATTATTAACGATCATGCAGGCATTACGGTCAAGGTAAATGCGGCAGGTATCCATGTTGGAAATAATGATATACAACCTGGGCAATTAAGAATGCAAGCGGAATTCCGGCACAAGGTAATTGGCTATTCTATTGAATACCTCAGTCAGCTGGAAAATGAACAGGTAGAAATCGCTGATTATCTAGGAATTAGTCCGGTTTTTAAAACCAATACGAAAACAGATACGGTAACCGAATGGGGACTGGCAGGAATTACAAAAATCAGGAGGCTGACCAAAAAGCCTTTGGTAGCCATTGGTCACATAGATCAAAACAATGCCAAAGCGGTAATCAGCGCCGGAGCAAATTGCATCGCCGTGGTATCGGCCATATGTGTAGCCAAAAATCCACAAAGGGCCGCGAATGATTTGAAAAATGAAATTTTATCATGAAGAAATATAAATATCCATCCGTATTGACCATTGCAGGTTTTGATGGGAGTGGAGGAGCTGGAATTCAGGCAGATATCAAAACGATTTCCGCATTGGGTTGCTATTCCACATCAGTACTTACCGCTTTACCAGTGCAAAACACGCAAGGTGTACGCAAAATTTATCCGATCTCCGTTGATGCTGTTGCAGACCAAATTGATGCCATTTTTGAGGACATTTTTCCAGACGCCATTAAAATAGGTATGGTCCATACACCAGAATTGGTAGAAAAGATTGCGGAGACCCTCAGTAAGTACAAAAAAGTACCCATTGTATTTGATCCTGTGATGGTTGCGACCAGCGGTCACCGGCTGATTGAAGAGGAAACCATCCAGACGATAATCGACAAATTATTTCCCATCGCGACTATCATTACACCAAATATGGGTGAAGCAGCCATCTTAGCAAAGATGGAAGTCAATACTTTGGCCGACATGGAAATTGCAGCACAACAGGTTAAAACGCTTGGCTGTAAGAATATCTTGTTGAAAGGAGGCCATCAGTCAACACCCATAATTACTTCTTTGTTTTTTGACGAGGCCAATCATTGTTATGCTTTTGAAACCGCGAAATTTGAAACCAATAATACACACGGTTCTGGCTGTACATTGTCATCTGCAATTGCCTCATTTATCGCCCAGGGCAAAAGTCTGCATGAAGCAGTAAAACTTGGTCAGACATACGTTTACGCTGCCATTGAAAATGGAAAAGATGTACAAACAGGAAAAGGAAATGGTCCTCTAAATCATTTTTTTAACCCTTTAAAACTAATCAAAAATGAAATGGTCTGAACACACCTGGCAAGCAGGAGAAGAGATTTATCATTCAATATTGAAAATGCCCTTTATTGAAGAATTGGCCAATGGAAGTCTAACGAAAGAGAAATTCCAGTTTTACATTGCCCAGGATTCGATCTATCTGGAACATTTTGGAAGAACACTTGCACTTATTGGAGCGAAACTGCATGATGTTCAGGATGCACTGACCTACATCCGTTTTGCCGAAAATGCTGTTGTGGTGGAAAACGCACTTCATGAATCCTACTTTAAAGATTTTGAGGTAAGTGATAAGGGATTAGCAGAGCCTGCTTGTCATCATTACATTCATTTTTTAAGAAGTACGGCCGCTTTTGAACCTGTAGAAGTGGCTTTGGCAGCAACCTTACCTTGTTTTTGGATTTACCAAAAGGTTGGCGACTATATCTACAACAATCAGCAATCACATAACAATCCGTATCAGAAATGGATTAATACCTATGCTGGTGATGAATTTGCTATAGCTGTTCAAAAAGCAATTGATATATGCGATAATGCGGCAAAAAATGCCACGCCTGAAATCAGGGCTAGAATGACTGCTGCTTTTTTTACCGCATCAAGAATGGAGCATCATTTTTGGGAATCAGCATACGATTTGAAAATTTGGAAATGAGGAAGAGGGGAGATGCATTAAAATTTAATTCCAAGCCTTAGCGGCTTTTAATACGTCAATGAACTACTGCTGCCTGCTATCACAGCTGGCAGTTTAAATTTAACTAGTCGACTAATTAAAAAATTGAAACTGGAACACTTACCTATTATTTTTTGCTGATCAGCAATGGCAGAGTGTTCCTGATGTACATAAATTCTTCGGATTTAACCGATAGATTACTATAATTGTGGCTTAGGAAAAGCTCGTTTTATTACAATTACAAAGGTAGGTAAAATAATTAAGATTTACAAATATAAATTCGGATTTTTTCGAATTAAACGTATTGATTTACAGTGCTTTAAGTACATTTTTTATTTCGCTAAAACTATTGATTTTATGCTCAATTTACAGCTTGTTTTGGTGAATTAATTGGGGCGAGTTTCAAGCTATTTCCTGTAACAAATACTTACTGTAAGTTTAAACCAAAAGAATTTTTTTTGTGGAAGAATATTGACGTTAAGTGGTTTCAAAATCGCAATTGGAAAGGAGTACCTTTGAGCGATTCAACTATGGATTTATTCGTATAATATCTATAGCAGATACATCGCTTGAAGCATGCTTGGTGCAGGCTACTAGCTATCTTGTAGCACTAAAGGTACCCTTTTCCGCACTAAAGTACCTGTTAACATGGTTTCAGTCCCAAACATCCCCTATAAATTACTCTGGAAATAGCTTTGAGATTTGGATAATCTACCTCCCTTGGAAACGATTGATATAAAATTCTTATGGCGATAGCCAGTACTTACAGATAGTGGGTTCGAAAACAGATTTGGTTATTTATAGAAATTGGCGGAAATTGGTCAAATGGCTGTGCATAAAGAGTAATCTACCTGATCGTAATTCTTATTTTAGATACTTACCTTACAATGGCTTTAAGACTTATATGACCATAACTCATAACTACAACAGCAGCATATTTATTTTATTGCTAATTTTTATAAGCTCCTGTCAGCAAAATGCTGAACCTACTAAAAATTTACCTCATAAAATGGTTGCTACTTGCTCCAGCAACCTGCCATCGCGTTTTGGTGCTAAGGCAAAAAATGCGGACTCATTGACCGTAATGAGTGCAAATGCAATATCTCACAGCGGTATGAAATACATCCCTGGTGGCAATTTTATAATGGGGGCAAGTGATAAAAACGGACGAGAGGATGAATACCCTGCTCATCAGGTAGAATTAAATGGTTTTTGGATAGACGAAACCGAAGTAACAAATAAACAATTTACCGCTTTTGTTGAGGCTACTGGTTATAAAACCGTGGCAGAAAGAAAACCCGATTGGGAAGAACTTAAAAAGCAGCTGCCACCCGGAACACCAAAACCAGCTGAGGAGTTATTGGTCCCGGCAGCACTAACCTTTAAAATACCAAATCATCCGGTTGATACAAATAACCCTGGAGAATGGTGGGATTGGACAGCTGGGGCAGATTGGAGACATCCGGAAGGTCCTAAAAGCTCAATAAAGGGAAAAGATAATTATCCGGTAACTCAAGTTTGTTGGGATGATGCCGTAGCCTACGCAAATTGGGCCGGCAAACGTTTGCCTACTGAAGCAGAATGGGAATATGCGGCAAAAGGAGGAATAAAGAACGCCATTTATCCATGGGGAAACGAACCTATTGAAATTGGTAAAGCAAAAGCAAATACCTGGCAGGGCAATTTTCCTATCAATAATACTGTTTGGGATAAGTTCGAAAACCTTGCGCCTGCAAAGTCATTTGCGGCAAATGGTTACGGACTATATGATATGGCAGGTAATGTTTGGGAGTGGACTGCTGATTGGTATGACGCTTATTATTACCAGTCTATTCATGGGAAAACGACAGTTAATCCAAAGGGTTCTGCAAATAGTAATGACCCAATGGAACCCAATGTCCCTAAAAAGGTAACCAAAGGAGGATCATTTATGTGTAATGTTTCCTATTGCAGCGGATATCGAGTTAGTGGGAGGATGAAATCCTCTACTGATACGGCTTTGGAAAATACAGGTTTTAGGTGTGTTGCTTCTAAATAATAAAGGTTTTATAACCGTTTAAATTTAAAAACAAATATATGTATCAGGTAAATATTCGTTCCTTAATTGTTACCACTTGTTTAATGTTGTTTTGCTTATTAGTAACGGGGCAAACCAAAAAACAACAGCCAAATGTGATTATAATTTTAACTGATGACATGGGCTTTAGTGATGTAGGTACTTTTGGTGGAAAATTTGTTCCTACCCCCAATATTGATCGAATAGCTAAAAATGGGATGAAATTTCATCAGTATTATAGCGCTGCACCAATCTGTTCACCATCAAGAGTAAGTATACTCACCGGAATGTATCCTGCAAGATGGAATTTTACCACTTATTTAGACAATAAGAAGCACAATAGAGCTGCGGAGCAGACTGATTTTTTGAGCACTGAAGCACCAAGTATGGCTCAATTTTTTAAAAATGCAGGTTATGCCACCGGGCATTTTGGAAAATGGCATATGGGAGGTGGCCGTGATGTTAAAAACGCTCCAGGATTTGAGAAATACGGTTTTGATGCGCATAACAGCACTTACGAAAGTCCGGATCCAGACCCACTGCTTACGGCAACCAATTGGATCTGGTCTGATCAGGACAGTATTAAAAGGTGGGATAGAACACATTATTTCGTTGATAAAACTTTGGCCTTTATGGAAAGTCATAAAGACCAACCTTGTTTTATTAACCTATGGCCAGACGATGTGCATACTCCTTGGGTGCCAAGAGCTGAGAAAGAATATATGGGCAAGTTTCCAATGAATCCTGAAGAAGAAGCAGCATTCAAATTGGTGGTTAAAGAGTACGATATTCAAATTGGTAGATTATTAGATGGACTTAAAAAAATGGGTGCAGATAAAAATACTATCGTAATTTTTACCAGTGACAATGGACCCTTGCCAAGTTTTAGGGGAAGTAGAGCGCAAGGGTTAAGAGGTTCAAAACTATCGCTTTACGAAGGCGGCACTAGAATGCCATTCATTGTAAGCTGGCCAAATCATATTCCACAAGGTAAAACAGATACCATTTCTGAAATAAACTCGACCGATTTACTACCCTCTTTAGCTAAAATGGCAGGATTGAAATTACCAGACAGCTATAAAGGTGATGGGGTGGATAGAAGTGCTTTATTTGAGGGCAAGCCATCTAAAAGAGGCAAAGATATGTATTGGGAATATGGTAGAAACGATATTGCATTTCGTTATCCAAAATCACCAGATAAAAGTCCAAATCTCGCTGTTAGATCAGGAGATTGGAAACTTTTGATGAATAACGATGGAGGTAATATTGAACTTTACAATATTGTTAAAGACAAAAAAGAAACCACGAATCTCAGTGCAACTGAGCCAAAAATAACCAGCACGCTTATAGAAAAATTGCTCAGTTGGTGGACATCGCTGCCAAAACTACCCTAGACTGGTTATCGCCAGCCCAGGGCAGGGGCTACATGTTCCAAAATTGTAGAAAGTACATGGATGTTGTAATCAACGCCCAAAGTATTCGGTATGGTCAATAGCAACGTATCCGCTTCCTGTATCGCTTCGTCCATAGACAGTTCTTTAATAAGTTGATCAGGTTCGGCTGCATAGCTTTTTCCGAAAACTGCGCGTTTATCAGGTTCAATATAACCAAAACTATCAGCACCTTTAGCCTGCCCGAAGTAAGATCTGTCCTGATCATTAACGATTGCGAAAATAGAGCGGCTTATAGACACCCTTGGTTCGCGCTTATGACCAGCTTTTTGCCAGGCTTCTTTGTATAATCTGATTTGTTCTGCCTGTTGGATATGGAAAGGCTTTCCACTCTCATCAAACTTTAAAGTAGAACTTTGCAGGTTTATGCCATTTTCTGCCGCCCAAACTGCTGTTGCATTAGACCCAGCTCCCCACCATATCCGATCTCGCAAACCTTCTGAATGTGGTTCTAATCGCAATAGTCCTGGTGGATTAGGAAACATTGGATTAGGATTTGGGTTGGCAAACCCTTTGCCCATTAATTTATCTAGAAACTCCAAAGTTTTTTGTCGCCCCATGTCGGCATCAGTCTTTCCCTCTTCAGGTTGATACCCGAAATAACGCCAACCTTCGGTCACTTGTTCAGGCGAACCCCTGCTTAGTCCCAATTGTAAACGGCCACCGGAAATCAGATCTGCAGATCCGGCATCTTCCACCATATATAATGGGTTTTCATAGCGCATATCGATTACGCCCGTACCGATCTCTATTTTATTGGTTTTAGCACCAATGGCCGAAAGCAAAGGAAAGGGGGAGGCCAATTGTCTTGCAAAATGATGAACTCTGAAATATGCACCGTTCAAACCGATTTCTTCTGCGGCAACTGCCAGATCAATCGACTGTAGCAAAGTATCACCCGCTGTACGGGTTTGATATTGGAGATGGTCTGACCAGTGCCCGAATGATAAAAATCCTATATTCTTCATTCTTTAATTGATTATAAACAAATGTAATAACCATGAGGTTTGAGCAGGTCATGCCTTAGCAATAATATCAACGGAATATCCATTCGCCTGGCTTTTATGTTTTATAATCCTATTAAAGAATAAGGAATTCGTACACCCTTGACCTGGTAAAAATTAGGGTCTAAACCGGTTGTGCCACTTGCATCTATAGATGTACAGGTATTGATTGTACAAGTGCCCCCTTGTCCGTTATAATTTAAGCTATATGTAAGCAATAATTCATTATGCCCGTTGTTAAATTCCGGGTGTATGATTCCTGTATAATATTTTGCGATGTGGCCTTGATAAGTATCTGGAATGGAGTAAACAAGCACCGGAGCAGTAAATGGGCCAGTGGGGCTGTTTGAAGTAGATAGGTATATATTATGTTTCGTAGGGTCGCAAAAAAAGCCTTCGTCCATTTGCATTAAAACATATTTGCCATTTACGTATGCCACAGATGCATTTTGCTGCGTAGTGGTACCTGTGCCGATATGTATTAGCGCCGCCGCTGCTATGGAAGGCAACGAGCCCCAGCCTGTACCGGTCCAATAGGTCCAAACAGCGGGCGCGCTTGCGGCGAAGCGTGCTATGAGCAGGTTTTGTGAGTTGAAATAGGTATTATATGAACCATAGGCATAAACGGTATCATTAGTAGGTTTTTTCACCAGTCCAATATGATAGGTATAAGTTGTTTGCCCCGTCATACCATTCGGGGTAATTCTCAACGCATTACCCCAGTTTAACCCATTATCATTCTCAGTAATGCTATATAATGCCTGGTTTGATGTATTAGGAGTAACGCCATTGTTCCCTTCACCTGTATCCATTATAATTTGATTACCTATTTCAACAGCAGTACCTGTCCAACTATATGAATTATTATCGGATAACCCCGGACTGGGAACAAGTTGTAACGGTTTTCCGTTTGAGCTTGTATTGGTAATATTTGGGCTCAAAGCAGGATCCCAGCTACGGCTTGCAGGTTGTAAAAAAGCGGAGTTATGATAATTGAAAATTGCACCACAATTAAATGCTCCATTCGATTGCAATTGATTGGCGTCGTAGGCATCTTGCGTTATCCATAATACCTTACCATTATTGTTGCCATAAGTTAGTGGCACACTATTACCTTGGTCAAATGCAACGGTAGTACCTGTTATTTTAGGCCGGTGAAAAAAGTTGACCACCTCATCATCTCGGTGGCCTTCGGCCGCGACGCCGGCTAAGGCCCAAAATTGGTTGGTTGTGCCAGTGTAAGTTTCCTGCGTTACTATTCCGGCATTTATTAATGAGTTATTGTGATTCGTAACTGCCATGTTATTGCCTGTATTTGCAATTTCGTAGCTGCCATTAATCGGGTTTTTCTTAAGGTACCATAGCTGGTTTTTGGAATTAGTTAATTTATTTTGCCAAAGTTGGGAACCTGATGTATTGTTGGGCGATTCCAGATATTTCCCGCTACCTACATTCAATATTCTAAAGGTAGTAGTATCACTTATACTGGCAACTTCTGTATTAATCTGCACCAATATCCATTTTTGATTTGGACTGGTTGCAATGCCCGTTCCCGAATATTTATACTGTTGTAATAGAGCTCGATCGGTAAGTAGAGCAGCTACATTTACTTCTAAAGCTAACCCGCTAACCATGTTTTGCAAAAAATAGTAATTATAGTTTGCTGGTAAGGCACTTTTAATGTTGAGCGCCGGAATAATGTTATCCAACAGATCTGGAGTAAGGGATGTGTCTTTTTTTTTACAGCCCACCATAAACATTAAGTAGGTAAACATACTAAGGAGTGTTACATAAATCGTACTTTTTCTCTTCATAATAAACAATTGTATAAATTAAATCGTTTTAATAGTCAGGGAATTGGAGTCCCTTTATATTTGGAATATAAATCTAATAATTTTATTGAAATAGGGGCAGGTATAGCACTAATATAATTAGCAAATTAGCTGTATGAAGCTATTTTTGCCCCCAATAAGTTCGGAGTGTTATTATGAATTTCAAATAATACATTTGAGACATTATGCTGGTTCAAAACGAATTGGATAAACTTGGCTTAATGGTACAAAAGATCAAACTTGGCGAGGTAATACTGATTTATCTGCCAATTACTTGCTTATAAACGGTTTATGAATTATGGATGCTTTAGCGCTAGGGTAAGACATTTACGGTTAAGAAATCTTGAAAGGGCAGGGGTATTACCGCCATTAAGGTAAACGGTAAGGTGAACGTGGGGTATTTTGTGTCGCACGATTTGTTTGAAAATGGCGGGACAGTGAGGTACTTACTAAATAAAAGCGTTTTTACTTAATCGATTTTAACTATTTGATCATAGAATTAAGTGATTGTGATTATCCAGTTCAATATCATAAATTTGTTAGGACTCTAAAAATGAGCAGCAAATAATTTCGATAACCATAAAATTAAAATACATGGAAAAAGAATCAAATGATATCAGCAAATGCCCATTTTACAATGGTACGATGAAGCATAATGTTGGCGGTGGTGGTACTAAAAACCGCGACTGGTGGCCCAGCCATTTAAAGTTAAATATTTTGCGTCAGTACTCCTCTTTATCAAACCCGGTAGGTGAGGATTTTGACTATGCTGCAGCTTTTAATAGTCTTGATCTGGAAGGTGTGAAGACCGATCTTCATGCACTAATGACAGACTCCCAGGACTGGTGGCCGGCTGACTTTGGTCATTACGGCCCTTTGTTTGTCCGCATGGCATGGCATAGTGCCGGTACTTATCGTGTAGGTGACGGACGTGGTGGTGCAGGGATGGGACAGCAGCGTTTTGCCCCGCTAAATAGCTGGCCGGATAATGTGAGCCTTGATAAAGCGCGCAGGTTGCTGTGGCCTGTCAAACAAAAATATGGCAGCAAGATTTCATGGGCAGATTTGATGATCCTTGCCGGCAATGAGGCATTGGAGTCAATGGGTTTTAAAACGTTTGGTTTTGCCGGTGGACGGGAAGATGTCTGGGAGCCTTCTGAGGATGTATATTGGGGTGCTGAAACCACATGGTTGGGGGGCGACCTCCGATATGGCCATGGTTCTGATGGTATAGATAAAAAGCATGGTGTACTTGTTTCTGACGATGATGCAGATGGTGACATACATTCCCGTAATCTGGAGAATCCGCTTGCTGCTGTACAGATGGGACTAATCTATGTGAATCCTGAGGGTCCTGATGGCAATCCTGATCCCATTGCTTCTGCCAGGGATATCCGCGATACTTTTGGGCGTATGGCTATGAATGATGAAGAAACCGTTGCCCTGATAGCTGGTGGACATAGCTTTGGTAAAACCCACGGTGCCGCACCTGCCACACATGTAGGCAAAGAACCTGAAGCGGCCGATCTGGGTATGCAAGGTCTTGGCTGGAGCAATAGTTTCGGTACAGGTAAGGGTGGCGACACGATTACCAGCGGACTGGAAGTAACCTGGACTACAACGCCTACGCAATGGAGTAATAACTTCTTTGAGAACTTATTTGGCTTTGAATGGCAGCTTTCGAAAAGCCCTGCAGGTGCCCATCAGTGGATCGCTAACAATGCAGGTAAGATAATTCCAGATGCGCATGACAGCACAAAGCAACATTTTCCTACGATGCTTACTTCAGACATTGCTTTGAGAATGGATCCTGCGTATGAAAAGATATCCCGTCGCTTTTTAGAAAACCCTGATGAATTTGCAGATGCCTTTGCTCGTGCCTGGTTTAAGCTGACACATCGCGATATGGGTCCGAAAGCGCGTTACCTGGGGCCGGATGTGCCGCAAGAGGAATTGATCTGGCAAGATCCTATACCTGCGGTGGATCATGTACTGATAAATGAGCAGGACATAGAAAGCTTGAAATCTAAAATCCTGGCATCTGGACTCAGTGTATCTAAACTGGTTTTTACTGCCTGGTCTTCCGCTTCTACGTTTCGTGGTTCAGATAAACGGGGTGGTGCCAATGGTGCCCGTATACGTCTGGCCCCGCAAAGGTACTGGCAGGTGAACGACCCTTCACAATTGCAAAAAGTGCTGGGTGTACTGGAAGGCATTCAGCAGGATTTTAATACCGGGCAAGCAGGTGGTAAAAAAGTCTCGCTGGCAGATTTGATCGTACTCGCAGGATGTGCAGGGGTTGAAAAGGCAGCTGCAGATGGAGGGCATACCATCAGCGTTCCCTTTACTCCGGGTCGTATGGATGCCTCACAGGAGCAAACGGATGTGGAATCTATGGGCTTTCTTGAGCCCTTAGCTGATGGTTTCCGCAACTACCGCAAATCGAAAATCCCTGTTTCCACTGAGGAGTTGTTGATCGATAAAGCACAATTGCTAACGCTGACAAGCCCTGAAATGACTGTGTTGATTGGTGGCTTGCGTGCATTGAACATAAATTTTGATGGATCTGATCATGGTGTTTTTACTTCACGTCCAGGCTTGCTGACCAATGATTTCTTTGTAAACCTGCTGGATATGCGTACGGCATGGAAAGCAGTATCTCCCGACAGGGAGCTTTATGAAGGGAGCGACCGTACTACAGGTAAGGTAAAATGGACAGGTAGTCGCGCAGACCTTGTGTTTGGTTCAAATTCGGAACTAAGAGCTGTGGCTGAAGTTTATGCAAGTGCAGATGCCAAGGACAAGTTTGTGAAGGACTTTATAGCTGCATGGAGTAAAGTGATGGATCTGGATAGATTTGATTTATAATAACATAAAGCCTCTGATCTAACAATCAGAGGCTTTATGTTTATGAAATCTTGTGAACCTTACTGATATTTTCTCGAACACCTTTGTGTCAGATTTGAAACGTATTATTAATTTGGCTGATGAATTGGATAGCGAGTAAGGAAAGTTCTCTAGTAGAGAATTTTCAGAAATCTCTACTAGGGTATATTGATACTTTATTTTAATGCTATTATCATGTGACTTATCAAAATGGTAATGTTGTTGTAACTGGTTTATTTTTTGTAAAGAGATTTAGGTAAGCATCAAGCTGAGAAATTAGATAATAAGGCAAGTTCAATAGTTTATAATTTTTACCAGCGGCTGTTGTTACATCGGTTACCATCAGTTTGCCACCATACACCCGTACAGCAAAAGCATGATTGGCCTCATCCATAAACAAATGCAGCGATTTCAATGTGCCTTCTTTACCCGATTTCACCTCAATAGGAATCAACTTACCTTCAAAAGGATAAACATAATCCACTTCTGCGGTAGAACTATTCTTTTCTCTTACCCAAAAATTTAGACTACTCAATATATTAAACCTTTCAGCAAGAATTTCCTGACCAGTAAGGTGCTCAATAATAGTCCCCTGATACATACTGCTTAAATCGGCTGTGCCCAATAGCTCTCCCTGTACACCTAAAAAATAATTCATCATTCCGGTATCCAAAATTTGTAACCTTGGTGATTTTTTATAATCCGGCATTAATGGCAATGTGGTGCTTACTGTAGGATGGATTAAGGATAATAAAAAAGTCTTTTCCAATGTTCTTAATGCTTCTGCCGCTTCCTTAGAGTTATAATTAGACCGACCAAAGTTTTGGAATTTTATCCTTTTACCCGCTTCAGCAAAGCTAACCCTTATGCAATGTTGAATAACGCGAAGCAATGAATCGTTTCGTGCATACTTTTCAACATCATCTATGTACGATGCAATTAGCAGTTCGTAAATAGGGCCAAGTGCAGTTAAGTCTTTATTTGTAGCGTATTCGTTAATTATTTCAGGCATACCGCCAATTATAGCATAAGTATGAAATAACTCCATTAACCGATTATGCGCAAAATCTTTTACAGGTAAGTATTCCAATTGTTCTAAAGCTGCAACCTCACCAATGGCACCTAGAAACTCATAGAAAGATACAGGTCTGAGCACTAAAAATTCAACTCTACCAACAGGGAAACTCATCCCTCTGTTAAAAATAGTTTCTAGTAACGAGCCTGCTGCTATTACCCTTATTTCGGGGAACTCTTCATAAAAATAGCGAAGCATGTTAAACGCTCCCGGAACCTCTTGAATCTCATCAATAAAAATTAAGGTATTCTTTCTGTTGGCATACTTCAAATTACGCAATAAGAATAACGATTGTATAAGCGTGTCAATGGTAGTATAAGTATCGAAAGGCTTCCTATCTGATTCAATTTCAAGGTTTAGATAAATATATTGCTCAAATTTTTCGGCAAACTGATTAACCACAGTCGTTTTGCCAACCTGTCTAGCGCCACGTAAAACCAATGGCTTTCTATTGCTCTTTTTAGACCATTTATTAAGTTCAGCTAATATTTTTCGATTAAACATTCACAAAATTAGGGTAATTTTCATCAAAATCAAACCCAAAATTAGGGTTGTTTTAAAATAAATTAAACCCATAACTAGGGTAATATTGATATTGCTCACCAAAGTTTTATGAAATCCATTTAGGAGTCAATTATTCCCTAAGGGATTTGAGCAGGATGACTACGACGACATTGATTATATTATTTATGAGCAAAACAAAAGACTTCAAAAACATTATTTCAATAGATGAGGCATTTGAAATATTCAAATGTAATGGTCTAATTTTTAATCGGGACCAAGTTTGGGAGATATTAGAATTTATGGATAAGATAGCCAAATTGGTAGTAGAAGAATATATTTTTGATGAAAAGGAGCGATGACATCGAACACTTAAAAACTTTATTTTTTGTCTATAATGAAACTTTTTGTTGCCTAATTCTCATTTATCCCATAGGGTTGACCTTATGGTTATCGAACACAAAAACTGCATTTGTTGCATTTTAAGGGATCAATGCCAAATGTTGTGGAGCAGGGATTAAAAATTTAGCTTTGCGGTTTTTATCGACTCACCTTTTATGGCCTCAGATACCGCATCCCTAC